>CAZGWK010000001.1:0-180012 GCA_964529285.1 uncultured Actinomycetota bacterium
CTCAACGGATAAAAGGTACTCCGGGGATAACAGGCTTATCTCCCCCAAGAGTCCACATCGACGGGGAGGTTTGGCACCTCGATGTCGGCTCATCGCATCCTGGGGCTGGAGTAGGTCCCAAGGGTTGGGCTGTTCGCCCATTAAAGCGGTACGCGAGCTGGGTTTAGAACGTCGTGAGACAGTAAGGGAATTGCTGTCTATAAATTCGGCTATATGCTGGAAACTCCGAGTATCCCGCGCTACCTGTCATTGAACACAGCTAATATTGTTAGCGGTGATGGATATGATAGAAATGATAGGTAACAATGCGTCGGGTGCGGACAATCAGCAGGAAAGACTAGATGCCTACTTTGCAGGGTACGCTGACGGGGAAGGAAGCTTCCACGTCGCGGTGCAGCGGAATCCCAGTTGCCGGTTCGGGATTCAGCTGGTTCCTGAATTCCACGTAAGCCAGAACGAAGAGCGCAGCTCGGTTCTGGTGAGGATGAAGGAGCGGTTGGGATGCGGATACATTAAACCCAACCACCGATCGAGATCGGATGATCGATCACAGGTTTTCGTGGTCCGAAACCGCGAGGACCTGTTGGTGAAAGTCATTCCATTCTTTCAGCGCAACCCGCTTCTTTCGTCCAAGCAGGATGACTTCCTCAAATTCAGTGCCATCGTGACGGCGCTGGAGAGAGGAGAACATCGGACGAAGGAAGGGCTGGCTGGTTTGCTGGAGATAGCGTTCTCCATGAATGGAGAAGGAAGGTATCGAAAAGCAAACCTCGGAGAGATAATCTCCGGTCTAGAATCCTCAGAGACTATACGCCGAACATCCCGATAAGGGATGAAGATATAGTCCGAGCTGCATGGCGACATGCAGAGCCAGGCAGAAATGACCTGGCCCTCGAAACGGCAGGCAACACCGTTCGAGAGTAACAAAACTGTCGGTCCCTATCCGCTGCAGGCGCAGGAGAATTGAGGGGAGTTGCCCCTAGTACGAGAGGACCGGGGTGAACGGACCTCTGGTGTGCCAGTTGTCCCGCCAGGGGCACGGCTGGTTAGCTACGTCCGGATCGGATAACCGCTGAAAGCATCTAAGCGGGAAGCCGACCCCAAGATCAGTTCTCCCACCGGGAAACCGGGTAAGACCCCTTGTAGAACACAAGGTTGATAGGCCGGAAGTGGAAGCGCGGTAACGCGTGGAGCTGACCGGTACTAATAGGTCGAGGGCTTGGTCTTAAACCTTGGAGATCGCTGTGCAGTTTTGAAGGTACGAGGAAGAGCTGTATTTTGAAAACCGAATATAGATGTTCTCGGTGGCCATAGCGGAGGTGATCACCTGTTTCCATTTCGAACACAGAAGTTAAGCCCTCCAGCGCCGATGGTACTGCTCGGGAGACCGTGTGGGAGAGTAGGTCGCCGCCGGAACGTTTTTAAAGAGGGGCTGCGAAAGCGGCCCCTCTTTTTTAACGCCCTGGAAGCCGCGTCAGATCGGTTTGCCTACGGTGTTTATCTTAAGCACCCTGTACAACGGGCAGAAGCCCGATAAGACGGAGGACATGAGTATGCCGGAATTGTAGGCCGCCAGGGCACCCGCCTTGTCACCGCGTTTCCAGGCGAAATCGAAAAGGAGCAAGGAGAGAACGGCCCTCCCGGCTTTATCCAGCGTGCCCACGTTCTGCTGCATAGATAACACCTCCTGGGACAGCATAAAAGCCCTGTTTCACGGATTATGCTAAGAATAGTGTTATCCTGCTTTTCGCGCAAGGGCATCGGTGATATTGCAGGAAGGCATGTTTGTTACAATGATGGGAATTAGTAAGGTTAACAGGATGACGCCCACAATACGGCTTCAGGAGCGCAAGTGCGGAGAATGCACGGCGGGAGTAGAGGATAAAACGGGGAAAGGGAGAGAAAAGAGTGCCAGTTGAACGCACGGCAAATGCGGGCAGGGTAGCCCTGTTCCAGTTCGCCACCAACGCAGTGGGCAAGATTACCGCGGTTTTCGAGAACATGCTCGCGCTCTATATGATAAATGCACTCGAAAGGGCTGCGGGATTGCAGGTAGTCGACCTGACTGCGCCTGCGCGCGAAGGAGAGATAGTATCACTTACCCAGGTGTTGTCGGAGGAGGAAGTCAGGGAGGCAGCCGGACGCGTTGGCGCGGATATATCGATATGGGGAAGCCTGCAGTTCATCCCCGATGGTCAGCCGGTGCTGGACGGGGCTGAGGTCATCATGATGACGGTGAGAAGCGGCGGAGAAGCCGCAGCCCACTGTAACCGCTTTAGATTTGATGCCCTGCGGGGCGATATCAGGACCGGAATAATGGACGTGGATATCGCGGCGCTCGAGGACATGGTGGAGGATATGCTCCTGCTGGCAGCAGATATACTCGGACTCGAGCGCGAGCGCTTGCGATTGAGCAGGATCGGAGAGGGACTCTCCCACTCGGATAAGGCCATCGGCTATTTCGTCTACGCGCTGCGCATAGCCGGCGAATCCGAGCCCAAACAGCGCCTGTACCTCAAGGCGATAGCCGCGGACCCCGATTTCGCCCTGGCTTATACCAACGCCGCGCAACTGCTCCTGGGAGAGGAGAAGTACGGCGAGGCGATGAGGCTGCTGCTGCGGGCGGAGGCCCGTCTCAAGGGTAGCGTGCTCGAGCCCGATATACTCAACCTGCTGGGGGTGGCGACCATGCATATGGGTATGTGGGAGGACGCGGTGAGGGTCTGGCAGCGCGCACTCGATATCGACGGCGAACACGTTGAGGTCCTGTGTAACCTGGCCTCTGCACATGCCATGCGGGAGATGGGGGAAGAGGCCGAGGGGTACTACCAGAGAGCGTTGAACGCGAAGGGAGATTATCCCCTCGCCTGGTTCTCCCTCGGCAGGCTGCAGGCCAGGGAGGAGAAGTACGAGGAGGCGGAGGGGTCCATGCGGCGCTATATCGAATTATGCCCGGGCGACCCGTGGGCCTATTACATACTGGGGACCAGCCTGGCTAACCTGGGAAAGGACGACGAGGCGGAATTCTTCCTGGCCAAGGCGTTGCAGCTAGACCCCGACGGCGAAGCCGGCGCCCTGGCCCGCCTGGAGCTGCAGGGACTCAAGGAATAATGCAACAAGATGGGGTCAGGTCTCGTTTGTTGACGTACGTGAGGCACACGGGGGTCGTTCCGGCGCAAGGGGCATCCCGCAAGGGTTGAGATGCGGGCCAGAAGGATGACCCAGCGTCGGCCTTCAGGGCCGGGCAACGAGGCGTCCCGGGCAACGCACGACCGGGGAGCAGGTTTTGATCGACTGTCAGCTGCCCTTGTATTTGGGCTTCCTGTTCTCCATGACCGCTTGTATGGCCTCTTTGTGATCCTCGGAGACCAGGCACAAGGTCTGGGCGATGGCCTCGAACTCGAGAGCCGTTTCCGGGTCGGAATCCCAGCACCTGCTGATGACCTGCTTGGCCATGGCGATGCCGAGCGTGGGGCCGTCGGCAAACCTCCGGGCGAGTTTCTTTGCCTCTGTAAGCACATCCCCGGCGGGATAGATATGTTCTATCATGCCGATGCGGTGCGCCTCGACGGCGTCGATGGTGTCACCGGTAAAGATCAGTTCCTTTGCATAGCCGTTGCCCACCAGGCGGGCCAGGCGCTTGCAGGCTCCCAGGTCGGGGATGATACCGAACTTGATCTCCATGAGATTGAACTTGGCGTCTTCAGCCGCGATGCGGATGTCGCAGGCCAGCATGATCTCCATGGCTCCCCCGAAGGCAAGGCCTTTTACCGCTGCTATCACCGGCTTGTCCATCATCTCGTAGGCGAGGAAAGTACCCTGAGCCTCTTTCAGGAAGGCATGTATCTGCATCGACGTGAGCTGGGCCAGGCCGGCGAAGCTGGCCAGGTCCAGGCCGCTGGAGAAGGATTTGCCGGAGCCGGTCATAACCACCGCCCTCGCCTCCGGATCGTTCTGCAGTTCCTTTGCGGCTGAGCCGAGTTCTGCGAACATCACCTGGTTCATGGCGTTGTGCACGTCAGGTCGGTTAAGGTAAAGAACGGCGACACCGTCTTCTTTTTCGATTTTGAGTGTCTCGTAAGCCATGGTATTTTCTCCTCCCTGTACTCGGAAATGCGGTTCAGACGGCTATGTCTCTCCTCTGTAAGGCTATCATGGAAAGCCATAAGAAGGCGACGATCATCGCAAGGTAATACAGGAGACCTGACCATGCAAACCCCGCCTGGGTCATCACTCCATAAGGGTCAAAGTAATGGTAGGGGAGGGCGCGGTCAATAACCCTGAAAAAGGACCAGTTGTTGGAGATAAAATTAACCAGGTAAGAGACTGCAAAGACGGTAATGCCTACTGCGTATACCTGTCCGCCTTTTTTCAGCGCACACGATGCAAAGAGACATATGCTGCCCAGGGCCATCACGAACAGGTATACGATTAGCATCAGCTTCAGTTGCCCCAGGTAGGATATCTCGATCCCCAGGAAAAGGGAGGTGAGCATCACCGTTCCCACTCCCACCAGGCTCAGGAACGCCAGGCCCGCCGCGAGAGAGAAGAAAGACGTAAGCGCATATCTCCACCTCTCTACGGGATGGGTGAGCAGGATCTCGAGCGTGCCGTTCTCGAGCGCCTTGACCACGCAGAAAGCGGCAAAACCGAAGGCGAATGCGCCGAGGATTATGGGGAGGAACAGCTGATAATACTCGAGGGTGATGTAGCCCTCCGCTCTCAGGATGTTGATCTCGTGGCCTCCGAAAAGGTTCTTGAGGGTATCGGGGAACTGCGACCAGTAGTCTGAGAACGCCTCCACGCCGGAAACGGCCGGATAAAGGGCCGTGATCATCAGGCCCCACAGGAAGAGGCCGATGGAGAAATAGAGCATATTTCTCCTCTTTGTCTTCAGCTGGTAGCGCAGGAGTTTAAGGTTGATCATCTTCCTCGCCCTGGTAGAATTCCATGAATATCTCCTCCAGGCTGGCATGCGTGATCTGCAGGTCGGCAAGGTGGAGACGTGACAGTTCCCTGATAAAGGCATCCAGGTCGCTCTTGATATCGGCACTGAATCTCAGCCCGTCTATTCTACGGAGCTCGGCACTGGTGAAATCCAGCAGGCTCTCATCGGGCTCCTGCGCAAGGGTAATATCGGCATGCCGCAGTTTCTTGCGGGAAAGCTCGGCAATGCTCTCCACGGTTATCAACTCACCCTTGCGGATAATGCCTACCCAGTCGCATATCTGTTGCATCTCCGGCAGGATGTGCGACGAGATAAAAACCGTACGTCCGTTTTCTCTGAACTCCCTGCATAACTCGTAGAAACGGTACCTCATAAGGGGATCAAGGGAAGAGGTGGGCTCATCCATGAGGAGCAGCTCCGGATCATGCATGAAAGCCTGGACAATGGCCAGCTTCTGCTTGTTACCGGAGGAGTACTCTCCCACTCTCCGCGACAGGTCCAGCTCGAACCTTTGCACGAGTTCTGGCCTGAGAACGGCTGGCCGGTCGGGGCGCAGGGACTCGAGCAGGCGCAGGGTCTCCTCGCCCGTGAGGTCCTCGAAGAGCCTGACGTCTCCCGGGATGTATCCTATGCGATTGCGTATGGCCAGGGAATCCTTATTGAGGTCGAAACCGAGTATGTCTGCATTTCCCGAAGTGGGCACGAGCAGGCCGACCAGCAGCCTCAGGGTCGTTGTCTTGCCGGCACCGTTCGGTCCCAGAAAACCGAAGACCTCACCCCGGTGTACCTCGAAATCGAGTTCCTTCACTCCGAGGTTTTTACCGTAATACTTGGTCAGGGCACGGGTGGCTATAACGCTTTCGCTCATAGTCAATGATTATGTCACGGCACAAATAAGCCCGTAAACAACCAAGGCAGCTCCGGGCTTGTTATAATATATCACTGGAGGTGAACGGTTTGCCCATATATGAATACAGGTGCAAGGAATGCGGACATTCCTTCGACCTCATGCAGCCCATGGACGCGGAGAAGGTCGCTGACTGCGAGAAGTGTGGAGCGCCCGCGAAGCGTGTGTTCAGCGCCCGTATAGCGGTCAAGTACGAGGGCTGGGGGTTCAACGCTACCGATAAGCTGCTGCCGGAGAGCAGCCGCGCGAAGAGAGACTTCAGGCAGCTGCGAGAGAAGGCAGAACAGATAATGGATGACGACTTCACCCCTTGAGAGAGGTCGGGGGTCGTACCTTTGATTTTCGCTTTTGACGCCACTTCGCGCAATATATTGGTATCCACATAACCGATGATCGAAGATATGACCCCTTTATATCCAGCCCATGAGGATACGGAAGATGTTCAGACGCCTGAAGCGGCTTCCCACCACCGGCCACATCAATTCCTCCTTGGGCAGGTAGAGCTGTCTGGAGAGCTGTTGCGATTCACGGATTAATTTTTCCAGTTCGGTCTGCTGGAGCCTGGGGTCTCCGAGCTCCAGGATATCGTCGACCATCTTCAAAAGGGAGATGGTGTCCCGGAGGCGGCGTTCGTTCATAGAGGCGTGTTCGGGGGATATCAGTCCGCTGTTTGCTTTGATGGTGTTGAGGGCGAGCAGGGCCTCGTAAGTGACATCGACGATATCCTGCCGGCTCATCCATTTCGTATCATATCCGAGGAGGTCGCGCCAATGGGGAGAGAGTGATGCCCGGGCGTAGTCCTCGAGGGTATGGTGGATGAGACGGTAGCCGTAACGCTCGGGTTCACGGTAATAAGTACATCCAGGATCGATGAAGGGCGCGAGGGGGCCGATGGATGGGTTGACGCGCGGACCGTATTTGCGCAGCAGCCTGCCGCAGTAATTGATGGTCTCCAAGACCGAGTCGCGCGTCTGGCCCGGCAGCCCGATCATAAAAAAGACATCGAATTTTTCACAACCTGCCTCCAGGGCCCAGACAATATTACGCTCCAGCTCTTCATTGCCGTAGGGTTTGCCGATCAGCGCCCGTATCTCCTCGTCGTGTGTCTCGGGCGAGATCTGGAAATCGAAATGTTCGAGGTTAGAGGCTATGCGGTCGAAGAAATCCCTGGGAGCCGGGCCGAACAACTCCAGAACTATATGGTTCCCGGGGGCGATGTGGCTGATGAAATCCAGGGTCTCTACGGCATAATCTCTTCCTCCCTGCATCAGATCGCCGACGATGAAGATGGGGGCCGTACTGAACTTGGACAAAAGCTCGATGTCATAGGCGATCTTCTCGGGTGCACGGTAGGCGACTTTCTGCCTGCCGCAGAAATGGGAGATGGCTCCGCGGGAACCACCGCAGAAGGCACAATCATGCGAACAACCCCGGCAGGTGAGGACCATGGTGATGGGATACCGCCACCAGTTCCAGAAGGCGCGCAGGCTTTTCCAGTCGCGGTATTTGAGAGCCGAGCGGATCATGTACTTATAGTTGTTGCCAAGGTATTCGAGGCTGGCGGGAACGTAGTTCAGGGGGTTTACCACCACTTCGCCCTGCGGGGTAAGGTAGGTCAGGTTGGGAACGGCGTCGGGAGGGCTGCCGCCGCTGATGGACTCCATGAGCATGCGGAGGGGTTCCTCCGTGGAATCACCGCGCAGGACGTAATCCACCTGGGGGTACGCGATGAGTTCGCGGTGAAAATAGGTTGCCGAGTAGCCGCCCATGATCACGGGGATCTCGGGATGCACCTGCTTCACGAGGCGGGAGATCTCCAGTGCACCCTGGACGTGCGTGAGCCAGTGGAGGTCGATGCCGAAGGCGGCAGGCCGCATACGGGACAGAAACCTGGCCACGTCGAACTTAGCGTCCTCGAGCATGCGCTGTGCGATGTTTACGATGCGCGCGTTGAACCCGTTACGTTCCAGGTACTCCCCCAGAAAGGTGAAGCCGATGGGGTACATCTCGAAGATAGGGGTCGATGGAACGAGATCGCTTATGGGACTGGGCACGATCATGGACTGCCTGAAGTCGTAAACGCTCGGGGGGTGCAGCAAGACGATATCGGGTTTTGCGAATATCATGCTCCCACCTCGGAATTTGAGTATTACAAAGCAAATGATAAACGCTTGGTTATCAGGTAGCAAGGCGACCCTGGCGCTTGCGCGCAGGCACCGCGGAACTTGATTTAGGCGACTTGGCGGCCTGTCAGGCCATCAACCGCTCCAGGAAGATCTCGCGGTCGCGTTTCATCTCTATCAACCGTGCCGTGAGCTCTTCTACGATACCGTCCAGGGCTATGCAGAGTGCAACCTGGCCCCGCCTGAGGGTATCCAGAATACTCGCCTGGCTCTCGCATATCTCGAAGATGGTAGACCCGTCGGTGACGAGCTTGCATTCGGCCAGTGGCCGCGAGTAATCAGTGTTTTCGCGCAGGTAAGACAGGGTCTTCCTTATCTTCTGAAGGCTTATCCCCCCCTGCAGCATGCCGACTATGGTCCTCAGCTCCACCAGGTTCTTGAAATCGTAGCGCTCCCTCGCCTGGCCGTCTTCAGCAAGCTCGAGATCGGAAGGTTGTATGATGCCGGTGTCCTTCCAGTAGCGCAGCTGGCGCTGGGAACAGCCGGAAAGACACGCAGCTTGTTCCGCGTTGAAAATCATATCGCCCCCCAAGGGCTGGATTAGTGTTATGGATACCGAAAGATGCGAGTCATTCTTCGATATTCGGTAAGACTATTTTTATTACATCTGCCGTGGCACTTTCAAGAGTAAACGCGTAAATTGTCATGACTTTTTTCTGCCGGAGTGATTTTTGCCGCCGCGAAGCTGTGGGTGAAGGCTATAACAAGCACGTGCGTTGTGTGAGGCGGGCACGTGAGATATGGACGCGTATTCAAAGGTATGCAGGGGACAGCCGCCGAAGACTATGTTAACCAGCGGGGAATCACCGGCAGCTTATTCTAAGGGGTCATGCGGGCGGGTTTTGTATGAAAAAGCAACGCAACGGCAGTCAGGATCTGGGAGGTGGTGCGCTATCGGACGCATATACAAGGGCATGGGTATTGGTTATAATGTTGCAAACAGCCTGGGGGAGAGTCCTTCAGGTTTGGTAAGAAATGGGAGAAAAGCAGTGGCGGACATAAGGGCCTTTCGAGGCACTTTTTATAATCCGCAGGTTGTAAAAGATCTGTCCGAAACGATAGCGCCCCCTTACGATATCATCGACGATAAGCGCAAGCAGGAGCTGTTGGAGCGCTCGCCCTACAACATCGTACGGCTGATACTCCCGCAGCAGGGAAGCAACCGCGAATTCTGGAACAATTCGGCGACTCTTTTCCGGGCATGGAAGATGGGCGATGTCCTTTCCCTGGACACCGCGCGCTGCCTGTACGTATACAGGCAGACCTTCGACATCCCGGAGGGGGGCAGGATGAGCAGGACCGGAATAATGGCCTTGCTGCGCTGCAGGGATTTCGGCAGTGGCGAGATACTCCCACACGAGAAGACTTTCCCCCGTACCCGCGCCGAGAGGTTTAACCTCTTGCGCTCGTGCCGCGCCAACTTCAGCCAGATATTCACGGTGTTCCGGGACGATGGCGAGGAGGCCCTGGAAATCATCGAAGAAGCCGCCTCGGCTCCGGCGCACATCGCATTCCGAGACGACGAGGGGATCGGCCACGAGGTATGGCGCATGGAGGAAGGGGAGCAGGTCGATATGCTGGCGGATATACTGTCCGCCCGCAAGCTGATCATCGCGGACGGGCATCATCGCTACGAGACGGCCCTCGCATATGGCAAGGAGGAATCTTCCGCAGCTCCGGCCGGGGATGCCAGCGCTTACGTATCGACGGTGCTCTTCCGTTCGCAAGACCGGGGGCTGGCCGTACTTCCCGTCCACAGGCTGCTGCGCAGGATGAAACAGCCGGTGGAGGAAGTACGCAGGAAGATGGAGAGGCATTTCACCATCGAGACGATACAGGACGACATCTCGCTGCGCAGGGGGATGTTCAAGGACCGGCTCGAATCCGCTGGGCGCACCGCGTTCGTTATGATCACCCGTCAGGGGGCAGACCTTCTCGTCTTGCGTGAGGGCGTGGACCTGGGCGGTATCCTCATGGGACCGGAGAGCGCCAGGTGGAAAGGCCTGGACATCTCCGTACTCCATTCCCTGGTGATCGGCGAAGCGCTTAACATGGACGCCAATGCCGCCGCCGAAAGCGGCGAGCTGTTCTTTACTCCGTGGGAGAGCACCGTCATGTCGGCGCTGCAGGAGGGGACGGCGGAGGCTGCTTTCCTGGTGCGCGCCACCAGCATGGATGATATCTGGGATATAGCGATGGACGGAGAACGTATGCCCCACAAGAGTTCATATTTCTATCCCAAGCTCCCCTCGGGACTGGCCATATTCGACCACGAGAACGCATTACTGTAGGCGCGGCCGTGGGCGCGGGGACCAAGGCGGTAAGCCGGCTATTCCACTCCACCTAGTATTAACTTATACTTAACATATGTCTGGCAAGGCGAAGGCGGTAAGAAAGAAGAGCAAAGAGCGAAACGATCTGGATTCCCTCCTGAAGGTATCGCAGGTATCTCGGGCAACGGGTGTTTCCACTTCGGCCATCAATTACTACGTGCGCATCGGCTTGCTCCCGCCTCCCCTCAAAACCCATAAAAACATGGCATATTACGACCCTTCCTATATACAGATGATCAACTACATAAGGCGGCTGCAGCTCCAGAAGCACCTTCCGCTGGACAGGATCAAGCAGATAATGGCAAAGAAGATCAAGATATGGAGGGAGATGGGCTACAGCCAGCCGAGTATGTTGGAGGATATCTTCGTCGGAGAGATGTCGGAAGAGGTGGCCGCTCTGGACGCAAGGGGGCGCATCATGAGGGCGGGAGCGCGCCTTTTTTCCAGCAAGGGATACTATGCGACCAGCGAGAAGGACCTGACGAAGCTTGCCGAGGTGTCCATGGGCGAGTTCCACGATTATTTCTCCGGCAAGGAGGACCTACTGTTGGACCTGGCCGAAGAGGGGGTGCGTGCCTTCAGGACGAGGGTCTCTCGAGAGATAGCCTATATTCCGGATATGCTGGAGAGGATACGTATCGCTATCCCGGTGGCTTTTCAGGTAATAGTCGAGAACCGGGAGATATATACCCTCTACCTGGAGGAGTCGGTGCTCTCGGACGCCAGCTATGAGAGGAAACTGGCGCAGATCATCGCCACGATAACCAAAGATCTCAAAGTAACGATCACCCGCGGCGTCAAGGACGGTTCCATCAGGAAGCTGCATCCGGATATCGCGGCCTATGCCATTATCGGACAGCTGGTACGGCTGGCCAACTACTGGAATGAAGACCCGCTCAAACACAACATGGAGGAGATCACCAGGGAAGCCGTCGAGTTCGTCACGCGCGCCCTCAAGCCCTGATCCCCTTGCGGATGACCCATTCGCAGTAATCGTCGCCCCTGGGTAGGGCATGGGTTATCTCGAAATCGATGCCGGGGTCGACAAATTCCAACCAGTGCCTGAAGATGACGTTGTCGATGTACTCGCATGGCACATGGGATTCCCTCCCGGAACGGTTCAGGTTTTCCCACCAGGAACAGCGGTTTATGCGGAAGATGACCTCGTCTTCCCGGACCTCGCCCTCGCACTGCGTACCGTCGAGGTGGCAGACCGTCTCCAGCAGGTAGTTTATGGTCGAGAGATCAAGGGGGTTTTCGGGATCGATGGTGAGGCCGAGCATGCGGGCCATCCTCTTCAGGAGCACCTTGCCGTAATCCTTCCATACCTCGAGGTCGAGCTCCAATGCGGTATCGAAGCCGTATTTCTTTTCCACCGCCATGAACCAGAGTCCGTCGATGGCCGTGAGTGCGCCCAGGCGCAGCTCCTGCATCTGCTCAGGCGTGATATGCAAGGCTTACCTCCTCTATTTGTGCCTCTTCCCTGGCAATACATTATATTATCCATAGGAGTTGTATGGCCACAAAGACGCCAGGGATGACCTGCAGGCTGGTTGCCGGGCCTTATCGCAGCCGGTCGCGGGAGAGGAAGGCTAAGGTGAGACCGCTTTGGATCTGAGAGTGCGAAAGCATCCCGTACTGGGAGAGATGGCAAAGGGAGACCTGGTGACCATATATGTCGACGGGCGCCCGCTTTCCGCCCGCGAGGGGGAGCCGGTAGCGGCGGCCCTGTATGCCAACGGCATCAAGGTAACCCGTTTCTCCTCCATTTCGGGCGAGCCGCGCGGCCCGTTCTGCATGATCGGCCGCTGTACTGAATGCGCGATGACCGTAGACGGCGTGCCCAACGTCCGTACCTGCCTGACCCCCGTCCGCGAAGGTATGAAGGTTGAAACGCCCGGGAGGTCCGGATCATGAGCCTGCCGCTCGAAAATCTGGATATGGCGGTGATAGGGGCAGGGCCAGCGGGGCTCTGCGCGGCTCAGGAAGCGGTCAGGGGCGGCGTGAAGGCCGTCATATTCGACGAGAACGACCGCGGCGGTGGACAGCTGTTCAAACAGATACACCGTTTTTTCGGTTCGCGCCATCATGGCGCGGGAAGGCGGGGATTCGAGATAGGGGCCGAGCTGGTGGGAAAATGCCTCGATGCCGGGGTAGAGATACGCCTCTCATCCACGGTTCTCGCGTTTTTCCCCGGCGGCGAGATGATGGTTGACGGCCCGCAGGGCGTTTACCTCGCCAGACCCCGGACGGCGGTGATCGCCACGGGTGCGAGTGAAAGAAGTGTTTCTTTCCCGGGGTGGACACTCCCGGGGGTGATGGGAGCGGGGGCAGCCCAGACGCTTGTCAATGTATACAGCGTCCTTCCGGGCAAGCGGGTACTCATGGCAGGGTCCGGGAACGTCGGACTTATCGTAAGCTATCAGTTGCTGCAAGCGGGGGCCGAGGTGGTGGGGATACTGGATATCGCTGACCGGGTAGGGGGTTACGAGGTCCATTACGACCGTGTGAGGCGAGAAGGGATACCCGTATACCTGCGACACCGTATCCTGGCCGCAGAGGGGAGCAGGGGCGTGGAAAGCGTGATCGCAGAGAGAGTGGGCGCGCAAAAGGTAAGGCAATTTCGCGCGGACGCTCTGTGCCTCGCCCTGGGCCTAACACCCCTGTCGGAGCTGGCGGCGATGCGGGGATGCAGGATGTTATATCAGGAGGAGTTGGGCGGTTTTCTGCCCTGGCACGATGAAGATATGCGTACGGGTAAGCGCGGAGTTTACGTCGCGGGCGATAGCGCGGGTGTAGAGGAGGCCTCCGTGGCTATGGAGGAGGGGAGAATGGCCGGGATCTCGGCAGCGGAGGACCTGGGGTGCTTGAACCGGAGACAGGCAGCGGCAAGAAAGGCCGCGGTGAGGAAACGCCTCGCCGGATTGCGCGGCGGACCCTACGGAGCGGACAGGCTGGCGGCCAAGAGGTGCATCTACTGCGCCTGAGGAGGGAGAACGCCAAAGAGATGGATGCATGGGAAAAAGCATGGAATAAAGCGGTCTCGGGTGCGGTCGCGGTCGTCGATTGCAGCGAGGAGATACCGTGCAACCCGTGTGAGGAGGCCTGCCGCAGGGGGGCAATTGAGATAGGGAAGGATATCTGCAGGCCACCCAGGTACGATCCAGAACTGTGCAACGGTTGCGGCAGGTGCGTATCCCTATGCCCCGGCATGGCGGTCTTCCTGCTCGACCGCAGCCCGGGAGAAGGCAGGGCCCACGTCACCGTTCCCTACGAGATGCCCGGCGAAATCGGGGAAACGGATGAAGCCTGGGTCATGGATAATGAGGGTAACCAACTAGGCAAGGGAAAGATAGTAAAGACGTCGAAAATGGGCAAGAAAGACCGGACTATCCTGGTCACCGTCGAAGTACCCGAGGAGTGGTCCCTAAAGGTAAGGGGAGTAAGAATCCGAGTAATGTCATTAGAAGAACCGGATGAACTGGATGGATATCGTGAAGATGAGGAATGCTACCTCTGCAGGTGCGAGGAGGTCACGGAAGCGAGCGTTAGAGAGCTGCTCAAGCAGGGTTTTAACGCCCTTAACGCCGTGAGGAGGTTCTCCCGCGCAGGCTTGGGCTATTGCCAGGGAAGGTTCTGCCAGGCGACGGTACGCGAAGAGTTTTCGGAGGCGACATCCAGGGAACCGGGGGATATAGGTACCTTCAGGGTCCGGCCCCCGGTCCGAGCGGTAAAGATCAGTCGGTTAGGGGGAGAAGATGTCTGATGTTCTGAGTTCCGAGGTCGTGGTCATCGGGGGAGGAGCAATAGGAGCGGCGATAGCCTACTTCCTCTGCAAGGAAGGCGCGGAGGTAATGATCGTCGAGGAGGACGATCTGGCGACCGGCGCATCGGGTGCCTGTGACGGTTTTATCTCCCTGCAGACCAAGCAACTGGGGAGTCATCTCGATATCGCAAAGGAGAGCGCGCAGTTGTTCCCTTCACTCGCCGAGGACCTCGAAGTCGATATCGAATACAATGCGTGCGGCGGCCTCATGCTGGCCAAGACGGCGGAGCAGCTCAAGGAATTGAAAGCAAGGGCGAAGAAGGCGAAGGGCGCCGGTCTAGAGGTCGAAGTAATGAACCCGGCAGAGATGGCGGAATACCTCCCGGATGCCAGCCCGGACATCAAAGGGGCATCTTACTGTGCCGCCGATGCACAGGTGAATCCCTATAAGCTGACCCTGGGACTGGCACAGAAGGCTCAGAAAATGGGAGCCACCATACTCAAGGGTTGCAAGGTGGAGAACATCGTCGTCACCAACAATCGCGTGCGTGAGATCAATACCAGCGCCGGAAGCATCCATTCCCGCAGGGTGGTCTGTGCGGCGGGGACCGGCTCCAACCAGATAGGCAAGATGATCATCGTGGATATCCCGGTCCTCCCACAGCGTGGTCAGATCCTGGTTACCGAAACCAGGGAGCGTATACTCGACGTCATAGTCTCAGGGGCGGAATACCTCGGTACCAAGGTGAACATCTCGGCACTGATGCCCGTCGACGAGGAGGCCATAAAGCTGGGCCTGGGGTTCACGGCGGAGCAGACCGCAAGCGGCAATATTCTGCTGGGAAGCACGAGGGAGTTCGCGGGTTTCGACAACGACACCACGCCGGACGCTATAAACGCCATTGCCAAAAACGCCATGGATTTTATCCCATGGATAAAGGACCTCGACGTCATCCGCTCCTTCGCCGGCCTGCGCCCCTATTCGCCAGACGGGCTTCCCATTATAGGGACGGTAAAAGGAGTAAAGGGGTTCTACCTGGCCACCGGACACTCCGGAGACGGCATGTGCCTTGCGCCCATTACCGGAAAACTGGTAAGCGAGCTCGTCCTCGACGGAGAGACGAGCATGGACATCGAGCCCTTCTCGCTGTACCGGTTCAAATAGCGGCCGCCGGGAATCGTGGTTGGAACAAGGTCGCGGGTTTTCGGCCGGCAGGCGCGAACGACACGCCCTGTTGCCGCGATACCGTACCCCGTGGGTTTCCATATAGGTAGTACGTGCGATAATCAGCTAATATTTATTATGCGGGATCATGCAGAGTTGGAAGGAATAGATGAAAGCCGCTGCGCCGGTTATCTGGCGCGGTGAGAGGAACGGGAGTCTGGATTGAAGGTACTCTTCATCTACCCTGATTACAAAGTGAATATTGACCCCAGAAGCGGCCGCATGTTAGGCGTGGACGAGGGTGGCTGGTACATGGAGGGCGTAGCCAGCATATCGGCCGTGCTGAAGCAGGCGGGTCATGAAGTGAGCCTTTTTCATATGACCCGCCCGGCGAGCCGCGGCGAGTTTCAGGCCTCCCTGCGCGCCGAGGACCCGGACCTCATGGGATTTGTGACCATGACGCGCGAATACCCCCAGGTCAAGGAATATGTCCTCTGGGCCAAGGATGCCATTGACGTGCCCGTTATATCCGGGAGCTACCATCCAACCACCCTGCCCGAGGAGGTTATTGCGACGGAGGGCGTGGATATGCTGTGTCGCGGGGAGGGTGAGGAGGCCTTGCTGGAACTGGTCGGGCGTATGGACGCTGGGGAGGATTACCGTACAACGGAAAGCATCTGGGTGAAGCAAGGGGGGGAGGTCTACCATAACCCCGTACGCCCGCTCATCGAGGATATCGACGTGTTGCCGCTGCCTGACTTCGCTGTATTCGACTTCTCCAAGCTCCTGTCCACGCATATAAACACGGGCGTGGTAATACTCTCGCGAGGATGTCCTTACAGCTGCACATACTGCTCCAACAAGAAGATGCGCGATATCTATCCCAACAAGAACCGCTATTCGCGTTTTCACAGCCCCGAGTACAGTATCGAGTATCTGAAAAAGCTGGTGGCAACATATCCAGGCGTGGAATACCTCAACTTCCGCGACGACATCCTGCCCTGGAAGGGTGGATGGCTCGAGGAATTCACCGCCCTCTACCGCAAGGAGATAGGGCTGCCGTTTATCTGCAATTATCGCGCCAATCTCGTGACACCCGAGATAGTGCACATGTTGCGCCAGGCAGGCTGCTACCAGATGTTCTTCGGGGTCGAGAGTGGAAACGATTTCATACGCAACGAAGTCCTGAACCGACACATGTCGAGGGAAAAGATCGTGGAGGCTTTCGATGCCTGCCGGGGGGCAGGCATCAAGACGGTAGCATACAACATGGTGGGACTTCCCTACGAGGACAAGTCCACGGTCCTGGATACCATCAAGCTGAACGCCGATATCGGGGCCGATCACTCCTTGAGCCCGATATACTACCCTTATCCGGATACCGTTCTTTTCGAGACCGCGGTAAGGGAAGGTTGGGTCCCGGAGGTCTATGACTATCGCGAGGACCGCTATGTCGATCAACCCAGCCTGCCACGGGAGCAGCTTTATTTCGCGCGGTACTACTTCCGCGCTTTCGTGCACATCTACAGGTTCTTGGGCAAGCTCCCTGCACCGTTTTCCTCCTGCCTGGAGAGGGCAACGGACCGGTTATTTCTCAGCGGGCACTTGCCCCACGAGGTCATGGTCGCTCTAGCCGTGCGGGCTGACAGGTTATGGAGCGACGGCAAGGAGTTCTTCCGTCGCAGATTCCCTGGCTTCTTCCTGTGGGTGAGAGATATGGTGAGAGGGGTAGAAAGGGTTGCATAAGGAGCATAATGAGCTGCGAGCGTGCATGCGGCGCTCGCATGGCGCGCCTCCTCGGAGTGGGCGGAGGTAGCGATGCCTGAATGCGTGAGTTGCGGTAAGGAGATCCCGGCGGGGAAGTTCTTCTGCGATGAGTGCTACGTAAAGATGAAAGGGCAGAGGGGGGAACTGAAGAAGGTTCAAACGACCCCGATTCCCGTGCCCGGCGACGAGGCCGTACCCCGGAAAGCCGGGGGCGAGCAAGAGATAAGCGCAAAGCCAGTTGTGCCCGCCGGGATCGTGCCGGAGGGAAAGGCCAGCGGCACTCTTACCCCCGCTGCCAGCAAGAAGGTGGTCTCCCTGCAACCCTCCGACGACAAGCCCGCAAAAGAGAAAGGCGGCAGGAAGAGGTTCACGATAACCATCACCTTCAGCGAGCGGACATATGCATCGCTGGCCCGCTTGAGGGGGAGTTTGAAGAGGAAGAAGAAAGAAGAGGTCCCGATAATGGAAGGCGATACGGGCGAGACACCCGCGGCCCCCGAAAAGCCGAGCAAGAGGACGCGGAAAAAGGGTCCATATGGCAGGCCGAAACTGAAGGCGGTTTCGAGCGCAACCAAAAAGACTACGGAGAAAAGGGGTGGATTTAGGGGCCTGGTAGCTTACCGGCAACGCGAACTCGATCGCCGGGATATCATAGCCGCCGCTTTGGCCTCCCTGGCCGTCCTGGTCATCATCATCCTGTTCTTCACTCCCTGGGTAAGGCTTGCCTGGAGCCAGGCGGAAACAGGCTCCATGCAGACAGCGCAGGTCAAAGGGGTAGACCTGGGAGCGATCACCTATGTATGCCTCGCGGTCGTGGTGGCCGCATATCTGTACATGGTGGCCACGTGGTTGTTCAAGGGACCTTTCACCAGGTTGGACTATGGTGCGGTATTGATCCTGGCTTTTATCGTGTTCGTGCCCATCTTCTTCGTCACGATATCCTCCAATGCCAGGTTGTTGGGAGCCGCTCTTGAGAAAGTGGGAATGGCTGGCCAGGGGATACCCTCCCAGTATGAACGCCAGACGCTGTGGCCGGCTTATGTTATGGTTCTGATGGGGGCTGCACTGGCGTTAGCGGGGCTGATAAGGTTATCGGAACGCAAGGGCAGCGTCCAGGGCAATGCAGACGGCGAGAAGGGTGAATGAATTGTCGCATAACGCGTATGACCTGTTCCAGCAGGCAAGCGAGCTCCTGCAGGAGCGAAAAGCGTCCGCGGCGGCGGTCCTGCTGGAGAGGGCAAAGGAGCTCGAACCACACAAGGGGTCTATCCTGGAGGCTTTGGGCATCGCGTATTACAACAGCGGACACCATGAACGTGCGATGCGTGAATTCGAGGAGGCGCTGGAGGTCGACCCCACCAATCACTATGCCAGATATGGTTTCAGCCGATGCCTCCATCGCAAGGGGCTGCTGCACCGCGCCATCGGTGAGGTGAAGCTGGCGGTGGTCATGGAGCCCGATATGGAGCTATACGAGGAAGCGCTGAAACGTTACCAGAGAGACCTTGCCAGGAGCAGTGAGAGACGAGGCTTCGAGGGTTGATCACACATGGCCAAAGCCGACAGATACAGTTATTTCCTGCTGGACCTGGATGGCGTCATCTATCTGAACAAGCAGCCTATACCCGATGCGATCGAGTTCGTCGAGCGTCTGCGGGAGATGGGTAAAGGCGTCCTCTTTCTCACCAATAACTCGAGGTACACCAGGAAGGAATACAGGGAAAAACTGCAGGACATGGGTGTAGAGGCCCACGAGGAGGAGTTCATTACCTCGTCGGTCGCCACGGCGGCTTTTGTGCAGGAGAACTACGATCTCGAGGGAAAGACGGCTTACTTTATCGGCGGTCAGGGCCTCGAGGAAGCGCTTTCCGGAACCAACCTCACCTTGCTCCAGGGCGAAGAGGGAAGTGACGCTGATTTCGTGATAGTGGGCTGGGATAAGGAGCTGACCTACGATAAACTGCGCATCGCCACCGTGGCGCTGCATTCCGGCGCGTTTTTCGTGGCGACAAACCACGACGCCACTTTCCCCGTTCCGGGGGGATTGTGGCCCGGCGCGGGTTCAATAGTGGCGGCCCTGGAGACCGCGGCGGGGCGTGAAGCCCTGGTGATAGGCAAGCCCAACACTTACATGATACAGGCAGCCATGTCCGGGACGGGCGGCAAAGCGGATAAGACCCTTATGGTCGGGGACCGCCTGGAGACGGACATCATGGGTGGTTGGCGGGCCGGGCTCGATACCTGCCTGGTGCTCACGGGAGTTGCCACGCGCGAGGACCTGGAGGGTTTCGAACCTCAACCGGACCTGGTCGTGGAGAGTCTGCTGGAGCTGCTGTGAACCGCGAAGCATCCCGGCGGTGGACGAGTGGACTGTACCGCAGGTTACTGCCTGGAGAACCCGACGCATATACGACCTTTATCCACCTTGCGGAGTCTGCCTGTCCGGAAGGAGCGCGCATAATCGATCTGGGCTGCGGGGAGGAAGGGTACCTTTCCTGCCTGGCGGAAAGGGCCGGAGAGATCATCGGGCTGGACGACAGGCCGCTGGCGGGCCCATACGAGCATTATTTAGAAGTGGACCTGGGGGAAACCATACCCCTTGATGCGGGGAGCGTAGACCTGGCGGCGAACAAGTTCTTACTCGAACACCTGGAGGATCCCACGCGCTTTTTGCGCAACGTGCATAGAGTATTGTGCCCTGGCGGTCGGCTGATCATCATGACGCCAAATATAATCTACTACCCTTACGCGGCCAACTACCTCATGTCTTTCCTCCTCACGCAGGAAAAGCGCATGCGCCTGGTCGGGCTGTTCAGCGGCCGGGAGCCCCACGATATATTCCCCGTATTCTATCGCTGCAATACGCCGCGCAGGATGCGGCGGGAGCTGGAGCGTGCGGGATTCGATGTCCTGCACGTCAAGACCTACAGCGACTGCGAGGCAAGCGCGGTGGTCCGTCCGCTGGGAGCCCTGGCCGTAGCTTACGAGAAGATCATAAGCCTGCTGGGCATGGAATGGGCAAGGGGATTCATAGTCGCGGCGGCGCGCAGGAGATAGGAGACACGCCGGCATGCTGCCCTTATTCGACAGGAATCCCACGCGAAAGGTCCCGCTGATAACCCTGGGCCTGATCGCCGTAAACGCCATCATCTTCATATACATGCTCTTTTTGAGTAGTATGCAGTATGACATCTTCATTTACCGTTTCTCAGCCGTGCCATGGGAGATAGTACATGCAGGACAGCTCCCGGCCTACGCACTGCAGCAGCTGTTCGCCTTTCCGCTGCAGAACGTGCCCTCGAAACCCGTCTACCTTTCGCTTATCACATCCGTGTTTCTGCACGAAGGATGGCTGCATATCCTGGGCAACATGCTCTTCCTCTGGATTTTCGGCAACAACGTCGAGGACGTAATGGGCCATCTGGGCTTCATAGCCTTCTACCTGGCGTGCGGCGTATTCGGCGTTCTTGCACATGTCGCCGTCTATCCCAACAGCCTCAACCCTCTGCTGGGGGCCAGCGGTGCGATCTCCGGGGTTCTAGGCGCCTATCTGCTGCTGTATCCACGTGCATGGGTATGGACGTGGGTCCTGATAGTCATCGTGCCTATCCCCGCATACGTAGTCATAGGCTTCTGGATCATGCTGCAGATATTTCAGGGGGTGACTTCGGTGGGGTCGGGAATGGTCGGCACGGCGTTCTTCGCACATCTGGGCGGCATAGCCATCGGGATGATAATAACCGGCATCTTCTACCCCGTATTGCGGCGGCGCAGGGATGCGCTCTTGCATATGTCGGGGCTTAATTGGTGGGAGGGGGGGAGTTCGGCACCTCCCGGACCTGGCGCTGGGCCTTTCTAGTGCTGCCTTATGTGGTGAAGGCAGATCTCTTCGCGTCCTTCACCGGACTCTATCGTTGTTGAGAGGTTTGATGGAAGTATCGCGAAGAAACACGCTGCTCAGGAGAAGAAGTGCTCGAGGATGGCGCGGGCAGCCTCCTCGGGACCGCTCATCTCGTAACCCTCCAGACCCAGCCGGGTCCTCAGCGTGCCTATGCGGCTTCCCGATGCATGCAGGCGTTCGAAGAAGTACCTGGCGATGGACTCGTGCTCGCGCTTCCTCTGGGAGGCACCGAAGGGGTTGGCGAAATAGGAACGGACCAGTCCCTTCTCGTCGGTCGTGCCCTTGGCCATGCGCGAGCCGCTCTCGAAGACCGGAAGTGCGTCGTCGACGGCGGGAAAGAACTCGAGGATGGGATGTTCTTCGTCCACCTCATCGTAGTTGTTGGCATAGAGCAGGGCGTCGGCGGTATGCCCGCGGGTTATGAAGTCGTATTCGGTTATAGGGATAACCACGCGTGCGTTGGTCAGCTGAGGGTTCATGAAGATGGAACGGTCAACCTCAGAATATGCGTAACCCGGCTGCAGGTCGTCGAGGCGCACGAAAGCCCCGATCTCCGTGCCGTAGGCCACCACCCGCCCCTCTTTGTCGCTTCCCAGCACGCCCATATCGTCGAAGATGACCCGTATGTCCACGTTGCCTTCACCTGCGATGGCGCGGAAAGCCTCGAGGGTCTCGGATTTACCGGCCCCGCTGTCTCCGACGATGATGATATTGGCCGATCTTCCCGAGCTCAGGTGGATATGCGCCATGGCGCCGTGCAGGGGAAGCATGCCGCGGTTGATCATGATCACGTTATGCAACGTCAGCGCGGATTTCTTCATGTACCCGAAATAGTCGTGGTCCTCGATGCCGCTGACGAAACCGACGACCAGGTTATGCTCCGTGTCTTCATGATAAAAGGTCTCTTCGCGGGGAAGCGACGCGCTCTCCCCGCCGAAGACCAGTATCCCGTCGGGCTTGTTGGAATGAATATCATCGGCCTGTGCGAGCTCGAAGAGGTTGCACAAGCTGACGCCGAGGTGCAGAAAGGATTCGTGGAAGTAGATGAATATCATCAGCAGGCCTATTTTGGCGGGATAGCAGTACCAGTTCCCCTGCAGTCTCGCCAGGCCGCTCAGGGGATTATCCGAAAGGGGCTTGATGGAGCCCCTGCGGTAATTGCGCTGGGAATACAGGATAAGGGGCGGTTCGATCACCAGCAGCTGCATGAAAGGCACCTGCGCGAGCAGTTGATAGTCGCCCGGGGGGCAGTCCCACGGGATATGTTCAACCAGCGCTCCCGCTCCTGCTCCGCTGGGCAGCTGCCGATAAACCTTGGGCAGATCGCCGCTTATATGATAGGCGATACGGCGGTAAGTCTCGCGAACGAGGTCCTGGAAGGACTCCACGGTGGAGATGAACCAGTTGTGGTAATCACTGGTCATGATATTTGTGGCCTTGTATTCTTCCTGCACGAGCACGTAGCGTTCCATCTTGCGCCAATAATTATAGAGTTCCTCTACGATCTCATGCAGGATCAGGGCACCGCCTGCGAGCTTCGCATGCGCGGGGCGGGCGGCGTCGATCTCTTCCAGGTTCCTGGCGGAGAGCGAGGTCAACAACTCTACCATATCGGTGATTACCAACCCGGTTCCTCCGTCTCCGCAGAGCAGGGCGCGGTCAACAAGGAAGTCGTAGAGCTCGGAACCCTTTGCGGCCAGGTGTTCGAGAAACGAGCGCAGTATGCCGGAGAAGAGTTCGCTGCGAACAAGCTCTAATGGCGTACGGCAGAGATCCCCACCGGACAGGATAACAGGTCGCATACTCCATACCTCCTCAACGAGTGCGAGCAGATAATGATCAGTATAACGGGTTTAAGCGATTTTTCGGCGGGATCAGTATGTCGCGGCATTCACTTTGAAGACAAGGGTATCGCCCGCGGCTTCGACCCTGATCCCATCTCCCCGCCTTGCTTCGCCCTTGAGTATGAGGTCGGAGAGGGGATTGGACAACTCCTTCTGTATGGTCCTCTGAAGGTAGCGTGCGCCGAACTCGCGGCTTAAGCCCTTGCGTGCAAGCAGAGAGCAGGCGGATCGCTCCAGGTGCAGGTCCAATCCCTTCGCCTCCATCTGTTTTGCTACGGTCCCCACCTTGATTTCGACGATCTTCTCGATATCGCTCATGCCCAGTGGGTTGAAGACGACTATCTCGTCGATGCGGTTTATGAACTCCATGGAGAAATATTCCTTGACCTTTTCCATGATCATATCGAGCAGATCCACATCAAGCTCGCCGCCGGGCTCCAGGTCACTCAAGGGCAGGGTATTGATCATCTCTCCGGCGATATTAGAGGTCATGATGATGATGGTATTGCGAAAATTGACCGTCTTTCCCCTGCTGTCCGTCAGCCTGCCTTCGTCCATGAGTTGCAGGAGCAGGTTGAAAACGGCGGGATGGGCCTTCTCGATCTCGTCGAGGAGGATGACCGCGTAGGGCTTCTCGCTCACGGCGGTAGTGAGCTGGCCGCCTTCTTCGTATCCTATGTAGCCGGGAGGCGAGCCGATGAGCTTTGCCACGGAGTGCTTCTCCGAGAACTCGGACATGTCGATCCTGACCATGGACTTCTCCTGGCCGAAGAGGAACTCTGCCAGGGACTTCGCGACCTCGGTCTTACCCACGCCGGTGGAGCCCATGAAGAGAAAGCTTCCAATGGGGCGTTTCTGGTCCGAGAGTCCCGCACGCGAGCGCCGGACGGTTTCGCAAACGACCGCTACCGCCCTGTCCTGGCCGATTACCCTTCGCCTCACTTCATTCTCCATGTCGAGAAGGCGCTCGGCTTCTTCCTGCATGAGGCTCTTGGCCGGGATACCGGTTGCCATGGTGACCACCTCGGCTACTTTATCCGCGTTGACCTCGCCCATTCCGTCCCTGCCGCTTTCCACCGCTACGTGAGCTGCCGCCTCGTCGACAAGGTCGATGGCCTTATCGGGCAGACGCAACCCCGTCAGGTAGCGATCCGAAAGGTGGACAGCCGCCTCGAGCGCCTCGTCGCTTATGCGCACGTTATGGAACGATTCGTAGTGAGCTCTCAGGTTGCGGAGCAGCTCGAGGGTGCTCTGCGGCGGTAGTTCATCGACGGATACCTTCTGAAACGCACCGCTCAGGTTCTCGTCGGGAGCTATGAGGTTCTCGTAGTTCCTAAAGGTGGTGGTGGCTATGCACCAGAGCTTGGGATTCTCCAGAATAGGCTGCAGGATAGTATTGAGGCTTACGCCCGACACCCTGCCCTCCTCTCCCAGCATGTGCTGCAGATACGGGACGAAGAGGATGAAGCCGCCGGGGTAAGACGACATCTCCCGCTCAAGCAGCCTCACCCGCTTCTCGAGTTCGCCCTGTACCGAAGCCCCCTCCATGAGGGCCACCGTATCCAGCTCGGCGATGGAGATCCCCTGCAGTGGGGCGGGCACTTCTCCGTCGGCCACCCTGTGTGCCAGTGCTTCGACGAGATAGGTCTTCCCGACTCCTGCGTCTCCCACCAGGAGGAGATTGTTGCGCCTCGAGCGGCAGAGCACCCGTATCATCCTCTCTACGAGATCCGCCCTCCCCACCGAGGTGTCGAAATCTCTTTCCCTGGCCTCGCGGACCAGGTCGCGGCCGAAGAAGCGCAGTATGGAGCCGTCGAGCGGGGGTTTGTCGCTCAGTACCTGCTCGAGCGGGGTCATCTGCCTGAAAATAGGCGAGGGCCGGTGCATGTTCCGCTCCATGTGCTGGCATTCGAGGTAATAGAGAAGACGCGCCTTGAGCTCTTTTATGTTCACGCCCAACTTCAGCAGTATCTCCGTGGCAAGCGATTTCTCTCCTTCCATGAGGGCGAGCATTATGTGTTCCGGCTCGACTACCTTGTCGTCGAACTGCGAGGCTTTCTGCTGGGCGTGCAAGAGAAGGGAGCGCGCGCTCAAAGGTTCATCGCTTCGTCTTGCAGTCCCCGCCTGTTCCTTCAGGGTTTCGTGCAGAGCGCGAAACGCCTTGTCGAGATCGACGCCCATCTCGCTCAGAATCTGATAACTGGCGCTTTTCTCCTCGCTTAAAAGGCTCATGAGGATAGCGCTGGAGGCGATGCCTTCCATACCGAACTGCCTGGACTCCCTCTCCGCCCATTCCATGACCTTCTGGCCGCGCTTGGTGATAGCCGTGAATACGACTGTATGCGCGTCCTCGGGAAGGGGGAGGGACAGGTCCTGCGTGAAATGTGCCTTCCTGTCCTGAGCTTTCCAGCCCTTGTCGTCCCAGTCGCTCCGCATCTGTACGCGGTGCGCACAGAGGCCGCAGAGCTTGAGGGTCTTTACCTTCCCGTCGACAAGGATATCCGCAGCCATGGTAGCGGGCCTGCGTTTACAACTCTGGCAAATCAATATGATGCCCCCTTACGCGCTTACTAGCTGGATTATACAACGCGCAATGCGGACGGGATATGCATCCTTGCTGAGCGTGCGGAAACACCCACGCACATCCCGCTCGCGGGATGAACAGAGCTCGGGAGCGGCAGTTATCCCGTCACTTATCCGAGGCGACGAGGTAAGGATAAGGGTTGACGGCCGCGCCGCCTCCCGGATGGACCTCGAAGTGGAGGTGGGGAGGTCCGCCCACGGCGTTACCGGTATCACCGACATAGCCGATAACCGTTCCCGCGCTGACGTGGCCCGTAGCTGCGAAGCGCTGGAGGTGCATGTAGTAAAATACGTTCCCGTCGTCGCCCACCAGGCGGACGTAGAGTCCCGCGTTCTTGCCCTCCCCGTGGTTCACGGTACCCGCGACGCATGCCACGCAAGGCGTGCCCTCGGCGGCGTAGACATCGTTGCCCTGGTGCAGATGCCCCGTACGCGGGGCATGCCAGTCGTTGGTGAAGGTATGGGGACCCCTTACCGGGAAGACAAACGAGCCTATCGGCGTCATGACCGCTGTCCCTCCGCCGCCCGCTAGGGAAAGCAGCTCCAGTATCTCCTTGTTTATTGAATCGAGATAGGCCTGCTGCTGCTGCAGGGAAGCCTCCATGGCCTGCCGCTTGGCGTTGACCGACCCCAGGACCTGTCTCTGTCGTGCCTCCTGCTCTTCCAGGGATCTCTGCCTCTCGCTTATCTCCTCCCGCAGGCGCTTGACCTCGTCGAACAATTGAAAATCGCGACTGCCGATATACGAGAAGAAATCGTAGCGGGTTAGAAAGTCGTCCAGGCTCGTGGATTCAAGAAGCACCTCGACCGAGCTCACATCGCCCGACTTGTAAACGGAACGCAGCCGGTTGTGGAGGATGGCGCGAGCACGCTTGTAATCGTTCTGCGCCTTCTCCAGCTCTTCACGGTTGGCCTCGGCTTCAGCACGTACCGCCTCGTATTCGTTCAGAGTTTTATTATATTCCGAGGCCAGCTGCTGCGATTCCGACTTCATGGCTTCGATCTGCTGCCGGGCCCTGTTCGCTTCCGCCTGTTTTTCCTCCAGGGTGGCGGCGGCAACGTGAAGAGGAAGAGCAAGCACGAGAACTATAGAGACGATTCCAGCGAGAGCGATCAGCCCGCCGTTGCGACTTATGAGCATAGAAACCTCCATGCCGTCGTTTTACCCTTTAGAGGTTGCATCCACCTCTTTTATTTATTCTAAATAATATATCCTCCACATTGCCCTGCAACTTTAATTTCTACCTGTTGCTAAAGTTGCTGTTGTTATTAAAGCATACTTTTGATGTTACAGGCAACTTTTGTAAATCAATAAATGGGGTTAATCGGCCTTAGTTCTGCTACAATCAACCTCAAAAGCGGCAAGATGCGGAGGTTGGACAAGTGATCTCCATCAGGGATATCAGCAAGGAATTCGACGGTATCAGGGCACTTGAAAGCGTTACCCTTTCCGTTGCCAGGGGAGAGACTTTCGGCCTCATAGGCCCCAATGGAGCCGGAAAGACCACGCTCATCCGTATTCTCACCGGGCAGATAGCGCCAAGCCATGGCGATATCCTCCTGGAAGGCGTGCCGGTGAATCCGATGGACTCGCGTTACAGGTTGCACGTGGGCCTGGTCCCCCAGGAGCCGGCTTTCTACGGGCGACTTAGCGCGCGAGAGAACCTGGTCCTCCTGGCGAGGCTTTACGGCATGAAAGCGAAAGAATGTCCGGCGCGCATCGACGACCTGCTGGCGCTGGCCGGGTTGAAGGAACACGCTGGGCGGCAGGCACGTTTCTACTCCCGCGGCATGCAGCAGCGCCTGAGCCTGATCATGGGCATGGTGCACGATCCCGACCTCATATACATGGACGAACCTACATCGGGTCTCGATCCGGAGGCGCGCAGCGCTCTATGGGAACTCATCATGCACCTGGCAAGGGAAGGCAGATCCATCTTCGTGACCACTCATAACATGGATGAGGCAGACCGCATATGCAACAGGCTGGCCATCATCGTGGACGGGAGCCTGAAGGAAGAAGGGACTCCGGCCGAGATCAAAGGCCTTTTAGGTACTGACCGGGTCGAGCTGCAGCTCAGCGAGGACCGCTGCGCGGACCTCGCTGCATTAAGTCGCCGGCTGGGGCTGTCCTGGAAGTCCGAAGGGGACGTATTCGTCATCACCGGCCTCGATCTTCCCGACAAGCTCCCGGAGATCGCTTCCGGACTCGCCGGCTCGGTGCGCAACCTGCACTATCGCGAGGTCACCCTGGAGGACGCTTTTTTGCGTTTCATGCGGGAGGCGGAAAGTTGAGAGGATGGAAGGCCCTGATCGCCAAGGACTGGAAGCTCATCTTCCGCAATCGGTTATTGCTGGCCGTACTCGTGATCTACCCCTTCCTTATCATGGGAGTTATCGGGGCGGCTTTCTACGATGCAGGTCGCCCGGTCCCCATCGGCCTGGTAAACCTGGACAGCGCCGACCCCGGCGAACAGGCATGGGTGGGAGTGGAGGTGTCGTCGGCGCAGGGCTTGCTGCGGCGTTTCCGCCGCAGAGGGGTGCAGGTAGAGGAATACGAAGGAGGCGAGGAGGCGATGAACGCGATAGCCGGCGGTGAGGTAGATGCCCTGCTGGCTGCCGCCGAAACGCAAGAGCCGGAACTCTGGCTGGGGGCCGGACTCTCGCGGGACGAAATAGCCTTCACGGTAACGGACTTGCGGGACGAAGCGGAGGTATGGCGAGAATACGCCACCGCGGGAGACGCATTGGCAGGCCTCGCGCGGGAGGAGGTGAACGTTCTTTTTGCCGCGCGCGAGGACGATTATCCGTATATCGGCGAGACCATATGGTTGGATGGAGAGAACTACGATGCCGCATCGCTGGTCACCAGGTTCGGGCAGGACGTAACCGAGATAGAGGAATACGCATCGCAATCCGAGGCAAACAATGATTTGAGGCAGGGGCGTATCGACGCGGTGATAGTGGTCCCCCGCGCTTTCGTGCACCAGCTTAAGACCCTCGACGAGATAGCGACGGTGCCGGTGATCATCGACCAGTCCAACCTGGTGAAAGCGGAGTTCGCCGAGACGAGCATCCGCGGGTTCCTTTCGCGCGTGCAGGAAGGTGTGGTCGAGAACAAGACGCAGGCCGTGGTGGCCGGTCTATACGTACTGGTCACCGGGGGGGACTTCTTTGGAACCGAAGTCGTCGGACTGGAACAGATAAGGGAGAACCTCGTGAGCCTGAAAGAGGCCTTGCCCGACCGTCCCGACCTTCAGGAGACAGTGGAGGTGGGCATAGACCTCGCCAACACGGTTATCGACGATATAGAGGAGGCCGCGGCGTACCTGCGGGGCACCGCGCTGCCCATCGATCTGGAGATATCCTCGGTCGCCGGCAGGCCGCTCTCGGCTAAGGACGCCGTGGTGCCCTCCCTCATCGCCCTGTCCATACTCTGGACGGGCGTGTTGAGCGGCGCCATCCTCATGGTCATCGAGGACGAGGAGGGGATGCGCATCAGGCTCGCCCTTAGCGAGATGGGTGCATTCTCCCTGGTGGGCTCGAAGCTCCTTCTGGCTACCGCGGTGGTGTTCGTGCAGTCGGCCGTGATGCTGCTCCTCGCGATGGCAGTCTTCGGCGTATTCGCGTCCAACGCGGCGCTGGCGCTGCTGGTCATCGCGGCGGCCTCGTTTTCCTGTATCGGTATCGGCCTGGTTATAGCGGCGTTCGCGCGCCAGGTGGCCGGGGCGGTAATCCTCAGCGTGCTGGTGAGCTTCCCGCTCATTTTCATGACCGGGGCGGTGTTCCCGCTTTCCCAGATGCCTCCGTTCATGCAGTGGATAGCAAGGGCCATACCTCTCACCTATGCCATCGAGGCGCTTTCGGGCGTCATGCTGAGGGGAGAATCGCTCGCGGATGTCGCCGGGCAGATGGGCGTTCTCCTCGCCTTCGGCGTGGGACTTCTGGCCCTGGGCTCCATCCTGGTGCGGCGGAGAGCCGACTGACTTGAAAGCGCATTGAACGCCAGCGCATATTTACCGCGTGCGGGTTGAAAGAGAAACGACACGAAAGGGGGATTATGTTAACGGCACATATCGATTCACGGGGCCTAATGCTTCATTCCAGGATACCCTTTCCGCTGAACGTTATCGGCAGCAAGTATGAATACGTTCTCATGAAGGTGTTGGGATATCTGACGGATGCCGACTGGATATACCGTTTCCGTATCAGCAGCTACCTGGTGGACAAGCTGGCCAACCACGTAGTGCTCCCCATCATCCACGGCGAGGTGATCACCCCGGACGAGCTCGAGCACATGCTCCTCCTCCTGGAGAGGGAAGGACATACCATGGCGTTGGGTATATGCGAGTGCCGTCACGGTGAGAACAACCTGGAAAAAGAGCTTGAAGATGGGGTCGATCCCAATTACACCTGCGTTATGATCGGGGACTGGGGAAAAGGACATCTCTCCGCATATCCGGGTTTCTACCGCGACGTTAGCGCCGGCGAGCTCATAGAGAAAGCAAGGTTCTGGCACGAGCGGGGGCGCGTGTTGACGGGGTGGGGCCTGGGCACTGCCCACGGTTTTCTGGCTTCCTACTGCCACTGCAACCCCGCCTACTGCGTGCCGCTGCGCAACCAGACAAAAAGACAAAACAAGGTGTTCAGCCGGGGATACAGCTACGCGGTTGTGGACCCCGAGTTGTGCCTGGGAGCGCAGGCATGCTCCTTTGACTGTTCCTCCAGGTGTTATTTCGGGGCGATAGAAGAGCGCGAGGGCAGGGCATGCGTTGATGCGGAGCTTTGTCACGGCTGCGCTCAGTGCTGGCTTTACTGCCCGTCGGGTGCGGCGCGACCCGAGCGGAGAGAGCATCACGACATGGTTTACTGCGCGCCGGATCTGCTCGGCTACGAGTGAGCCACCGAGCATAAAGAACCACGCCGTATGTTAAAATTACCCTGAGTTTAAGCTGGAGAAAGAGGGGAGCGCGATGGATTATTTCAACCCGGTGGAAGCCTGGGAACGGGAACGGCTGGACGAGTTAAAGCTGGAAAGGCTGGGTTCTACGGTGGACCGCCTCTACGAGAGCGTACCATTCTACAGGAACAAGCTAAGCGAGGCAGGCTTCAAACCAGGTGACCTGAAGAACCTGAAAGACCTGGAGGGGCTGCCCTTCACGAGCAAGGACGACCTCAGGGATAATTATCCCTTCGGCCTGTTCGCGGTACCAATGCGCGACATCGTGAGGGTGCATGCTTCGTCCGGTACGACGGGTAAATCCACCGTTGTGGGCTATACGGTAAAAGACATCCAGGTGTGGGCGGATCTCGTAGCGCGTACTATCGTAGCGGCGGGAGGAACGTGCGATGATATCGTACATGTCTCCTACGGCTACGGACTATTTACGGGAGGATTGGGGCTGCATTACGGGGCGGAGAAACTGGGGGCGACCGCCCTGCCCATGTCCGGCGGTAATACCAAGCGGCAGGTGCGCATGATGGTTGATTTCGGAAGCACCATCCTGTGTTGCACTCCTTCATACGCGCTCAATATCGCCGAGGTCATGCTGGAGATGGGCATAGAGCGCGACCGGGTGAAGCTGAAGTCGGCGATACTGGGGGCCGAGCCCTGGTCGGACGAGATGCGGCTCCAGATAGAGGAGGAATTACAGATCTCCGCGCACGACATATACGGCCTGTCCGAAGTAGTGGGGCCCGGGGTTTCTATCGAATGCTCGCAGAAGAACGGGCTGCATGTCTTCGAGGACAGCTTCATAGTAGAGGTGATAGACCCCGCGAGCGGCAGGGTTCTTCCGCCGGGAGAGAAGGGGGAGCTGGTCTTCACCAATATCAACAAGGAAGGGCTGGCACTCATGCGCTACCGCACACGCGATATATCCAGGCTGTTTACAGAGACATGCCCTTGCGGCCGCACCCACGTCCGCATGGAGCGCATTACGGGACGTACCGACGACATGCTCATCATCAGGGGGGTCAACGTATTCCCCTCCCAGGTGGAGATGGTACTCATGCAGATACCGGGCCTCAGCCCCCATTACCAGCTGGTGGTGGAACGCATCGATAACCTCGATGTCCTCGAAGTCCAGGTGGAAGTCTCGCCGCAGGTTTTCTCCGACGAAATAAGACGCCTGGAGGAACTCGAGAAGAAGATACGCGACGAGGTTCAGAGCTATCTCGGAGTAGGCGTGAAGGTGCGTTTGATGGAGCCGCGCTCGATCCAGAGGAGCGAGGGCAAGGCGGTCAGGGTGATCGACAAGAGGAAGATCTAGGAGGTTGCGGGGTGAAAGTAAGACAGGTTTCCGTGTTCCTGGAGAATAAGTCGGGCAGGCTTTACGAGGTGTGCAAGCGCCTTTCCGAGGCGCAGGTTAATATCAGGGCGCTGTCGATAGCGGAGACTGCCGATTACGGCGTATTGCGCCTCATCGTCAGCGATCCGGCAAAGGCGATGCGCGTGATGAGCGAAAACGCTTTCACGGTGAGCGAGACTGAGGTAATAGCGGTAGAAGTACCCGATGTGCCGGGCGGGCTGGCAGGAGTGCTTTCGCCCCTGTACGATGCGAACGTCAATATAGAATACCTTTACTGTTTCGTAGAAAAGAGTGGCGAGAGCGCCATAGTGGTATTCCGGGTGGAACAGCTGGACGAGGCCATCCGGGCCCTGCAGGGTGGCGGCTATACGGTGATGCGCGAGGGAGACGTCTATCGCATCTGAAAGGATGGAGGGGAGGGTAAGGGTGGCGCTGCATACCACGATGCTGGAGTTGTCCACGCAGGGAGATTCGGACATCATCGATATAACCAGAGAGGTCCAGGAGGAGTTGTTGAATTCGCCCCTGAGCGACGGCCTGCTCACAGTCTTCGTCCCCGGATCTACGGGGGGCGTGACTACCCTGGAGCTCGAGCCGGGCCTGGTACGCGACCTCAAGGAAGCCTTCGAGCGGTGGGCGCCGCGAGACCATGATTACGAGCATGACCGTGCGTGGCGGGACGGCAACGGTTATTCGCATGCTCGGGCCTCACTCATCGGACCCTCGCTCAGCATCCCCTTCAAAGAACGTAAGCTGTCCCTCGAGGCGTGGCAGCAGATCGCTTTCATTGGTTTCGACAAGCGGCCGCGTACGCGTGTATTGATCATCCAGATCATGGGAGAATAAGGAAGGAGCTGTAAAATAACCCGTAATGATGCTCGCCCGGCCTCCACGCGCGGCGGACGGAGCGGATGGCTCTCCGCCCTTCCTGTATTGTGCTGGATAGCACTGTATTATGTCGCCCTTGTAGTGATATATCGTTTTCTCATATACGGGTACATTACGGATGTACTCGACCGTCAGATCCTGGGATTGGAGGATACGGTTGCCCTGACGGCCGTACTCGCGGGATACCTTCTGCTGGCGGCGATACCATCTTTCATGTGGAGCAGGAAGAGTCTCTACCACACTGTGTGGAGAGGTATAGAGTCTTGCGCGTGCTACCTGCTGGTGGCGCTCGTGCTGGGCGCCATATTCGCGGCGGTAGACGATGGGGAATGGTCTTTTTCAAGCGCGATCGCGGCAGGTGGCGATGCGTGGGCCTACATGGGGTCGATGGTGATCCTGCTGGCGGCTTTCGTCGCCGCGTCGTGGCTCGGAGGCAAGTCTGACGCCGCCAGGAGGAGGCGGCCCAGAAGCAGGGAAGGCAGGCTGAGCACGAAAAGCGATGCGGGCGCCTGAAGCAGTGCCGGAGCGGCAGACACACTCGGGATAACTCGCTGCATCCCGACCGGGAATGTTTATTTAAGATCTCCGCGGTCGATATTGTCGACCATGGCAATCACGAAATCAAGGGACAGCCTGAGAGAACGCAGGTCGACGTTTTCATAGTCGTCCTTTGTCCACCTCCAGTACCTGGGATAGCGAGACTTCTCGCGGGAACTGATGGTGATCGCCCTGCGGCCGCGCGAGAGCAGGTAGAAACCCTCGCTGAAATACATGCTGTTCCTTCTGAAGCCCGAGCTGTAATGAACTTGCACCTCGGAGATGCGTTGCACGAGCTTGGTCAGCTTGCGGTTCGCGCGGAAGGAAATCAGTCGGCCCTCGCGCTTGTAACAGACCGGAAAACCACGCCCCACCCCATCCAGGACGATAAAAAGGGCACCCTTGAGATCGCGGCGGTACCTGCTTATCAATCTCCTTGCTCCTACCCCGCCCGCGTCTGAGGCGCCCGTGGAAACCAGCCATAAATCTGTATTGTGAGGCTGGCGACGCCTGTAAACGCGTGCAATCTCCAGGAGTACGGAAACGCCGGAAGCGTTTTCGTTTCCTCCCGGTATAGCTCGTCCGGCGGCGGCCTTGAAAAGCAGCGCGACGAGGGAAAGGGCGGGCGGGATGGTGAGTATCAAACCCAGACGCCAGAACAGGTCGAGCGTGTTCTGCTCCATGCTCAGAAGATAGCCGCCGTAAGACACCGTGAAGAGCATGAAGATAACCGCAAAACACATGAAGTCGAGTAAAAACGCCAGCCGGACGATGCGGATCAGGCCGGGGCGGTAATAGAAAGCGGTACGGGGGGAATCCATATGGGCGATGAGTACGACCGTCCTCTGCGCTTCGCGAAGGGGCTTTATCCTGCACAACACGTTCTGCGAACGGTGGTGGGGCTGGAGCCACGAGAACGGACTGCGTCCGTAGGATTCGAGCAGGAAGAAGATGAAACCAAGGCATATGAGCGCGAATCCGATATGGCTGTTGGCGGGGAAAACGATCACGCCTATTACCGGAAAAAGGTAGACGAGCATCTCGCTCCAGGCGGTGGTCACGGGCGTACGGAATGCCTGCGTCTCCACCTCCAGGTCGAGACCTTTCATCTCGTTGGCGACAAAGCGGGCGGCCGACTTCTCCGCCTGACTTCCCGGGGGACGGGGACCGATATCACTCGCGAGGCTGCGCACCGGCCAGATTATACCCTTGTTTCTCTTCCTGGTCCCGGTACTCTCATCCCCCTCTACGGTATGGTGCAGGATTTGTCCGCTACCTTCCATGCCTGTTCCTACTTCTGCGCCTCACCAGGCGCTCCCGAGCAAGAAGACCATTAAAACCCGGCCCGCCCCCCGGGGCAGGCACGGGGCGTGAATATCATACAATATTTCAACACGCGGTAACCCGCTACCTGCATAGCGCCCTTGCGGCTCGCAGAATGGGTCGGATAGAATCCAGTAGTGGAGAGGCGCATGCGGCTGATGTCGAGTCTGGCAGATGCAGTGGTTTGAGCGACGAGGTGGGAGGAAGTCCGGCTTGGTGGAAGATAACGGGGACCTGGAAAAAGAACTGCGCGAGGCGCACGAAAAGACGGACAGGCTATTCGGGGAAGAGCTAGATGAAAGCGAAGCCCTTGAAATCCTCGAAGGAGCCGTTGGCGACATGGAGCGCCTGGGAGAGCAACTGGAGAAGGGGGAGCCGTGAGCGATACCCCTTTGCTGGACAACATATCAGAACCGGGCATATTGAAACGCCTGGACTACGATGAGTTGAAGCAACTGGCCGGGGAGATTCGTGAGGTCATCGTGGAGACCACCGCGAGATGCGGGGGCCACCTGGCTCCAAGCCTGGGGGTTGTGGAGCTGACCATGGCGATACACAGGGTCTTCGAGAGCCCGAGAGACCGTATAGTATGGGATGTCGGACATCAAACCTATGCCCATAAACTGCTGACCGGCAGGAGGGAAGAGTTCACCAGGCTGCGCTGCAGCAATGGATGCAGCGGTTTTCCGCGGCGGGAGGAAAGCCCTCACGATGTCAACAACCCCGGTCATTCGAGCACCTCTATAAGCTATGCGTTGGGGCTGGCAATCGCGCGTGACCTGGAGGGTGATGACTTCCACGTAGTGGCGGTGGTGGGGGACGGAGCGCTGACGGGCGGAATGGCCTTCGAGGCGCTCAACCAGGCAGGCCATCTTGGAAAGAACCTGATAATCGTGCTCAACGACAACGGTATGTCCATATCGCGCAACGTGGGCGCCATGTCCAGTTATCTGACCCAACTCCGCTTGAACCCCAACTACATGCGGGTAAAGGACGAAGTAAAGGAGATCATAGAAAGCGTGCCGTTCGTCGGCGCTTCCACGGACCGCCTCATCCATTCCTTCAAGGAGCGTTTAAAAAACTTCCTGATCCCCGAGTTCATCTTCGAGGAACTGGGCATCCAATACGTAGGCATCGTTGACGGGCATGATATCCAGGCGATGGAGAGGGACTTGAAGCTGGCGGCGGCCGCGGAGGGACCGATCCTGATCCACGTGCTGACCAGGAAAGGCAAAGGATATCCTCCCGCCGAGAGAGATCCCGACCTATTCCACGGCCTTGGCCCCTTCGATCTGGAGACGGGAAAATCCCTGGAAATGAGGGAAGCCCCTTCTTTCACCGCTACCTTCGGCCGGGTTCTCTGCGAGATGGCAAGGGCTGAACCACGCCTGGTCGCTATCACGGCAGCGATGAAGCTGGGCACGGGGCTGGACGATTTTGCGAGGTTGTTTCCCCGCCGCTTTTTCGATGTGGGGATAGCGGAACAACATGCCGTGACCCTGGCCGCCGGCCTGGCGCTGGGAGGTTACCGGCCGGTTGTCTCGATATATTCAACCTTCCTGCAGAGGGCTTTAGATCAGGTTATTCAGGAAGTGTGCCTGCAGAACCTCCCGGTTATCTTCACCCTCGACCGCGCGGGACTTGTGGGCGAGGATGGGCCGACCCACCACGGCGCTTTCGACCTTACATACCTGCGCATGATACCCAACATGACCGTGATGGCCCCCCGGGACCAGGCGGAGCTGCGGGATATGCTCTGGGCAGCACTGGATTTCGATGGTCCCGTTGCGATCCGTTATCCGAGGGGCGGAGGGAGCTCTGCCAGCGTGGGTACCGAACCGAGAGCGGTCGCCGGCGGTAAGGCGGCCGTGCTCAGGGAGGGAGACGAAGCTGCCCTTCTCGCGCTGGGCAGGATGGTGGACATTGCACTGGAAGCCGCAGAGATATTATCGCAGGAGGGAATCGAGACGGCAGTGGTAAACGCACGTTTTGTGAAGCCGATGGACGAGGAGTTGATCGCGGAACTGGCGTCCAGATGCCGCATGCTGGTTACGTTGGAGGAGAGCGCTCTTGCGGGCGGGTTCGGGCAAGCGATCGCGGCCCTGCTGGAGAGAAGACATTCTTCGTGCAAACTGCTGAACTTCGGCCTGCCCGACCACTTTGTAGGCCACGGCAAGGTTCAGGACCTGTTCAGGGCGGAGTGCCTTGACGCTGCATCGATCGCAAGTTCAGTGCGTCGTGAGCTGCGCGGCAAAGCCGGAGAATAGATGAGACGTCTCGACGAGTGGCTGGTGGAAGAGGGCTATTTCCCTTCGCGCGAACGGGCGCGGCTTGCGATAATGGCGGGAGAGGTGGAGATAGAGGGCAAGGGCAGGAACATCAAGGCCGGTACCAGGCTGGGCCCCGCGGACAGGGTGATCGTCAGAAGCAAAGCGCGTTTCGTGTCACGGGGCGGTGATAAACTCGATGGAGTGCTGGAGCGTTGGGGGATCGACGTGTCCGGCACTTCGGCGCTGGATGTCGGAGCCTCCACGGGAGGTTTTACCCATTGCCTGCTCGCGAGAGGCGCGGCACGCGTCGTCTGCCTGGACGTAGGCAAGGGTCAGCTTCACTGGGATCTGAGAAGGGATACAAGGGTAACGGTCATAGAGGGAAGGAACGTCCGCAAGCTCACGCGCGATGAATTACCCTATTCTCCGCACTTGATCGTCGCCGATCTCTCGTTTATCTCTTTGCGCCTGGTGTTCCCGGTGCTGGCCGAGGTACTGCAGAGACCCGGCGAGCTTATCGCATTGATCAAGCCGCAGTTCGAGGCGGGCAAAGGCAGGGTGGGCAGAAAGGGAGTGGTCCGAGACCCGGAAATACACAGGGAGGTCCTGGCGGCAGTGGCGGGGGAGGCGGAGAAGTCGGGTTTCAACCTGCTCCGTCTGGCTCCTTCTCCTTTAAGGGGGGCTGACGGGAACGCGGAGTTCTTCGCCTGCTGGACACCGCAAAGAATCGACGAAGCATTGGATATCGCCCACGAGGTGGAGAAAGCGGTGAGTGAAATATGGGGAGCGAGCTGAGAACTATCGGGATCATGCCCCATGCATATAAGGAATCATCACTGAAAGTCGCATGCAACCTGCTGCAATGGCTGGAGAAGAGGGGGATAGACGTGCGCATCCTCCGCGAAGACGCCGTAGCGATGGGATGTCCGGATAGAGGAAGCGAAAAGGATGGTTTCTCGCAGGGCCTGGAGCTCGTGATATCCCTCGGTGGTGACGGCGCCATGCTCAGGGCGGCAGAGGCGGCCTTTGCGGCTGACGCACCCGTGGTGGGCATAAACCTCGGCAGGAAGGGCTTCCTCACCGCGATGGATGCGGATCATATGTACCCGGGGCTGGAGGATATCCTGGCAGGGCGTTACCTCCTGCAGGAACGCATGATGCTTGCGTGTTCGCTCGGGCAGGAGGGCTCGAGCGAACTACATTATGCACTCAACGAGGTGGCCGTAGGCAAGAGGGAACTGCAGAGGATGATCAGGCTGGAAGTGGATATTAATGGAAGATATTTCCATTTCTATGCTGGTGACGGCGTAATATTCTCAACCCCTACGGGATCGACAGCGTATTCTCTGTCTGCCGGCGGCCCAATCGTCGACCCATTGCTTGACTGCATAATACTCACCCCGATATGCAGCCACTCGCTCATGGACCGCTCGGTTATCGTTTCTCCCGGGAGCGAGATAGAGGTCAGGGTACAGAGGGAAAAAGTAATGCCGACCCTGTCTTTTGACGGACGCGAGGAAACGGAACTGCCCCAAGGGGGAAGGATCCTTATACGCAGGGCCGAGCGGAGACTCAGAATGATCAAACTCGAAGGCTATTCTTTCTACAGCCTTCTGCGCGCCAAGTTCGATTTTCCAGGTTACGGCAAGTAGCATGCAGTGGATGCCGTGAGGTAGGAAATGCTGAGAGAACTGCACGTAAGCCACCTGGCGCTCATCGAGGAAGCAAGGCTGGAGTTCGGCCCCGGTCTTAACGTGTTGACGGGAGAGACCGGTGCAGGAAAGACGGTGCTCGTGGAAGCCCTGGGCCTTCTTCTGGGCGGGCGGGGCGACAGCGGCCTCTTGCGCCAGGGGGCGCAAAGGCTAGAACTGGAAGCGGGCTTCGAAGTCGCAGTTTGTGAAGGCCTGAGATCGCTGGCGGAAGAAGAAGGCATGGAGCTCGAGGATGGCCAGATCATAGTGAGAAGGGTTATGAGCGGCGACGGCAAGAGCAGGTGTTACGTTAACGGCAGGATGTGCACAGTGGGAGCGCTTTCGAGGCTGGGCGAACGCCTGGTCGACATCCACGGCCAGCACGAGCATCAAAGATTGCGCAACCCGTCAAGCCACGTCGAGTACCTTGATGCATACGGTGATGACGCGCACGCGGAGCTGCTGTCGGAGTACCGCGAAACATATGCAGGCTGGGTGGAGGTGCACGGGAAGCTGGGCGCATGTACTATGGACGATGCGCAAAAGCTGCGGGAGATCGATTTGCTGCGCTTCCAGGTACAGGAAATAGAGGAAGCGCAGCCGGGAGAGGGAGAGCTGGAAGAACTTCTCAAGGAGAGGAAGCGCATGCAAAACCGCGAGGAGCTCTTCACCGCGGTGCGGGGTGCCTATGAATGCATAGTAGGCGGAGAGATGGGGGAGGGGGCGATCGACCGCCTGGGAGATGCGGAGGCGGCGCTGGCGAAAGCCTATTCCCTGGACGAAGATCTGCACTCCTGGACTACCGGGTTGCGTGATACACAGGGCCGGATGACGGACCTGGCCCACGAGATGCATGATTACGCGGAGTCCCTCGATTTCGAGCCTGGGCGTCTGGAGGAAGTGGAAGCCCGCCTGCGCATCTTATCCGGACTAGCTCGCAAGTACGGGCGTGACGGCACCCTTATACTGGAGCACCTGGAGCGCTCGCGCAGGCGGCTGTCCGAGCTGGAGGATATGGATTCGCAGAGGGAAGACCTGCTTGAGGAGGCAGGCAGGAAGGAAGCGGCGCTCCGCGAGATCGGGGGTAAGCTCACCGTATCGCGCCGGGAGCTGGCCGAGCGGCTTGGCCGCGAGACAAATCGTGAGCTCGACGAGCTTAACATGGCGGGCATGCGCTTCCGGGTTGACGTAGCGGAAGAACAGGGCATCGGCGAGCGGGGAAGCGACGCAGTGGAATTCAAAGTCTCGCCGGGCAGGGGATTGCCATACCGGCCCATAGCCCGCATAGCCTCGGGTGGTGAGCTGTCCCGGATCATGCTGGCGCTCAAGCTCTCCCTGGCCCGTGCCGATGCGGTACCCACCCTGGTGTTCGACGAGGTGGATGCCGGGATAGGAGGAACGACCGCCGATGTGCTGGCCGCAAAACTTTCGCGTATCTCCCGCTATCACCAGGTATTCTCCATAACCCATCTGCCCCAGATCGCCGCCCTCTCGGACAGGCACATGTCGGTGAACAAGAGAGAAACCCCCCAGGGAATCGTCACCGAAGTATGCCCGCTGACGGGCACAGGTAAAGTCGAGGAGTTGGTCCGCATGCTCGGCGGTGACGAGTCCACCGCCCGCAAGCACGCCCGGTCCATGCTCAAAAGGAAAGTGCCTGCCGATATTTGACGGCTGCGGCCCCATCCCTCACCTGCATATCCCGAAGCGCCTGCATTTCATGGCGGACGTACTAGCTGCGCTCGCAATGTGGTATTATTGATAATAATTATCAATAAGGAGATAATAATGGACCTGAGCAGGAGGCTGAGGTCGCGAGGTTATCGCGTGACACCCCAGAGAGAGGTCGTCTTCGGGATACTCAAAAGCAACCAGGGCAATCCCTTGAGCCCCGAGGAGATCCATTGCGAGGCCGCCAGAAAGCGCCCGCAAATCGGGCTTTCCACCGTCTATCGTACCCTGGAACTGTTCTGTGAGCTGGGTGTCGCCTTCCCGGTGCACCTCAGGAGGGGGTACAGGTTTTACGAGCTCAATACGGGAAAGCACCACCATCACATGGAGTGCCTCAGCTGCGGGGCGGTGGAGTCGATAGAAGCGTGCATGATCGAAGAAATCATGGAGTTGGTGAGAGACGGCAGCGACTTCCTCGTCACCTCGCATTGCATGAGCCTTTTCGGATACTGCCAGGATTGTATTGCCGGGGGCAGGGTGGGAGGTGGCTGATGGGAACGCGCCGTTTCGGGGGGCAGTCGTAAAAATGATAGAGAGTGTCAATAAGGTTATCAGGCCGGCAGGCATCGCCATCTTGCTGTTCGTCCTGCCGCTGGTCGCGCTTTCCACAGGGGGATGCCGGGGAGGCGGCGGCGATGCTGCAAGGTTCGAGGTAGCCGCGGATATCGTTCCCATGGCATTTGTCTGCCAGGCTGTCGGGGGAGATATGGTGGAGATCGAAACGCTGGTGCCACCGGGAGCATCCCCACATTCCTATGAATTATCCACGGGACAGATGAGGTTCCTGGACGGTGCCGACGTCCTTGTGACCGTGGGTCTGGGGCTCACACCGTGGGCGGAGGATGTCTTCGCCAAGGTGGATGGCGATGGCCTGGCGACGGTTGTAGCCGGCGATGTCATTCCGCGGCAGATGCTGATCTCCGCTGGCACGGAGCATGGAGGAGAAGATGAAGAAGGTCACGGGGAAAGTGCTGAAGGGGATGAGAGCCATGGCTACTACGACCCGCATATATGGTTGGATCCCGAGCTCCTCGCCTATGTAGTCGAGGCAGTCAGAGATGCTTTCGTCGAGGCAGATGCCGGGGGCGCGCCGACCTATCGGGAAAACGCGGAAAGGTTCCTGGAGGAACTCGCGATACTCGATGGCGAGATCGAGGCTGAAATAGCGTCCTTGACCGACCGTAAGTTCATTGCCTTCCACTCCTCCTGGACGTATTTTGCCAGACGTTACGGCATGGAGCAGGTGGGAGTCATCGAAGAACGGCCGGGCAAGGAGCCCTCCGCAAGAGAGATCGCCGCACTGGTAGATACGGTAAAGTCGCGGGAGGTCAAGGTCGTGTTCGCAGAACCGCAGTTCAACCCGAGGGCGGCGGAGGCCGTCGCGGAGGAGTCCGGTGGAGAGGTGAAGGTCGCGATACTGGATCCGCTTGGAGACCCGGAGGACCCGGGGGCGGATACATACCTGGAAATGATGAGGAACAACGTCGCGGTCATCGTGGAGGCGCTTAGATGAGAGGATGCCGCGTAAGCGAGTTTTTCACGGCGGTAACAGACGGCCCGCGGATGGTCATCATCCTGGAAGACGTGTGGGCGAGCCTCGATGGGCATACCGTGCTGGAGGGGATAACCTTTGCCCTGGCGGAGGGTACTTTCCTCGGAGTCATCGGCCCTAACGGAGCGGGAAAGACTACCCTCATAAGGGTCATTCTGGGTTTGGTGAAACCGGACAGGGGCCGGGTGGTGGTAATGGGCATGAGCCCCGGGGAATTAAGGCACGAGCTGCACCACATCGGCTATATGCCGCAACAGGTGCTCTTCGACCCGCTTTTCCCCGTTTCGGTTTACGACGTGGTCATGATGGGGCGCAGCTGCTGCATCGGGACGATGCGCTTCCCGCGCCGCGCCGACAGGGAAGCGGTGATGGAGAGCATCGCTGCGGTAGGCCTGGGGGAACTGGAAAAGCAACCCATAGGGGAGCTCTCGGGCGGGCAGCAGAAGCGAGCTTTTCTCGCCAGGGCTCTCTGCCTGGAGACGCGTATCCTGCTGCTCGACGAGCCTACTTCAGGTCTTGACTACAAGGCCCAGGAGGATTTCATGGATCTGCTGGCTAGACTCAAGGCGGAACAGGGCCTCTCGGTCATTTTCGTCTCGCACGATGTAAACGTACTGGCGCGTTTCGCGGACGAGGTCGTGTGCGTAAACCGCAGAATGCACATGCACGGTAAGCCCTCGGAAGTGCTGGGAAGCGAGGGGTTCAAGGAAGCCTATCGCAGAGAGTACGACCTGCTGGCCGGGGCGGCAAGCTCTGAGGGCACGAAGGAATAGGCCATGCTCGCATACGGTTTCGCCCAGCGTGCGCTCATCGGAGGGGTTATAGTTGCGGTAATCTGTTCGCTTATATCCTTCTTCGTCGTCGTAAGAAGACTGGCTTTCGTGGGCATGGGAATATCACATGCCGCCTTCGGCGGGGTAGCGATCGGCCTTGCCGCGGGTATCGATCCGGTCCTCTCGGCCGGAGGGTTCTGCGCCGTGGTCGCACTGGGAATAGGCTGGTTAAGCCGCAAAGGCCGCATCCACGAGGACACGGTCATAGGTATACTCTTCGCGACGGCAATGGCCCTGGGAGTAGTGCTGGTGAGGCTGGCAGGTGCATATAATATAGACCTCATGAGCTATCTGTTCGGGAGCATCCTGGCGTTGAGCTGGGCCGACGTGGTAATAATCGCCGTACTGAGCCTGCTGGCGGCGCTGTTCGTCCTCATCTTCTTCAAGGAACTGCTGTTCATCTCGTTCGACGAGGAGACGGCCGCGGCAAGCGGCCTGCCGGTGAGGTTCGCGTATTATGGCTTGCTGGTGACCATGGCCCTGACCATCGTCGTGAGTATAAAGCTGGTGGGGATAATCCTTGTGGCGGCCTTGCTGGTCGTCCCGGGAGCGGCTGGCATCCAGCTGTCACGCAACTATCGTGGGGTGCTTGCGATAGCAGTAGTGGTCGGAGTTGCATCCGTGGCACTGGGTCTTTACCTGTCCTTCCTGGTGGATGTGGCATCGGGGGCTTCCATCGTACTCGTGCTCTTTGCGCTCTTCATCGTCTGTATGGCAGTATCACCTCGTCGCAGCTATATGCGGCGGATACGGCAGCGGTCCGCATGAGGCGGGGTGGGACCGGCGAGGAACGGTGTATTGAAGGCCGCGGCCGGCTTGAGATATACTTTAGGCGGCGGAAGAAGCAGACGGCGAAGAACGGGAGGTGACCGGCTATCGATATGCCGGAGGAATCCCGCAAAAAGATGAATAACGGAATCCCTTAATCGAGTAGGGATTCCGTCTCTTTTTGAAGAATAAGGCCGTAGGTTCTCATGCAGAGAGCGCGAAAACGGGCCGCAAGCTATAGCGCAAAGTGACGGCGGAGATGGGGAGGTCAGATAAGATGCCGGTAAAATATATCTTCGTGACGGGAGGGGTATCGTCCTCGCTGGGAAAAGGGATAACGGCCGCTTCCATAGGGCGGCTGCTTAAAACACGGGGCCTCAGGGTGACCATGCAGAAGATGGACCCCTATATAAACGTAGACCCGGGCACCATGAACCCTTTTCAGCACGGAGAGGTCTTCGTGACCGATGACGGCACCGAGACAGACCTCGATCTCGGCCACTACGAGCGTTTCGTCGACGAACATCTCGGCAGGGAGAATAATATAACTACCGGCAGCGTCTACTGGTCTATTATCACCCGGGAACGCAAGGGCGAATTCCTGGGAGGAACGGTGCAGGTCATTCCCCACGTAACCAATGAGATCAAGGAGCGCATTCTGAGGCTTACGCGCTCAAGTGAGGTGGACGTGGTCATCGCCGAGATAGGCGGAACGGTCGGCGATATAGAGAGCCTTCCTTACCTGGAGGCGATCAGGCAGTTCAAGAAGGACGTCGGACCTGAGAACGTGATGTATGTACACGTCAGCCTGGTGCCTTTCCTGGAGACCACCAAGGAGATGAAGACCAAGCCGACGCAGCACAGCGTGAAGGAATTGCGCTCCATGGGCATTCAACCGGATGCAATAGTCTGCCGCGCCAAACAACCCATCGGTATCGACCTCAAGGACAAGATATCGTTGCTGTGCGACATCGACATGGATGCGGTGGTTTCCGCCCATACCGCCGATTGCATCTACGAAGTGCCGCTGCTCCTGCATGCGGAAGGACTGGGAGATTTCGTGGCCCGCCATCTGGGACTGGAAGGGCACGAGGAGGACCTCTCCGAGTGGGAGGAGATGGTGCGCAATATCAAGGCAGCAACGCACGAAGTGACGATAGCGGTGGTCGGGAAGTACGTCGATCTTATCGATGCCTATCTCTCGATAATCGAGAGCCTCAAGCACGGTGGCTACGCCCATGCGGCGAACGTGGATATCCGTTGGATAACCTCGGACGAGATCACGCCCGAGAACGCGGATAGCATACTCTCCGATATGGACGGCATACTCATTCCGGGCGGCTTCGGCGTTCGCGGCGTCGACGGCAAGGTCGAGGCCATACGATATGCGCGCGAGAACGGCGTACCCTTCCTGGGCATCTGCCTGGGGCTGCAGTGCGCGGTCATCGAAACGGCACGGAACCTCAGCGGCCTTGTGAAAGCGAACAGCTCGGAGTTCGATCCGGCGACGCCGGACCCGGTGATAGACCTGCTTCCCAGCCAGAGGGATGTCGACGAGTTAGGCGGAACTATGCGCCTGGGCCTTTACCCCTGCAAGCTTTACGAGAACTCGCTGGCGCTCAGATGTTATAGCGAAGAAGTTATATACGAAAGGCACCGCCACCGTTTCGAGGTCAACAACCACTATCGCAGCGTTCTGCAGGAAGCCGGCCTGGTGTTCTCCGGCATGTCGCCGGACGGACGACTTGTTGAGATAATAGAGCGAGAGGACCACCCCTGGTTTATCGCCAGCCAGTTCCACCCGGAATTCAAGTCGCGTCCAAATCGGCCGCACCCGCTCTTCCGCGACTTCGTCGGAGCGGCCCTGCGGCGGCGCTTAGGCCAGGAAGATGCGCGCGATCTCAAGATAGTTGGTTAAGCGCCGGGTCCGCGAATTAGCCGCATTGGAGCGAATGAAGCCCGAGCACACGAGGGAATAAATTGGTATTTCGTGTGTAAAGCTTGCCGCTGGCCTAGCCGGGAAGAGGGAGCGAAGCTCACAACGAAAAGAGCAGGAGCGTACAGCAATGGAAGACAGGATACTCGAGACTTTTCTCGCCATGGTCAGCATCGACAGCGAGACATACCACGAATCCGCTATGGCGGAATTCGTGAGGGAGATGGCGCGGGAGGCGGGGTTCGAAACATATATGGATAACGCGGGTAAGGCAATCGGCGGAGAGGCGGGGAACATCTACGTCAGGATGCCGGGAAACGGGGTGGACGCCCCGCCCATAATATTCTGCTCCCATCTCGATACCGTGAGCCCCGGAAAAGGTATAGAACCCGTGGTGAAGGGAGATAGGGTGATATCGGCGGGCGAGACGATCCTGGGTGCCGACTGCAAGGCGGGGGTGGCTGCGATAGTGGAGATAATGCGCCTTTCCTCCGAGGGCAGCATCAAGCACGGCCCTATCGAGATCATTCTAACCGTAGCCGAGGAGACGCAGTTGCAGGGGGTCCGCAATCTCGAGTGGGACCGTATCGATGCCCGCCACGCTTACGTCCTCGACGGCGCGGGCGGCGTGGGCGAGGTGATAAATGCTTCACCCACCCAGGACAACCTGGAGTTCGTATTCAAGGGCAAGGCCGCACACGCCGGAGTAGAGCCCGAAAAAGGCATCAATGCCATATACGGCGCATCCTGGGCAGTAAGCCTTATGCGCCTGGGCCGGATCGACAGCGAGACTACCGCGAATATCGGGGTTATTGGGGGCGGCCGAGCGGTGAACATCGTACCGGACAGGGCGTTGGTACAGGGGGAGGTGCGTTCCCTGGATGCGGGGAAGCTGGAGGACCAGAGAAAATCCATGATAAGGGCGGCGCTGGAGGCCGAAGCGGCGGTCGGCGTAGGCGTGGACGTGAAGGTGGAGCGCGCCTACGACGGCTACCTTATAGATTCCGGGGATCCTCTTGTTCTCCTGGCGCTTGAAGCCGGAAAGGCGATGGGTATGAAAATCGATATCGTCAGATCCGGCGGGGGAAGCGATGCAAACGTCATGAACGGATATGGGATAAGGTCGATCGTCCTGGGTATCGGAGCGAGGCAACCGCATACCACGTACGAGTATATCGATATACTGGAGTTGCACAAACTGGTCCGCTTATGCTGCAAGATAGCGGCCGCGGCCGGCAGATTGAGGAGAGACATTTGAAGGCGGGCGAGCACGAGACGCTGGAACGCAAGAGCATCTTCGAGGGCAGGATAGTGCGCGTATATCTGGACAAGGTGCGTCTGTCCAACGGCAAGGAAGCAGAGCGGGAGGTCGTCCTGCATCGGGGCGCGGTTGGCATGGTCGCTCTGGACGAGGAGGGCCACGTATTCCTCGTAAGGCAGTACCGGCATGCAACGGGGAAGTACCTGGTTGAGATACCGGCGGGAAAGCTTGCGGAGGGCGAAGACCCCCAGGACTGCGCGAGACGCGAACTGATGGAGGAGGTAGCCCGCGACGGAGATGAATGGGTGAGGCTGGCCAAATTCTATACTTCACCGGGATTCAGCGACGAGGTCCTTCATCTTTATCTCGTGCGCAAGCTGCGCGAGGAGGAGGCCGAAGCGGATGAGGACGAGTTCCTGGAGATCGTGCGGGTACCGCTGCAGGAGGCGCTGGCCATGATCTCCAGGGGGGAGATCGAGGATTCCAAGACGATCTGCGGCCTGGCCCTCGCGGCGTTGTTCTTAGAGGAAAGATATGAAGCCTAGAACGAGGGCGCGTGGGGCGGAAGACCGCACGCGCAGGCCTAAGATACGTCCACTGGCTTACTGGAGGAGAGATGATCGTAGGGATACCCAGGGAGATACTGGACCAGGAATACCGCGTGGCCGTTACGCCGCAGGGAGCCCACGAACTGGTTCTGGAGGGCCATCGAGTGCTGGTAGAAAAAAACGCGGGTGAGGGGTCGAGCATATCGGATTCAGATTACGAGGCGGCGGGAGCCGCAATCGTTCCCGGGCCCGAAGATGTCTTTGCGCAAGCCGAGCTCATCCTCAAGGTCAAGGAGCCGCAGCCGTCGGAATATGCGCTGCTCAGGCAGGGGCACATCGTGTTCACCTTTCTCCACCTGGCAGCCCACAAGGGGCTCACGGAGGAATTGATAAAAAGGCGCGTTACCGCGGTGGCGTACGAGACGGTAGAGCGTCCCGACGGCAGCCTGCCGCTGTTGTCTCCCATGAGCGAGGTGGCAGGGCGTATGGCGCCACAGGTGGGAGCGCATTACCTCGAGAAGATGAACGGGGGGCGGGGGATGCTGATAGGTGGCGTTACGGGAGTACTCCCCGCCAACGTGGTCATACTGGGGGCCGGTATAGTTGGTTCGCACTCGGCCATCCTCGCCACGGGTATGGAAGGCCATGTCACGGTCATGGACAAGAGCCTCGAGAAATTGCGTTATCTGGAACATATCCTGCACGGGCGCGTGACCACCCTCGTATCGAACAAGATGAGCGTCAGGGAGATGGTGCGAGAAGCGGACCTCGTGATAGGAGCCGTGCTCATACCGGGTGCCCTGACACCCGTCCTGGTAGACGACGATACCGTGCGCAATATGCGTCCCGGCTCGGTGGTGGTGGATATCTCCGTAGATCAGGGAGGATGCATTACCACGTCCAGGATGACCACGCATTCCGACCCCATCTATCTCGCATACGATGTACTCCACTATTGCGTAGGGAACATCCCCGGCGCCGTGCCCAGGACATCGACCTTCGCCCTTACCAACGTGACCTTACCCTACGCACTGGAGATCGCGGAACTCGGGCTTAAAGAAGCCGTGAGGCGTAACATAAACCTGGCAAAAGGGGTCAACGTCATCGAGGGCCAGGTTACATACCTGCCCGTCGCGGAAGCGCATGGCCTGGAATACGAACCCCTTGACCACATACTACCCCTGGATTTCGCCAGCGAGGAACTTTTCGGAGAATAGCGAGGTGGCGCGGGTAATCTTGGAGGGGGAATCGATGCGACCACTGAATCCCGATGAGACCGCCTGGCCCGCCCTGGTCAACGAATACCTCTTATACATAGAGGTGGAGAAAGGGCTTTCACCCCGTACCGTTGAAGCTTACGGCAGGGATATGGGGCGGTGGGTCGACTTTGTCTCCAGACTGGGAAAGGCGTCTCCGGCGGACGTAAGGAGAGAAGAGATTACTCTCTTCCTGGAGGAGATGAAAGGCAGCGGGCTCTCGGCGCGCTCCCTTGCACGCATGACAGCGACAATAAGAAGCTTCCAGCGTTTCCTGCTCGAAGAGGGCTCGTGTGGCCGCCTACCCGTGGACGACCTGCCATACCCGCGCCACGGCCAGGCTATCCCGCGGGTTCTGAGCCAGGAAGAGGTGGCGCGACTGCTCGAACAGCCCATGGTAGAAGACCCTCCGGGATTGCGGGACCGGGCTATTCTGGAGACCCTCTACGGAACGGGTATGCGTATATCCGAGCTCACGGGAATGGATGTCGAGGATATCGACCTGGGGGAAGGGGAAATGCGCGTGTTGGGCAAGGGCGCCAGGGAGCGAGTCGTCCCCGTCGGCGGCGCGGCGGCGGAAGCCCTGCGGAGGTATATGGCCAGCGGCAGGCCGAAGCTGGCCCGCAGCGACAGCCAGCGGGCGGTATTCCTGAACCAGCGCGGCGGAAGGCTGACGCGCCAGGGAGTATGGGAGCTGGTAAAAAAATATGCCCGCCGCGCGAGCCTGGAGCAGAAGATGACCCCGCACACCCTTCGCCACAGCTATGCCACGCATCTTCTCGAGAACGGAGCCGATCTCAGGTATATCCAGGAACTTCTTGGTCATGCCAGTATCAGCACGACTCAGATATATACGCACGTAAGCAAGACCGGTATGAGAAAATCGTATCTAGAGGCTCACCCTCACGCATGACGAGCGGAGGCATGCGCATGGCGGGTGAAACGGATAACGAGGGCTCATGAGTTCAGTTACGGCAGCTGATTCATGCTATATATATTACCTGGTAGACGGGCAACGGGCGGAGAGAAGCTGTGGTCCCGGGCGCCATGTTATAAAAGAGAGGAAACGGGAATAAGTAAGCCATATTTGTTCGTAGCGTACGGTAATGCATGGTTACGCGGAAGGGGGGTGATTTGCGAAAGGGAAACGATATAGTATGGAGCGAAAGGAGGTGAAACAGTTGCCGGATGTATCTGTGATAAGGGATTATGCCATCAAGAAGACTATCAACGGCTTAATCTTCGTTCTTCCTAACATCCCGGACGACAAGCTTCTCAATTTCGCCGAGAAGTTCGTCAACGGTGTCAGGTGGCCTGATGGGCAGGAGTTTATCAGGACCCTTATCCTACAGGTAAAGAACCGCCTGCCCGATCTGCACAAGAACGTGCGCCGCGGGGCCATCAATTTCCTCACGGACTCACTCTTCTACAAGGCGAGATTGCGGGAGGCATACAAGAAGGAGCACGGCTACAGTCCTCCGCTTCTGCTGGTGATAAGCCCCACCATGCGCTGCAACCTGAGATGCGTGGGATGCTATGCGGGGATGTACTCCAAGAGCGACGACCTCCCCGAGGAGGTCATGGACCGCGTGCTTACAGAGGCCAAGGAGATGGGCGTATACTTCATCGTCATCTCCGGGGGCGAGCCGTTCTACTACAAGCCCTTGATGGACCTGTGTAAGAAGCATAACGACGTCACCTTCCAGGTCTATACGAACGGGACCCTCATCGACCGCGAGCTGGCAGGCCAGATCGCGGAATCGGGTAATATAATACCCTGTATATCGGTGGAGGGGTTCAAGGAGGAGACGGATGCGAGGCGGGGCGAAGGGGTCTACGATAAGGTCATGCAAGCCATGGATAACCTGAAGGAAGCTCAGGCCCTCTTCGGTTTCTCCGCCACGGTTACGCGTTCCAACAGCGATATGATCACCGCTGACGAGTTCGTGGACTATTACATGGACGAGAAGGGATGCTTCATCGGATGGTACTTCCAGTACATGCCCATCGGCACGCGCCCTTCTCTCGAACTGATGACCACGCCGGAACAGCGTATCCAGCGCCTCGAGCGGGTAACGCGCATGCGCCAGAAAAAAAGGGCTCTCATATCCGATTTCTGGTGCGACGGCCCGTTGGTGGGGGGATGCCTGGCCTCGGGACGACAGTATCTCCATATCAATCAGAACGGTGACGTGGAGCCCTGCGTCTTCGTCCACTTCGCAGTGGATAATATCAAGGAAAAATCTCTGTCGGAGACGCTGGAATCGGATTTCTTCAGGTCCATACGAGAGCGCATACCATATCATCCCAACCTGCTGCGCCCGTGCATGATCATCGACCACCCCTACGTGCTGAGAGAATGCGTGGCGAACTGCGGCGCGTATGCTACTCATCCGGAGGCCGAGGGGATCGTAAAGGACCTCGCACCGGACCTGGATGCGTACGGGGAGGAATACGGCCGCTTGGCGGACGAGGTATGGATGGAGAAATACCAGGACCATACGGTGCTCCCGCAGAGAGGCACCGCCTGACGGGTAAAACGAGACGCAAAAAAGGGCCGCCCCGGGGCGGCCCTTTTGCACTATTGCGCCATCGTAAAGATATTTCCAAGCGAGTCTTAGGTGGTGGGACGTTTCAGTAACCTGACGCTATATCGTCCGCGACATGCACAAGCTTATAGCCGCGCACGGCATGAAACGGGAAGGCCAATGCGGAGGCGGGGGCGAATGATAGAATAGTCTGGAGAGCTAGGGAGAAAGGCGGGCATGCATGGAAGACCTTTTCTTTGGCGACGGTTGGCTGAGCGACCTGCTGAGCGAGACGGGCGTTCCCGTCAGCATAAAAGACAAGGTCAGGTTGAAGATGCAGGAGCTGTCAGGGGATCGTGAAGGGGAGTGGGACCAGACCTGGAAAGAGGTTGACCGCTTGCTGGATAAGGGCGCTATAGGGGAGGCCTTGCAGAAGGCCACCGGGTCACTCTACAGCACCTTAGAAGTCCTGGAGGAGCACCTCGGCGAGGAAAGAGAAGCTTTGGAGAGGCCTTTCAGCCCGTTCATGGTCAGAAGGCGGGAGATCAAGAAGATACTGCATCCGCGAGAGGAACTGCAAGAGATGTTCACGTCGCAGGATGACCTGGACATGGTGATAAGCCTGGAGATGATCAACGACGCGCGCCGGCTGCTCGCGAGCTGGGGCACGGGCGTGTGGGGCGAGGAACCCCTGAAGCTCATACCGCGCCTCGAGGAGGACCTGGAGGAGCTGCGCAAGAGCCAGGCAGCGTTCATCGAGAACGAGTCGCTGGACGACGAGGATATCGAGAAAGAGATAGAACTGGCCGACAGATTCGCCACCATGGCCACGCGTTTCGCGCGCGATCTCATGGAGCTGCACTTGCTGAATGCCAGGAACCCCGAGGTCAGGACGCGTTTTGTAAAACTCTGGGGGACGGTACGGCAACTCGAAGATGACCGCAATATTCCAGCGGCGGCATTCGAGGCGGTGCAGATACTGGAGGAAGCCCTGGGGCTGGCCGGGCTGGGCGGTGGCGAACTCCTGCAGAGGATAGACCTGCTGTACGACATCTTCGCAGAGGCGGAGGAACTGCGAAGGACCGCAGATCACCTGGTTTCCGTCTCCCGAGACGGGGAGGGCAGTATCCGTCCGGAACAGGGAACCCGCTACATCGAGACCATCGCGGCGTCCCTGGCCGACATGGGCCTGGCGGTAAGCTGAGGCCGTATCTGCCGCCGGGTTGCCGGCCCCTGACCTTTCCCGTAACGAGAAGCGCCGCATAGAATCACTAAGCAGGGAGCAGGCGCGATGTGCGAAAAGATAAAGCGCATGATATGTTTGGTGCTCGTCGGGGCGCTGCGGGAGCTATACGCCATGTGCCGAACGGCAAGGAAATTGCTGCGCGGGGAGTACACGGTAAGCAGGGTGATCGCACATGCGGCGGGTAGACCTCTGCATGGTGGTCTCCGACCATGGTTGCGACCCTACCCATTCGGGCAGCGACCACACCCGCGAGTACGCAATCCTGCTCTTCTTCGGTGCCGGAGTGAGGGGAGGGCTTGACCTCGGCACCAGAAGGAGCTTCGCCGATTGCGGGAAGAGCGTATGCGACCTGCTGAGTGTGGACGCATCGAGCCTGGACGGGGCCAGCTTCGCAGCCGAGATACTCGCATGATGAACCGACGCGATACGGAGCGGGCCTTGGCATATAATTACTGCAGGGTGCTAGATGGCGAGAGGGATACGGAAAGACGGTTAAAAAGCGAGCAAACGGGCGGGCTGATATGGACGTGATACTTGGACACGTTAACGTGGACTTCGACGCACTGGCATCCATGGTAGCGGCGAAGAAACTCTATCCGGAAGCGGTGATGGTATTCGCAGGCGCCGTGAACCGCAACGTGCGCGAGTTCATCGCTCTCCACGCAGACGTTCTGGAGTTCATGGAACCGCAATCCCTCGACAGGGAAGCCATAGCGCGCCTGATCGTCGTCGACAACCGCTTCGCGGAGAGGCTGGGAGAGTTCCGGGACATACCGCAGCGCCCCGGCGTCGAGGTTTTCGTCTATGACCATCATCCCACTTCCCCACAGGACATGGAGAGAGTAAAGGACTACAGCGAACCCCTGGGGGCCGCCACCACCGTTCTGTTGAAGATCATCCGCAGCAAGGGCATTCCCATAACCCCCTTCGAAGCCACGCTCTTCGCCCTGGGCATACACGAAGACACCGGTTCCCTGACCTTTGCGGGGACGACCTATGAAGACGCGGAAGCCCTCTCCTATCTGATGCACGAGGGGGCAAACCTCAATGTGATCATGCATTTTCTGGGCCCTCAACTGACACCGGCTCAACACGAATTGATGAAAACTCTCCTGAGCGGCCTGGAGATGCACCGCATCAAGGGCGTCCTGGTGGCAGTGGCCAAGGCGAAGATGGAGGAGTACGTGGAAGGCGCTTCTCTGATAGCGGGAAAACTGGCGGAACTGGAGAACCTGGACGTGCTCTTCACCATGGCGGAGATGCACGGCAGGGCAGTGGTAGTCGGCCTCTCGCGCCTGGACCAGGTAGATGTGGACGAGGTACTCTCCGAGCTGGGAGGAGGAGGCCATGCCAAGGCGGGCTCCGCGGTGATGAAGGGTTATAAGCTTGCAGAGGCGGAGGCCAGGCTCATGGAGCTGCTCAACGAGTTGGTGCGGCCGCTGGTAACAGCGGGTGAGATAATGAGCGGCCCGGTGAAGACCATCGGCGAAGACACCCCCATAACGGAGGCCTCACGGCGCATGGAGCGCACGGGGCACACGGCTTTCCCGGTAGTGGACGGGGCGGGAGAACTGGCGGGCATCATCTCCCGCAAAGACCTGGATAAGGCGGGTCATCACGGGCTGGGTCACGCCCCGGTGAAGGGATTCATGTCCCGCAACCTGATCGCCGTCGACGGGGAGGCGCCCCTGCAGGAGATCCAGGCCCTGATGATGGAAAACGCGATAGGCCGCGTACCGGTCGTCAAAGACGGAGAGGTCATCGGCATCGTGACCCGAAAAGACGTAATCCGCGCCCTGCACGGCAGCGATTACCTGAGAGGGTTCGCTGCGCCGGGCAGGATGCCGGGATACTCGCGTTCCGAGGTGGTGGAGATGATGCAGCAGTCACTGCCCGGCGACGTCCAGGCGCTGCTGCGTACCATATCCCAGGTGGCGGAGAACGGCGGATACCGCGTGTACCTGGTGGGAGGCGTTGTGCGGGACCTGCTCCTGGGATTCCCCAACCTCGATCTGGATATCGTCGTGGAGGGCGAGGGGATAGAATTCGCCCGCCTGCTCTCCAGTGAGCTGAAGGGGAGGGTGCGCAGCCACCGCAAATTCGGGACCGCCGTGGTCATACTCCCCACCGGGCGCAGGATAGACGTGGCCACCGCACGCACCGAGTTTTACGAATATCCCGCCGCGCTGCCTACGGTAGAGGTCTCCTCCATAAGGCAGGACCTCTACCGACGCGATTTCACCATCAATGCCATGGCTGTCGCGCTTAGGGGAGAGCACTTCGGTGAACTGCTGGACTACTTCGGCGGGCTCCGCGACCTGGAGAGGCGCCACGTCCGCATACTGCATAACCTGAGCTTCGTGGAGGACCCGACGCGCATCTTCCGGGCCGTTCGCTTCGAACAGCGCTACGGTTTTCAGCTCGAGAGACAGACGGAGATGCTGGCGCGCCGGGCGGTGGAGATGGAGATCGTCGGCAAACTGACCAATGCCAGGGTAAGGGATGAGCTGATATACATCTTCTCGGAGCCTTCGCCCCTGCCGTTCAAAGCATTGGAACGCCTCGAGGACCTGGGGGCCCTGCATACCCTGCACCCGGATCTTGCGGTAAACACGGCCATGCGGGAGCGCTACCGGCTGCTTGCGAAATATGGTGATGAGGCGGTGCAGCTCTTGGGCGGGGAGATAAGAACGTGGATACCTTTCCTGGCAGCCATGCTCGAGGACATACCCCTAAAGGAGGCCGAGAAGTGGTGTCACCAGATGCGTTTCAAGCGCGATGACGCTCAGGCGATCCTGCAGTGCCTGGGCAGGATACCGGAGATAACAAGGGAATTGAGCGCTGAGGACATCATTCCCAGCAAGGTGGCGGATTTCCTTGACCCGCTTGTCGGGGAGGCCTTAGCATATCTCTATGTGCTGGGCGGCCCGCAGCCCCGCAGGGCGGTCGTATCCTATGTCCGCAGATGGAAGCACGTAATGCCGGAGGTAAAGGGAAACGATCTGGCCGAACTGGGTTTGAGGCCTTCCCGTGCATACACGGAGATACTCTCGGAACTGAGGGCGGCAAAACTTGACGGCAAGGTGAAGAACCGGGACGAGGAGATGAAACTGGCGCGCAAGCTGGTGAGAAAAGCGAGAGAATGAGCGGTAAATGTTGAGCAACTGGGAGAGCGCCGTTTATATGCTGGTGGGCCTGGTAATCGGGGTCATCATACACGAGTACATGCATGGCTACGTGGCTTACCGCATGGGAGACACCACGGCCAAGCGCGCCGGAAGGCTCACCCTGGACCCCATGGCACACATAGACCCCTTCGGGACCATCATCCTGCCGGGTCTATTGTTTCTATTGACCCTGATGGGAAGGGGAGGTTTTATCATCGGGTATGCCAAGCCGGTGCCCATAAACCCCTTTCTCTTCCGCAAGCCGCGTGGAATTATATGGGTATCGCTGGCCGGGCCGGCATCCAATCTATTCCTGGGCTTGATATCCCTGGGCATCGTGAGGATACTGCTCGTATTCAGCGGCGGCCCGGTACTCGAAAAGGTGGTTTACACTTTCATTTACATCGCCTACATAAACATCCTTCTCTTCGTTTTTAACCTCATACCCATACCGCCGCTGGACGGTTCGCGTATAGTCGGATATTTCCTGCGCGGAGAGGCAAAGCGTTTCTATACTTCTCTCGAGCCTTTTGGTTTCTTTATCGTTCTCCTGTTGGTAATGGTATTCGGAACCGTCTTTTCGAATCTGGTCAACGGCGTTTTTGACTTCTTCTTGCGCATATATGGACTGTAGCGGTGGGAAATGAATACCTGGCGCAACCTCCCCGCTAAGATATGGGTGACCCTTATCTCTTTCGACCCGCGCCTGCACGGGCGTGCCCGCCGTGCGGCGGTGGAGCTCTCTCCGGGCGAGGCGGAATTATTTGCCGCCATGGGGCGATATGACCTGGCCCACTCGATGGCCGTAGCTGCGAGTCTCGCCGACGATCCACTGCTTTACCGGGCAGGCCTCCTGCACGATGCCGGAAAGCTCCGCAGCGAGCTGGGAATACTAACGCGCTGGCTGTACACCGGCCTCGAGCTGTTGGCGCCGCAGCTTCTGGAGAGCATCAAAGTGAAGGTAGAGGAAGATGCCGCCGGCGATGGGGTCATCGCGAGGATGTACGGCCTCCCGCGTGGATGGAGGAGAGGCCTTTACGTGCAGATGCATCACGGCGAGATTGCAGCGGAGATGCTGGTGAAGATGGGCTGCGAGGAGGAACTGGTGAGGCTGGTTCGCCGCCACCAGCTCGAGCCCTGCGACGAGGTGGAGCGGCGTTTGAGGGAGATAGACGACCGCATGTAGACAGTGATGAGGCAGCCTGTAAGGTCCCCGGCCGCATATGGCCGGGCCGGGGCAGGCAACGGACACCGGTGCAACGGATACGTTTTCAGCGCCCTGAACAAGAGGCAGGAAGCGCATGTTTATAGAATAATGACATGTAGGCTGAAGCACATGAACTGAGATGCGAACGGGGAGGAGATGAATTGGGCCAGAAGAAGATACTCACAGGGTACCGTCCCACGGGGAAGCTGCACCTGGGCAACCTGAACGGTAACCTCAAGAAGATGATCGAGCTGCAGGAAGAGGCGGAGTGCTATTTTTTCATAGCCGATTGGCACGCCCTGACCACCGATTACGCGGATCCCTCCCATTTGAGGTCCTATACCGAGGACATGGTTTTGGACTGGCTGTCGGCCGGTATAGATCCTGATAAGGCGGTGATATACCGCCAGTCGGACCTGCCGGAGGTAGCGGAATTCCAGCTCTACCTGTCCATGATAACCCCCCTGGGCTGGCTGGAGAGGGTCCCCACCTTTAAGGAGCAGCAGGAACAGCTGCAGGGAAAGGATATATCCACCCACGGTTTCCTGGGATATCCCGTACTCCAGGCGGCAGACATCCTCATCGTCAGGGCCGACGGAGTGCCGGTTGGAGAGGACCAGCTGCCCCACCTGGAGCTCACCCGGGAGATCGTGCGGCGCTTCAACTTCCTTTACGGCGAGACTTTCGGCGAGCCGCAGTCGCTGCTTTCTCACAGCCCCCGCATCCCCGGCACCGACGGCCGCAAAATGAGCAAGAGTTACGGAAACTATATATCGCTTGGCGACCCGCCCGATGAGATCAGGAAAAAGGTGCTCTCCATGATCACCGACCCAGCTCGCCGCACGCGCAAAGATGCGGGCGATCCCGACAAGTGCAGTGCATACGAACTGCACAAGGTATATACGCAGGACAGGCTGGACGAGGTCGCCGATAAATGCCGCAGCGCAGGTTGGGGATGCGTGGAATGCAAGGGGACTCTGGCGGACAGGGTAGTGGAATCCCTTATACCCTTCCAGGAACGAAGGCGGGAGCTGGAGGGCAAACCGGACTACGCCTGGCAGGTAATGGAGGATGGCCTGAACAAGGTGAAGCCGGTAGCGCACGGCGTGGTGGGAGAAGTACGCTCGCGCATGGGTATCGATTGATGGGGGAGAAATGCCGTATCAGGTGAAGCTGGAGGTTTTCGAGGGGCCTCTCGATCTTCTTCTGCACCTCATAGGGCGCAGGGAGATAGACATCTACGATATCTCCATAGCCGAGATCACCGACGAATACCTGGGATACATGGAGTCATTGCGGGAACTGGACCTGGAGATAGCCACGGAGTTCCTGCTCATCGCGGCGACGCTGCTGAAGCTGAAATCGGACTACCTTCTCCCGGAGCCGGAAGTGGAAGGGGAGGAACCGGGACCGTCGGAGCTGCGTGAGGAGCTACTGTGGAGGCTGGTGGAGTACCAGAAGTACCGCAACGCGGCAGCGGAGTTGGAGAGGCGTCTGGGCCGCGAGGAAAGGTATTACTACCGCCAGGTCGACCTGGAGGAGCCGTTCCGGCATGTGATGCCGGACGTTCTGCGCGGTCTCACGACAGGCAGGCTTGCCGCAGCGGCCCGGGAGCTAATAGAAATGGAGGCGCAGGTGGACGTCTCCTACATCGCACCCATAAAGGTGAATATAAGCGATTCCATGGACCGCGTGCGTTCATTCTTGGCAGCCAGGGGAAAAACGAGTTACCGTGAGCTCACGGCCGATTGTACTTTTCGTATGGAGATGATAGCGGTATTCCTGGCATTGCTGGAGTTGTACAAGCGTGAGGAGATCGATATCCGCCAGGCGGACCGCTTCGGGGATATCCAGATTTACACTGCAGGGGAGGAGTAATATGAACGATACGCCTACCGGCGGCAGGACGCCCATCGGCGGCAGGCTTTGGAGGACGGGAACCGGCCACGACGATATCCAGGAGATGGAGGATATCAAAGGCGCGATCGAGGCGCTGCTGTTCGTGGCCGACGAACCGCTGGTGCCGCGACAACTGGCGGAGGCAGTGGACAGCGACGAGGGCAAGGTCCTCTCGGCTTTGCAAGAGCTGCGCGAGGAATACGTCAGGTATAACCGGGGAATGCAATTGAGGGTGCTGCGCGGAGGATGGCGGATGCATACCCACCCGGCATATGCCTCGCATATCGAGAAGCTGCTGCTGTCATCGCGCCGGTCGAGGCTGACGAGAGCGGCCGTAGAGACCCTGGCTATCGTCGCCTACCTGCAGCCGATAACGAGAACCCAGATCGCCAACCTGAGAGGTGTACAATCGGAGAGCATGATCAAGGTGCTGGAGGAGCAGGAGTTGGTTACTGAGGCGGGCAAGGAGAAGGCCCCCGGCGGCCCCGCCCTGTACGTGACCAGCGAATATTTCCTCGAGAGGTTCGGGCTCAACAGCCTGGAGGACCTTCCGCCCCTGGAGGATTTTGAGCCGGACAGCGATACGGTGAAGCGCATCGCGCGTTCCCTGGCGGGGCAGCAGCCTGAGGCTTCGAGGGCGGACGAAGCAGGGGGAGACGGCATCGCGGGCGGGGATTACGAGGCGGAACTCTCCTACAACGGGAGCGGAGAAGACGGAGATGCGGGGAACGCCTACACACGGTGGGTGCAGAAAGGCGGCCGGGAGGAAGAAGACCCCGGAGCGGCCCCCGGCTGAGCTTACACGCGGAAAGACATGCCGGTGGTGGAGAGACTGCAGAAGGCGATGGCAGCAGCGGGGCTGGGCTCCCGCCGCAAGTGCGAGGGCATAATAGAATCAGGCAGGGTGGAGGTAAACGGGCGCACAGCGGCACTCGGCGACCGCGTCGACCTGGAGAGGGACAGGGTCACCGTAGACGGCATACCACTGGAGCCGATCGGGGAGAGAAAGTACTTCCTCCTGAACAAGCCGCCGGGATACATCACGACGCTTAAGGATACACGCGGTCGTCCCACCGTTATGGAACTTATAAACGAGGAAGAGCGGCTATTTCCGGTCGGGCGCCTGGACCGCGCTACGCGCGGGCTTTTAATCGTTACCAATGACGGCTACCTCGCCCACAAACTGATGCACCCCAGCCACGGTATCGAGAAGACATACGTCGTGGACGCGGAGGGAGAGCTGACCTCCAAGGGCCTGGCAGTGATGCGCAAGGGCATAACCCTGCAGGAGGGGAAGACCGCGCCGTCGAAGGTCAGGGTTCTCGCGAAGGAAAAGGGCGCTTGCCTGCTGCAGGTGACCATACACGAAGGAAAGAAAAGGCAGGTAAGGCGCATGTGCGCAGCGGTAGGCCTGGAGGTAAGAGACCTGGTGCGTACCCGCCTCGGACCCCTTGACCTGACGGGAGTAAGGGAAGGCGCTTACCGCCCTTTGAGCAAAGATGAGGTAGAAAGACTGCTCGAGGCCGGGGGGTAAACCTGGCCGAAAATAATAGAGACCGGCGGCCGGCGGTTATGGTAAACTGTTGTCCTGAAAAGGAGGAGGCGGGATATGCAGGTGAGAGCATTGCGGGGTGCCATACTCTGCAGGGAGAACACCAAGGAAGAGATAACGGAGAAGGCGGCCGAACTCCTGCGTGAGATGATAAAGCGCAACGATATCCGGCCGGAGGACATCATGGATATCATCTTCACCGCGACGGAGGACCTCACCGCGGAGTTCCCGGCCGCAGCCGCGCGGCATATCGGTTTGACCCACGTGCCTCTGCTGTGCGCCCGCGAACTATCCATAGAGGATTCGACCGGGATGTGCCTCAGGGTCATGATGCATTTCTATACGCGAAAACACCTGCACGAACTGCGCCATCCTTATCTGGAGGGGGCGCGCCAGCTTAGGACGGACCTCCCCGAGTAAAGCCGGCAGCGCCTCACAACTGAATAGACAAAAAAGGGGAGTTCGAGCCCGGGGCTCGGACTCTTTGGGTTTGCAGGGAAGCGAAGGCCGCGGTGGCACGTGCCGGGCATAACGGTCTCTTTGAGATACGAAGAGAGAATACCGGCATAAGGAAGGAGGTGGTGGAATTGGTGATCGTTCTGCGCGAGGGAGCCAGCGAGGAGGACATAGAGGAACTCATATCGGTTCTGCACGAAGTGGGTGCCGAGGCCCACGTCTCGCGGGGAGAATTCCGCACGGTGATAGGGGTCATCGGCGATCGCGAGAGGGTCATGCAGATGCCCTTCGAGGCTTACCCGGCGGTGGAGAAGGTCGTACCCATCATGAAGGCTTACAAGCTCGTGAGCCGCGAGTTTAAGGAAGATGCGACAGTGATAAGGGTCGGGAGCGCAGTGTTCGGGGGGGGCGCGTTCACGATAATCGCGGGACCTTGTTCGGTTGAGAGCGAAGAGCAGGTGGTGTGGGCGGCCCGCGTGGCGAAAGAGGCGGGGGCAGACCTCTTTCGGGGAGGAGCTTACAAGCCCCGCTCGTCTCCCTACAGCTTCCAGGGCCTGGGCGAGGACGGGCTTGCCATGCTGGCACGTTCGCGTGAGGTGACGGGGCTTCCCATCGTAACGGAAGTGCTCGACGTACGTGATATAGAGGTCGTTTCACGCTATGCCGACGTGCTTCAGGTAGGAGCGCGCAACATGCAGAATTTTCTCATGCTCAGGGACCTCGGGCGGCAGGAGAAGCCCGTCCTGCTCAAACGAGGCATGAGTTCGACCGTGGAGGAATGGCTGATGGCGGCGGAATATGTACTCAAGGAAGGCAACGAGAACGTCATCCTGTGCGAGAGAGGGATACGTACCTTCGAGACCGGGACCCGCAACACCCTGGACATATCCTCCGTGCCCGCGGTGAAGAACTTCTCTCACCTTCCGATTATCGTAGATCCGAGCCACGCAACGGGAGTACGGGAACTCGTACCCCCCCTGTGTAAGGCGGCGCTGGCGGCAGGGGCGGACGGGGTGATGGTGGAGATGCACCCCAATCCGCGCGAGGCCTTGTGTGACGGCCCGCAATCCTTGACCGTGGAGGGCTTCAGGACGATGATGGATGAGCTGAACAGACTCGCGGTCTTCATGGGCAGAGGGTAAGAAAACGCCGAGAGGACGGGTGAACATGACCGCAAAGGCGTACTTCCGGCAGGTGGGTATACTGGGAACGGGATTGATAGGGGGTTCACTGGGGCTGGCACTGCGCGCCCGGGAGGCGGCCGAGCTGGTAGTGGGCTACGATAGCGAAAGAGAGATGCTCGCGCAGGCACTGCAGAGAGGGGCCGTTGAAAAAGCGGCCGCTAGCCTGGAGGAGCTGGTGAAAACGAGCGAGCTCGTGTTCGTCGCCGTACCCGTGCGCGCTATACCGGCGGCGCTGGCGCAGGCCGCCGAGGCTCTGCGTCCCGGCACCACGCTCACCGACGTGGGGTCGGTCAAGGAGCGCGTCGTGGAGGAGGCGGGCAGGATGCTGCCGGCCGGCTGCCATTTTATCGGGGGACATCCCCTGGCCGGATCGGAGCAGAGGGGAGTCAGGTTCGCTGACCCGCACCTGTTCACAGACGCATATTACGTACTGACTCCCACGGCCGATTGCGACGCGGAGCCTTATTCACAATTGCATGCCCTCCTGACGTCCCTGGGGGCGAGGGTAATCGCCATGGACCCGCGCCAGCACGACAGGGCCGTCTCGGTGATCAGCCACCTTCCGCATATCATGGCCATGTCACTGATGAACCTTGCGCTGGAACGTGCGGAGGAGTACCCACTGCTGCGGCTGGCGGCGGGGGGTTTTCGCGACATGACCCGCATCGCGGCATCGGATGCGGGCCTGTGGCTGGATATCCTCATGGAGAACCGCGAGGCGGTGGAGGAATCCCTGGAGGAATGCATGTCTGCCATGTCCCGCATAAGGGAGTTGCTCGAAGAAGGAGAAGAGGAGCGCTTGGCGCGTTGGATGGAGAAAGCGAGCACCGGGAGGCAGAGCCTGGCGCCGGTCCTGGGCGAATCGCTGGCCGGTTATTACAGCGTCGTCCTCGCGGTGGACGACCGCCCGGGCGTGATCAGCGACGTTACCCTCACCGTCGGTGAGATGGGAATCAACATAGACGATATCGAGCTCGTGCATCCCCTCGAGAGCGGGCAGGGACTGCTCAGGCTGACGGTATCGGGGGAGGAGACGGCGCTGCGCGTCACCGGCGCGCTGAGAGAGAACGGTTATCGCGCCAATATGAGCAAGACGCTGGGAGGAGAATGATGGATGCCGCCTTCGGCGGAGCGAGACCGCTGCGGGGTGAAGTGACGGTTCCCCCGGACAAGTCCATATCGCATCGCGCGGCGATACTGGGTGCCATGGCCGAGGGAAATACCGTCGCCAGGCATTTTCTCCTCTGCGACGATTGCAGGTCAACGCTCGCGTGCCTCCGTTCGCTCGGGGTCGAGTGGGATCTGGACGGTGATACACTGACCGTGCGGGGGTATGGGCTGCAAAACTGGAAGCAAGCAGAAAGAGAGCTCGATGCCGGGAACTCGGCCACCACTATGCGCATGCTGGCGGGTGCCCTGGCGGGGCGGCCTTTCAGCAGCGTTATAACGGGCGACGATTCTCTGCTCGCTCGCCCCATGCGCCGTATCATAGAGCCGCTGAGACGCATGGGTGCGGATATAACGGGTAGAGGGGACAACACCAGGCCTCCTCTGACCATACGGGGCGGAAAGCTCGAGGGCGTGGAACACCGCATGCAGGTGGAAAGCGCGCAGCTCAAATCGGCTCTACTGATGGCGGGCCTGCAGGCGGAAGGAGAGACGCGCATCCTGGGCGGAAGGTCATCGCGAGACCACACGGAGAGGATGCTCCTGCTCATGGGCGCGGACCTTTCCTTTAGCGGCGAAGAAGAGATGACCATAAGGGGTTCGTCACTGCAGGCGCGGGATCTGGATATTCCGGGAGATATATCCAGCGCGGCCTTCCTCATGGCCGCGGCGGCTACGGTAGCGGGATCTCGCCTGAAGCTGTCGGCGGTCGGCTTGAACCCCACGCGTGCCGGGTTCCTGTCCGCGCTAAACTCCATGGGGGCGCAGGTCATGGAATCCAATTACAGCGAGAAGGACAACGAACCGCGCGGTGACCTGGAGATAGGAGGAGCGCGGCTGAACGGCATGGAGGTGGAAGCTCGCTGCGTTCCCGCCCTGATAGACGAGATTCCGTTGCTGGCGGTGATGGGTTGCAGCGCTCGCGGCGAGACGTCGGTGAGGGGAGCGGCTGAGCTGCGGGTAAAGGAAAGCGACCGTATAGCGTCCATATGCGCGGAACTCGCGAAAATGGGCGCGGACATAACGGAAATGCCGGACGGGTTCGTGGTAAGAGGACCTGCCGCCCTGCGGGGGGCCCGGGTGGATTCGCACGGGGATCACCGCATCGCCATGGCCCTGGCGGTAGCAGCGCTCGCAGCCGAGGGAGAGACCTTCGTCTCAGGGTGGGAATGCGTGAACGTATCTTTTCCCGGCTTCGAGAAGACGCTGCGCTCCCTTATGTCGTAATTGCCTCATGAAAGTCGTGCCATGTTCACTATGTGGCCTGCGATTTCAGCGAGAAAGTTGATCCAGCGGGCTCTTTCAAGGTGACGCATAAGGCACTATGATATTTTCATGGTCGAGAGAAAAGATAAGCGCACAGAGAATATGATCATAACCATCGACGGCCCCGCCGGGGCGGGAAAGAGCACGGTGGCCCAGAAGCTCGCCAGGCGCCTCCGCCTCGCTTACCTGGACACAGGGGCCATGTACCGCGCACTGACCCTGAGGGCCTTGCGTGACCGGATCGACCTGGACGACGAGGACAGGCTGGCATCCATTACGGCGAAAATGGATATGCGTATGGCGTACGCGCACCGCAGAAGGCCGCCCTACCGCATGATCATGGAGGGCGAGGACGTAACGGCGGCGATACGTTCCCGGGAGGTCTCCGCCCACGTGTCCCAAGTCTCCTCTCATCCCTGCGTGCGCAAGGAGATGGTGAGGAAACAGCGCCAGATCGCCAGTGATGGAGACATCGTGGTGGAGGGGAGGGACGTGGGCACGGTGGTGTTCCCGAAGGCCGAAATGAAGTTTTTCATCACCGCGTCTACAAGGGAAAGGGCACGCAGGCGTTACCGGGAGATGAAGAAGGATGGTTACGACGTTTCTCTGCAGACGATCCAGCAGGAGATGGTGCGGCGCGATCACCTCGACTCCACCCGCAAACACAATCCCCTCAAGCGCGCTCCCGATGCTCGCATAGTGGATACCACCGGCGAGAACGTCTCCCAGGTGGTGGGCAGGCTCATACGGATGGTAAGGGAACGTGCGCCGGCAGGTGAGACGAGTTGAGCCTGCGCCGCCGGAACTCTTCCCCCGCGAGGAAATGGAAACCTCCCAGGATAGTGGAGGTGCGCGCGGGATCACCATGCGAGGGAAGAGTGAGGCAGGGGGATCTCCTCCTGGAGCTCGACGGAAAGTCACCCCTGGATGTACTGGATTATATGCAGACCTCAGAGGAGAGGCGCGTGCATATGCGGTTGTTGCGGGAAGGCAGGACGATAACCTGCAAGGTGCGCAAGAGATGCGGGACCCCCCTGGGACTGGTCTTCGAGGAGGCGGTGTTTGACGGGGTGCGCACCTGCCGCAACAGTTGCATATTCTGTTTCGTGGACCAGATGCCGCCGGGGCTCAGGCGGTCACTGTATATAAAGGACGACGATTACCGGCTGTCGTTTTATTACGGCAACTTCATCACCCTTAACAACCTCACGCGTGCGGATCTGCAAAGGATAACCAGGCTGCGCATTTCGCCACTTTACGTATCGCTGCATGCGACAGATCCCGCACTGCGCTCGCAGATCATGGGGGGTGGCGCGGAAGAGGGCCTGGCGGCACTGAAGACGTTGCTGGATAGCGGGATCGAGGTCCACCTGCAGGTCGTACTGTGTCCCGGCATCAACGACGGTGAAGCACTGCGACATACCATGCGGGACGTCTTGCGAACCTACCCGGCCGCTTCCCTGGCCGTGGTCCCGGTGGGGCTGACCGCTCAAGCAAGGCGGTTGCCGCAAGAGATCGTGCCTCCCGACCGGAAGGACGCGTTGCTGGCGCTCGAAGCGGTGGAGGAGTACCAGAAGCTTTCGCTTGGGGAAAAAGGCAGGCGGATCTTTTTCGCGTCGGACGAACTCTATGTAATGGCAGAGAGGGGGTTCCCCAGCGAGGAAGAGTACGAAGGATACCCGCAACTGGAGAACGGAGTGGGAATGGCGAGAAAGTTCGCCGCAGAAGCGTTGGCGGAGTGCGGCGGCGGAGGAACGTGCGGGCCGCCGTCGCGCGGCGTGATAACGGGTGAAGCTGGCGAAGTGGTCATGCGGGAAGTGACCGGCAGAGCCGGCATCGAGGGCCTGGAAGTAGTCAGCGTACGTAACCGTCTACTGGGCGGGACGGTAAGCGTGACCGCGCTCTTGGGGGGAGCGGATATCATGGCAGCGTTGTTGGAGAGGAAGTCATCAGTGCGCGAGTTTCTCATCCCCGACAATATGCTCAGAGAGGGTTCGTTCTTGGACGATCTCACGCCCGCCGACGTAGAACGGGCAACCGGCTGCCACCTCATACCCGTACAGGTGGACGGAGCCGAGTTCGCGCGGAAGTTGCATGCAAGTAAAGGAGCGGAATGATGGTATCCAGCCAGCCCCTGGTTGCCGTGGTAGGAAGGCCCAACGTGGGCAAATCAACCATGGTAAACCGTCTCGTCGAAAAAGGAGACGCCATAGTCGAGAAGGACCCCGGGGTTACCCGAGACCGCAATTACTTCACTGCCACGTGGAGAGGAAGGGATTTCGTAATCGTCGATACCGGAGGTCTGGACCCGGCAGCCGAGGAGAAGCTGGCAAAGGCGATCGGAAGGCAGGCCCTGCAGGCGGTGGACGAAGCCGACCTGGTGCTGATGATGGTGGACGCCTCACAAGGCATCACGGCCGCCGACGAGGAGGTAGCCCAAGCCCTGCGAAGAAGCGGCAAACCCGTTATCCTCGCCGCGAACAAAGTGGACAATCAACGCCAGGAGGATGAAGCGGTTGAATGGTATTCACTGGGGATGGGAGAACCGTGGCCGGTCTCTGCCATGCACGGACGCAACATAGGCGATCTTCTGGATGCCGTGGTGGAAAACCTACCGCAGGCGCCGGGGGAAGAGCAGGAGGAAAATAAGGAGACGGTGGTGGCCATAGTCGGCAGGCCTAACGTGGGAAAATCCACGCTTTTCAACCGCCTCATCAGAGAAGAACGTTCCATAATCAGCGATCTTCCGGGCACCACCAGGGACGCGGTGGACACGGTGCTGGAAGCAGGCGGCACCACATACCGATTCATAGATACGGCAGGGTGGCGCAAGCGAACCAAGATAAAGGAGGACGTGGAGTTTTACAGCCAGGTAAGGGTGTGGAGGGCGATAGACCGGGCCCAGGTGATCCTGCTGGTGATCGACGCATCCCAGGGGGTAACCGAACAGGACCAGAGGATTGCCACACGCGTCAAGGACGACGGCCGCGCCTGTGCCGTGATCTTGAACAAGTGGGACCAGGTGAAAGCGGCGGGAAATGCGCGGCCGGCCTACGAGGAGGCAATGGAAAAACTTCACTTCGTATCCTATGCGCCGTTTCTGCGTGTGAGCGCCTTGACAGGTCTGGGAGTGACTCGCCTGCTGCCGGTCGTGGACCGCGTCAAGCGCTCATGGGGATCCAGGATACAGACCTCGCACCTCAACGAGCTGCTGCAGCGCGTACTCTCTCAGACGACGACGCCCGCTCGCAGGGGTAAACGCCTGCAGGTATATTACCTCACGCAGGTGAGGACCGCGCCGCCGCAGTTCGTCTTCTTCGTAAACAGGCCAGACCTCTCCAGCCCCGCCTTCGAACGGTTTCTCGAGAGAAAGATCAGGGAGACCTTTTGTTTCGAAGGCTCCCCGATAAGAGTCGTATTGCGCTCACGACGAGCGATGGAAAAAAGAATGCCCTGATCGCCAAACCACCGTCATCCGCAACCCGAGAGCTCCGCCATGTAAGCTGCGTGCACCGCATGCCTTGTAACGGAACTCTGCAGCCTGCAACGATACCCCTGCCCGGCGCACCCCGCCGGGTTAATGTGATATATTCTACGAAATATCCTCTGGGCAGTATAAGGATGGAAGTACAAGGAACGGAGAGGTGGCTTGGAACTTGCCGTAAAGGCTGCTTTGTGGATAGTAGCCAGCTACGTCATTGGATCGATACCGTTTGGATTGCTCGTCAGCAGGTTGCTGTTCAAGCAGGATCTGCGCAAGCTCGGGTCGGGCAATATCGGCGCCACCAACGTACTGCGCAATTTCGGGGCGCAGCCGTTCGTGGCGGTGATGATGCTGGACATGGGAAAAGGGATAGCGGCGGTGGCGATCGGGAGGGCCATGGGACTGGGCCCCAGCCTGTCGCTCCTGGCAGGCCTGGCGTCAATAATAGGACACAACTGGAGTATCTTCCTGGGCTTCAAGGGCGGCAAGGGCATCGCCACGAGCGGCGGGGTCATCATTGCGGCATACCCCTGGCAGGTGACACTGTTGGTGATCGGGGTCTTCGTATTGCTGGTCCTGGCCACGCGGATAATGTCCATCGCTTCCATCGCCGCGGCAATTGCCTTTCCCGTCTCCGCAGCCATCGTCCTGTGGGAAGATATGGGAGAATACTGGTCTTATATCGCGATAGCCGTGCTGGCATGTTGCTTTGCCGTCTATAAGCACAGGGAAAACATCAAACGCCTGATGAAGGGCGAGGAACCGAAGATAAGATCGCGGAAGCCATCCAACGAGGGAGCGGGAACGTGAAGGCGAGCGTGTTAGGTTCGGGCAGTTGGGGGACCGCGATGGCGGCCCACCTCGCTTTAAGCGGCCACCAGGTGAACGTGTGGGCCAGGGAGCCCGAGGTCGTCGAAGGCATAAACCGGGGTAACAGAAACCCCCTGTTCCTCAACGATGTCCAACTGCCAGCGAGCATAGATGCTCATGACGACCTCGCAGGGGCTCTGCGGGGATCGCAGCTGGTAGTAATGGCGGTTCCCTCGCGCTGGACCAGGGATGTGGTGCGTGCCGCCTGCGCTCATATCCCGCGCGATGCAGCCGTCCTGAACCTCGCCAAAGGCTTCGATTACGCGTCGAATCGGCGGCTGTCGGAGGCTATCGCGGAGGAGTTGGGCCGGCAGGGCGGGGTCGCGGTCCTCTCAGGACCCAACCACGCAGAAGAGGTGGCGAGGCAGATTCCCAGCGCCACCGTCATCGCGTCGCGGGACCAGGAATTGTCCCGCAGCCTGCAGTCTTCTCTAAGCTCCTCCTACTTGCGCGTATATACTAACAGCGACATCGTGGGGGTGGAAGTCGGGGGAGCCTACAAGAACGTCATCGCCTTGGCAGCGGGCATGCTGGACGGCCTGGGCATGGGTGACAACACCAAGGCGACGCTGATCACCCGCGGACTGGCCGAGATGGCGCGTTTTGGCAGCGCCCTGGGGGCCAACCCCATCACCTTTTCCGGACTGAGCGGTATCGGGGACCTCATGGTAACCTGCATCAGCAGACATTCCCGCAACCGCGGTTACGGCGAAAAGCTGGGAGCGGGCGGTTCTCCGAACGCCGTCCTCGCGGAGACCAGGATGGTAGTGGAGGGCGTATTCGCTACTCGCGCGGTAATCGCCATGGCAGGAGATCTTGGGGTGGAGACACCCATAGCGAGGGGCGTATACGCCGTCCTGCAGGAGAAAGCCTCGCCGGGGGAAATGCTAGAGAGATTGATGACCCGGCGCCTGAAAGACGAGACGGAGGAGTCTCTCTACCGGGATTTTCTGCTGAAGTAAGGGGCCACGACCCTCTCATCAGCCGTTTTATCAACCCACTACATGATCTGTGCAACAGGCTGACCCCCGGCCGTGCTGTCACCCTCACCGGATAGAATTTACTCGCGTGATGAGGAGGTATATCCATGCGTAAGTTGCTGTTCGGCGCGATATTAATTTTGGCCCTGCTCCTTGCCGCGGAGGTAGGGATAACCCTGCTCAGCCAGCACGGCATGGAGAGGGCCTTGAGCGCGCAGTACGAACTCCCCCCCAGCCTGACGGTGAGCATCAACTCTTTTCCCTACCTGATCAGCCTGGCCAGGAATCACCTAGCCGAACTGCAGCTCGTCTGGGATGCAGAGCTGCAGTATCAGGCGTCCGAGGGCGCGGTTGCGGATATCCCATATGCCGGCCGGCTTAACATGTATGACGTGGAACTGAATATGACGTCGCTGCTAAAGGGCAGGCTCGAGATACGCAACATATCGCGGTTGAAGGCATTTATCTATCTGGAGGTAAAAGACCTCAACGAAGCCCTCGGCATATCTGACGGCGGCTTTTTCATCGAAGATGAAAGGGTATTCACCTTTGCGGGTGGCGAAAAGGCTCAATACAGGGTCAAGGTAACGGGTCAATTTACCTTGTCCCTGGTACCACTCAACGCTTATATGCAAACTCAAGCTTTACCTGCAAACAATGAATATCAGGTCCAGACCGTCGTTTTCATGAGCCTTCCCATGGAATCTGAGCTCAGTTACGCCAGCATAGAAGGGGATAAGGTGGTTTTAGCGATCTCTATACCCATGTGGGAGGGTTATCTCTGATTCTCTTGAGTGCGGATTAAAGAATAAACCTTTAAGTGACTGTTGATGAGAGGTCTATACAACAAGTCTTAACGTAAGGTAAAAAGATAGTTATAAAGTTGGGTTATTTACCTAAAAACCCTTGACAACGCAACATTTAGTGTTTTATAGTCAGTTTTAAGCACAAGATGTAGATTATTCTGTTTGGGGGAGGGATTACGATATGAGATGTCCCTATTGCGGGAACCCGGACAGCAAAGTTATAGACTCTCGAGGTGCGGAAAACGGGCAGGTGATCAGGCGAAGAAGAGAATGCAAGAACTGCAGTAAAAGGTTTACGACTTTTGAGAGGTTCGAGCAGTTCCCGGTAGCGGTGATCAAGAGAAATGGAGACAAAGAGCCTTACAAGCGGGAAAAGATACTCACTGGGTTGCGCAAGGCTTTCGAGAAAAGACCAGTGACCAGCCATGAAATAGAGAACCTGGCAAACGAGATCGAATCGGAGCTGAGGGCCGAGGGGAAGAAAGAGATCCCGGCAAGCCAGATAGGCATGGCGGTTCTGAAGAAGCTCAAGGAGATCGACGAGGTCGCATATCTCAGGTTCGCCTCGGTATATAAAGACTTCAAGAATATCACTGAATTCCAAAGCGAGCTGGGGCAACTGCTGAAAAAGAAAGACGATGTTTAAAATCATCCGCGATCGAGAGGGGGTCAAGTCGTGTCTGCTGCCAGCAACATAAGGGTTCTGAAGAGGAGGGAAGGAGCGGAAGACGCTACGGACATAGCACTTCTGGTGAGTACCTCATCAAAAGAGGAGATAAACCTCTGGGACAAAAGCAAGATCGTCAATTCGCTCGTATTGGAGACCGATGCGAACGCGGAGCTTGCACGGGAGATCGCGGACCGGGTGGAGGAAAGGATAGTCCGGGGCCGCATGAATACGGTGACCACCTCGATAATACGCGAACTCGTGGACCTCGAGCTGCTGGAGCGTGGCCTGGAAACCATGCACGAAAAGCACTCCCACATCGGCTTGCCCATGTACGACGTAGAGCAGATCATAACCAGCGCTAACAAGGAGAACTCCAACACGACCCACAATCCAGAATCGATAAACCTGACGCTTGCGGAGGCCATCCTCAAGGAATTCGCCTTGCGCAGCGTCTTTTCCGACGATATCGCAAAGGCTCACATGGTTGGCGACATCCATCTTCACGATCTAGGCTTTATCATCCGCCCCTATTCCTACCTCGGAGATACGGTCGTACACTGGAGGGTCAAGGGCTCACATCTGGTCTTCACCACCACCATGGAACAGCTTTACCACATCCTCCCCGCTGAGACCAGGCCCGAGCCGACGGTGAGGGTCAAGTACCCGGCTTCGCTGGAGATGCTCGATCGCGGAGGTAACTGGACGGAGATGAAGCGGGTGGTGAAGAAGGACCGCCTGGGGAAGGGGATGGTATTCCTGGCAACGTCCGACGGGAAATACTGCGTAGTGACGCACGATCATCCGGTGATCACAACGGAGGATATCAAGCCCGCGTCCCTGGTGCGCACGGATGAAGAGTTGGAGACCCTCAACCTTGAAGAGGGTAAGGTGCGAGGCATGGAGGAGGTGAATATCACCCACCTGCTGGAAGCCAACGCATCATCCTTCAAGCTGCGCTTCAATGCCGAAGACGTGTTCGTAGCGCACCAGAGGCTGCAGGAGCTCGTATCCCAGGCGGCACAGGCATCATCCGGGGCGCGGCGCCGCAGTCGCGAGAGCGCTAAGGGCATGTCGTCACCAGCGGCGCAGCGCGTGAGGGTGGTCATGGCGGAACCCGTGGAGGTACTGGATGTCTACATATACGACGTCACGACCGAAAGCGGCACCCTTATCGCAAACGGCATTTATTCCCACAACTGCGGGGGACACAGCCTGGATTATATAAAGAAGTACGGTATATCACTACCGAACATCACCAGCACGTCGAGCCCCGCAAAGCACCCCGAGGTGCTCATAGGCCACATGGTGAAAATGGCTTCGACCCTGCAATCCCATTATGCTGGCGCCATAGGTTGGGAGGCGGTAAACATGTTCTTCGCGCCGTACATGGTGGGGTTGGATTACCATCGTATAAGGCAGCTGGCACAGATGCTCATCTACGAGTTCAACCAACTGGCGGGCGCGAGGGGAAGCCAGGTGGTCTTCACCGACTTCAACCTCTACTGGAACATCCCGCGACATTTCCGGGATGCTCCGGCCATCGGACCCGGGGGGATATACACGGGAAAGACCTATAAGGATTACGAGAAGGAAGCGCAGGACTTCCTAACCGCGCTATTCGAGATCTATCTCGAGGGCGACGCCATGGGGAAGACCTTCGTCTTTCCCAAGCCGCTGCTCCATATCAACGAGGAGTTTTTCCACACCGAAGGACACGATGAGTTCCTCAACCTCGCCTGCAAGGTGGCCTCGCGGCAGGGGATCACATACTTCGTCTTCGACCGCGGGGACGAGATTACCGTATCCCAATGCTGCCGTCTCAAACTCAAGTTGAACGAGAAGGACCTGCAGGAGGTCATGACCCCGGAGAGGATGCGTTTCACGGCACTCCAGAACATCACCATCAACCTCCCGCGCATCGCCTTCAAGGCCAGCGGTTCCGACGAGGTACTCTTCCACGAACTTGAAAAAGCAATGCAGATGGTGGCAAAAGCGCACACGCAGAAGAAGAAGTTCATCGCCAGCCTTATGGCGCAAGGTGTAGCGGGGCCTCTGTCCGTGCTCTGTGACGCCAAGGACGGCGAGAAATACCTCAGGATGGACAGGCTTACCTATCTCGTGGGGCTTCTTGGCCTCAACGAGATGGTGCAACACCATACCGGCATGGAGCTGCACGAGTCACAGGAAGCTCTCAAATTCGGGCTCAAGGTGGTAGCCAACATGAACCTCATCTGCAAGAAACTCTCGCAGCAATACGGCATCAACATGGTGTTGGAGGAGTCGCCGGCCGAGTCCAGCGGGTACCGCCTGGCAAAGCTGGACATGAAGTACTACCCGTCCCAGGCGATGAGCGTGCTCAAAGGCAGCGACGAGAGGGACGAGTTCTATTACACCAACAGCGTGCACCTAAACGTGGAGGCGGATATCGATTACATCGAAAGAGTGCAGAAGCAGAGCCTCTTCCACCCGCTAATAGAGGCGGGAGCGATATGTCACGTCTGGCTGGGCGAGCACGAACCGGATCCGGAATCTATAAAGAACTTCGTCATCAAGACTTTCCGCAATACCCAGTCGTCACAGCTCGCATTCTCTCCGGAGTTCACGGTGTGCGAGGATTGCAGGACGACCAGCCGCGGCCTGCACGAGGAATGCCCCAATTGCGGTTCGAACAACGTATACGGAATAACCCGCATCGTGGGCTATTTTTCCAAGGTAACCACATGGAACAAGGGCAAGGTCGGAGAGCTCAAGGAGCGCGTAAAGACGGGACTGAAAGGGGGTTTGGAGCGTGCAGCATTTGAAGGTCTTCGTGAAGCAGGACTGTCAAAAGTGTCCGGCCGCTAAGGAGGTAGCCAACGGGTTCCCCGCAACGGAGATATACGACGTCGAGCAGGCGGACGGCTTGGCGGAAGCGGCTTATTACAGCGTACTGTGTACGCCATCGATAGTCGTCGTGGACGAGAGCGGCAGCGAGGTATTCGCCTGGCGTTGTTCGGTGCCGACTCCCGCGGACATCTCGGAACGTTTTAACTGACATGTCCTGCCTGGAGAACATCAGGGGTATCCTGCCATCCAGCATGCTGGATTGGCCGGGAAAGATATGTTCCGTCCTCTTCCTGGCGGGCTGCAATTTTCGTTGTCCCTACTGCCACAACCCGGAATTGCTCAAAGTGGGAAGTAGCGAAGACAATATCGCCTGGGAGGGCATCGAGCATTATCTGGCAGAACGCAGAGGGTGGATCGACGGGGTCTCGATCACCGGCGGGGAACCCACCCTGCATGCCGACGTGCCGCTGCTGTGTGAGAGACTGCGGAAATTGGGAATGGCCGTAAAGCTGGACACAAACGGCTCGCATCCGCGCTTGCTGGCGGAGATATTATCGCAAGGGCTGGTGGACTTCGTGGCCATGGACCTCAAGACCGCCCTGCAGAGATACCCGGAGGTGGTGCGGGCCCCGGTGGATCCTTCTGCCATCGGGGAGTCTTTAGACATGATCATACGTAGCGGGGTGGAGCATGAGTTCCGCTGCACGTTGGTTCCCGGGCTCGTAGACCTGGACGATCTGGAATCTCTTGCGCAAAGAGCCGAGGGCGCGAAGGCATTCGTACTACAACAGTTCCGCTCGGACATCACTCTGGACCCCGCCTATACGGGGGCGGAAGGATACCCGGAGGCAACCGTGCTCGCATGGGCCAACAAGCTGAACCGGCTCGTACCCACCCAAGTAAGAGGATTGGTGTCCGCCCCGCATTGATACGCGGCGGTGACAGGAAGATTATCCGCACGCGCAGCTGTAGTGTTTGGAGGCAGCATGCATGAGGGGCAGGTCGGTGGAAGAGGTGAGAATAAAACGCAGGCGGTGCAGGCGGGAAAACAGCTTTGCGTCAGCGAGACGATAATTCCGCGCGGCTCCCGACACAGCTTGAACCTGGTCTATCGCGGTATGGGTACGGGAGGGGGGTTGAGGACGTCTCCGGACGTGAGGATGGCCGGCAGGGAGTTCGTGGACCTGCGAGATATTTACCCCGCGCCGGTCCCTCGAACAGACGCCGGTTGCTGCCGCCCCGGTTTTTGCGGCGCCGGAGCGTACGCGCCTGGATCCTGGAGGGATAACAGGATATGACGGAGAAGGAACAAGGCGGGGCGCAGGACCCTTTCCTGGAGCCCAGTGAAGTATTGCGTAAGGGCGATCCCGCGGAAATCGCGGAGAGAGCGGGTTTGCCTTTCACGGACGGAGAGTTCAGGCTGTCGTTCATGCGCTGGGAAATACGCATCGGTTTCCCGGACCTCTCTTGCGAAGCCCCTGATTTCCTAGCTACCTACGTGGTAAAACTGCTGGCGATCCTCTATATGGCAAATTCCAGGGCGACCCCGCTTGCCAACCAGTGGGTGCCGTACCGGGAGTTGAAAGACGGTATGTTCTATGCAAAGAGCTTCGCGGATACCGTGGAGGACAGGATATGCCGCAGGTTTGGCGAGGATTTCGATGGCATGCGTGCAGCCTGCGAGGCGCTGGGCGGAAGGGAAGTCGACCAGGGAGATCTGGGCATGGTGATAAAGACCTTCCCTCGGCTTCCGCTGCTGTTCATCATCTGGCGGGGGGACGAGGAGTTTCCTCCCAATGCCAGGATATTATTCGACGCCGCGGCGACGGAATATCTCAACGCTTTCGAACTGCGCATGCTCTGCGGGGAAGTAGTAAACCGTCTTATACGCATAGCAGATGGAAAACTGGAAGTTCCGCCGCCTTGATGCCGTGGCGCGAACGGGTATGGCCTTGCGAGAGTAAGCACACACCCGGGCGTGCGAACCATGGCTCGAAATCATTACAGCAGCAGCACGCTTCATGGCGTTCCGGGAAGGATAGTACATAATATAGTTAACTATTAAATAGTAAACAGTTAACTATTGGAGGTGATGGCATGGTCTCCAGCGTGGCGACCATGGTATTGGGGCTTCTCGCCGAAGGGGAAAGGCACGGCTACGATCTCCTGCGTGAGATGGAAGAGAGGGGCATGTCGCGCCGGACGCGCGTCAGCAAGGTGGCGGTGTACAAGGCACTGGCGCGCATGGAGAGAGAGGGATGTCTTATATCCTGGACGGAAAGGGAAGGGAATCTGCCCGAAAAGCGCATATACGCCATAACCTCCGAGGGTCGTGAGCGGCTCAAGGAAATGGTATATTCCATCTGCTCCAACCAGGAACCGCTGCGCCTGGATATGTCGGCCGGGATTGCTTTTTTAAGCTGCCTTGACCGCGAGGAGGCAACGGACGCCTTGCAGGCCAGGATGTCTTTCCTCGCAACGGAGTTAAAGAGGTTGCGCAGGGAGAGGGATATCATGCATGGTATCGCTGATGATATATTCATGGATATACTCGCTCGCGAGCAATCCGCTTACCGGGCGGAGTTGCGCTGGTTGCGGGGGATTGTTGATAGAATTGGGGGAAGCGGCTCGACAGCCGCAGTTAATTGAACGGGTGCAAAGGAATCCGCCGTGACGGGAGACGACAGGTTAAAAAGGATCCTGGAGGAAGCGGAGCAATATGCCTTCGAGGTCGGGTACCGCCGCTTCAAGATGGACGAGCTCTCGCAGAGGCTGCGCATGAGCAAGAAGACCATCTACGAATCCTTTTCGTCAAAGGATGAGTTGTTCACGACCGTACTCAACCGCAGGGCGGGGAAGATTCTCAGAGGCATGCAGGAGATCATGGACCTGGACGCCGACGCCATGACCAAACTCTACCTGATGAGCAAACACGTGGTTGACGAGGTCTCGTACATAAAGCCTTTTCTGGTAAAGGAAGTAGAGACATTCTTCCCGGAGGTCTTCATCGTATATGGCGATTTCTACCGCAAGATCGTCAGCGCTCTTACGCAGATAATAGAGGAAGGGGCAAGGGAGGGGGAGTTCCGCTCCGATGTCAATCCAGTTGTCCTCGCATACCTGGTGCAGGGCATCGTCGATCTCTCAAGCAGCCCTTATCTGCTCATAGAGAGCGGCCTCAGTCTGGACGAGGTATTCATGGCTTTTATGAAGATCCTCATGGAGGGGATCGCGCGCAAGAACGGGGTGAAAATCGCAAGTAGAGGGAAGTTATCGCTATCTTGACAGAAAGGAATGGGAGTGCTTGAATAACCTAAACTAATAAACGATATTTAGTTTATTAGTTTCCATTCGTAGCGTTATCGCTCTATACTTCAGGTCACAGCGGCGGCAGGGAAACTGGTTAACTTAGCATTCCTCGGGTTAAAAGCGCCGGTAAAAGGCCCGATCGATCTCATCATGATGACCGAGGTCCGGCAAACAGGGTTCGCAGCCGTGCGTCGAAAAAGGGGAAGTGGAGATGGAGGAAAAAGTAACCGGGGATAGCAGGGAATTTATCGCAAGAGACCCTTTCGCGGCCAGTATAGGCGCCGAGCTCATGGAGATGCGGCCGGGATATGCCAGGGTCGCGATGAAGCTCGCAGAAGGCCATCTCAACTTCATGGGCATGATACATGGAGGGGTGATCTTTTCCCTTGCAGACGTCGCTTTCGGAGCGGCGGCGAATTCCTTCGGGAGCAGGGCGATGGCGTTATCGGTGGGGATAGATTTCCTGGCAGCACCGAGACTCACGGGGGAGATGACGGCGGAGGTCGAGTTGGTGACGCGTGCGGGGAAGATGGGGTTCTATCGCATGAAGGTGGATGACGCGGAGGGATCTACCGTAGCGCAGTGCCATGGCTGGGCTTACCATACAGGAAAACCATTGCAGGCAGAGAAGTAGACAGGTCGGATCAGGCTAGGAGGGATGCTTATGTCTCTTGAAGGCAAAGTAGCGCTGGTGACGGGTGGTTCGGGGGGGTTGGGCAGGGTGCACGGACTCGTGCTTGCCGAGCACGGTGCGGATGTAGCCCTCGTTTACAACCGCAACGAAGCGAAGGCCCTTGAGGTAGCGAAGGAGATCGAGGAAAAAGGCCGCAAGGCGCTTGCTGTCAGGATGGACCTGGCCGATGAGTCGTCCATCAACGAAGGTGTCGCGCAGGTGGAGCGGGAGCTTGGCAGCGTGGATATTCTGGTAAATAATGCGGCCCAGGGCATCGTACGCGCCATCACCGTAACCGATATGAGCAAGGATGACTGGGACGCCGATGTGGCAGTGAATATCACCGCTCCTTTCCTGCTCATTAAAGCAGTCTTCTCGGGTATGGCCGATAAAGGATGGGGGCGCATCATCAACGTATCCTCGGTCACGGGGACCATGGGCGGATTCGGACAGTGCAGCTACGCCGCCACCAAGGCGGGGATGATCGGGCTCACGAAGACGGTCGCCCTGGAGGGGGCGCGCAAGAACATAACCTGCAACGCCGTGGTGCTGGGAGTATTCGACGCGGGAAGCTTCTATGACGTGGCGGAGCCGTTCCGCGAGCGCATCACCAAGAGAGTCGCCCTGCGTCGCTCAGGCGACCCCAGGGAGTTGTCGGAGGTAATAGCGTTCCTTGCCTCCGAGGAAGCGAGCTTCGTTACCGGCGAGGCAATCGAGGTGAGCGGCGGCATAAGCCTTTTCACGTTCTAGGGGGACGCGGGACCGAACCGTAAAAGGCCAGGGGTCCGCGAGCGTACGCGCGCTGCTGAGGCGCCCGGCCCGAGCCCGCGAGACAAGGAAACCACCGCAATAGAATACGGAGGAGAGAAATGGGATTCTACCTGACGCCCGAGCAGGGGGCGCTGCGCAAAGAGATACGAAAACTGGCAGAGGAAAAGGTTGCCCCCAGGGCGGCGGATATAGACCGCTCCGGGGAGTATCCCTGGGACATGCAGAGACTCCTCGCTTCCCAGGGATTACTCGGCTATGCCATCCCCGAGGAGTACGGAGGGTCGGGAGCGGACCTCCTGTCCTGCTGTATAGTGGGGGAAGAACTGGCACGCATATGCGCCACGACATCCCTCATCTTCGTCGTGCAGAAACTTGCCGTGTACCCCATCGTCATAGCCGGCTCTGATGAGACGAAACAGAAGTACCTGCCTGCCGCTGCCAGAGGCGAGAAGCTGGCGGCTTTCTGCCTCACCGAGAGGGATTCCGGTTCCGACGCCGGCGCCACCAAGACGATAGCCCGCAGGCATGGCGACGATTATATAATATCCGGCGAGAAGTGTTTTATAACCAACGGGGGACTGGCAAAGATACACTCCCTTTTCTGCATGACGGACCCCGAAAAGGGATACAGGGGCATAAGCGCCTTCTGTGTGGGGGAGGCGGAGGGCCTCTCCGCGGGAAAGATAGAGGATAAAATGGGGCTGCGCGGCGCCCAGGTCACAGAGCTTAGCTTCGACGAGTGCCGCGTCCCCGCCGGGGACCGCCTGGGCGAGGAGGGAACGGGTTTTGTGACCGCCATGAAGACGCTGGACAACTCCCGGCCCCTGGTGGGCGCACAGGCCCTGGGCATCGCGCAGGGCGCCATGGAGTGCGCAGTGGAGTGGGCGCGGGAACGCCGGGCATTCGGCAAGCCCATAGGCATGCTGCAGGGGGTCGGTTTCATATTGGCGGACATGGCCACCGAGGTGGAGTCGTCCCGCCTGCTGGTGTACAAGGCCGCCAGCATGGCGGACAACAAGGACCCCGAACTGTCTATATATTCCGCCATGTCCAAGATGAAGGCTTCTGATACGGCCATGCGGGTGACCACCGACGCCGTCCAGGTCATGGGGGGTTACGGTTACATGAAGGACCACCCGGTGGAGCGCATGATGCGCGATGCCAAGATCACGCAGATATACGAAGGCACCAACCAGGTGCAGAGGCTGGTGATCTCGCGGACGCTGCTCAAGGGGTAACGGATACGGGCACCACGCGGGGGATGTGTCCTGACGGGATCCCGCATTGCTGCGGCGGGCAGCCGGGGGCCGCGCCGCTTGAGAGATGGGCGTTACCCGGGCCGCTATGCGGGAAGAAAAGATTGAAAATACTCGAAAAGAGGGGTTGATGAAGATGGCAGACAGCGAGGAGATCAGGCAGGGATTGGAAGAGTGGAGGGAGGAGAAGGAGGGCTGGGAAGAGCGCAACCCGGATTTAAGGAGCGACGCCGGCATCCCGGTAAAGGACCTCTACACACCGCTTGACACCGCTGACATCGACTACGTAAGAGATATCGGCTTTCCCGGCCGTCCGCCCTATACCAGGGGCGTTTACCCGACGATGTATCGCGGAAGGCACTGGACTATCCGCATGTTCAGCGGACATGGGACTCCGGAGGAGACCAACGACCGCTGGCGGATGCTTTACGAAGAGGGCGAGACGGGTTTTTCGGCCGCCGTGGATTCACTGACCTTCTCCGGGGTCGATCCCGACCAGGACGTGCACGGCGCAGCTCACGAGGTAGGCAAGGAAGGGGTGCCCCTCTATTCCATACGCGGCGTGGAAGCACTGGTCGAGGACCTGCCCATCGACAAGATGAGCGTGGCCCTCGTAGTGGAGCCCATGACCTCCGCGGCGATAACCTCCATGTACTTCAACGTGGCCAGAGAGCGCGGTATGCGCAAGGAACAGCTTGCCGGTACTACCCAGAACGATATCCTCACCATGACCATAGGCTACATACCGTGGGGATCGCTGAAACCCGCCGACCTCCTCAAGCTCGCATGCGACCTCATCGAGTACTGTACCGCGATGGGCGAGGCGCCCCGCTGGAACCCCGTCAATTTTACGACTTATAACTACCGGGAGGGCGGCATAGACGCCGTACAGGAGATAGGGATGGGGCTGGCGAACGCCGTTGCCCATATAGAGGAACTGCTGCGGCGGGGATGGAAGATCGACGACTTCGTCCACCGGCTGGCCTTCCATCTCTCGGCACACCGTGACTTCTTCGAGGAGATCGCCAAGTACCGGGCGGCCCGCAAACTGTGGTACCGGCTGATGAAGGAACGCTACCAGCCGGAGAATCCCGATGCCTACCGGTTCCGCTTCCACGTGCAGACGGCGGGGTGCTCCCTGACGGCAAAACAGCCCAAGGTAAACATAATGCGTACCGCTTACCAGGCGCTCGAGGCCGTCCTCGGGGGTACGCAGTCCCTGCATACCAACTCCTACGATGAAGCCATCTGTCTTCCTTCCGAGGAGTCGGTAAGGCTCGCGGTGCGCACCCAGGAACTCATCCAGGAGGAGACCGGGGTCGCCAACGTGGTGGATCCCCTGGCGGGGTCGTATTACGTGGAATCGCTCACGCGCGAGCTGGAGGAGCGCATCTGGGATTATTTCATGCACATCGAGGAAATGGGGGGCGTAGTCGAGGCCCTTAACACGGGCTGGCTCTTCAACGAGATGAGCAAGGCTTTCAACAAGCGGCGCAGGGACCAGGAGAGCGGCGACGAGAGGATAATCGGCGTCAACTGCTACGTGATGGAAGACGAAGAAACGACCCCGCCTTTCCGTACCAATCCCAGGGCATCAGACATAGAAAAGGAGAGACTGGCAGCGCTGCGGCGGGAAAGGGACGAGACGGCGGTGGCCGGACTCCTGGACCGCTTGCGCCAGGTGTGCGAGAAAAGGGAAAACGTCCTGCCGGTGGTGAGCGAACTCACCATGGCGGGCGCCACCCTGGGCGAGATAACCGGTGTCTATCGCGAGATATGGGGCATCTGGCAGTTGCCCTTCGTAGCCTGAGATGGGAGGAGTGAGATGGAGAAAAAGATAAGGGTCCTCCTCTTCAAGCCGGGCCTCGACGGCCACTGGCGCGGGATCATGACCGTCTCGAAGGCGCTCTCCGAGGCGGGAATGGAGACGATATTCTTTGGGTTCAAGACCGTCGCGGGAGTGGTCGAGGCGGCCATCCAGGAGGACGTTGACATTATAGGCTTCTCCGTGCATTCCGGTGCGCATCTCGAGTGGGCCGGCGAGCTCGTGAGGGAGTTGGAGGAGAAGGGCGCCAGAGAAGATTTCATATTGCTCGTCGGAGGGGTATTCCCGGAGCAGGACCACGCCGAGCTGAAGAAGATAGGCATGCACGGTGTCTTCGGGCCCGGCAGTGCGACCGCTGACATCGTCGCCTTTATAGAGGAAATAACGGGAAGCGTGAAAGTCGATTGAGGGCGGAGGGATAAAGACACCTGCAGGTTAACGGGCGGACCGTCGAAGACGCTCATGGGACGGACGACCGCCCGGTACCGCTAGCAACTTAAGGAGGTCGGGTGATGTCGGGAAAGAGAAAGCTGGGCAGGGGAGTGGCCATCGTCGGAGCGGGCATGTCGAATTTCGGGATGTTCCCGGACAAGGACTCCAAAGACGTCTTCGCCGAGGCCTACAGCGAGATGCTCGAGAACGTGGACAAGGGAATCGATCCCGCGGACATCGAGGCTGCGTGGATCGGCAATTTCAGCAACGATTTCTTCGTTCACCAGGCGCACTGGGGGCCTATAATCGCGGATCTGGCCGGATTGGCGCCCAAGGCGGTGACGCGGACCGAGGGCGCTTGTGCCTCCAGCACCCTGGCGATGAGAGACGGTCTCATGGCTATCGCTTCCGGCATGTACGATATCGTGCTTGCGGGCGGGGTGGAGGAGATGTCCAAATGTAGCACTGAGGAGGTCACCGAGGGGCTGGCCCTGGCCACGTCCCCCTACGAGGGACAGGCGGGTTATACTTTTCCCGGCGTCTTCGGGGCCCTGGCTACCGCTTATTTCAATAAATACGGGGCGGGGCGGGAGCACCTCATGAACATCACCATCAAGAGCCATAATAGCGCTCCCCTCAATCCCAAGGCGCAGTTCAAGCAGACCATAGCGGACCTCATGCAGGCGAAAAAGGCAAGGGCCGAGAAGAAGGGCCAGCCCGTACCGGACTGGGCCGATGAGAAGGAAGCTCTGTGGGACCCCTCCTTCAACCCGCCGGTAGCCTGGCCAATGCACCTGTACGATTGCTGCCCCATAAGCGACGGGGCCAGCTGCATACTCCTGGTGGCGGAGGAGATCGCCAAGGATTTCACCGACGATCCCATCTACGTAGTGGGATTCGGACAGGGGAGCGGCAGGGGCCTGCACGCCTGCCCCAGTCTCACCTCATTCGAGGCCAACAAGCAGGCTGCCGCCGAGGCCTACGGTACTTCGGGGTTGACCCCCAAGGACATCCAGTTCGCAGAGGTACACGACTGCTTCAGCATCGCGGAACTCATCCACATAGAGGACCTGGGATTCTTCGAGGAAGGCAAGGGATTCAAGGCCATAGCGGAGGGCGAGACCAGGCGCGACGGGCGCATGCCTATCAATACCTCGGGTGGCCTCAAATGCAAGGGGCACCCCGTGGGCGCTACGGGGACGGCACAGATGTTCGAAATCTGGAAGCAGCTGCGCGGGGAAGCGGGTGAACGGCAGATCCCGGGAAGGGACCTCTACGTCGGGGCTACCCAGAACCTGGGCGGCACCGGCGGCACCTGCACCTTCACCATATTCGAAAGGAGATAGGGCAATGGAAGAACGGGCTTTCAGCGATATCACCTACCGTCAGTTCCTGGAAGAGGACAAGTTCATGGGCTCGAAATGCGTGAAATGCGGGCAGCTCTACGTGCCCCCTCGCCATTTCTGCATCGCGTGCTTCGGCGAGGACATGGAGTGGCACGAGATGGAGGGCGAAGGCGAACTTTCCGCCTTTACCTGCATATTCGTAGCTCCCCCTCATATGGTAGCCATGGGTTACGATCGCAAGAACCCCTACTGCACCGGAGTGGTGACCCTCAAGGAGGGCCCCAGGATGGTCGCCCGTATAGAAGGGGTGGAGGCTGCCAACCCCGATTCCATCAAGATAGGCACGCCCATGAAAGTTGAGTTCGTACACCGCGGGGAAGGGGAGGAGGCCACCACCTACCTGGCGTTCAGGCCCAGTTGACCCGGGGGTTGGTTCGCGCGGCACAGTGGCCGCGGGCATGCACGGGCTCCCCGGCGCTCACAGCGTTTTTGCCGTCAAGGTGAGGGTGCCGCGCTCGTCATGTTCGTAGCTCAAGCTCGAGCTCTTCCCGCTGAGCAGCTCGCATATCCCCTGCAGCAATCCCGCCACCAGCAGGTGCGGCAGGGCGTTATCGACTGTCGCTTCCATGCCGCCGGCGGAGGTATCGAAGTTCACGATGTTGCCCATGCCCCGCAGCGCCACCTGCCGCATGAGGTAACCCGGCTCGCGGCGCACTTCCTCCATCTGCACGGTCTCGACGACGTAGCGGCGCTGGGCCTCCACGATGGTCCTGGATAGCTCCTCACCCAGCTCGTCCTCGAGTTCGCGGAACACGGACTGGATGCCCTCCGCACCGAGGACGGCCATTCTCCTCCCCGTGTTACGGTCGGTGATGGTACCTTCCTCCAGGTCCCAGGTATAGTCCTTGAATTCCAGAGGGATGCCGCACTGCGGGCAGCGGTCATATGATATCGCCCCCGCAATGCGGGGGAGGACCTTGCGCTCGAGGCGGGATACGATCTCTTCCTCCAGTTCCTCTCCCGGCGTGATGGTGATCACCAGCCCCCCGTCCCTCTCCTCGAACTGGAGTTCGGCCGGGACCCCCTCAACCACGTTGAAGACAGCCGCGATATCGCCGCTGAAGAGAGTGCGGGAGTAGATATTGCGGCCGAAGACCTTTATGAACTCGCCCGCCTTGAAATCTACGAGCTCGTAATGGCCGTAGCCAAGTATGGAACCCCGAGCGGCTATGGTCTCGTACACCTTGCGGCGCAGCAGGGCCTTGACGATCAGTAGCTTCAGGCCCGAGAACATGCCCTGTACGTAATTGAGGGTGGACTTGCGCTTGCCCTCGATGACGATGCGGTCTATGAGCACGCCGACCAGCTCCTCCAGGTTCGCGAGCATGCGGTTCATGCCCTCGGCCTCGTAGAATATCACGCGGTGGTCCGGGTTTTTCGTCTGGGTAATGGTACCGTCTGGATTCCACGAGTTCTCCCTGGAGAACTCCTCCGGTACCCCGCATAATGAACATATCTTGACCCTGGCCATCTCCTGCCCCCTTCATTCTCAGGATTACCCCTGGCGCCGGCGCGGCACGCGCTCTGTCCGTACGCTTCGAGTATAAAGGTTACCGGTAGGTATGAAAATATTTCCAGCAGTAATCAGACACTGGAATGGTAATTGTATGTTACAAACATGATAAGCACTGTATGTACCTATTCATATACCCAAACATGGAGAAATTGGCTTATCGGCGCGCCTCCGTTTGTGAGCAGCATAATGCAGGCATGGGGTGAAAGCCGCTGGTTACGGTCGCAAGCAGGCGTGGCTCGAAGTGAGATATCCTTATCTGGACGCCTCCAGGCGCAAGGGCATGCAGAAGGTGGGGCGAAAGGCAATGGGAGTGCTAGGACGCTTTGCGCGGGCTCGAGAGCGTGCGGGATGTCCGTGACGGAACGTAAAAGCGCATGGCGACGGCGGAGGCCGGCGGAAAATCGCCCGTACAACATAAACGCCGATAATATATCTTATGTAAAGTTAACATAACTAGCTATTTCCCCTTGTGCGACGCCTCTCATATACCGCGAATCCCTCGACTTCTCGCCCTCCGCGTCTATAAAGGGCCCGCAGCGAAGGCGGGCCCTTTTCCCTGAAGCTGGCGTTTATACCTCGAGGTCCTGTGCCTGGTCCCGCAGCTCGCGCCTGAGGATCTTTCCCGCTCCGCTGGCTGGCAGCGCCTCTACTATCCTGATCGCGCGTACCTTCTTATATGCAGCCAGCTTTTCGTTGGCATATGCGAGGAGCTCATCCTCGCCGGCTTCCTGGCCGGGATTCAACTCCACGAAGGCGATGGGTATATCGCCTGCGCGCTCGTCGTATTTCCCCACAACGGCGGATTGAGCTATCGCGGGGTGGGCGTTGAGAACATCCTCGAGATCGCGCGGATAGACGTTGTAGCCTTTATAGATGAGCATATCCTTCTTGCGGTCTACGATGTACAGGTAGCCGTCCTCGTCGAATTTTCCGATATCGCCCGTATATAACCAGCCTTCGCGCAATACCCCTGCCGTCTCCTCGGATTTGTTCCAATAGCCCAGCATCACCTGGGGGCCCTTGATGCAGATCTCTCCTATCTCCCCTACCGCCATCTCCTCCTCGCCCTTCTCGGGCTCCATTATCCTGATCTCCGTGTCCTGCATGGGAAGCCCGACGGACCCGAGGCGGAACCCTTCCCGGCTGGGAGGGTTGGCGCAGCAACCCATGGTGCACTCGGAGAGGCCGTAGGCTTCGCATATCACGCCGGGTATTTTATCGCTAAGGGTCTCCAGGAGATGACGTGGGATGGGAGCGGCTCCCGAGGCGACCATCCTGATGTCGGAGAAGTCGGTATCCTGGAACAGCGGGTTCTCCACCAGGGGGATAAAGAGCTGAGGTGCCCCGCCGAAAACGGTGGCGCGGTACCTGGAAATAGCCTGCAGGTACTCCGTCGGGTCGAAGCGCGGGAAGACCACCAGCGTATTCCCGCCCAGTAGCTGCATGGAGAGATATCCGATGGCCCCCATGGCGTGGAACCAGGGCACCACGATAAGGGAGATCTCCGTACCCTGGCTGACGGGATGATCTTCGTCGCGGTCGCCCTCCATGCGCTTGACCTTGAACATGCCGTCCTCGTAGAGGATATCCCCACCGCCGAACCAGTAAGCGAACTGGCAGCAATTGACCACCCCGTTGTAGTGGGTGATCATCACCCCTTTCGGGGTCCCCGTTGTGCCGCCGGTATAAGCGATATGGGCCAGGTCCTCCCTGGCGTCGAACTCCACCTGCGGCGGCTCGGCGGGATAGTCGCTTAGCATGCTCACGAAGTCTATGGTCCCCTCCGGCAACGGCTGTTTCTGCAGCATCTTCACGGGAGCGGACAACGGAGGGTAGCAATCCGCCAGGCTGACAACGATGGTGCGTTTTACCGGGCTATTGGGGATGACCTGCTGCGGGACGCCGAAAAGCATATCCAATCCGATGAAGGTCTCGACCTCCGCGTCGTTGAGCTGGAAGTCTATCTCCCTCTCCGCCAGCAGGGGGCTCATGGGCACGAAGATGGCGCCTGCCTTGAGCAGCCCGTAATAGGCTATGGCGAACTGGGGGCAGTTGGGAAGGTGTATTCCCACCCGGTCCCCCTTCTTGACCCCCATAGCCGCAAGGGCGGTCGCGAAACGGTCCGAAAGGGTGTCCAGTTCCTGGAAGGTTATCTCCATTCCCCCGAAGATGATGGCGTTACGCCACGGCCACTGCAGGGTTGCAGAGCGCAAGATCTGTTGAATGGGTACCTCCGGGTAAGAAAGGTTCTCAAAAACACCCTTCGGCCAGTACTTGAAGTTCTTTTCCATGCTACTCCCTCCCCTTCAGGACTGATTCTGACCTTACAGGACGGCGGTCTCTGCTTGCACGGATTTCGAAACCGCCGCAGCAACGCGAGACAGCAGAGAAGCTGCGTGATGCAGGTGATCTGTTTCCGCTGTCCCCACTTTTCTGCCCCGCCGCTCAAGTTTGTGGTGCGTTTATGCCCGTATTGCCGTTAGCGAATAAACGTATGATAACCCATAATCACCGCTCTTTCCAGCTTGCGCGGCGAGGTTGGCTCCGTTTGAGAGTGAGCCCGCAGCAAGTTAAGCTTTTTCCCTATGCCCCGATTCCGCAAGGGTTAAAGGTGCGCGATTTTGCTCAGCCTCACGGCGCTTTTGGGGCAAGCAATACTACCAAAATGGCCTTATTTTCGCAAAATCACCGCTTTTCTAATACTAAAGGTCGATAGTATGGAGGTGGATTTTGGCCGAGAATATGTATAGGACTTTTTAAAGTCCAACGCCCCACCCGGAAAGCAGCTGGCCCCTCAGGTCAGCTGCTTCCAATTTCACTAGCAATTATCCGGGGGTTTTCCAGACCCGAGAAGCGTGAGAACGGGCGATTGCGAATACGCTGCAGACAGGGCAAGTCAGGTCTTGTTGATGGTTGCAGCGACACCGATCAGATCTCCTTTATCCCTGAACAGTGGGAATACGTTGACCAGAACGGTCTGAGTGCCGGGGTCGTCATACACGGGCTGCGTATAATAGAGCCCCTGCCGTTCACGGAAACAGTCCTGGAAGCCCCGTGCAAGTTGATGCCCGCGCGTATCCATGCCGCGCAGCACCTCTATAGCGCTGCGTGCGAGGAGATCCGCCTGCTGCGCGCCGAGAAAGCGCTCTGCCTCCTGGTTGATTATCATCACCATACCGCGTTCATCGAGTATTAGAACGCCCATGCGTGCCTCGTTGATGAAGCTCTCCAGGTAACCCTGTGTTTTCTTGGTGGTATCGAGCGCGCGCCTGGTGAGGTTGTAGAGCTTCGCATTGGTCAGCGAGTTGCCGAGCACCTCGCAAACCGCCTGCAGCAGTGTCTTCTCCTCGTCGGAGTAGCCGCCCCTGGTGGTCCCGGCCACCATGACTCCCGTAATGCGGTTACCGGCCTTTATCGGCAGGGCATAACGTACCATGCCCGTGCGGCGGGAAGCCCCCTCGCCGCCGTTATCCTCGACAGGTTCGCCGCACTCGGCGACCATTCCCACTATACCCTCCCCTATTGCGAAATCGGGCAGCTCCTCGAGGGGCGTTTCGGTACCGTAGCGGGCGCGAGGAACGAACCGCCCGGTTTGTTCGTCCAGGATGTAAATGGAACCGAGAGAGGAGGTTAGGGGCATCGCCGACTCGAGCGAATTTTCGAGCAGCCCCTGCGCGCCGAGGTTCGCATTGGCGCTGGATTGTATGTTGTTTAGTACCTGCAGGAGCATGTTTGATTTCTGGAGCCTGTCCACCATGGCCTCGAGCCTTTTGTTGTATTCGGCGCTGCGGGTGAATATGTATGCGGCAAAAAGTACCAGACCGAGTATGAGGGCGGCATCGAAGATAATCTTGAAGGTAGTGCTGCCGAAGAAATCCGAAAAACGGTCGACGTTCTGAACCAGTATGAGAAAGAGAATCACCACGATCATCAGAATCATCAGGATGACCGAGAAAATGCTCACGGGTCTGCGCTCCTTATCTACGCGCCCTCCGTTCATGGATTGCCGTTTCCTCCTCATGATGTGCCGCCCCCATCGTCCATTACCGCCATTGTCCCGCCATCCGGGTCCGTCAATCCCTTCTCCAGGCAGGCCTTCAGGTCGGGATAGGTGTCGGTGATAACGCCGTCCACGCCCATCGCGATTGTTTCCTGCAGTAGAGAAGTAGAGTTGACCGTCCAGGTTATCACCCTGCAGCCACGTTCGTGCGCCGCTTTCACCAGCTGGCCGGACAGCGCAAAGCTGGCCGGAAGGACCGCGGATGCTCCGCAGCGGCCGGCTTCTGCCAGCATATGGCCGGGGGTGGGTTCGTATTGGGCGAGCATGCCGAGCTCCGCGGGGCTTCCGGTAGCGCGGAACCTTTGCAGGAATTCCGCATCGAAGGAACTTACCAGGACCGGGAAATCCCCTGCGGCGGCAATGACCCCTGCCAGAACCGCTGCGTCGCACCTCTTTATCTCGAGGTTAAGGGCGCAGTGGTTTCCTGCCAGATCGAGGTATTCCTTAAGAGTCGGGATATCGGGATCACGCTTTTTTATCTCGCAGAAAGGCATACGCCCCAGGAGGCCGATACCCAGAAAGGGGCCGTGATGGATAACCGGGACGCCGTCGCTGGACATGCGTACATCCGTCTCGATCATCTCCACCCCGAATTCCAGGGCACGCCGCAGGGACTGCAGCGTGTTTTCCGGGCCGAAACCCTTGCCTCCCCGGTGGCTTATCAGTTTCAGGTTCCTTCTCTCCGTGACACCGTCGTTGCATACCCTTATAAGCATTACTTCACCTCTGCTCTGATGTTCGGCACCGGGCGGCCTTCTACTTAGCGGGCAAGGCCGGTTTCCGCACGCAAGCCCTCCCGCGGAACTGTCCTTTTCCGCTATATGCAGGGATGCCCCGGCTGAAGCCCTGCCCCACCTCCTCCAGGTGGCAATGGGATCCCGGGCAAAGAGTGATGAGGAAGAAGGGGCGGAAGAAAAGTATTATCGACCTGACACGATCGAGAGCGCACGAATCCCAACCGGTTTCCCTGACTTATGCGCGTGCCTGCAGGCGTGTATCCCGGCGCTTGTCCCGTATTTGCTGCCCCGTGTCTTAGAACCTTGTTGCGGGGACAGAAAAGTCCTCTACCCTATTCGGCTGGATATCCCTAGTAAGGAAACGACCTGTGGAGTCGGCTCCGGGAACGAACTATCCTCCAGCTCCATGGTAGAGGACCTTGAGCGTGCTCGCCTTACTGATGGTCGCCCCCGGCCTTACTGTTCAAGTCCTTCATGAGAGCATCAACGTCTATGCCATGTGCCATGGCGCCCTGCTCGATATTCTCGAAACGGGCAACGGCGCATCCCACGCAATGCAAGCCGTGCTCCAGGAAAACCCTTATGGTCTCCGGATTGTTCTCGACCACTTCCTGTATGGTCATATCCTTCGTTATAGTCATGTCCTCACCTCCCTTGTAAGACTTCCATGGGGTTAGTTTAAGCTCAAACGGAGGGCTTTACCAGCCTTTCTTGCCGACGTCATATGAGCCAGGTCATGAGTCCTTCTGCAGCTGGAGATGAAGGTCGAGGAGGTCGTCCCATGTTAGAGGGGGGTTCTCCGAGGATTCCTTGATCTCGATAGGCTCAACCAGGACGATGGGGTCCCGGCCGTTCATGCGCATGAAGTCAATGAAGCGGCTGTCGGCTGGATATGCCTGCGCTACGTTGCAGGTACCGCAGATAAAGCTGTAATAGGTACCTTCGCCATCTCCATGCTCGATCAGGAGGATATCTTCGAGGGAGAGGGCCACTTCTCCGCATGTGCAGCAGCGAGATTTTACCCGTACCATCTTGCCTCCTTATAATCTATTAACACTATATTTACTGTATTAATATACTTTGATATAATAAGTTAGTCAAGCCCGTTTGATCGGAATGGATATGAGAACCTACAGAGAACAAGTTGCCCGCGTTTCGACGGCTCTCGCGGATCCTACGCGGCGAGAGATAATGGAATACGTGCTGCACTCAGGTTCTCCCCTCTCGGTGCGCGACGTAGCGGAATATTTCGACCTGCATGCCAATGCAGCCCGCCTGCACCTCGAGAAACTCGTCAAAGGGGGCCTGCTGCAGGTTTTTCGCCGCCGCGGTGCAAGCGGCGGACGCCCCGCCAACCTCTACGGCGCAAGCGATGAGGATGTGGAATTGAACCTTCCCCCGCGCAATTACAGATTGCTGGCTGAGATACTTGCCAAGGGCGTCAAGGAGGGCGAGAAAGACATTATATCGCGTATGGGGCAGGAAGCGTTCGAGCGCGGCCGCCTCGAGGCTGTTGCCGGGTCCTCCCCCCTCGCTTGCCTGCCGTCGCATTCTTGCATAGGGGACACTGCCACAGCTTGGCTGGAGGAAATAGAGCGCAGAGGCCACAAAGCTACCCGCAGGCAGATCGACGGGGACAGTGTTGAGGTCACTTTTTTGACCTGTCCCTTCGGTGAATTCTCCCGCCACCATCCCGGTCTTGCCTGTGAGATACACCGCCGTCTCGAAGAGGGATGCCTGAGCCTGGCGGGAGCCCTGGGGCTGGAAGCTATGGACCGGGATTGCACCTTCATCCTGCGGGCCGATAAATAAGGGTTCATCCCGGTTATCCGCAATCCCAGGGAGGTGCCGGGGGCCGGTGCCCGCAGGATCAGTCCAGGCTTATGTTGTACTTGAACAACAGATGCTGATAATCCTTGCGGTAGAATATCTTGCACTTTACCTGCGGATAAAGTTCTTTCAGCCGTCTGATCTTGCGGTTCTTCTTGGTCACCAGTTTCTGATTCATGGTCGTTATCTCTATAAAGAGATCGTATTCCGGGAGATAAAAATCGGGGGTGAATTTGGAAACGGCGTTGCCTTTCTTGTCCCACTCTATATCGAAGCTTAACGGTTCATACATCCATTTGATATCGTAAAAATCTAGCAAGCGGGCGAATTCCTGCTCGCTGCGGTGGGCGAAGCGTACTTCGTCCCAGCGTTTCTGCTCGCCACCCGAGACGATGGAATCGCCGCTCTCAGCAGTCAATGTTCACCCCGCAAACCGGTGTTCAGATACCCTGGGGTATCAATATCTCGAATTCCGTCCATTGTACGCCGTCCAGGCCTATGCTCTGCGCAGCTCCAAAGGACAGGTCCAGCACGCGACCCGGCACGAAGGGGCCGCGGTCGTTGACCTGAACTATCGTCTGCCCTGCACCGAAAGTAACCAGGAGCCAGGTACCGAAGGGCAGGGTCCTATGGGCGCAAGTGAAGTCGTACATGTTGAAGATCACTCCGCTGGCGGTGGAGCGGCCGTGAAAATTCGCGCCATAGCACGTGGTATACCCGGAATATATCATTCCCGTACGTTCAAAATCCGATAATGGGGGCTGTGAAGGTACACGATCCAGCAGTTCTCCCGGCGCCGGGACGTTCCATGCGGGCGCATTCGGAGACGGCTGCACGTATCCCCCCCCAGGTCCTGTGTTCAGCGCGCGCAGGCTGGCGTTTACCTCGCTAAGTCTCGCCTCGAGCTCGGCTATCCTCGCGTCGATCAGCTCGGCATCGAGCGCTTCGCAAATACGCTGCCTTCTTGCCCGTTTATATCTCAAATCCCGCTCTCTCAGCCCCAGCTCCGATATCTTCTTTTTCAGAAGCTCGAGTGAATCTGTTAGCGAGCTTAAAATGCGCTCGAAATAGGTCGTGTCCTCCCAGACTTCCTCGAGCTCGCGAGCCTCGAGAAATACCTCGAGCTCGCTGACCTCGCCGCGTTTGTAGAGCGAGCGCAGGGATCGATCGTACGCATGCTGACATTCATCGAGTTCCCCTCCGATCACCTCTATCTCGTCTTCTGCCGCGGCTATGCTCTCGTCCAATGCGTACATCTCCTGGACAAGGGCATCCCTCTCGCTGTGAGCGGCGCGTTGGCGCGCCTTGAGCTCGAGTATCTCGTACGTCAGACGGTCTGCCTCGCTCTGTAGGGATTCGCTCTCCCCCGATGCGGTTATGCAAGGGTTGAGGCACAACGCTATAAGGGCCCCGACAACCACGGCGAGGACTATCCTGTGTCTAAGCATTCTATCGCGCATATTCCCACCACACGATCCTGACCTCGGCACTCACGAGCTCTAAAGGCGATTTCAACCATAATAATAACAAAACCTCTCCAGTTGAAGAACAGGGTTACCAGTGTATGGTAGATGTGAAGTCAAGGGGGAGGCTTGTATCAGGTATAGCGCCCGCCTTGAGACCAAGCTTTCGACGTGGCGACCTCCTCCAGTTTGGCGAGCTGTTCTACGGTGCCGATGGCGATGATATAATCCCCCGGATCGAGGCGGGTATCCTTCGCCGGCTTCGTATTGAACCCCAGGCCGCGCTTTTTGACCGCGAGGACGAGTGCCCCCGATATGGAATATATCTTGGCTTCGTCGATGGACTTTCCATCCAGGTAAGAATTAGGTTGTATCTCAACGTCATCGATACGCCACTCCAGGTTTTCGATGTTGAACTCGATATATTCGCCCCTGGTCACCAGGTCCAGGTAGTCCCAGACCATGGGCTTCAGCAGCATGGCCGCCATGCGCCTGCCCCCGATCGAATGTGGCGATATCACCCTGTCCGCACCGGCCCGCCTCAGCTTGGGCTCCGATTCTTCCGCGTCGCAGCGGCTGACGATGAAAAGGTGCGGGCAGAGCTCTCTGGCCGTCAGCGTGATGTAGAGGTTTTCCGCGTCGCTGGACAGGGCCGAGACCAGGCCCTTGGCGTTCTCAATACCGGCTTCACGGAGCGTTTCGTCGTTGGTGGCGTCGGCCCTTATGACCGGCAACCCGAGCCCGGATGCCGCTTCGGCAGCGGCCTGGTTGCGCTCAATGACCACGAACTCCGCTCCGGCGCGCTTGAGGTCATCGGCGATGTGCTGTCCGACCCTGCCGTATCCACAGAGTATGTGGTGGCCTATCATGCTCTCGATCTCTTTGCGCATCTTTCTCCTCCCCATCAAACCGGAAAGGCTATTCTCTATCATAAACTCTACCGCGCTGACGAGGGTATAAGCTACGGTCCCGACTCCAGCGATGATGATAAAAAGGGTGAAGATCTCCCCTCCCTTACCCAGCGGGAAGACCTCGCCGTATCCGATGGTGGTGATGGTGATGACCACCATGTACAGCGCGTCCAGGAAGCCGGCCCCCTCGATGAATATGTATCCCAGGACACCCACGACGATTATCGCGAACAGCAGCAGTGCGGCTTTTTCGAGATTCTTAAGCCTGTCCAACACTGTAGATGATCCTTCTTTCACCCACGGTCAACCATACATCAAGAATAGTATCGTACTTGACTGCAGGTATCTATAATCCTGCGCGGGTTTATGCAGGCACGGCCTTCTTCAAGGTATGATCGCGAGAAGTATGCTGCGATGCGGTTTACTACATGAAATCCTCGGGTTTTGCGTCCTTGAGGAAATCCCGGAAGCGTTCTATCTCGTCTTCGTCTTCGGTTTCGATGAAGACGCTGGCCTCGTTGAGCACGTGTTCGTCCGAGAATATGGTAACGCCGGTTCGTACCGCGAGAGCGATGGCGTCGCTGGGCCTGGCGTCGATCTTAAAGGGCTTGCCTCCATAATCCAGGGTTATGTCCGCGTAGAACGTTCCCTCCCTCAAGTCGCATATGACGACTTTTTTCATGGTGATGCCCATCTGGTCCATGATGTTCTTCATGAGGTCATGGGTCATGGGGCGGGCGGTCTCTATTCCCTGCAGGGCAAAAGCAATGGCCGTCGCCTCAAAGGCTCCGATCCAGATGGGCAGAAAGCGGTCGCCCGTCCTCTCCTTGAGCAGCACGATAGGCTGGTTGGCGGGAAGCTCAACCCTTACGCCTATCAGTGTCAACTCGACCATCGCCATCACATCCTTATGGTATCAAGGCCTAAACTATAGTACCCTCGCACGACTGTCAATCGGCCTGATTAATACTTCACCCGAGCCCCGACATGGGTTCACGGGCTGAGCCCGTAGGGGGTCATCAGCCCGAAATCCCCGCCTTTTCCCCGCCTCTTTCCGTAAGAGTACAGATAAAGCGGAGGTTTCTCCATTTCTGAATGTAGTCGAGACCGTAACCGACCAGGAACTCGTCTCCGACCTCAAAACCACAGTAGTCGATGGTCAGGGGCGCTATACGGCTTCCGGCACGGTTCAGCAGCGTACATACTTTGAGTCTCCTGGGGCTGCGTTCCTTCAGGTTGCGTAAGATATAGCTCAAGGTCAGGCCGGTATCTATGATATCCTCTACCACGAGGACATTGCGGTCGAATATGCTCTCGGACAGGTCCTTAACGATGCGCACGCCGCTGGAACGCGGTCTCGATTCCCGGTAACTTGAAATGGCCATGAAATCGACCGTGATATCCAGCTCCACCGCACGTATGAGGTCCGCCAGGAAGACGAATCCGCCCTTCAGTATGCTCACCACGGCCAGAGGCCCGGGCTCGTTGCGGAAATCGGCATGAATAGCCGCTGCCATATCGCGCACGCGGAGCGTTATTTCCTCCTCGCTAAACACTACGCGTTCAGGGAAGTCCGGATACATTTACAGCCGCCCTCCTCTCCGCGGCAAGACTACAGCCCCGGTATCAGCCACAGCAGGCACCTCCACCACAAGGCGAAAACCGCCCCCAGGAAAGTAAAAAAGCGCACTATCGGGCCGGGCATATCGCGGTAGCCGTCGCTCACCAGCTTCTCGCTGGATTCGTAAGGCGTGCCCTCCGCCGCCACCATGTAACCGAGTTCCTGGCCCGCGGTGACCGGATAGGAAACCCATGCGAGGTAATGGATGCTCGCATTCCTGAAGTCATCGAGGCGGTCTCTACGCACGCTAAAAACCAGGTCATCCGAACCCACTGCACACACCCCGCGGCGCGGAAAGTCCCCCACCTCGACTTCCGCGAGTGCCTGTCCCGAATATGCGAACTCGACGTGCGCAAAGTTATTGAAGCCGTACTCCATGAGCGCTGTTGCCTGGCCCCAGTAATCTTCGCCCCCGTTGAGAACGACCGAAATAAGGTCGACATCCTCTCTCTCCGCGGCGGCGACCAGGCATTTTCCCGCCCGGAAAGTATACCCGGTCTTTATGCCGGTAGCTTCCGGGTACATGTCCAGGAATTTATTGTGGTTCTGCATCACACGCGGGTAAGGATGGCCCGGCCAGGGGATCTGATATTCGTCCGTGACCACCAGCTCCCTGAATAAGGGAATGTCCATGGCGTATGCGGCGATAGCCGCAAGATCCCGGGCCGAGGTATAGTGGCCCTCCTCGTCCAGGCCGTGAGGGTTTTTGAAAGAAGTGTTGTCCAGGCCCAGTTCGAGCGCCTTGGCGTTCATCATCTCCACGAATGCGCCTTCCGAGCCAGCTACATGTTCGCCCAGGGCGACAGCCGCGTCGTTGGCCGATTGCAGCAAGAGCGCGTACAGGAGCTGCTCGACGGTGAGTATCTCACCTCTTTCCAACCAGGCCGACGACTCCCCCACCGAGCTTGCGTGATCGCTTATGGTCGTTTTTTCCTGCAACGAAGCGTTTTCCAGGATCAAGATGGCCGTCATTATCTTGGTCGTGGAAGCCATGGGCAGCGATTGATCGGCGTTTTTTTCGTACAGTACATCTTCCGTAAAAGGGTCGATGAGTATGGCCGCAGTTGCGGAAACGTCGGGAGCCGATATTTCCCCCGGCAACATGGCGAGGCCCTCGAAGGACTCCAGGTTGGACGCGGGCAGTTCCGCGCGTATATACCGCGGGTCCTCACCGCTGGTGGCCAGGAGATATACGCTGGAGAGGATAAAAAGAAGCGCAAAAACGGCGATGCATATGGCTGCGACTATGCGAAAATTGCGCTTGGCCTTACGCCGTTGCGCGCGCTTGCTCTTGCGCAGATCCTTGATCCTCTTTTCGAGGATCTCACGCTTTTCGCCTTCCGTTAACTCCCTGCGCGGCATCGTATGTTGCGACTGCTCGAACTGATCCATATCCTTCATCAATGTGGAGTTTAGCAGATGGCGCCCACGTGGTCACCAATATTCGACAAGGCGCGACGAGGCCACGCGCAGAGCATGCCGGATGGCTCAATGCCCTTCAATACAGCAGCGTTGTGGAAATGCCCAGGTATATTGCGAGGGTAGCGATCGCGACGAAAAGGGATGAAAAACGCGCCTGGGTATAGCGCAACTCGCCCTTGATGCGGCGCGATATTAGTGGAATGCATATGCCGACGGCTGTCCCTAAAACGACGGTGATGAAAAGGGTCAGACCGATGGTGATCCCGAAGCGCGCATAATCCTCCCAGATGGCGGCGACCAGACCGCCCAGAACCGCGAGACCAAGGGAGATAGATAACACTACCCGCATCTCTTTCCAGACCAGGATGAGCACCTCTCTCCAGCCGGGATCCTTGCCGCCGATATCCTCAAGGACCACCGCCTGGGTCACGATGCTTATGTCCTGGGCCGCCCTCAAGACAAGGGGGATAAAAAAGACCAGTGAGATAAGCGGCACGATGCGGTCCTCGAAGGCGGAGATGAGCAGCGCGGCCGCCAGCCCGCCGAGAAGCGTGATGATGATGGACGGGAGCCTCGTGCGCAGAGACGAGCCCGTTTCGGCCAGTTCGAGACCGCCGAGATGAGAAAGATCCTCGATGGTCTCCTCGCGTATCACGTCGATCATATCGTCCACGGTAATGATGCCCTTGATCGTGTTGGAATCATCGACTACCGGAAGTGCCAGGAAGTTGTAGCGGCTCATGGTGTCGGCAACGGCTTCCTGATCCTCTGCTACATTGACCGAAATCACGTCGCGGTGCATGAAATCCTCGACCCTATCGTCCTGGGGGGACGTGAGGAGGTCTCGCAGGGAGACAACACCCTTCAGGCGCCCCTCGTTGTCCTCAACATAGACATAATAGAGAGTCTCCGCATCCGGTGCGTTCTCGCGCAGGTAAACCATGGCATCGCTGGCGGTAAAGGAGCTGGATACGCATATGAACTCCGGAGTCATGCGGCCTCCAGCCGTGTCCTCGCCGTAACCGAGCAACTCCCTGATGATACCGGCCTCCTGCAGTCCCATGATGTTCAAGAGACGCTCTGCTTTGTCCCGCGGCAGAAGCGCCAGGATGTCGGTCGCTTCGTCTGGAGGCATTATCTCCAGCAGGTTAGAGGCCTTGATCTCGCTCAGATCCTCGATAACATCGGCCTGCTTTCCCGGCTCTACCTCCGCCAGGGATTCAGCAGCCGTAAATGCGCCCAGGAGGTCGAGCAGCCTTGCGCGGTGCTGCGGTTCCAGTTGCTCTATTATGTCGGCGATATCGCTTGGATGCATTTCGCCCAGCTGTGATTCGGTAACGTTGAGTTTGAGATCATGTCTTTGCACCTCGAGCGGAGCCACAAAATCCCACGGAATGGTCTTTTCGGGCAGGCCGCTGCCCACGATGTGCAATAGCTTTTCGACCGTCTTTTCCATGCCCAGCCTGCGCAGGAGGGCTTTCTGGCTCACATCTACCCCGGTAAGCCGCAGCTTTGAATCAAATTCCGCCAGCCGGATATCATTCACCCTCACAACCTTGTTCCCATGCAGATCGACGATCTGCCGGTCGAGCAGGTTCCGCCCCAGCAGGATACCCGCGGGGGAACGCTCGCTGCGCCAGATCTCTTCGTTTTCACGGTCGAGAGTCAAATGAGAAGGCTGCAGGGATGATACCCAGTCCCAGGGGACCGAAACCGTTTCCCGGCGCCCTCGCCTCATGCGCGAGATTACCAGGGATTCGCTCTGGGGAATGCTGCCCTGCCTCCCTATTCCTATATCGTGCAGCTTGCCTACTATACGCCCCGCGCAGTCCTTGACCTTGCGTTCCTGGAGATCGGAGAAGAAGAGCACCTCACACCTCCCCGGCGAGGTCTTTGGGATCTGATATCCTGGCATCTCCCAAGTGCACTTATAATGCCGGCCGTTGCCCTGAACAATTCTATAGCAAGCCCGAACGTGAATTCAAACCCGCTCCTCAAGCAAGGTGAAGTGTCGATTCCACTCCCTCTCGGAAGCGCTCCCAGTGGCTTCCTTCCCAGAATATAGTATTGCAGTATGTGCACAACAGGTAGTTATCCCGGGTGGCGACGGTGAAGGGCGCGAGAAGATGACGCGCCTCCCACGCGGCTATCGCCCCCAGGCTGGAGTTGCATAGCGAGCAGCGCGGCTTGCGGAAATGCGTTATCCAGCCTTCTTCCGCGAGTTGCGCGAGTTGGTTCAGGATCTGCGAGGATCTTATATCAACGACGGTAGGATTTCCCGCACGAGGCCCGTTGCGAAGGGCTATTGCGTGGTCCCTGGTAAGCAGGACCCTCCCCTCCTCCTTTGCCGCGGCTATAAGGCGGGCATCTGAACTGGGCGGCGGATATGAGACGTCATAGCCCATGAGCCTCATATAACGTGCCAGTCTGCCGAGCATGCGGTCGGCGATAAAGCGGGCCTGGGACGGGATCGCAAATTTCAAAACGGAACAGGCTGGTTCGCTTTGAGGAAATACTCCTTGACCCGGTTTTTAAGGAGCAGGTCCTTCAATTCCCGTGAGAGATTGACTAACTGGAGGAGGTTGTCCAGCGCCCTGCGTTTTGCTTCGGGGTCCTTGGATTTCAAGGCGGGCATGATCAGCTGTTCGAAAGCCAGGGCTTCGCGGTCCGTGAGGTTCTCGTACATACGCATATGCCGGGGCTCGAGACCGTAGCGCGAGAATTCCCTGGCGATGCGGAGTATCTTGACGTCCTCTTTATCGTAGTACGGCCCGTCATCCCCGTCGTGTGAGCATATCAGGCCAAAGTCCTCCAGGGTGGCGAGGAATGAGGGCTCTACTTCCAGGGCCTGGGGGGCATGCTCCCGTAAAATCGTCGTATCATCGTAAGCAACCAGATCCTCCCCCACCTCGAGGGAGCCCATCATGCCCGGAACAAGATCGCCGGCCCTTGCCTTTCCGCTCTCCAACTCGTCGATCTTCTCGCGGATCACCTTGAGGGGCAGATATTTCTCCCGCTGCAGCTTGAGGATAAAGCGCAGGCGCTGCGCATCCGCCTGGCTGAACTTGCGGTATCCAGAGGGAGTCCTCTCCGGTTCTATGAGGCCTTCACTCTCCAGAAACCGTATCTTCGAGATAGTCAGATCCGGGAACTCGTCCTTCATCGACTTGAGCAAGTCTCCTATGCTCATCCTGTCTTTCTGTTTTTCCATGAGAGTTACCGCCCTCATCCCGTCCCGGCAAAAAAGAGTAGCCGGAACTTGCCTATCTGTATCTCATCCCCGTTTTCCAGCATAGCTGCCTCGATACGCTCCCGGTTCAGATATGTGCCGTTCAGCGAACCCGTGTCCAGGAGCTTGAAAGCGGGCCCATCGCGGCGTATCTCCGCATGCCTTCGCGAAACGGTGATGTCATCGAGGAAGATGTCGCTCTCAGGGTGCCGCCCCACCACGATGATGTCACGGTTTATGGTGAAACTCATGCCCGCGTCCGGCCCCTTTTTTATCATCAGGAGGGCGTTACCTGCCTCCAGCGGCTGCGTGGGAAGTGAAATCTCTACTTCCTCTTCCGATTCGGATTCCACGGCGGGAAGGCCTACGGTGGAATCGCCATGAGGTGTCTCCTCCTGATCGAAGCGTACCCCACAGCGTGCGCAGAAGACACTGTTCTCGGGATTATAATGACCGCATTTGGTGCAGAACATCCGCCCTCCTTCCGGCAGTATTTGCGAAGGCGCTTTTAGCTAACCCTGAATACGAAGCATCCGATATACATATTAATATGAATCCGGCGGAATTTAAACTAAAGCCTTACATTTAGGGTTTGCCCTGAGATCAATCACCGGTTGGATCGCTGCGGCTTACGCCCATCGCTTCGCCCGCCAGGATCTCGCTCAGCCTGCTGATGTCCTTATCGCTGATGATTGACTTGCCTTCCTTCAAACTGCCCTTTTTCCGCCTTACCAGCTCAGCGCGGAGTATATCGATCTTGCCATGCAACACGCGACGCTGATAGGAGACTTTGTTCTCTTCCTTCAGCAGCTCCTCCAGGATCTGCCTTAATTCCTCATCCGTCTTGCTGCTATAGTCAATGTAAACCTCATGTGGAGGAACTTCTTGAGACTGCTTCTTGTCCTCGCCCATCGACAACCCTCCTCTTAACGGGCACAACGATCAACTATGATTTTAGCAGAATATCAACATCACCATAAGGCCTAATCGCCTTACGGCAGACTGGTCATTGCGGGAAAGCACGCGAGTCGGCGTTCACGAGCCATCGGGGGGATGCATAAGCGTGCGTGAGGGCCACCCATCGTCTCTCCTCCTCTTCAGACAGGCCTACCGGAATGATATCCACATCAAAAGCCTCGCCGAATCCCCGCAGGAAGGCCTCCGCAATATCTTCCCAGGAATGCTGACTTCCCGTTTCGTCGATGGCCACGCAGCGCCGACGGTATTTCTCCCTGGCAACCCCCCTCTGTTCATCGCTTGCAAAGCGCAGCATTCTGAACAACAGATCGGAGTGGTCCTCGAGCATAACTGAACCATGCTGGAGGAGCGCCCCACTCCGCCGCACCTGTGCACTTCCGATAATCTTTTTACCCGAGAATTCCAGGTCCGACTGGGTAGCGGCGGCGAAACAGGCTCCACCCGCCGAGCGATAATCTTCGCTTTCGCGAGGCTGCAATACTGCCTCGAGCCCGAGGCGTTTCATTGCATGCAGGATCCCGCCGCAGATGAGCCGGTATGCTTCTACGACGCTTTCCGGAAGGGGGAATCCCCGGGGCATTACGGCGCTGTAGGTGAAATCATCGAGGTGCAGGATGCTTTTACCGCCGGTCGGACGCCGCACCACTTGGATACCTTCCATGGCGGAGACTGCAAGATCTAAGTCGCTCAGGGATTGAAAGCGTCCGATGGAAACGCACGCAGGACACCAGCGGTAAAAGCGAAGGGTTGGTTTGAAACCGTCTTCGCAAGCGTTCTCCAACAGCGCCTGGTCCAGCGCCATGTTTGCGGCGCCGCTCGCGGGTTCCGTAAGCACCAGGCGCCAGCAGGAAGGTATGTTGCGAGAGACCACCCAGGCCGTTCCTCCATTATATCGCCTGTGCCGGGCCGCGCCGGCCCGGACGTAACAGGCATAATTACAAGCCTATAACGCATCCGGCTTGCGCTATGACATGCCCGCTTCAACCTATAGCAGCTCCGCCTGCAGGACCTCTTCCAGCTGCTGAAAGATGAACCTGTCCGTTTCCTGGCTCAGCGAGGCCACAGCATCCTTGAAAACGGCGACATCATAGTTGCGCATCGCTGCATCCACCGCGGTGATATACACGCAGATATTCGTAAGGACTCCCGTGAGGTAGAGCTTTCCTATGCCCAGCTCCCTGAGATAGCTGTCCAGATCCGTGCCGAAAAAGGCGCTGTATCTGCGCTTGGGGATTATATAGTCTCCCTCGGCCGGCTGAAGTTCGTCGATTATCTCTCCACCCCATGTATGTGAGATCGCGTGCGGCGGCCAGAATCGGAACTCATGATCGTCCTCACGATGACTGTCCGTCACGTAAATAATGGGTATTCCCTGGTTCCTGGCATCTGCGACGATGCGTTTTATGCGCGGTACTATACGCTTGGCATCCGGGACCTTCAAGGCCCCTCTGTCCTCGATAAAATCGTTCAACATGTCGATCACGAGCAGTGCGCTCTGCGGTCCGAAAGCTATCGTCAAGCCTCCACACCACCTTTCTTTACGGTATCGATCTTCTTGTCCGCGTATCCCTGATCCATACGCCGCCGATAATATCCAGGTCCAAAGAGGTGGCCGGGTTTTTCTCAGCCACCGATTAGATCCATTATTTTTTTAGTATATTCTCCTATGATGCGAGCGGCCCGAGTATCATCTTCAGCCTCGCAGATGAGATGAAGCGAGGGTTCGTCGGGATCCGGCAGGACGAGTATCCACGTGGTATCGTCAAGAAATACCTTTATCCCGTCTATCAGTTCCAGTCTGCCGTCATCAACTTCCTCAACCAGCCTGCGCATGATCAGACCCTTGTGGTCCCAGGATGCCGGTATCTCTTCAGAGAGCAGGTGGATATGGGGCAGCCCATCTACGATCTCGGAAAGCGGCCTTTCTATCACGCTCAAGCTGTCCAGCAGCATCGCGGTGCTCGCCATGGCATCGTAGGTAGGCAGGAAGGAGGGGAAGATGAAACCCCCGCTGCCGGCTCCCGCGAAGATCACGTCTTTCTGCAAAGAGGCTTTCATGAGATCGCTGCGGCTTACTTTAGTGCGGACAACCTCGTTACCGTATTCGGAAGCGATCTTTTCGACCTGCGAGGATATGCTTACCGGCACGGCAATTTTTCCATGATGGCCCGTTTCGCACAACAGCTTCAGAAAAAGTACCAGGGTTACCTGGGGGTGGATCTGCCGTCCCTGTTCGTCCAGCAGGTACAGCCTCTCTCCCGCATTGTCTATGAGTACGCCGATCTCGGCCTCGGAGCTCTTTACAAGGTGCGACAGGTCCCTCAGCGCGGCGTTCAGTTCCTCCTGGCTCAAAGTTACTTTTTTCTCGTCGGTAAAGCTGTTAAGGCTCAAGGCATCGCAGCCGATCTTTCCGAAGATTGACGGCATGATCATGCTGGCGCTCCCAAAAGCATAATCTACTACAACGCGGAAACGCTTCTGTCGCAAGCGCTCTATGTCGAGTTGCGCAAGCAGCGAGTTGGAATACATCTCCAGTACGCGGGGAGGAAAGAGTATCGCGCCGATCTCTTCAACGAAAGCTCTCCTGAAATTGGCCTGGAAATACACCTTTTCGATATCCCTCTGCCGGGCCTCGGAGATGTCTATGCCCTGCTCGTCGAAGAACCGTATCTCGATGGACTGGGGGTCAAAGGCGGAGATGCGCACGTCGACGCCGCCCATGGCCCTCTCCGTCCCTATGGCGAAACGGTTGACCGGCGAAGGTGATACCTCGAGGTCGGAAACGTTGACCCCGGTAGCGTTCAATCCGGTTATAAGCGCTCTCTTTATGGTGCGTGCTGACCGCGAGGCGTCACGCGATGTCACAACGGTCGAATCCATGGGCAGGTTGGAGCCGTATGCCATGGCGATCCTCAAAGCCTGTTCGGGGGTTATGTCGATATTCATGATACCGGAGACGGCCTTCTTCCCGAAAAGCGTGCGCAGACCCTTGGATTCCCATATGATACTGGTGTTCACCGTTGCGCCTGTCTCCACGGTTTTAAAAGGATATATCTTCACGTCGTGATTAACCAGGACGTTCTCGCCGATAAGGCATTCATCCCCGATCACGACGCCTTCCTCGAGGCGTACATTACTTTTCAGGTCACAATTCTTTCCGACGACGCAGCCCCTGATATGACATCCCGTACCGATATAGGAGTTATCGTACACGATAGCGCGGTGGACGAAGGCATCCTGTTTGACGGCTACATTGTGACCCAGGACGGTGTATTCGCGTATAACCGCTCCCCTCTCGACCTTGCAGTGATCGCCCAGGACGGCGGGGCCTCGCAGTTCCGCTCCTGCCTCTATGTCTACACCCTCCCCCACCCATACCTTCTCCGCCATGCGAAAACCCGGAGGATCGATGCCCACCTTCTGATCCAGTATGTCCTTATGGGCGGCCGTATATTGCTCGAAGTTGCCGATATCACACCAATAACCGTCCGCAACATATCCGAAAAGCGGTAACCCTTTTTCCAGCAGGTAAGGAAAAAGCTCCTTAGAGAAATCGAATGAGCGACCTTCGGGGATATATTCGAGCACCTCGGGCTCGAGCACATATATACCCGTATTGATGGTGTCGCTGAAGACCTGCCCCCAGTTCGGTTTCTCGAGAAAGCGTTCGATATGTCCGCCCGCATCGGTTACGACTATGCCGAACTCGAGCGGGTTCTCAGCTCGGATGAGAGTCAGCGTGGCCATGGCGCGGTTGCTGCGATGGAAATCCACGACCTTGTTGAGGTCGATATCGGTGAGCGCATCGCCGCTGATGACGAGGAAGGTATCGTCGAGATAGCGGGAACTGTTCTTAACGCTGCCGGCCGTGCCTAGTGGCGTGAATTCAGTTGAATATTGCATGGAGGCGCCCCATTCGCCGCCGTCGCCGAAGTAATTGCTGATGAGGCTGGGCAGGAACTGGAGAGTAGCTATCATATCTTTGAAACCGTGGCGGATCAGGAGCTTGACTATGTGCTCCATCATCGGCCGGTTGACCACCGGTAACATGGGTTTGGGTTGATTGCTCGTCAGGGGGCGCAGGCGGGTTCCCTGGCCGCCCGCCATGATCACGGCTTTCATCATAAATCCTCCGCTATCCGGTACATCAGGACATATAGTCCATTACCAGGACGATTGTTTGTGAGGGAATATTATCCCGGGATACATATACCGGAACTTTTCCGGTTCTCTCGACTTGCGAAAAATGAGAGACGAACGGCACCTCCGTTTCGATGGGAAAGCTGCAAGCCTCGTTGCGGAAATGCATGGGAACGGCTAGATGGGGGGCTAGCGCCTTAACCGTTTCGGAGGCTATGGCGGGCTCAAAGGTGAAAGTCCCCCCCACGGGCACGAAAAGAACGTCCGCGTCCAACAGCTCTCTTTGCAGCGTCGCGTCGAGCGGGTGTCCCAGGTCGCCCAGGTGGACAAAGGTCATATCCTGCATTTCCCATTTGAAAACGATGTTGGAACCACGTTCCGCTCCACCCTTGGAATCGTGATAAGTAGGAAATCCCACGACCTTCACCCCCGCGATATCCCGGGGTGACGGGTCGCGTACTACGAGCGGATCACGTTTGACAATCGCGACATTGTTATGATCGGCATGGTCGTGGCTGATCAGCACGATGCCCGCTTCGATGTCCGGAAGCGTATATCCTACATGGCCGTCGTAGGGGTCGGTGACCAGGCTGTGTCCCGCCCCATCTTCCAGCAGGAACATGGAATGTCCCAGCCAGCTGATGCGAACCGCCTCCCTAAGATCCCTTTCCCCGCTATAAGGAGAGAACATGGTATCACCTCCTGGAGATCGAACGTGTCCTCAACACGTACCCCCACACCCTGGAATCGCGGATGTGGATATATTATGTAAGAATATCCGTCAATCGGGCGCTATACCGGTGCCTTCCTTGCGCGCGGCGCCTATCAACTTTATACCCCGTCGAATATAGATAAAACCGCTGACGTACGAGAAGACGATCCCCGCGCAGAAAATAGCAAAACCTGCGGGATTAACCTTGCCGAAAAATCCGGCTCCACTCTTTTCCGGGAGGTTCAAGAGGATAAAGATGCAGATGGACGTAAAAAGCAAAGCCGTAGCCGCCTTGCCGGTCCAGTGAACGGCCAGTTTCTCCCTCACTTCCTTATCGTTGATGCCAATGGCGGGTGCCCCGACGAGCATGAGAACGTCTCTGCCCACGATGAGAATACCCATCCAGACAGGGAGAAAAGACCGCCACATCAAGGCGATCAGTACCGATATTATGAGGAGGCGGTCGGCTAGCGGGTCGGCCAGCTTTCCGAACTCCGAGATGGTGTTGGTGCGCCGTGCGATCTGCCCATCGATGAAATCAGTAGAGGCGGCGAACAGGAACACGCCCAGTGCCCAGTAGTGCGCCGCACCCACCGTCTCCTTGGACATAATCGAGATCAGCCATAATACCACGGGGATGAGAATGATGCGCAGGCAAGTAAAGAAATTGGCTATGTTCTTTCGGATCATGGCAACCTCCCTCGATCTCGGCCCTGTACGAAAAAGGGCGGAAGCTTATCCCGCCCGTCTCGTCTGGTCGGGATGGCCGGATTTGAACCGGCGACCTCTTGACCCCCAGTCAAGCGCGCTAACCAAGCTGCGCCACATCCCGATGGAAGCTTTTCTATTCTATAAGCAGGGCTTCCTTATTGCAAACAGCAGACTACCGCGCTCGACGTCCTCTATCCCGTGCGCCTTTCCCCGTCTCCCGTGCCGGTGTCCGGCCCCGGCTGGAGCGCGGAGAGGTCGGGTTCCTGCGGCTCCCCTACTGGGGAGACATGGTGGGAATGCTTCCTTCCGGCGCCTGACTCCGCTTCATATAAGCAGACCCTGTTGCGCCCGGTTTGCTTGGCATGATAAAGCGCCTCATCGGCCTTCTCGACCAGCTCGTCGCCATCTAAGGCATCGTCCGGTAAATTGGCGACCCCCATGCTCACTGTGAGGTTACCGTTGGGCTGATCCTCCTCGTAGGGAAAAACATACTCCTGGATGACGCGCCTGATCCGTTCGGCCATGGCATGAGCCTCCTGCTTGCTGACTTCCGGGATGATCACCGAGAACTCTTCTCCCCCGTAACGGAAAACGGTATCTACATCTCGGGTGTTCTGCTGCAGCAACCCGGAGAGGATGCGCAGGACCTCGTCACCGCGCGGATGGCCGTGTTGATCGTTATATACCTTGAACCAGTCTATGTCCAGCATGATGAAGGAGAAGGGACGGTTGTAGCGGATAGAACGCTTGACCTCCTCGCCAAGCACGCGCTTGAGATAGCGTATGTTGTAAAGACCGGTGAGCCCGTCGGTTATGGCAAGATGGCTGATCTCCTCGAAGAGCTGCGCGCTTTCAACCGCCATGCCTATCTGCTCGCCGATGGCATTTGCGAGCGTGGCATCCTCCTCGTCGAAGGCGTTCTGATACCTGCTGGCCATGTGAAGAACCCCATAGATCTCTTTACCAGAACGGATGGGTACGCAGAGCACCGATCCTATCTCCGGTTCCAAGAGTAAATTCGGACAACGCACGTCACGTTGTGCATCTATGCTCACAAAGGTTTTGTCGTGTCTCAGCGCGTAACAATCCTTCGCGAACTCGAACGCTTGACCCAGGTGACGCTTCGTATAATCCTCACTGTAACCAAGGCTCCGTACCGTCTCCATGAGTCCAGTCTGGCTGTTGGTGATATTTATCAAAGCTTTTTCGACCGCGAAAAGCCCTCTGATCACGTCCAGGGCCAGATTGTACAGCTGGTCGAGATTGGATACGGTGTTGATCGCATCGACCACGCGGATGAGGCTGGTCAACTGGGCGACCTTTTCCTCGCTGCGTCGGTATAGCAGGGCATTGTCCAGAAAAACCGAGATGTGGGGGGCGAGGAGCTCGGTCAGCGTGAGGTCGCGCCGGTTGAACCCGCGCCGGTTGAGTTTGTTCGCCAGCACAATGAGGCCTATACTCTTCCCCCTGGCGACAAGAGGGCATGACACGAGGTCGAAGACATTGTAATCGGGAGCAAAAGGCAGTATTTCCATCTCCTTGGACAGGCGGCGTGAAACGAGTACTGGTTTGGCGTTGCGGAAACTGTTGGACAGCACCCCGGGTGACGAGACGTCGAGCCGCAGTTTGGCGGTACTTATGAAATCGAGTCCTAGAGAAGGTTGTTGCGCCTCCAGGGTCATGGCTTCGTCGTTGTGGAGAAAAACCAGGGCTACTTCCGCCTTGAGGATCTCGGCCATGCGTTGAGTTATCTCCTTGAGCACGTTGTAAAGTGCGGGGCTCTTGCTCGAACTCTGGCTTATTTCGTAGAAGATCCTCAAGCGGTTTCGGTCTTTGAGAACCAGGTCGACCACGAAGATGTTAAGTATGGTAGAGCCTATTATGTAAGCGTAACGGACCGCGATTCCCTGGGCGTAATTATATCCAGGGGTCTGCCGGGAGTCGAAGATCACTATCGCCGTGAACCCGATGAGGCACATCAGGCAGGCATACAGCGCCCCTCTGTAGCCCCCATATACGCCACCTATGAGCGGCATTATGCCAAAGAACAGGAAAAAATAACTCTCCACGCCTCCGCAGAAATAGATGGCGGCGCTGAGGCTGAAGACGTCGATTATCGCGGCGGCCCACCTCCAAGACCCCTTCAGGCTCAAGGTATCGTAGAAAAAGTACGTCAGCAAGGCATATGCGAGATAAAAGCACGACAAGATATAAAGGGAGTTGAAATCTATCTCCCCCCCCAGGTTGATATCGAGATATGCGAGGTGGGCAACCGCGAGCAAGGCAAGCATGAATGAAACACGGAAGATGAATTCTCTCAGGCGCGGATAGTAAGTCCTGCCATTACCGTAATCTGGGTCTTTTACCTTCATCTGCCCACCTTGCACATGATATATAGCGGCGTATGCATGTACCCGCGTAGCATGTTTCCAGCTCGCCGTTTTCCCTCAGCCCATTCGTCTTGCGCCCAGGCCTATAGACTATATTATCATCAGCCAAGGTCATCCAGCCCTGTCGGGACGAGTACGCCAGTCCAGCATCAATCCCGGTCGCACCGGACGCGTTAGCGTCCGTTCTCTTGACCTCCTATGCGAACGACTATTATGTTATCGGCACGCCCGGGAGCGGGCGTTACCCGCCCCCTTCCCGCTTCGTAATATAGCGACAGGTTGGGGCCCCGCGGAGACCCGTGCTCCCGCCGAAGTCGTTTTCAGCCGCGCCCTTTCTATTCCCGCAGGAAAGGCTCGAAATGGTGCAGGAGGCCCCGCGGTATCTCGGCGGTAAGGTGATATCCTTTCTCGTCCGTAACGAGGTCCCTCACCTGTCCTCTCCGGTAAGCAAGGGACAGAATCTCGGATTGCTCGTGCGGTATGGTCAGGTGCACTATACGCGACGCATGCAGGGCTGAGGACATCTTATCCAGCAGGCCTTGCAGTCCTTCCCCCGTAACGGTCGATACGAATATGCCCTGTGGCAGGGCCCGGGCAACCTCGTTCCGTTCTGTTTCCAGCAGCAGGTCGCTCTTGTTTAGGACATAAATAGTCGGTATTCCGCCGGCATCCAACTCATCCAGGACACCCTCGACAGCTTCTATCCTGCGAGCGATGTTTGAGGAAGAAGCGTCGATCACGTGCAGGAGCACGTCCGCTTCCCCGACCTCCTCCAGCGTGGATTTGAAGGCCTCTACGAGCTGGTGGGGAAGGTGATTGATGAATCCAACCGTATCGGTTATCACAGCATGTCGGTTTCCGGGAAGTTCGATGCTGCGCGTTATGGGGTCCAGGGTCGAGAACAGTTGGTCTCCTACGAGCGTTCCGGCGTCGGTCAGTGCATTGAGAAGGGAAGACTTGCCCGCGTTGGTGTAACCGACCAGGGCAAAGGTATGGACATCGCGGCGTTCCCTTCTCTTGCGCTTGACCTTCCTGACGCGCGAAAGGTCCTCGAGCGAACGGTTCAGGGTCTTGATGCGCATATTTATACGCCTGCGGTCGACCTCCAGCTTGGTCTCGCCCGGGCCCCTTGTACCTATACCTCCTCCCAGCCTGCTCAATTCTATCCCCCTTCCCGTAAGCCGCGAAAGACCGTAACGCATCTGTGCCATCTCCACCTGTGCCTTGCCTTCCCTGGAGTGGGCATGGAGCGCAAATATGTCGAGTATAAGAGCCGTGCGGTCGAGAACCTTAAGATCGAGTTCGTTTTCAAGGTTGCGCTGTTGGGATGGAGTAAGCTCCTGGTCAAAGATGGCCAGATCCGCGTCAGCGCTTGATATGATCTCCCGGAGCTCCGCTATCTTGCCCTTCCCCATCAAGGTGGCGGGATCGGGTCTTTCTCGTACCTGCAGCAGTGTCCCCACCACTTCGGCGCCCGCGGTCTCCGCCAGGGAGCTCAACTCCTGCAGGCTCTCCTCGGCCGTGGCGGAGGTGACCTCTCCCCAGCGTACACCGACCAGGACGGCCCTCTCTTTTTCGCGCAATGCGCCTCCGCCCCCGCCTCTCGCTGTCTCTTGCATATCAATTCACGGTCGCGGATATTCGTATCTGCGTGGTTGCGACGTGAGCAAAGGTCCTGCCTGGGGTTGCTGGAGCATTCAGGAGAAAGCCTCCTTGATACGTTCTACTCCCTCCAACAGACGTTGATCGCATAAGGTGAGGGAGAAACGGACATAGCCCTCACCAGAGGAACCATACGCGGATCCAGGAGCAACCACCACGCCCGCCTTATCGAGGAGCTCAGTGGTGAAGCTCTGAGAATCGTGACCGGGTGGGACTTTCATCCATACGTACAGGGTCGCCCTGGGAACGGAAACCTGCCATCCGATGGAACGCAGCGCCTCCAGAAGGGTATCTCTGCGGCGTTCGTAGGCAGCATTGTTGTCGCGGATGCAGTCCTGAGGACCCTCCATCGCGGCGACCGCAGCCAGTTGTATGGCGTTGAAGACCCCGGAATCGATGTTTTCTTTCACTTTAGCGAAGGGAGCGATTATTTTCTCGCCTCCTATCGCGAACCCGACTCGCCATCCGGTCATGTTGTAGGTCTTTGAGAGAGAGTGGAACTCGACCGCGGTCTCCCGGGCTCCAGTTACTTCCAGCAGCGAGGGGGCCATATACCCGTCGAAAGTTATCTCTGAATAGGCATGATCGTGTGCCAGCATGACTTCGTGCTTGCGAGCGTAGTAAACCAGTTCCTCGAAGAAAGACTTGTCAGCAACTGCAGCCGTCGGGTTATTGGGGTAGTTTACGAAAAGGATCTTTGCCTTGCGCCAGATCTCTTCCCGTATGGCCGCTAGATCGGGCAGAAAGCCATTATCCTCGCGCAAGGGCATCTCCACCGCTGATGCGCCACAGAGCATTGTTGCCGTACGGTACACCGGGTATGCCGGGTTGGGGATGAGTGCAACGTCTCCCGGGTCCAGGAATGCCAGGGGAAAATGAGCGATGCCTTCCTTGGAGCCGATGAGAGCGAGAACTTCCCGGTCCGGGTCGGGGGTAACGCCGAAACGGCCGTTCACCCAGGATGCCGCAGCCTCCCGGAAACGCTGCATCCCCTGATAGGAGGGGTAGCGGTGGTTGGCGGGCTCGCAAGCTTCCGCGCACAGTGCCGCAACGATGTGCGCCGGCGTGGGAAGATCCGGATCGCCGACACCGAAGTTGATGATATCCAGTCCCTGACGCACCTTCTCCTCGATACGACGGTCAATCTCGGCGAAGAGGTAGGGCGGTAGTTCACGGATGCGTTTCGAGATCTTCAAGGGCTCTCCTCTCCCATGCGCTAAGCATTGCCCGGCGACTTCATATACGCCATCCTTTTGCGAGTTCGCCGCTGAAAACTTCCAGCGCCGGCCCGGTCATGAGTACGTGCCCATATTCGTCTGCGCTTATCTTCAGGACGCCTCCGGGCAGGCTTACATCTACGGGGTTGGTGCACCTGCCTTCGTGCAGGGCCGCTACCGCCGCCGCGCATGCACCCGTTCCGCAGGCCTTCGTCTCCCCCACCCCGCGCTCCCATACCCTTAGAGCAATGTGGTGGGCGTCCAGCACCTGCACGAACTCCACATTGGTACGGTTGGGGAACATTGTGTGCTTTTCGAGTACGGGGCCGACGCGGGATACCTGAGTTTCCGATACGTCCTCTACAAACACTACACAGTGGGGGTTGCCCACGGAAAGGCAAATGGCCTGGATAACCGCGTCTCCATCGATATCAATGGTTACCCTGCCGGGGCTGGAAGGATCGTCCGGCGCCGGCAGGTCAAGCGCCGTGAATCCGGGAAGGCCCATGTCCACTTCCACTTCCTTCACAATACCGCCCGAGACCGAGAGGCGTAAGGATTTTGTGCCGGCCAAGGTCTCTATAAACATATTCGTGCGCACAACTCCCGATCTCTCGTAAAGATACTTGGCGAGGCAGCGTATGCCGTTTCCGCACATCTCTGCCTCGCTTCCGTCCGCATTGAAGATACGCATGGCGGCGTCGCTGCCCGCCGATGTCAGCGCGAAGATCACTCCGTCCGCGCCTATTCCCGTATGTCGCTCGCATACCGCTTCCACTTCCTGGGGGGAGAGAAAAACCCCCTCCTTCATCCCATCGAGGATGATGAAGTCGTTACCCGTTCCCTGGTACTTGTGGAAGCGCACCATTATCCCGTCCTCGCCTTGCGTCCAACCCTGCCTCGCCGTGACCTTACAAGATACGCAACCGCGCCGCGTCTCGGCCCTGTTTCAAGCCGTGGGACCCGCATGCGGAGAACAGTCCACATTCGGACCTATAACGAACCTGCCAGGCAGAACCTTACCAGATCCACCACGCGCCTCGACGGACCCTCAAGCTCGTTTTCCTCGAGCTCGATCCAGCGCAGTCCGGGGATGCGCCTGAACCAAGTTAGCTGCCGCTTGGAGTAGTTGCGCGACCTCCGCTTGATATTAAAGATAGTTTCCTCGAGGGGTATACCTCTGTCAAGGTGGTCCAGGATCTCCTTGTATCCCAGGGCCTGCCTCGCCGTGCCGGATAGCCTGCCCTCGGACGCCAGGCGCGCAACCTCCTCGACCAACCCGGCCGCCAGCATATCGTCTACGCGGCGTTCTATGGCGCGGTATAATGCCTCGCGAGGCGCGTTGAGCACAACTCCCGCAAAGGGATAGAACAACTCCTGCTCTCCCCTCTTGCGCTGAAATGACGTGTAGGGTATACCGGTGCGCTCGTATACCTCCATGGCCCGCACGACACGGCGCATATTGGCGAATCCCTCACTTGCAGCGAAACCCGGGTCCACTCGCTCAAGGCGCCTGCGCATGCCGTCCGCATCCCGTTCGGCTTCTTGCTGCAATCTGCGTCTCAATACATCACGCGTCGATCCCGGAGGAAAACGCATATCGAAAACCACGGCCTCGAAATAGAGGCCCGTCCCACCCACGAGCAAAGGTACTCTTCCCCGTGACGCGATATCCTCGACATGCCGACGCGCTTCTTCCTGATACCTGGCGACTGAGAAGACGCTGCAGGCGTCCACTATGTCCAACATATGATGAGGCACGTCCCGCCTTGCATCTACCCCGGGTTTTGCGGTACCGATGTCCATACCGCGATAGACCTGCATGGAGTCAACGGAGATTATCTCCGCACGCAAGGAAGGTGCTACGGCCAGCGCGACGGCGCTCTTGCCTACGGCGGTCGGTCCGAGAACCGCCGCCACCCTAACCCTGTTGCGGGGAACAGGCATGTGGCCTCAGTGGAATCTTTGCACGGTGAAGCGGTAGAGCTGTATTGGTTCGTGAGGGCTGATACCGGCCTTGCTGCGCGCTATCTCGAGCTGTTCCTCCACGCTGCCTACTCCCTCCAGGTCCGGAAGCAAAAGACCGCTACGGGTCCCCCTCTTGACGATCACGCCATAGTGGCGCGGATCCAATTGCGAGGCGTCACGCACAAGCTCCGGCTCGCTGAGTACGTCAACGCTGATTTCAAGATCGTTCAGCTCCTCTTCAGAAAGCGCAGGGAAGCGCGGGTCTCGACTCGCTGCACTTATGGCGTTGGAGGCGATCTCCTCGGCAAGGGTTTCCCGTGTCGGTTGAAAGGTACCGATGCATCCCCGCAGTGCGTCCTGCTTTTTAAGGGTAACGAACACTGCGGCTTTCCCTCGAAGCTGCCGCTTTTCCTCTCTCATTTCCGCGGGAGTAAGCTCTCTTCTTTCTCTTACCCACTTCTCAATCGCCTTGCGCGCCAAGCGGGAATGCTTGCTTGTTTCCTTGTGCCCATGGGTCTCGGTCATAGATCGGTCCTCCTTAGCCTTTCCTGAGCATCAGCGCTACCAGATATCCCACGCCGAAGGGGCCTTCATAAGAGACCACCGAACTCGCGAGAGTTCCGTTCTTCAGAGCGCCCCACATGGCGTGGATGGAGCGAAAGCCGCACTCGCCTGCTTCAGCGACGAGATCATCGGGGATTCCGTACAATGCTGCGAAATCGCCACCGCGTGCTATATCCACGATCCTGCGGTCGAATTCCTCTCCGCGCGGGCTGTAGCCGGCGGGAGCTCCCCTGCTAAGGCGGTGCGAAAGGTCTCCACTGGCTACGAAGACCGCCTTTCGTCCCAGTTCTTCACATGCTGCGCGGGATGTTTGCCCAAGACGGAAATGGTCTTCGTACGAGAGGCCGGATATGGACAGGCATACGATCGGTGTCTCAAAAACCTGGTCCATATAATACAGTGGCACCAGGAGCCCGTGATCGAGCTCCTCTCCCGAAGGGGCATCATGCGTTGCGATCAGCGGCAGATCAGCGGATTTCGCATTTTCGACCATGGCGGCGGCAAGTTCGACATCGTTATGTTTAGAGATGCGCACCTGCGGCTTTCCAAAGGAGGCAAAGCTCCCACCCAGTACCGGCGCAGACTTGACGATAAAGGCGTCTCTGTAAGGTGGGGTATGAGGCGAGATCATCACCATTGTGTCCGCTTCGAGGCCTGCAAGCTTACGGCTTAATTCCTGCATCGCCTTATAGGTGGCGCTCACGACCTCGCGTTCCTTGCCGCCGATCTCCGGGATCAGCAACGGCGGATGGGGCACTATACAACCCGCGATAATCCCTTTCTCCGCTCCCACGCGATCACCTCCATGCCGGCTGCCTTATGCACCGTCTGCTTTCGTTCCACATAAACTCCAATGGTTATAGGATACCCAAGTCGCCAATTAGAAAAACACCTGTTTGAATACGGCGTTCATTCAAGCGATAATCTCCTCCAGCTCGCCCAGGAGACTCCAGTTGCCCGCAGCGGTAATCCTTACGCGTGCGAAGGTTGCGGTGAGATCGATATCGTTGCACTCGAAATGGACGAGCTTATTGTTGCGCGTACGGGCAGCCCAGCGGTGCTTGTCTCTGCGGCTGTATCCCTGCACGAGCACGGTCTTCTCGCTGCCGATTTCGGCGCGCAGACTTTCCCGGGTCAGTCTTCTGGTGGCTTCCATCAGCCTCTGCAACCGCTCGTGCTTCACACCTTCGGGGACCTCGTCTGGAAGGCCGGCTGCGGAAGCCATGTCGCGACGATTATACAGGAAGGTAAAAGCCGCATCGAAAGCGCATGATTCGACCATCTCCATAGTAGCCGCGAAATCCTCTTCGGACTCGCCCGGAAAGCCTACCATGAGGTCCGTAGTCAGCGATACTCCCGGTACTCTATTCCGCAGCTCGGCAGCTTTTTCACGGTATTCTGCACGACTGTAGCCACGGTTCATGGCGGTCAGTATGCGGTCTGACCCGGCTTGCAATGGAAGGTGTACGTGTTCGCAGACATTTCCCGTGTCCACGATGGATCGTACTATGTCGAGGTCGAAATCGCGAGGATGAGAAGTGGTAAAACGTATCCAGGGTTCCGGGTACCGGTCGCCCAGCAGACGCAGCAGGTCCGCGAAGCGGCTCTTCCCCTCTTCTTTGCGACGGTAGGAATTCACGTTCTGTCCCAGCAGATTTATCTCCTTTACGCCTGTGGCGACATGCAGGCCCACCTCTTCCGCTATGTCATGCGCTGAACGACTCTCCTCCCTGCCGCGTACGTAAGGGACGATGCAATAGGAGCAGAAATTGTCGCATCCATGCGTGATGGTAACCCACGCCCGGAAATGCTCGAAGCGGTAGCACGGGATGCCCGATATATCAAGACCTCTCAATGCGGTCGAGCATACTCCTCCCGTTTCCGCCTGCTGCAGCAGGCTCGAGATATTCGCATACTGGTGGGTGCCGAACACCACGTCAACATAGGGCGCTTTCTCTCTCAGCCGGACGCCTTCCTTCTGCGCCAGGCACCCTCCCACGGCTATCAGCGTTCCCCGTTCTTCTTTTAATGGCTTCAGAGAAGAAAGGCGCCCATAGAATCTCTGCTCCGCACTCTCGCGCACGCAGCAGGTAAGAAAGATCACGACATCCGCCTCGTCTGCTTCGCTCTCCCTCCAACCATCCACATGCAAGAGTCCCCGCAAGCGCTCGGCGTCGTGGATGTTCATCTGACATCCGAAGGTTATCAGGGCATATTTTCCGGCGTTTCTACAAACCGGGACAGGCTTTTTATCGGACATTATAGGTTCACCAAACCCGAGCAGGAAACGGCATCTTTCCATACTTGCTATTGTAATGGTTCTGCGGCGATAAATACGGGACCTGGCGTCAGAGAGCGAATCTCAAGCGAAATTAACTCTACAGAACTCTAGACTGCGCCGGAGATTATTCACTATGCGCTCTCTTCCCAGGCGCGCTTCCAGGGGACCTGGACCGAGCTCAAGAGCGATCTTGCCGTCAAATCCATCGCGGTACAGCAGAGCGAGGAAACGATCGAGCGGCAGGCGTCCTTCGAAAGGCAGGGCATGATCGTCAAAACCCTTCATGTAGTTATTCGATAGGTGTATGTGCCGCACGTGGTTGCGCAGTTCCTCCCACGCCCTGAATATATTGATCTTGGCGATAGCATAGTGACTGGTGTCGAAAACCAGGTTGTCGAAACATCGTATATCGTGCAGCGAGTTGAACAGGCTGAGATTCAGCGGCCGGTACAGGTAGACGTGCATGGCGTTCTCCATGGCTACGACGACGCCACTGTCTCGGTCGTAGTCGTTGAGGTTTCGCCTGACCCAACGCGCATAATCCCACTGCCAGAAATATGGAAGATGGATAACGACAAGGCCTGCGTCAAGTTGGCGAGCCATGGCTACGGAGGTAGCGATTTTTTCCTGGGGACCGCCCCAGACTTTTCTTGCGGCCATGAGAAAGGGGGCGTGTATGCTCCTTACGGCGATATCCGCCTGGCGAGCCAGTTCTCGCACCAGAGACGCATTTTGTGTTTCCTCGCGTCTGGTGACCATCAGCTCGACACCGCCGAACCCGGCGTCGCGTGCCATACTGAAAACATCGCGCAGCTCGAAGTTATAAAGCGATGCGGTCGAGAGGATAAATTCAGTTATGTCTATTTCCTCCCTCTTGACCTTCTGCCCCGCCGTGAAATCCTGTTCGCTACGCCGCGAAAAAGAAGGGTTGTGGTTGCGAATCCTGCCAGCATCCCGCCGCAGCGGGCTATGGGAGAGCGGAGAGCATCATCTACGGTGCGCAGGCTCGATTCGGTGAGTTCGAGCATCGCCTGCGCCTCTCCAGTCATCTCGCCTACTCTTTCCAGCTCGCCGTTCACTTCTTCAACGGTCTGGTTGAGGTTGGAGAGGAGCATGATAAGCTCAGGCCTGGCATCGTCGAGGGTACGGTTGAGGTGATCGACGCCACGGCTGATCTTCAGGACGATGCGAATGAGAAAGAAGGTCAGAAGCGGGACGGAGATGATCGCGATTATCAGGAATATGATCTTGAGCGCGTTCATCATGCCTCCTTGCCCCGTGGATAGACAGCTTGCGCCGGTCGCTGTTCATGCAGCGGGTGACTTTTGGCTACCTATCTCGATTCCACGGAGAGCTTGATAGCCGTCCTCTCCTCTCCATCGATGATTATATCCGTAAAAGCGGGTATGCATACCAGGTCTATGCCGCTGGGGGCAACGAATCCTCTTGCTATGGCGATCGCCTTAACCGCCTGGTTCAAGGCACCGGCTCCGATAACCTGCATCTCCGCGCTCCCCGTCTCGCGCAGAACCCCTGCCAGTGCTCCAGCGACGGAATTGGGGTTTGACTTCGAAGATACCTTAAGCACTTCCATCTCTAAATGCTCCTCCCCTTGTCTGTTTCCTGCTACGATGACCAACATCCCCGGATAAAATCTAATGATATATTATCCCGATCCTTTATTAAAGAGATGCCAGGCGCGCGCAATATGAGGGCGTTTCAGCTCGCAGATAATCCACCCTGTCGATATCTTGAAAGGTCACACGCAGCGCTTCAAAGATGCGGGATATGTACCTGAAGGTGACGCCTATTCGTCCTCCCTCTCGTGCAGGCCCATGGATATGATGATGCGGTCCCTACGCCGTTTTACCACGGGCATTTCGGCCTGAAGGTAATTCCTCCTGCCGATATCTTCAAAGGCTGTCCGCAGCGACTCACAGATGCGGGATATATCTTCCTGGCTCAACCGCCTTGCCAGGTGGTCACTCCAGTTTACGCGAGGCTGACGGTGTAGATCCGCCCGTCTCGCCGGAAGGGTGACACCATCTTCTTTGAGCAGTTCGTTTATGCTCATCAGCGGGTTTATCTCCATCTCCAGGATGCGAAATGCATTCCGCTCGGATATGCTCAGTCCGAGCTCGCCGGCACAGTAACCATGAAGCGTGCGCCCTTCTTTGATGCTTCCCAGTTCAAACCATATCGGTCTGCTTAAATCGTTCTCGCCGGCTGACCACGATTTAAGCAGCTGCATGGAATCGTGATAGAGAGTAGCGAGGATCTCGGCATTGGATCCCAGGAATATTTTCAATTCGTCGGAGACCAGTGCGAACTCACTGAGGACCCTCGGCACGTTACGCGGCCCCCCCGCGATGGCGATAGCACCCTTCTCGTCACACTCGAACCTGGGAAAAGTAGACTGATCTTTCTTCTCGGGTATCTTTGTCGTGTCTATACGCGCGTGGATTATGCTGCCCCGGCCCTCCTCCGAACGTAAAAGCTCTATATCGTCCGCCACCTTCTTGATGGAAAATAGGGCCATCCCTCGGCCGTGGACACCGAAACGGTCCTCCACGAGGTCCTCGACCTTGGACGTAACCCTTGCCTCGAATATCTTGCGGTGAAGCGCGCGCGGTATTCCCCTCCCGTCATCCAGAACGGCAATATTGCGCCAGCGCCCTTTCTCCTTCTGAAAGGTTACATATACGTTTCTGGCGCCGGCATCCCGTGCATTTCGCACCAGTTCTTTTACTACGTCTTCCACACAACGTATATCCTGAAGTGCCTGGCGCCTCTCGGCCTCGCTCACCCTCAGTCTTACGTATCCGTGGCCAAGTTCCTCTTCTACCGTGAAGGTATCCTGATCCGCGAAACTGCGCACGAATTCCAGGAGTCCTCCCGCATCTCCAGTGTTCTCGGTGGTCAATATTCCCGTCCCCGTCCCGTCCGGAAGTTTATTCTCTCAATCTCCATCTCGGCAAGCCGAACCATTACCTGTATGTCTTGAGGTGAGCCGACTTCACTTCAGGAGTTCTCTTGCATAATATTTTATCCACGATATATGCTTCGTCGCCATAAGCGGTGATCTACCGTGCAGCGCAAGGCGTGTGCGAATAAAAAAGGCGGGCTTGCCGCCCGCCTTTTATCATCGACCTTTTACTTGGCGTAATCGACCACTCGCTTCTCTCTCACAACCGTAATCTTGATCTGCCCGGGATATTCCAGTTCGTCCTCAATCTGCCTCGCGATTTCTCTGGAGAGCGTTATGCAGCCTATGTCGTCAATAACATCAGACTTTACCATCACCCTAATCTCACGCCCAGCCTGGAGCGCATACGAACCGTCAACGCCCTCGAAGGAATCGGCGATGGTCTCCAGTTTTTCCAGCCGCTTGATGTAGCTCTCGAGGGTTTCCCTGCGAGCCCCGGGTCTGGCAGCGCTTATAGCGTCCGCGGCCTGGACGAGCACGGCCTCTGTCGTTTTCGCCTCGATCTCCTCATGGTGCGCTTCTATGGCGTGTACGACGGCATCGTTCTCTTTGAGCCTTTTTGCCAGCTCCGCTCCGATAACCGCATGTGAGCCCTCGACCTCGTGATCGATGGCCTTGCCGATATCATGTAGAAGCCCCGCCCTCTTGGCGAGCTTGATATCCGTTCCCAACTCGGCCGCCATGATTCCAGAAAGATGGGCGACCTCTATGGAGTGCTTGAGTACGTTCTGGCCGTAGCTCGTGCGATATTTCAAGCGTCCGAGCACTCTCATGAGTTCGTGATTGATGCCGTGCAGGCCGACATCAAAAACGGCCTGCTCCCCAACTTCCTTTATCTCCGCGTCCACCTCGGCCTTTGATTTTTCGTACATCTCCTCTATGCGCGCCGGCTGGATGCGCCCGTCCGTTATCAGCCTCTCCAGGGTCAGCCTGGCGATCTCGCGCCTGACCGGGTCAAAACTGGAGAGAATAACCGCTTCCGGCGTATCGTCGATGATCAGGTTGATACCGGTCAATGTCTCAAAGGTGCGTATGTTGCGCCCTTCCCTGCCGATTATCCTTCCCTTCATCTCGTCGCTGGGAAGCGGCACCACCGATACGGTGGTCTCCGCCACGTGGTCGGATGCGCACCTCTGGATGGCATTGGCTATGATGTGCTTCGCTTTTTTTTCGGCCTCATCGCGCAGGCGACTCTCGATCTTCTTGATCACCTGAGCCGCATCTCTCTTGGTCTCCTCCTCAACCTGTTTCAGCAGAAGCTGCTTCGCCTCATCCTTGGACAGGCCCGCCACCTTTTCCAGCCGTTCATTCTCTTTTGCCAGTGTCTTTTGCACCTCTGAATGGAGGTTCTGTATATCATTCTCCTTCGCAGCAAGCGATCTTTCTCTCTTCTCGAAATTTTCCGAGCGATTGTCTATCTGTTCTTCTCTCTGCAGGAGCCTGCGCTCAAAACGCTGCAACTCATTACGACGGTTTTTTATATCGCGCTCCGCATCGTTCCGCATGGCAAATATCTCATCTTTAGCCTCAAGTAGAGCTTCACGTTTCTTTGCCTCCGAGGTCTTCTCGGCTTCTTGAAGCACCCTCTTGGCCTCTTCTTCCGCCGATGATATCTTTGCCTCCGCCATAAACTTTCGAGCCAGGAAACCCGCTATAAGTCCGATTATCAGGGCTGCTACGCCAGCTATTATTGCCTCTATCATTTTCATTCCTCCCTTCATATATGTAAACCCGGGGTTGAGACCCCGATACACAACGTAAAAAAGCCGAGTTCAAGCTCGGCTTAAGGCTATCCCGATTTATATATATACCGCGATTAACACCTGACGCTCTTTCCGTACCTAACGGTATATATAACAAGCAAATATAGCTTGGACATCGATCAATATCCTTAGGCCTGCATCAATTCTAGGAGAGCTGACTATCAGTGTCAAGAAATCTAGACATGTGGTCGTAGTCACCGTCATCCCGTATGCCGCTCAGAACATCAGCGATCGCAGAATGCGAGAACCCCCTTGCGGACAGCCTTGTGACGGCTTTTTCGATTTCGCCTTTCGCCGCTGAACCGGGCGAAAGTGGCAGGTATTTTTCCAACAGCAGCGCTGCCGCTTCCCGTTCTCTTTCCGGATCGAAAAAGGACTGTATGCTCTCTTCGGCAAGCTCTCTGCTTATGCCTCGGCGGCGCAGCTCGGAATATATACGAGAACGGCTCTTATTCGCTATCTGTCCGTTGCAGACAATATCCCTGGCCAACCGTGCATCATCGAGAAGGCCTCGTTCCACGAGTTCGGCAGCCACATCCTCTACGACCTCTTCAGAAAAACCCTTTCCGCGCAGGCGTTGCGCAAGTTCGTAATGCGTACGGGAACGACATGAGAGCAGTTTTATTGCCCCGTGGAAAGCACGAACCCTCGTTCGTTCGCAGGCCCGCCCTCTCATCCGGCCGTTCCGTTGCCGACCTCTTGTGCTTTCTCGTCAAGCCGTGCAACGCGGGCCTTTGCCTTCGGAAGGTTTAGTATCTCCCTCAGCTTGGAGTCCAATTCCGTTCTCACTTCGGGGTTGTCCTTCAGGTACTGCTTGGCGTTCTCCCTGCCCTGCCCCAGTTGGTCCTCTCCATACGTGTACCAGGCGCCGCTCTTCTTGACCAAGCCGTTTTCGACCGCCACATCCACAATATTACCCTCTGTCGATATACCCTCGCCGTACATGATATCGAACTCCGCTTTTCTGAAAGGCGGCGCCATCTTGTTCTTAACGACCTTCACCCTGACATGATTGCCCACGATTTCCGCTCCCTGCTTAATGCTGTCGATCCTGCGGATGTCCAGCCGTACCGAGGCGTAGAACTTCAGCGCTTTTCCACCCGGAGTGGTCTCGGGGCTCCCGAACATCACCCCGATCTTCTCCCGCAATTGATTTATGAATATAGCCGTGGTGTTCGATTTGTTTATGGTCCCCGCCAGCTTGCGCAAGGCCTGCGACATGAGCCTTGCCTGAAGGCCTACATGCGCGTCTCCCATTTCTCCCTCTATTTCAAGGCGTGGCACCAGGGCAGCGACGGAATCTATGACCACGACATCCAGGGCTCCGCTGCGTACGAGCATCTCCGCGATCTCCAATGCCTGCTCACCGGTATCCGGCTGCGATATCAGCAATTCGTCCACATCTACTCCCAGAACTCTGGAATACGACGGGTCAAGCGCATGCTCGGCATCTATAAACGCTGCTATGCCCCCCCTGTATTGCGCCTCCGCTATGATGTGCAGGGCCAGCGTCGTCTTTCCCGAGGCCTCCGGGCCAAAGATCTCAACGACCCTTCCCCGCGGCACGCCGCCTATACCGAGCGCCAGGTCGAGGGATAGTGCACCCGTGGGGATCGCGGCAATTTGAAAACGGTGGTTATCCTGGCCGAGTTTCATAATCGAACCCTTCCCGAACTGGCGTTCTATCTGTGTCAGCGCCATCTCCAGTGCCTTATCTTTTTCCACCTTGCTCCTCCTATGCTTCTTCGAAACGTTATTACTACGACCGGTATAAGCTCCGATCGCATGAAGTCTCTTGAATCACTTCACGTACCTAATTATATTTCTGCGGGGTGACACCGATCCCCTCCAACCCTTTGGTCGTGCCCGGGCATATCATCTATATCGTTGCGGTTGCATACGCCCTTGACCTGGCGCGCAAGGCATGGTTCAGATCTTTTGCATACGAGCTATGAACATGCCTTCCATGCGGTGGCGATGAGGCCACAGCTGCGCATATCCCTTCATGGTCACCGCATCCGCCAGGGGACCGGGCAGACAGGGCTTGAGGTCTTCCAGATGAAAATCGTTCCTGCCCTCGAGAAAAGCGCCGATGACGCCTTCGGACTCCTCGCGGCTGTAGGTGCATACCGCGTAGACCAGGACGCCCCCTTCCCGCACCACTTCAGCGCAACCTCGTAGAATAGAGAGTTGAAGAGAGGCAAGCTCGCGCAGGTCACCGGGAGACCTGCGCCATTTGAGTTCGGGGTTGCGCTGCAGGGTGCCCAGTCCGGAGCACGGGGCGTCGACAAGCACGCGGTCCGCATGGCCATCAAGATATTCACTCAGCCGCGAGGAGTCTCCCCTTTTTATCTCGACATTGTGAAGCCCTAACCTCTTTACGGTTTTGCCCAATGCTTCGAGCCGTTTTGTATTGCTGTCTACCGCAACGACGTGGCACGCCGGCCCACCCAATGTCGCGAGGCGTGTCGCCTTGCCCCCCGGCGCCGCACATGCATCAACCACAACTTCCCCCGGAGCGGGGCCGACCGCGCCAGCTGTCAGCATCGAGCTTTCGTCCTGTACCACGCACATGCCTCTTTCAAGCAGATCGAGCAAGCATGAGTAATCAAGCCTCACGGCGGTCAGGGCTGCCTCCACGTATGCGGAGAAGCGGCCCTCGCCCCCGCAGCATTCTATTTCGTCGAGCAGTGCTGGGGCGTCGGTCCTGGTGGTGTTGGCCCGCAGCGTAAGCCTGGGAACCTCGTTCTGTGCGCTGCAGAGCTCTTCCGCTTCCTCACGGCCCAGCTGCCCTACCAGGTACTCGGCAAGCCAGCGTGGGTATGAATACACCTTCTCGAGATATGGGTAGATATCTTCACGGCCCGGCAAGTCAAGATATGCCAGGCCATCGCATGCACTGCGCATAACCGCGTTGACGAAGGATGCCGCCCCCCGCCCTATGCGCTTCTTGGCGAGAGAGACGGTCTCGTTGACCGCGGCGTGGCGTGGAAGCCTCATCTCCGACAACTGATACATCCCCAGCCGCAATATATCGAGTACCGCAGGATCGATATCTTCCAGGGAACGCCGGGAGAAGGCCTCTATAATAAAGTCGAGCCTTGCGCGGTGCCTCTGCAGGCCGTATACAAGTTCCGTGACCATGCCGCGGTCCCTCGCGTCCAGCGTGCCGCGATCCATGCCGTAACGCAACAGCAGACCGAGATAGCTGCCTTCTTCGTTTACTCTTCGCGTGATATCGTAGGCGATATCCCTGGTTTTGGACACTTCCGCATTCCCTTCCTGCACCACATCGCTGACGATGCATGGCCTTAGAATATCTCCGCGCCGAGGACATCTCCAGATCTAGGCCGATATCCATGCAGAAAATCCTCCACCCCCATAGGCTGCTTTCCCTCCGCCTGCACCTCCTCCAGGCGTAGGTATCCCCGACCGGTTCCCACAAGAAGGATATCACCCGGGTTTACCACGAGCATTCCCGGGTGAATTGCCGGCACATCATCACCTACGGATACCCTCAGTACCTTGAGCCGCTTTCCACGGAAATACGTATACGCTCCAGGCCGCGGTCTGAGCGCCCGTACCTGATTGCTGATGTTCGTCGCAGTATTCGCCCAGTCTATGAGGAGTTCGGATTTGCTTATGGGCTCCGCATAAGTGGCCAGCTCTTCGTCCTGGGGCCGCGGCAGGATGGCGCCGGACATATACAGGGGGACGGTTTCCGCCGCCAGGCAGGCTCCCAACAGCGCCAGCTTTTTGCGCAGGCTGAGCGCATCGTCGCCATCTTCCACATCGACCTCCACCTGCGCTATCATGTCCCCCGTATCCAGGCCCTCGTCAAGTAATATCAACGTGACTCCGCTCACGCGCTCGCCGCACATCAGCACCCTGCGTATGGGCGCCGCCCCCCGGTAGCGCGGCAGGAGCGAGGGGTGGACGTTCAGGCAACCTCCGGCGGGATAATCGAGAATCTCACGGGGCAGGATATGCCCGTAATCCGCCACCAGAAGCACTTCGGGATCAACTTCCTCGAGAAGGCTGAGAAAGATGGGGTCCGTGGGGCCATCGGGCTGATGCAAGACTATCCCCTTCTCGATGGCGAGGGTTTTTACGGGGGTCGGGCGCTGCCGCAACCCTCTTCCCGCAGCTCGATCCCGCCGGGTGATAATTCCTCTCAGCTCGAAGCCCGTGGCCAGAAGTCCGTCCAGAAACTCTCTGGCAAAATCACCGCTTCCCAGGAAGAGGGCCTTCAAATCCATCCCCCCGGAAAAACGTCAGAGCCGGGTGCCATCATGGGGATCACGCGCAGGCGGTTGCTCGCCTTGCAGGACCTGCAGGGCTTCTACCCGGCTCTCCCGGTCGGTGCGCTCCAGGATGAGCTTTCCGTCCAGGTGATCTATCTCGTGCTGAAAAACGCGTGCTATCCATCCCTCGACATGGATGGTATTTGTAATGCCCGCGAGGTCCATATACTCGAGGTCCAACGCGATATGTCTAGGCACCTGCATAGCCGCGCCCGGGATGCTCAGGCAGCCTTCTACTTCCTCCTCTGTTTCCTGTGAGGTCGCTATGATACGTGGGTTTATACAGGTTGCGAATTCTCCCTCGTGTTCGTATATGAATACTCTTTTCACCACGCCGATCTGGTTAGCAGAAAGTCCCGCTCCTTCCGGCTTGGGCAGCGAGTCGATCATATCCCGGACCAGTCGCTTTATGTCAGGAGTTATCTCGCCGACTTCCTGGCACCTCTCCTTCAGCACGGGATCCCCGAAGGTCCTTATGGGTAGTTCTGCCATCTCATCACACCTCCCGTCAAGGTATATCGCGGTACATGCGGCATAATGCCTGCCGAAACATCTCCGCCTGTGCCCCGGCGCTAGAGGCCTGCTTCGCTGCGCAAGGACTCCGCCTTATCGGTATGCTCCCAGGTAAAATCCTTGTCCGTACGTCCGAAATGTCCGTAGACGGCCGTCTTGCGGTAAATGGGTTTGCGCAGCTTGAGATCCCTTATAATCGCCGCGGGGCGCAGGTCGAAATACTCGCGGATCAGCCCCTCGATCGTGACCACGTCTACTTTTTCGGTGCCGAAGGCGTCTATCATAACCGATACGGGATGTGCCACGCCGATGGCATAGGCCAGCTGAACCTCGAAACGGTCCGCAAGGCCTGCTGCCACGACGTTCTTGGCAACGTAACGAGCCGCATATGCGGCTGAGCGGTCTACCTTGGTGGGATCCTTTCCGGAAAAGCATCCTCCGCCGTGACGGGCCATGCCGCCGTAAGTGTCCACGATTATCTTGCGCCCGGTAAGCCCGGTATCTCCCATGGGGCCTCCCGTGACGAATTTTCCCGTGGGGTTTACCAGGACCCTCAGGCTGCCGTCGACCATCTCCGACGGGACGACGGGGTTTATTACGTGCTCAATCAGGTCGGGCTTCATCAAATCTTCTATATCCACGTTGGGACGGTGTTGCGCGGACAGCAGCACGGTATCTATCCTCCGCGGCATGCCGTCCTCGTATTCCACGGTTACCTGGCTTTTGCCATCGGGCCTCAGATAAGGTAGAATACCAGCTTTCCTGACCTCGGAGAGGCGGTGGCAGAGCTTGTGCGCCAGGATGATCGACAAGGGCATGAATTCCGGTGTCTCATTGCATGCGTAACCGAACATCATACCCTGGTCGCCCGCCCCGAGCGAATCGAGCATATCGTCCTCTACCTCGCCGCTTCTCTCCTCCAGGGCATGGTTGACGCCCTGGGCTATATCGGAAGACTGCGGATCGATGGAGACCATGACACCGCACGTCTCGAAGTCGAAGCCGTACTTGGCGCGCGTATATCCAATCTCCTCGATTGTCCTCCGGGCCGTGTTCGGAATATCGACATACGTCGCCGTACTTATCTCTCCCGCTACGACCACCAATCCCGTCGTAACCAGTGTCTCCACTGCTACCCTGCCGAGGGGATCATCTTTGTAAACCTCGTCCAGTATGGCGTCGGATATCTGGTCCGCTATCTTGTCCGGGTGGCCTTCCGTAACCGATTCCGATGTAAACATGTAGCGCTTCGACACTTCCGCTCCTTTCCCTTGCACGCGGTATCCTTATCTGCGCGTCCTACTCCCTAATCGCAATATTATACACTCAGCCAGGCCGATTATCCCTGATCCAGACGGCAACGTCGCGGACCGTGCGGAAATGCAGCGTGATAATCAACGCTCTCCGTCCCCGTCATTCCGCCCCTTTCCCCCCTAGAAACCCTTGCTTCGCTGCTATACCTTTACGTCACGGCAGAGGCTGGAGAGGGTGTTGGGGGGATGTGAGGGCAAGCTACTTATAGACGAAGATCAGGATCAGGGTCGAGATGACAAAGGTGACGGCGCTGATAATAGTCATGCGGTCCAGGTTCTTCTGTACGATAGTAGTGCCCGATGCTCCTCCGACGGAGGAACCCCCGAAAAGGCTTGACATGCCACCGCCTCGCCCTGAGTGCAAAAGCACGAAAACCACCATTGCTATGCTGGATACAAAGAAAAACCCCAGCATTATGTACTTCAATACGTCCACGCTTCATACCTCCTGTTCCAGGAAAATATTCTACCACATCGGGGCTTCGGCAGCCCGTCAGCCCTCGTATTTCGCGATTGCCGCAAAGTCCTCGGCCTTCAGGCTTGCACCGCCTACCAGGGCGCCGTCTATGTCCTGCATGGACATGAGTTCAGCAGCGTTATCGGGCTTGACACTGCCGCCATAGAGAATGCGCAGCGACGACGCGGCGTTATCTCCGTAAGCACCGCTTACCCAGCGGCGTATCGCAGAGGTCATTTCCTGGGCATCGTCGGGCGTGGCCGTCTTGCCCGTTCCTATCGCCCATATGGGCTCGTAGGCTATTACCAGGCCGGGAATCTCAGCCGCCTCTACGCCGTCAAGGTCTGCCGACAGCTGGCCCTCCACTTTTTGCAGCTCCCTGCCTGCCTCCCTTTCCTTCAGGGTCTCACCAACGCAGAGGACAGGGATCATGCCGGCATCCAGAACGGCCCTGACCTTTGCGGCGACCAGATCGTCCTTTTCTTCGATTATCTCCCTCCGCTCGGAATGCCCGGCGATAACATACGTTACGTCCAGGGCCTTGAGCATGGGCGGCGATATCTCTCCCGTATAGGCGCCTTCATCGGCTGGATAGACGTCCTGCGCTCCGAGGGCGATAGCCGCGCCCATTTCAGCGATCAGGCGGGAAACGTCCGCAAGAGCGGTGAAAGGAGGGCACACGGCCACTTCCACGTCCTGCAGCCCGGAGACCAGTGGAATCAGTTCCCTCACCAGCTCCACCGCCTCGCTACTGTCTTTGAACATCTTCCAGTTGCCGGCTATGAGCGGCTTTCTCATTCCTGCGACCCCCTTAGTCGTCCTTTTCCAGCAGGACCGCCACGCCCGGGAGGATCTTACCTTCGAGCAGTTCCAGGGAGGCTCCCCCGCCGGTCGATATATGGTCGAATTCGTCCTCCAGCCCGTATTTCTCGATGGCCGCCACGGTATCTCCTCCGCCCGCCACTTTGAGTGAAGACGAACGCGCTATCGCCTCGGCGACGGCACGCGTTCCTTCCTCGAAGGATTCCCATTCGAAGACGCCCATGGGCCCGTTCCAGAATATGGTCTTAGCCTTCCCGATGGCTTTAACGTAACGCTCAATGCTGCGCGGCCCGATATCCAGGCCCATCCATCCTCGCGGTATCTCCTCCGCATCCACGACCCGTCTCTCCGCTTCCTCCTTGAACTCGGAGGCCACCACCAGGTCGACCGGGAGCATTATGCGCGCACGCTTCTGCTGCGATGCGGACATCACCTCTCTCACCTCGCCCAGGAGTTCGTCCTCACAGATAGACTCGCCAATCTCCATGCCCTGTGACTTGAAGACAGTGAAACACATCCCTCCCCCGACCAGCAGGATATCTACCAGTTCCTGTAAGTTATCCAGTACCTTCAGCTTGTCGGATATCTTGCTTCCTCCGAGTACGGCCACGAAAGGCCGGGGAGGATCCTCAAGCAGCCCCTGCAGTACCTCCATCTCTTTTTCCATGAGGAGGCCGGCCACCGCCGGCAGCCTCTCCGCCACTCCCGTTATCGAGGCGTGCGCACGGTGTGCCGCGCCAAAGGCATCGTCGACATATATGTCACCCAGGCGGGCCAGTGAATCCGCGAAGGCGTCGTCGTTTTCCTCCTCGCCGGGGTCGAAACGGAGGTTCTCCAGAAGGACGATTTCGCCAGGCTCCAGGCTCTGGCAGGTCTTCTCTATCTCCTCCCCGACCACGCCGTCCATCTTGCGTACCTCGACACTGAGCAATTCCTGCAGTCTTGCCGCCACCGGTGTCAAGCGCATGGATTCCACGACCTTGCCCTTGGGGCGCCCGAGATGAGACATGATCACGAGAGAGGCACCGTGGTCGAGAAGGTAACGCAGCGTCGCAAGGGCTGCTCGTATGCGCGTATCGTCAGCCACCTCGCCGGAAGCGTCAAGGGGGACGTTGAAGTCCACCCTGACCAGCGCTCTCTTAGCGGAGACATCTATATCCCGGACGGTCTTCCTTGTCATTTTACCTCCTGATCAAGGCAGCAGCACGGCCAGCAGGTCCACCAAACGGTTAGAGAAACCCCATTCGTTATCGTACCAGGATATCACCTTGCACATCTTTCCCATGGACATGGTGCTCTTGGCGTCGAATAGCGAGGAGGCTGGGTTGCCGATCACGTCGGACGAGACGATAGGATCCTCCGTGTACTCGAGTATACCTTGCAGCGGACCTCTCGCGGCTTTCTCTACCGCAGCGTTTATAGCGGCCTCGCTCGCTTCCTTCTCCAGTATGGCCACGAGATCGACCACGCTGCCGTCCATTACCGGGACGCGCATGGCCATGCCGTCCATCTTGCCCTTCAAGGCCGGTATGACCAGACCGATTGCCTTTGCGGCGCCGGTTGAAGTAGGGATTATATTTCCTGCTGCGGCCCTCGCCCTCCTGAGATCCTTGTGGGGGAAGTCCAGTATGCGCTGATCGTTGGTGTAAGCATGTATGGTCGTCATGTAACCGGAGTCCACCCCGAAGCTGTCCATAAGCACTTTTGCCACCGGCGCCAGGCAGTTGGTGGTGCAGGAAGCGTTGCTGACGATATCGTGCTTTTTCGAGTCGTACTGGTCGTCGTTCACTCCCATGACGATAGTGATATCCGGGTCGTTCGCTGGGGCGGTTATCACTACCTTGGATGCCCCGGAAGCCAGATGCTTTGCGGCGTCATCCCGGTCCCTGAAAGCTCCGGTGGCTTCTATGACTACCTCTACGCCCATGTCTTTCCAGGGCAGCTTCGAGGGGTCCTTCTCCGAGAGGACCCTTATGTCCTTGCCGTCAACGCTAAGTGCGTCGCCCTTTACATCGACGGCTCCTGCATATCTTCCGAAAATTGTATCGTACTTGAAGAGATGCGCCAGCGTCCCAGCGTCGCTAAGGTCGTTGATGGCGACTACGTCCACGCCCTGCGGCATGGCCGCGCGCAGGAAGAGACGGCCTATCCTGCCAAAACCGTTTATACCCACCTTAACCGCCATTTGAATACCTCCTTCGGATCTTTGCTCTTCTCATGCGCGATCACAGAATACCCGTCTGCTACATTTGACATTATAAGCAAAAAAGACCTGCGGTAAACATGCGAGTCGTGCTGCCCGTAACAGCGCTGGCCCGCGAGTGGAAGAGATCTGCGCCGACCTCTGCATGCAGCACCATGGCTGCGATAGATAACTGCCTATTTACCGCAAGCGATGCTCCTGATGCGCAGCATGCGGTGGTAAACAGCCGATTTGGACAGCGAGGGCTGCAGGCAATCGCCCAGTTCGGCGAGGCTTGCCTCCGGGTGTCTCATGCGGGCTTCCGCCACTTCGCGCAGGGAAACAGGCAGGCTGCCCAGGCCGAGATTCTCGTCTATGATGCGTATATCGTGCAACTGCTTCTGGGCGGCATCTACTATACGTTCCAGGTTTGCCGTCTCGCTGTTGACGCGCCGGTTCACTCTCTCCCTTACCTCGCGCATCACTGCATCGCTCTGCAGCCGCAGGACTGCGTCGTGCGCGCCCAGCAGGGCCAGGAAATCAACCTGTTCGCTGCGGCCCTTGCTGTATATGGTGTACAGCCTTTTCTTCCTGTTCGTATTCAGATGTATGTCGTATCTGTTTGCGAGTGAGCGCAGTCCTTCCGCCATCTCGGCGTGCTGCACGTTTATCTCAAGGTGAGCCGGCTGGTCGGGACGACTGACGTATCCCCCTCCCAGGAAAGCTCCCCGGAGATACGCTATGCCGCAGCAGTGACGGCGCGTTATCCTGGCGGGTACTCCGAGCAGCGGTCGCAGCGAGTCATCCAGCAGCCCCAGTTCGTTGAGTATCTGTGCCGACTTGTCTCCGTCCTCCAGAAAGAGCAGGTAACAATTATGACCCCGCAGGCGGGGAGCCTTCTCGACGCGCAACTCGGGGGAGACCGCAAACAGCTCCTTGAGAGAGGAGAACATCTTCCTTGCGACCGCGGCGTTTTCGCTCTCCGTATGCAGCCCGAGGCGGTGAGCTCCCTTGAGGTGAAGCGCTCCTTCGAGGTGGAAGAGTGCGGATAGCTCCGCCAGGCGGCAGCACCGCCTGGAGGGGATGATGCGGGCCAGCTCATCCTTTACCATTCCGGTAAAAGCCATAGTTCACCTGCGGCGGATGTCCCGGTGGCGCACGTTTATCAGCCAATCGGCGGCTTTCAGGCGTGCAGCCAACTCCTCCACCATGACCACCGAGCGATGCTGCCCTCCTGTGCATCCCATGGCCAGGGTAACGTAACGCCTACCCTCCCGGAAGAACTTGTCCCTCAAGAAATCCACCAGGGATGCGATGCGTTCGAGGAACCCCATGCTCTCCTCCTGGCCCAGGACATATGCGCGCACGTCTTCGTCCTTGCCATTGCGGTCCCGCAGCTCGTCCACCCAGAAAGGGTTGGGAAGAAACCTCAGGTCGAAGACCATGTCTGCGTCCAGGGGAAGGCCGTACTTGTAACCGAATGACACCAGGCTGATCTCGAGCAGCACGGAGGTGTCTCCCGAACGGTACTGGTTCATGAGCTGCTCGCGCAGTTGGTGTACGTTTATCCCCGAGGTGTCGATAACGATATCCGCCCTGCCACGCAGTCCCTGGAGTAACTCCCGCTCCCGGGAGATGCTTTCGCTTATACCACCCGGAGAATTTATGGGGTGGGACCGCCTGGTCTCCTTGAAGCGTTTGACCAACGTATCGTCGTTGGCCTCCAGGAAGACTATGCCGTAGGGTGTGCCGCCGCGGTCGAGTTCCGCGAGGGATTCGTTGAGGTCATCGAAGAACTCCCCTCCGCGCACATCGATGCCTACCGCCAGGTGTTCTATGTTGGCATCGCTCTGGGAGCCCAGCTCCACCATCTTCAGGAGCAACGATGGCGGCAGGTTGTCGACACAGAAATATCCGAGGTCCTCCATGCTCTTTATGGCGATGGACTTCCCTGCTCCGGAGAGACCGGTTATGATGGTTATCTCCAGCCCGATGCACCTCCCGGCGAAGCTATCTACCAGGTCTATTATAACCCACATACATCATATCAAACGTTAGGGACGGGAAGGGCGGGCGTGCCGCGCAGGCAGCAGTCGCTGCAAGAGTATCGCGCCGGGGGCCGCAGGGCGCGTCCCGCGGGTGCAGGCAGTACCCGGACATTGTAGGATGATGTTATAAGGACCTTCATTTGTGACGTAAGGACGTATATGCCGGCTCCGTCTCTGCGGGGCCGAAGACAAGCGACATGCAACGGGGAGAAGCAGTCTTATGGTCATGGACGGGACGAGGCAAAGGTATCCCGATAAGTTCCTTCCCGAAGGCAAGATATTCGATCGCATTCAAAAAGGCGGGCGCCTTTTCGTGGGTACTGGCTGCGGGGAACCCCAACACCTCGTAAGCGCTCTGGTGGATTTCGTAGAGTCCCATCCCATGCATGTCATCGAAGCCGAGGTGCTGCACGTATGGACCCTGGGCGTTGCGCCTTATACCGACTCCAAGTTCAAGAAGAACTTCAGATACAATACGTTCTTTATCGGTGAAAACGTCCGGGATGCCATCAACAAAGGAACAGCGGACTACACGCCAATGTTCCTGTCGCAGGTTCCCGACCTGTTCGCCAGGGGGTTGATCCCGGTCGACGTCGCACTCATCCAGACATCGCCGCCTGACGATTACGGCAGGTTGAGCCTGGGCATAAGCGTCGACATCACGAAGGCGGCAGTCGACAGCGCCTCGCTCGTCATATGCCAGGTCAACTCGAACATGCCTTACGTTCACGGAGATACGATGATAGATGTCGAGGACGTTGATTTCCTGATCCCTTACGACGAACCGCTTCTCGAATACCAGACCATGGTAGCCGGCGAAATTGCACAGAGTATCGGCAACCACGTCGCACGTATAGTGAAAGACGGAGACACCATACAGGTCGGCTACGGGAGCATCCCGAACGCTATACTCGCGAACCTCGAAGGCAAGAAGAACATAGGTATCCATACGGAATTGTTGAGCGACGGTATCGTGGAGCTCATGCAGAAGGGAGTCGTCGACAACAGCATGAAATCCATAGACCGGGGAAAAACGGTCGCGACATTCTGCATGGGCAAAAGGAGCACATATCGATATATCGATGACAATCCCGCATTTGAGTTCAAGCCGATCGACTACACCAACGATCCGCTGATCATAGCCAGGAACCATAACATGACCGCCATAAACAGCGCTCTGGCCATTGATCTTGCAGGGCAGGCGACCGCCGAATCCATCGGTAGCCTGTTCTACAGCGGCATCGGCGGTCAGGCGGACTTCATGCGGGGCGCGGTCCTGGCCCGGCGAGGCAAGACCATCCTTGCCATGGAAGCTACGGCCGATGACGGGAAAACATCCAGGATCGTCCCCTGTCTGCCTGAGAGTTCGAGGGTCACCTTGACCTCCGGTGATATCCATTACGTCGTCACCGAATATGGAACAGCTTATTTACATGGCAAGAACGTCAGGGAAAGAGCCATGCAACTGATATCCATCGCTCACCCCGATTTCAGGGCCTGGCTGGTAGAGGAAGCGAAGAGGCACAACCTTATTTACGCGGACCAGATGTTCGTTGCGGGCAAACAAGGAGAATATCCAGAGGAACTGGAAAGATACCGCGTCACGGAGGAGGGCCTTGAGATCCTGCTGAGGCCGGTCAAGATGAGCGACGAACCGCTGTTGAAAGACTTTTTCTACTCCCTGTCAGACGAGAGCAACTACCGCAGGTTTTTCACCATGCGTCAGTACATGCCGCACGAGGTATTACAGAAATTCGTAGCTATCGACTATACCAAACAGATGGTGATTCTCGCGGTGATCCAGGAAGATGAAAGGGAAAAGGTGGTGGGCGTCGGTCAATACGTGGTTGTCGGGGATACCAACGTTGCGGATGTCGCCGTGGCGGTAAAGGACGATTACCAGCGTGAAGGGATAGGGACGGAGCTGCTTGTATATCTTGCTCTTATCGCAAGGAGAGAGGGGCTGCACGGTTTCTCCGCCGATTACTTTGCCCAGAACCAGCCCATCAATCACCTGGTGGCCAAATCCGGCCTGAACGTAAAAAAGGAGATCAGCTCGGGGGTCTGCCACATCGAGATACCGTTCTAGATGGATGAACGACGTGCGAAAATGCCGCCTGCTATAGTGACTCAACCCCTTGCAGCGATGCGCCCGGCCTCCGCGGCCGGCGTTGCGGAGATGCCTCAAATCCTTTCTCATCTGCGGTAACCGGGAACCTGCCCCCGGACTTCAAAGTCGAGCAGCCATGCCTTTATGCTCTCCGCACCCCCATAGCCGCCGATGCATCCGTCTTTTCTGATGACGCGGTGGCAGGGGATGATGATAGGGAAGGGGTTGTCATGCATCACGTTGCCAACTGCCCTTGCCGCCCTCGGATAGCCGGCGAACCGGGCGACCTCGCCGTAGGAGCGGACTTCCCCTCGAGGTATGTGCGCGACTTCTTTCAGCACAGCCTCTTCGAAAGGCGTCCGGCATATCCTCGCGATAAGAACCTCGGTATAACGCATGGATATCTCCTCTCCCCGGAAGTACGCCTCCAGGGCTTCGCGCAAGCGGGAAACGGTCGCCGGGGAGGGCGGTGATTGTTGCTTAGCGTTCCGGCATCCGCCGGGCAGCGTCAGGAGTATGGGGATTCCGTTGAGCACGTGGACGTGCATCTCTCCCAGGGGGGTCGCCACGGCATAGATTAGCGCTTCTTTCATGCTGCATACTCCTCCGGTACGCCGCATGCGCGGCGCGGTACGTGCTTAAGCGAAACTATCATATCTCACCATCATGATGTTTCGTCATCGCGAGTCCCGGCGCAATATATGTCAATCTTCTTCCTGTGCGGCATGAAAGCGGCGGTAGACGCTCTCCGCGGTGCGGCGGTCGAGGAAGTCGAGCGCCTCCAGTTCCTCCAGGGATGCGGCCGCCAGGCGCGCGAGGCTCCCATAGTGGCGCATCAGGTGTTTCTTGCGCTTGATGCCCACGCCTGGTATATCGTCCAGGGCGGAGCGGCGCGTGCGCAGCGATCGCTGCTGGCGGTGATAGTCGATGGCGTAGCGGTGAGCTTCGTCCCTGATGCGTTGCAGCAGGTGCAGCGCCTCGGAGTCGCGGGGCAGGGATACCGTGCCTCTCTCTCCGGGAAGATGGACCTCCTCCATGCGCTTTGCCAGTGCCGCCACGTCTATATCCCAGATGCCCCGCTGCTGCACGGACTTGAGTGCCGCCGCCAGCTGTGCCTTTCCTCCGTCGATGACGATGAGATCGGGTTTCTTGTGGAAGGAGTCCAGGCGTGCGCCGCTTGCCCTTTTCTTCTCTTCGTGCCGTGCGCCATCCGCAAGCTTTGCCATGCGGCGCGCCAGCACTTCTTCTATCATCGCAGCATCGTTCTGTCCCGTAACCCTTCTGATACGGAAGCGCCTGAATTCTTTCCTGGCCGGGATGCCCGCCTCGTAGACCACCATGGACCCGACCGCGTCCTCGACCCCCAGGTTGGAGATATCGTAGCATTCGATGCGGTAGGGAACGTTAGCGAGTCCGAGGCCCTCATGAATGCCGCTTATGGCGCGTGATATCCAACCGAGGTCGCTGGCCTGCCTGGCCTCATGGACCTCGAGCGAAAGACGCGCGTTCTCGCCGACCTTCCGCACCAGGCTGCGCTTTTTTCCCCGCTGCGGCAACGTGACCCTGACTTTCCTGCCCGCCCTTTCGCTCAACCAATTCTGCAGCAGTTCCCTTTCCTTCGGGCCGGGGTCATGGGAGAGTACGACCTCACGCGGTATATACGCAGCCTGCTCGTAGAACTGAGGGAGGAACGCGCCCATCACCTCGTCCTCGCTCTGCCCGATGGGGAGGGTGGAGAAAAGGTCCTGCTTGCCCAGTATCTTACCCCCGCGCACGTAGAATACGGTGACGCACGCATCGAGTTCGCCGGCATACACCGCGAAGACGTCCTGGTCCCCCTCCTTTATCACGTGTGCCTGCTGCCTCTCCAGCAGCCGGCCCAGTGCAACGATGCGGTCCCTGGTGCGGGCCGCCAGCTCGTAATCCTGCCGCCCGGCTTCCTCGTGCATGCGCCGCTCGAGCTCGCACAGGATCACGGCGTGGTTTCCCTCCATGAATTCCCTCACTCCGGCTATGATTTCGCCGTATTCCTCTGCGGTTACCGCTCCTATGCACGGGCCGCTGCACAGCTTGATATGGTAGTCCAGGCAGGGAGAGCCCGTATTCTTTCCGGGCTCGCGCCCGCGACAGGCGCGGAACGGGAATACCTTGCGCAGCGTATCTATGGTCTCCCTTACCGCTCCCGCATGCGCGAACGGTCCGTAGTAGACTGCATCCTTGCGCCGTTTGCCGCGAGCGAACATCACGCGGGGGAAGGTGTCCCCGACACAAACGACCATGTAGGGGTAGCTCTTGTCGTCCCGGAAGTCGATGTTGTATGGAGGATGGTGGCGTTTAATGAGGTTTGCCTCCAGTATGAGAGCCTCCACCTCGTTGCCGCAGACGATGAAATCTACGTCGGCTATGCGCTCTCGCAGGCGGTCGAGGCGGGGGTTTTCCGACCCGCGAGAGCCGAAATAGGATGCAACGCGCTTGCGCAGGGAAGCGGCTTTGCCGACGTAGATTATTTCCCTCTGCGCGTCGTAAAAGATGTACACACCGGGGCTGTCGGGAAGGTTCGCTGCTCTGCTCTCATTTCCTGACAAGACAGTCACCTCTCAGGGGTCGGGCTCTTCCTGCTTTTTAACATAGTCCGCAGATAATCGCCCGTATACGAGGAGGGCACAGCCGCGACATCCTCGGGTGTGCCCGCGGCCACCACGTGACCACCTTCCTCTCCGCCCTCCGGGCCAAGATCGATGATACGGTCGGCGCATTTGATGACGTCCAGGTTGTGTTCGATGATCAGCACCGTGTTCCCTGCGTTCACCAGGCCCTGCAGCATCTTGAGGAGCTTGTCTATGTCGTCGAAGTGCAGTCCGGTCGTGGGCTCGTCCAGCAGGTAGAGAGTCCTGCCGGTGGCTCTCTTGTTGAGCTCCGATGACAGCTTCACCCTCTGAGCCTCACCACCTGAGAGGGTGGGCGCCGGCTGCCCGAGCTTGATATAACCCAGCCCCACGTCATGAAGGGTCTGCAGTTTTCTGCGTATGGGCGGTATGGCAGAGAAGAACTCCAGCGCCTCCGTGGCGGACATGTTCAGGACATCGCTGATGTTACGTCCCTTGAACGTGACCTCCAGGGTCTCGTTGTTATACCTCTTGCCCTTGCAGACCTCGCACGGTATGTATACGTCTGGAAGGAAGTGCATCTCAATTTTTATATTGCCGTCGCCCCGGCACGCTTCGCATCTTCCGCCCTTTACGTTGAAGCTGAAACGGCCGGGCTTGTAACCCCGCATCCGCGCTTCGACGGTGTCCGCGAAGAGTGAACGGATGTTGTCGAAAACACCGGTGTAGGTGGCGGGGTTGGAGCGGGGCGTGCGGCCGATGGGGCTCTGATCGATATTAATAACCTTGTCTATATGGTCCAGGCCTTCAATGGCATCGTGTTTTCCAGGTGGTATCCTCGAGTGATAGAGTCGCCGCGCCATACCGCGGTAGAGCACATCGTGTACCAGTGTGCTTTTACCCGAACCGGATACCCCGGTGACGCATACCAGCAAACCCAGCGGGATCTCCACGTCGATATCCTTGAGGTTGTGCTCCCTGGCGCCCCTGATGCAAATGCTCCGTCCTTGTGGGCTCTTCCTCACCCCGGGGACGCTGATGCTCTTATCCCCCCGCAGGTATTTCGCCGTTATCGATTTTCTCCTTTTGAGCAGGCCTTCGAGGGAGCCGCCGTAAACTATCTCCCCCCCATGCTCCCCCGCTCCCGGCCCTATGTCCACTATCCAGTCGGCCGCGCGTATTGTCGCTTCGTCATGTTCTACCACGATGAGGGTGTTGCCCATGTCCCGCAGTTCCTCCAGGGTGGATATCAGGCGGCGGTTGTCACGCTGATGCAACCCTATGGATGGTTCGTCGAGGATATAGAGGACGCCGACGAGCCCGGAGCCTATCTGTGTAGCGAGCCTTATGCGCTGCGCTTCGCCTCCCGCAAGCGTTGCCGCGGCGCGATCGAGCGAGAGGTAATCGAGCCCCACGTCCATCAGGAAAGCGATGCGCGAACTCAGCTCCTTGAGGATGCGTCTCGATATGGCTTCCTCCACGGGCGCGAGTGACAGTTCAACCAGCCAGTCCCTGAACTCTCGTATGGAGAGCGTGGAGAGTTGATGTATGTTCAGTCCGCCAACCGTAACCGCCAGGCTCGCGGGCTTGAGGCGCGCTCCGCCGCATGCGGGACAGGGGCGCATGCTCATGTACTGGGATATCCTCGAGCGCGCATACTCCGAATCGGTCTCCCCGTATCGCCTCTCGAGCCAGTTGACGATGCCCTCGAAATGGGTGAAATATGAACGCGCCATACCGCGGCGGTTGCGGTAATGTACATAAAGTTTTTCATCTCCCGTGCCGTAGAGTATCTTCTCTCTTATCTCTTCCGCAAGGTCCTCGAACGGGGTCTCCATGCTGAACTCGTATTTCTCCGCCAGGGCTTCGAGCAGCCGGTGGGAGAATGACGATGTGCCGGGCCAGGGCACCACTGCTCCCTCCTCCAGGCTCAACCTCGTATCGGGTACTACCAGTTCCGGGTCGATCACCTGCAGATAACCGAGCCCGCTGCATTCGGGGCAGGCACCGTAAGGGCTGTTAAAGGAGAACATGCGCGGCTCGAGTTCCGGCAGGTTTACGTCGCACTCCGGGCACGAGAAATGCTCGCTGAAATAGCGGTCGCCGTCGCCGGCGACGGCGACTATCACCATCCCCTGCCCCAGCTCCAGTGCCGTTTCCATAGAATCGGCCAGCCTGCGCTGCACTCCATCCTTGAGCACGATGCGGTCCACCACCACCTCGATGTCGTGGCGGCGGTACCGTTCCAGGCTTATATCCTCGTCGAGTTCGCGCAGCTCGCCGTCGACCCTTGCCCTTGCATAACCCTTTCGCCTCACCTCGGACAAAAGCTTCGAGTACTCTCCTTTACGGCCGCGCACGATGGGCGCGAGAATAGACAGGTGCGTACCTCCCCCGAGGCTCTCTACTTTCTCTATTATCTGCTGAGACGTCTGGCGCTCTATCGGCCTGCCGCAGGCCGGGCAATGCGCCTTGCCTATGCGTGCATACAGCAGCCTCAGATAGTCGTGTATCTCGGTTATGGTCCCCACCGTGGAGCGGGGGTTGCGGGTGGCGCTTTTCTGGTCTATGGAGATGGCGGGGGAAAGCCCGTCTATATGGTCGACGTCTGGTTTGTCCATCTGGCCCAGGAACTGGCGGGCATAAGCCGAAAGCGACTCCACGTATCTCCTCTGGCCCTCGGCATATATGGTATCGAAAGCAAGAGATGATTTGCCGCTTCCCGAAAGGCCCGTCATGACGATGAGGCGGCCGCGGGGAAGACGCAGGCTGATGTTCTTAAGATTGTGCTCGCGTGCTCCGTTTATTACTATCCAGTCCATACCATCTTCATCCTGTCCGCCGATCCTTTATTTCGCCAGGCGGCGTACCTTGAGGCCGGGTGTACGGGTATCGCGATTGCTATATACGGTTTCACGGCAAGATCCGTCAATGACCTTCAGCGGTCTTCCTGTGCCGCCATGCGCCGCAATCTCTTTTTCAGGTCCGCCACCTCGTCACGCAGGCGGGCTGCGTATTCGAAACGCAGGTCATCAGCTGCCAGCCTCATCTCGTCCTCGAGGCCGACTATGAGCCGTTCGATATCCGCCGGCGGCATCTCCTCGCGCTCCCTGCGTCTTACCCTGTAGGGCGCCTTCTCGTCCGGGAGCAGTACCATGTCCATTATATCGCTCACCCGCTTGCGCACGGTTTGAGGGTTGATATTGTTGCGGCGGTTGAAATCGAGCTGCAGCGCGCGTCGCCGCTCCGTCTCGCTCATGGCCCTGCGCATGGAATCCGTGATATGTGAAGCGTACATGATCACCTGGCCGTTCACGTTGCGGGAAGCTCTGCCAATGGTCTGTATAAGAGAGCGCTCGTTGCGCAGGAATCCCTCTTTATCCGCATCCAGGATGGCCACCAGGGACACCTCGGGAAGGTCCAGGCCTTCTCTCAGCAGGTTTATCCCGACCAGAACGTCGAACTCGCCCAGGCGCAGGTCACGGATGATATCCAAGCGGTCCAGGGTGTCGATCTCCGAGTGCAGGTAGCGTACGCGCAGCCCCATCTCCAGCAGGTAGTCGGTGAGGTTTTCGGCCATACGCTTGGTAAGAGTGGTGACCAGCGTCCTCTCGTTGCGCTCCGTACGGCGTCTTATCTCCTCGATGAGATCGTCGATCTGTCCCTCAGCAGTTCTTACCAGCAGTTCCGGATCGACCAGCCCGGTGGGACGGATGATCTGTTCCACGACTGAGGCGGAAATGGAGAGCTCCCAGGGGCCCGGGGTGGCGCTTACGCAAACCATCTGACCGGTTCTGGACAGAAACTCCGCGAATTTCAACGGCCGGTTGTCCAGGGCGGAGGGAAGGCGAAAACCGTACTCCACCAGGGTACGCTTGCGCGACATGTCTCCCTCGTACATGGCGTTCAACTGGGGTATGGTGATATGCGATTCGTCGATGAATACCAGGAAATCGCGGGGGAAGAAGTCGAGCAAGGTATGCGGCGGCTCCCCCGGCTCCCTGCCGTCGAGATGGCGTGAATAGTTCTCCACGCCGGAACAATACCCCATCTCCTCGAGCATCTCAAGATCATACGTGGTGCGCTGCAGCAGGCGCTGCGCCTCGAGGATCCTGCCCTGTCCTTCCAGCTCGGACATCCTTTCGCTGAGCTCGGAGCGTATGGAGGACAGCGCCCTGTCCATGTTTTCGGAACTCGTCAGGTAATGGGTTGCCGGGTACACCGCCACGTGTTCTTCGTGCGAGACTATCTCGCCGCTAAGCGGATCTATTACGCTCAGTCGGTCCAGCTCGTCTCCGAAGAACTCGGCCCTTACCACCTTCTCCTCGTAACTCGGATATACCTCCAGGGTATCTCCCTTAAGCCGGAATCGCCCACGCGCTATATCGTAATCGTTGCGCTGGTATTGCATATCCACCAGTTTTGCCAGGATATCCCGAAGTTCGTATTCCTTCCCCCGCTGCAGAATCAGCGCGTGCCGCAGGTACTCCTGGGGGCTTCCCAGCCCGTATATGCAGGAGACCGAGGCGACGATGATCACGTCGGAACGAGACAGAAGGGCGGAAGTCGCCCGGTGACGGAGGCGGTCTATATCATCGTTGATCGAGGTGTCCTTCTCTATGTACGTGTCGGAACGAGGCACGTAAGCCTCGGGCTGGTAGTAATCGTAATAACTGACGAAATATTCCACGGCGTTATCCGGAAAGAGCTCGCGAAACTCATTGCAGAGTTGGGCCGCCAGTGTTTTGTTGGGGGCGATGACCAGAGACGGTTTGCGCAAGACGTTCACGACATGGGCCACGGTAAAAGTCTTACCCGATCCGGTGACCCCCAGCAGCGTCTGGTAAAGGTGGCCGCGCAAAAATCCCTCGCTCAACCCCGCGATAGCAGACGGCTGATCGCCGCGCGGGGATAGTTCGCTGCTTACGCGGAATTCACCCATGCACATCCCACCTCAATCAAGGAATGCAGGCAGCTCACGCAGTTCCCTTACGCGTTCTCCCTCGAAATCCGGGAACCTTTCCCAGCGATCAAGCAGGACGGCGCGCATTCCCGCTTCCCTTGCGCCGTCATAATCTGAGATGGGCGAATCTCCGACGTGCAGTGTCCGCCCCGCTTCGAGCCCGCCCCGTTCCAGGGCCAGTTCGTATATGCGAGGGTGTGGTTTCTCGTAGGCTTCCTTTCCGGAAATGACCAGCACTTCGAGGAACTCGAGCAAGCCGAGATCCTCCAGCAGATCCTCCAGCCATGCTTCGAAGTTGGAGATAAGACCCATCCTGATACCCCGGCCCCGCAGTGCATGCATGGTTTCCCGGACATCGTCGTAAGCCCCGTAGTTGGCGGGGTCCGAAAACGTGCGGTAAAGCGCTTCAGGTAATGAGCCGTCGCCCGCCGTGTATCCCATATCGCGAACCAGTTCTCCGTAGAAATCCAGCCAGAAGAGGCGTGATTTGCCTGCCTCGTCGGAAAAAGTATATCCTCGCCGCTGCCGGTCCTCCACGGCCGCCATAAGATTGCGTGTAGTGCTGCGCAGGACCTCGAGATCCACTTCAAGCCCATGGCCTGTACACACCTCTACGAACAGTTCGGGAAAGGAGGGCATGGGGTGGATAAGCGTCTCTCCCGCATCAAAGAAGACGAACTCCATCCTGTGACCGTCCATTGCTGTTGCCTCGACCTCCTCGATATCGTTATCATTGAGTCAGCAAAGGGCTCCCGTGAGCCCTGTCACCATAATAGCATGCGCGCGCACGGGGAGGTTGAGAAAGATCGCCCAGAATAACTGCCGCAGGATGAGGGAGTGTCCCGCCAGCCAGTACCTGTCCTGCGAAGCGTACCAGCGTGGCCTTGAATGCTGGCAGATCGATCAACCGAGATGCACCCTGGAACTCAGGTTCTGCCTGCAGTATGGATGCCCGGTCTACGATCGTTACAGCAAGGAGATAGAAGAGGCCCTGCGGGACAGGGCGCTCGAACGCAGGTAGGCAAGCACCTAACGGGTCTTTGTAGCGCGGGCTAGAGCCGAGATGGCGTCCCACGCTTTGTCGACTTCCCGCTGCAGGTCCTCCAGCGTACCCTCGTTGCGTATAACATGGTCCGCACAGGCAAGCCTCTGTTCGCGTGGTACCTGGGCGTTCATGCGTGACCTGGCTTCTTCCTCACTGCTCCCCCGGTCGGCCATCAGCCGCTCGACCTGCTTGACTGGCGGGGAATCCACGACCAGGTTGAAATCGAACATGCTGCCGGCTGCGGCCTCTACCAGGAGCGGTATATCCAGGACGATTATCGCTTCGCCCTCGGTCTCCTCGTCGATCTCGCGCATCATGTCCGCCATGCGCTTGAAGATGCGGGGGTGAGTGACTTTCTCCAGAAATCTCCTCTCGTTCTCGTCAGCGAATACGATCTGCGCGAGTTCCCCGCGGTCTATCTCGCCTTCAGGGTCCAATATCTCCTCTCCGAAGTGGTCTACAATCTCCTTCCACGCAGGCTCCCCCTTCTTCACCACCTCGCGTGCCAGCTGGTCGCTGCAGATTATAAAAGCGCCTTTTTGCGAGAGCATGTCGCATACGGTGCTCTTGCCGCTGGCTATCCCCCCCGTCAAAGCTACCTTGAACAATCCCGTCAGTCCTTTCTTCCTGCCATCGGGTACGGACTGCTCTGTTCCCTAAGGTTTACCGTGCGGTACCCCCGCGTGCATTTCGGCGCAGTATGCGTTTGAAAAAGGGGCATCTTGGATGCCCCTTTAAATCATCGCAGCGCAGGTTTCGCGGGTCAGCTCTTGTCCCTTTTCATATCCCTGATGATGGACTCCAGGCTGCCCTCGGGCAGTTCCTCTTCTTCGGCTCCCGCCTCGGCGGTCTCAGCGGCGTCTTCCTCCGCTTCATCTGCGGCGGCGGTTTCGGCAGCGGACTCCTGAACTTCAGCGGAGGGCGCCACTATCTCGCTCTCCGCTGCGGTCTCCTCAGCCGGCGCCGTTTCCTCTGCCGGCTCCTCGGCTTGCTCGGCCGCCTCTACGGCGGTCTCGGGCTCAGGTTCCACCGCGGCTTCCTCGCTGGTTTCCTGCACTTCACCGGCAGCGGACTCCTGAACTTCAGCGGATGCCGCCACTATCTCGCTCTCCGCTGCGGTCTCCTCAGCCGGCGCCGTTTCCTCTGCCGGCTCCTCGGCTTGCTCGGCCGCCTCTACGGCGGTCTCTGGCTCAGGTTCCACCGCGGCTTCCTCGCTGGTTTCCTGCACTTCACCGTCAGCAGCAGCGACGGTTTCAGGAGCCTCGTAATAATCCTCGTCCTCTTCGAGCTCGCCCATTATCTGTTTCAGGCTCAAGCTTATGCGCCTGCGGTCGATGTCGATATCGATGACTTTAACCTCGATATCCTGGCTCACCGCGACCACTTCGTCGGGCTGTTCCACGTGGCGTCGGGATAACTCCGATATATGGATTAGACCCTCGATACCCGGTCTCACCTGAACGAAAGCACCAAAGGGGACCAGCTTGGTGACCGTTCCTGCGATGATCTCTCCCACCTGTACGTCCCTTGAAAGCTGTTCCCAGGGATCGGCCTGGCAGGCCTTGAGGCTCAGCGAGATACGCTCCCGCTCCTTGTCCACCTCCAGGATCTCGACGTCCACCTCGTCTCCCACCGAGAGGACCTCGCTAGGCTTCTCCACGTGGCACCAGGAGAGCTCGGAGATATGGATAAGGCCGTCTATACCGCCCAGGTTAACGAAGGCCCCAAAAGATACTATGCTCGATACCTTACCCGAAACCCTCATGCCTTTCTCCAGGTTTTCCAGGAGTATCTTCCTTCTCTCCGAGGCCGTCTCCTCCAGGAAGGCTCGGCGCGAGAGGACTACGTTATTGCGGTTGCGGTCCATTTCTATGATCTTGCAGGTGAGCTTGCTTCCCAGGAAGGAATGGAGTTCCTTTACGCGGTGAACGTCGATCAGGGAAGCCGGCAGGAAACCGCGCAGGCCTATATCCAGGATAAGGCCTCCCTTGACGACCTCGATCACCTCGCCCTCGATAGGCTCGTTTTCGAGCATATTCTTCTCGAGTTGGTTCCACGAACGCTCGTATTGAGCCCTCTTCTTGGAGAGGATAAGCCGCCCTTCTTTGTCCTCCTTCTGCAGGACGAGGGCGTCTATCTCATCGCCGACTTTGACCACTTCCTCGGTCTTCACTCCGTAGCGGATGGACAACTCCCTCGCCGGGATCACCCCTTCCGACTTATAGCCGATGTCCAGGAGAACCTCGTCCTTATCCACTTTAACGACCGTTCCGGCGATGATGTCGCCCTCAGAAAAGATCTTTATGGTCTTGTCGTAGTTGGGGACTTCGTCTTCGGAGTAGTCGAAGTTGGTCAATGGGGTGGACAGTTCGGGGGTCTCAGGGGTGTTTACAGCGTCGTACTCTCTTTCCGTTTGGTCCAGCATTCTTTCCTTTCCTCCAATAGTATTTATTTGCCACGGCCCCTCCTATCCTAGGTACAGGCACACAGCGCGTTTATTTTAGCATTTCTTCGTGCTTATTGCACATACTTTGACCGGGGAGATGATTTACAAGATACTCTATTGTTGGGATAGCCGGATTTTCGTGGCCATCATATGCCCGCATAGAGGATAAAAGATCCTACAGTTGCCGATACGGTTGTTACCGTACATCCATCATCCGGCTGCAAAAGCTTTCACAAGAGGGGTTCCGCTCACACTGGAAGGGAGTGATCGTATGGGAGCGAAAGTTTCAAAAGACCCTGTTCCCAGGGCGTCCATCCCGATCAATCCGGTCTTCAACTGGTCGGTCGGGAACTGGATGGAGAATTTCTATGACGGCATGAAAGAAGGCAAGATCCTGGGCTCGAAATGTCCAGCCTGCGGCCGCGTCTTCCTGCCGCCGCGCATGATCTGCGAGCGCTGTTTCGCCCGTGCCGAGGAATGGGTAGAGCTGCCCGCGACCGGGACGGTGCAGGCATGCACGAAGGCCGCAGTCAGCGTGGCCGAGAACGGCGACCTCGTGGACCTGGAAGCCCCGGAGATAATCGCCATGGTCAAGCACGACGGGGCCGATACCTGCATCGCAGCCCGCCTGGAGGGCGACGACGCATCGGTCGGCATGCGCGTGGAGGCAGTCCTCAACCCGGACGCCGATAACGTGCTCGATCTCCTGGCCGCTTATAGGCCGGCGGGATAAGGGAGGCGATAGCATGGATAAAGAAGTAGCGATTATCGCCTACGCACAGACACCGTACGAGGCGGACAACAACATGTCGCGGGAAGTGATGGTGCTCAAGGCCACCAGGGCTGCGCTGGATGCGGCGGGCTTGAAGCGCGAGGACCTGGATACCGTCATCACCGCCAACAACGACTACTGCGACGGGCGCACTATCTCCAACATGAGGCTGGTGGAGCCGGCAGGCTCATGGCGCAAGAACGAGTCCAAGGTGGAGATGGACGGGGCTTTTGGAGTGCTCTATGCACTAACGCGCATACTCAGCGGCGACCACGACGTTGCTCTGGTGGTGGCGGAGAGCCAGGCTTCGGTATATGCGGGCATCCTGCCGGGCATCATGTTGCTCGACCCCACCTTCGACCGCCAGCGCTGGCTGCTCAACGAGATATCCGCCGGCGCCCTGCAGGCCAGTTCCTACATGGACGCCTCCGGAGTGAGCGAGGAACAAATAGCGGCCGTGGCCGCAAAGAACCTGGACAACGCGTCCCGCAACCCCTTGGCGATGCGCTCCCTTGCCGGAGCAGATGCAGCCAAGGTGCTGGCTTCGCGCCCCCTCTACTCGCCCATAACCGAGCTCATGAGCGCTCCCCTATGCGACGGTGCATGCGCGGTCGTCCTGGCTTCCGCCAATGCCGCGGCAAAGGCCGACAGGCCGGTGTGGATCAAAGGCGTCGGGTTCGCTCACGACTCGTACGTAACGGAGCGCACCCTCGACAGACTGGGCTCGCTCAAGCTCGCTGCAGATGCCTGCTACGCGCAGGCTGGCATCGATGATCCCGCATCCCAGATCGACCTGGCCGAGGTGCATGAGTGCTTTGCCCACGAGGAGCTCATGGCCTACGAGGCCCTGGGCCTCTGCCAGCCCATGCAGGGCGGCGCCTTTTTCGATTCCGGAGCCACCGCCATGGCCGGCAGACTCCCGGTGAACGCATCGGGTGGAGCGCTGGGAGCCAACGTCGAGTGTGCCGCCGGCCTGGCCCGCATCATAGAGGCTGCCATGCAGGTACGCGGCGATGCCGGTGCATATCAGGTCGAGGGCGTCAAGACAGCCCTTGCGCACGGACAGACGGGGATATGCGCCCAGGAGAACATCGTCTACGTGCTGGGAGGTGAGTGAGATGGCGAAGAACGAAGTCGCGGTAGTGGGAGTCGGCCTCTCCAAGCACGTCAGCAAGCGGCGTGACGTCAATATCGCCGAGCTGGTATGGGAAGCGGTGAGCGCCTGCTACGAGGACGCCGGCCTGAAGCCCAAACACGTAGACGCCTTCGCCACGGGCAACATGCCCGCCTTCGAGGGCGTGAACATGCCGGAAGAGTGGGGCGCTGGTCACTGGGGGGCATACGGAAAACCCATGATCCGCATCACCACCGGCGGGACCACGGGCGGTTCGGTTGCTCACGGCGGTTACTACCTGGTCGGATCGGGACTCTACGATACGGTGATGGTCATCGCATTCGAGAAGCAGTCCGACGGCAACTCGACCATGGGCCTCAACACCGTCGCCCTGGCCGATGCGGCGGCCCAGTTCCAACTGGGAGTGGACCCCGGCTTTATCGCCTCCTTCGGGGGCGGCGCGGTGGGCGTGGCCGTCTATCAGGCGTCCAGCTACATGAAGAGCAGCGGGTGCACCACCCATCACCTGGACAAGGTGGCGGCCCTGTGCCGGAATAACGCCGCCCTGAACCCCTACTCGCACCTCAAGCAGCCTGGACTCACACCGGAGGATGTCGCCAAGACCACGCTGCTGCAGTACCCAATCCGCTTCGGGCACACGTGCCCGGCCACGGACGGGGCCTGTGCCATGCTCTTCACCACCGGCGAAAAGGCGAGGAAGCTCACAGACAAGCCGGCTTATGTGCTTTCGTGTGCCTCCGCCTCCGACGAGGCCGCCCTGGTGGGTATAGCCGGTTCCGGCACGACCAATGCCGATCCCTGCGAGCAGGAGAGCTGCAAAATAGCCTCAGCCCGTGCCTACGAGATCGCAGGCATAAAGGACCCGCGTAACGAGATCGACCTTGCGGAGCCTTATGCGCCCTTCGCGCATCAGCTGCTGATGTTCTACGAGAGGCTGCTGCTGTGCGACGAAGGCGAGGCGCCGTCCATACTGGACTCCGGCTCCATGAACCTCGACGGCGAACTGCCGGTGTGTCCGTCCGGCGGGGTCATCTCGACCAACGCCATCGGGGCCTCGGCCATGGAGAGGGTAGCCGAGTGCGCCCTGCAGATCATGGGAAAGTGCGGAGAGCGGCAGGTCTCAAAGGACGTCCACAAGGCCGTCGCACACGGCTGGGGCGGAGCGGTTAACCTCAACGTCGTCGCCGTTCTCTCGGATAAACCGAGGAGGTAGCGCCATGGAACACAAGAACGAGACCATCGCCATAGAGGGAAGCTGGAACATGTCCTCCTGGGAATGGAAGTTCGAGAGCATCGCGCTCATCCGCAAGACCTTCGAGGGGCTCAAGGAGAGAAAGATGCTGGCGAACAAATGCCCCGGGTGCGGGCGGGTATACTTCATGCCCAAACCCTACTGCCTATGCCTCTCCATGCCCGACGAGTTCGTGGAGATAAAGGACACCGCCACCGTGACCACCTATACCTTCACCGGTTCCTGGGCCTACGAGGGCATATCCGATGAGGAGGTCTCGGGTACCCCGCAGATCTTCGCCGGTATCGTCTACGACGGTTCCGACACCATGACCGTATGCATCATCGAGGGCGTTGAACCGGATCAGGTACACGTCGGTATGCGGGTAAAACTCAAGTGGCCGGAGGAGATCGCAGGCGGCCTGACCGACCTGGCCTACTGCGTTCCCCTGGAGGAGTAAGATGACCTCGAGCCAGGCCCCCCAGCGGGCCTGGCTCCTTTGTTGTGGCGAAATCTTTTCATAGTCGGCCGGTCGAAGATAACGGACAACCTGCACCAGCTGATTTAGACTATTTGGCGTCGTACCAGGTCCGGCCCATTCCCATGTCCACCTTGAGCGGAACGTCGAGGTCGCAGGCCCTCTCCATCTCCGCCCGTACGATATCCTGTACTTCTTGGGACTCGGCGCGTTCGACATCGAAGACCAGTTCGTCGTGGACTTGCAGGATCATACGCGAAGCGAACCCCCCTTCACCCAGGCGGCGGTAGATCTTCAGCATGGCCACCTTGATGATATCCGCCGCGCTGCCCTGTATGGGCGTGTTAAAGGCAAGGCGCTCACCCAGCCGCCTCAAGCGCACGTTCCCCTCGGCCAATTCCGGTATCTCGCGCCTGCGGCCAAGGATAGTGGTTACGAAGCCGTTCCGCGCCGCCTCCTCGACCTGCCTGTCCAGGAAACCCCTCACCCCAGGGAATTCACTGAAATATCCGCTGATGTACGCCTCGGCCTCTTCGCTTTCTATGCACAGCTGCTCGGCCAGCCCGTAGGGGCTTATGCCGTAGATGATACCGAATACTATTGCTTTCGCCCTGCGCCGCTGCTCCGCGTTGACCTCATCGAACGGTATGTCGAAGACCTCGGATGCGGTGGAGGCATGTATGTCCCGATCCTCCTCGAAGGCCTTTATCAACCCCTCGTCTCGCGAGAGGTGGGCCAACACCCGCAGTTCGATCTGGGAATAGTCCGCCGCGAGGATGAGGCCGTCGCGGGAAGTGGGCAGAAATGCCCTGCGAATCGTCTTTCCAAGCTCGGTGCGCACGGGTATGTTCTGCAGGTTGGGATTGCTGGAAGAAAGACGGCCGGTTGCGGTCACCGTCTGGTTGAAGCACGCATGCAGTCTCCGCGTAACCGGGTCTACCATCTTCGGGAGCGCGTTCACGTACGTGTTCAGAAGCTTCGAGAGCTCGCGGTAGCGTACAAGGACCTCGGCTATGGGGTGTTCCCCCCTCAAGGCGTTGAGCGTGCCTATATCGGTAGTGAACCCCGTCTTCGTCTTTCTCTGTGGAGGAAGCTCGAGGACCTCGAAGAGAATGTGGGAGAGCTGCTGCGGCGAGTTCAGGTTGAACTCCTGCCCCGCCAATTCATATGCATGCGCCTCCAGGCTTTCAAGTTCCTCTTCCATCTCCGAGCGCATTTTTTCCAGTATCTCGCGGTCGAGGCGTATTCCCCTTGCCTCCATGTCCGCGAGGACCTCCTGGAGGGGCATCTCTACGTCCTCGTAGAGCGGCCTCAGATCCCTCGCGTTCATGGCGGTTTCAAGCGGCTCGACCAGCCTGGCCACGGCAATAGCCCTTTGTATATCCCCCTCAGCCCTTACCTCTTCCTCCTCTATCAGGTCGAGCTGCCCCTCGGGCTTCTCTCCCAAAGCAACTCCCAGGTAGCGTTGCACCGCATCCTCGAGGCCGTGTTTTACTCCCGTAGGGCTCACGAGATAGGAGGCAAGTTCAACGTCAAAGTCGCAGCGCGGATAGAAACCGTACAGGCGGGCGCATTGCACCATTATGTCCTTGCCCCTGTAACAGTTGACGCGCGTGCCACCTGGTTGCGAGAAACGTTCGAGCAAAGACTGCAGGCAATGGCACATAGCCTCGTCCTCCAGGGAAAAGCGGAACACCCCGTCTCCGCTCGCAAGCGACATCGCGGTCAAACGGCCGCGTGTATAGCCCTCGCCCTCGATATGCGCATACAGGGACAGCTCGCCCGCTTTCTCGCACGCACGCAGCACATCCTCGAGCTCGTCCTCATCCGCGATCTCAAACCTCTCCGCTGTATCGAGCGGGGCTTGCATGGTTTCCTCGACGGCAACACCCGGGAACATCTGCCCCTTTATTCCCTTGAGCCTTTCGTATAGTTTTTTGAATTCCAGGGGATCGAATACGGCTCGTACCTTTTCCTCGTCCCACGGTTTCATCTCCCAGCGGCTTGCGTTCTCTTTCTCCAGCGGGACGTCGCGGCGCATCACGGCAAGATCGCGGCTGAGGTAAGCTTTTTCACGGTTCTCCTCCAGGGCTTTTCTCGCCCTCCCCCTGATCTCCTCGAGGTGATCGTATACCTCGTCCAGGCTTCCGTACTGCGAGATCAAAGCCGCAGCCGTCTTTTCGCCGATACCCGGTACTCCGGGGATATTGTCGGATGTATCTCCCTTCAGGGCCAGGTAATCCACAACCTGCCCCGGCTCGACGCCGTATTTCTCCTTGACTCCCTGCGGATCGTAGACGACTATGTCCGTGATGCCCTTGCGGTTGGCGATGACCCTGACGCGTTCGTCGACGAGCTGCAGGGCGTCACGGTCGCCTGTCACGATGAAGACCTCGCAACCCTCGGGCAAGAGCTCGGTCAGGGTAGCCAGCACGTCATCGGCCTCATAACCCTCCTCCTCTACGGTCGGTATGTCCAGGGAATCCAGTACGGCATGGATGATATCCATCTGTTCTCGCAATTCCCCGGGCATCGGCTTGCGATGGGCTTTGTACGCGGCGAACATGTCGGTGCGGAATTCCGGTTTGCCCTTATCGAAGGCAACTATAACCGCCTGCGGAGCGAGTTCCTCGAGCACCTTTATGAGCATGGAGGTAAAGCCGTACACGGCATTGGTCATCTGACCGGAAGACGTGGTCAATTCCTGGGGCAACGCATAGAAAGCACGATAAGCCAGGCTGTGCCCGTCGATCAGTACCCATTTCCTTACTCCCGCCAAGGCTATCCCTCTTTATCGAGCTGGTTTTTACCGACTTACACTGATGTGAGGCTCGGGGACGGGGCTTTTCGCCCCGCCCCCTCACCCAAGGAGAACGTGCAATCATCATAAATCCCACCAGTGACAAAACCTCTGCCCTTATCTTAACAGCCGAAAAGCCCCGCCTTCTGCGGGGCTTTCTGGCTGGTGCCGAAGGCCGGACTCGAACCGGCACGGGGTCTCCCCCACTGGTTTTTGAGACCAGCGCGTCTACCTGTTCCGCCACTCCGGCAATACGAGAGATATTGTAACACCGGTCCGGCACATGATGAACGCCGGGGGCGCTCTTCGCCTATTCTGATCTCAGGTATTCCTCCAGAAATACCTGCAACTTTTCGAGGACTGGCTCAAGTTGCCCCGCATCGTCCGAGAAATCCCCATAACAGGCGATGGTTTCACGCAGCTCGATAGCGGTTTCAAGCAGCGGCAGCGCCTTCTTGCGCAGTTCCCGAACCGCCTCCTTTTTCATGTCCGCGTAGTAGCTCTCACTCCAGCCCAAGATCATCCCCACTCCATGTCTGACGGGCGTGTCGCAACCTTTTCTTCCTAGCTTAACAGTAAAAACGCGTTGCGACGGAATGGCATGCGCGGGAAGCGCGCGGATTCCGCGCTCGAGCAGCCCGTCGCATGATGAAGGTGGCATCTCGAGCTGGCGGACATCTGCCTGCCGTTTTCAAGGAACCAGCCTGGTCCCCAGGCGGACAACGAACCACCTGCCGGCATGGTTCTCGAGCTTGATCATCATGTTGTCCGAGGCGCTTATTGCGATGGCGGTCCCCCCGCCTTTCGCGATGCTTCCACCTTCAACGTATGAAGCCGCATCGTAGGCATCGGCCGCTACGACGTCAAGTTGTATATTCTCGTATCTGCCTCCCGGCCCGAGGTACGAGGCAATATCACCGTACAGGTCCTCCGCGGCGGAGCGTTCGTTCTCCCCGAAAAGTGCCACGAAGGCATCGGAGTCACCGGCGTTTATCGCCTCGAAGAGCTGCATCGACCGCTCGCCAGGCGACGGATTGGCCCAGACGGTAAAGCTCAGGACCAACCATGCGGCGATCGCCACCGCGATCACTCCGTAGACTATGAGCCTCACGCGGAATCTCTTTACCTTGGTCTTCACTGCCTTGCTTACGGCAGGCCGCAGCAAATCCGCGTCCCCTCTCCATTCGCCCGGCGCGATATACAGATCTCCCGCCGCCGCCCCGGGTCCTCGCTGCGCTCCCGTTGCCGTTGCGCTCAGCAGCTTCTCCATGCATAACGAACAGTATTCGGCGCTCTCGGGATTGTCCGCTCCACATTTCGGGCATTTCACGATCCGTCCCTCCCCGCACCGCTCATCCGCGCCATCATCCCATCAGCCTCTTTTCGGCTATCCAGCCCCCCAATGCACCCATGGGAAGCTCCAGGAACAAGGTGAACAAGATACCTACCAGGTTGAAAATCGGGATGTATGCTTCGCCGGTTATCAGGAAGACAATGATAAGGGACAGCAGGGGTTGCCAGATAAAGACGGCGCAAGCCGCGCAAGCCGCGCCATAGAGCCACCCCTTTCCGGCATGCATGGCCTTGGCAGATAGCGCGTAACCGCCCATCGCCAACACCAGAGCATCCGCAATATAAAGCAGAGCTATACCGAAAGTGAATCCTGCCTCGCTGCCTCCGAAGGCAGCGCCCAGGAGAAACATGCTGATAAGTAAACGGCTCCCGAACAACACCAGATATGTTACAAAGGAATACGACAGCAGCATTATCGCGATATCCGCATTGCTGCGCTTCCGCATATAGGCAGGCGGCTTTATGGCGGATACGGCGCCCGGGTTCTGTATCGCGGCGTGGTAATAGGCCGAATCGCGATAGCCGGACTGAGGGTTCTGTTGCGCCATCTCCTGGGCCAGGGCACGGTAGTCCCCGGGCGATACGTACGGTTCTGGTTGCGGCTGCTGAGCGGCTTGAGTGGAGCCTGCAGCATTGAACCTGGCCAGGCAAAGCGAACAGTACTCGGAGTTATCCGCGTTCTCGGCACCGCAGTGCGGGCACATCTTCAATGCTCATACCTCCCCGTATGGATCATAAGTTAGGATTCGGCATATGTATCCCCCAGCTGAAACGGTAAACTCCATTGTCCCCGTCCATGCCTCGCAGGTTTCGACTTTGCATGCAGCCCAATAATAATTCCTTGCCCGCTGCGGCCCTTCCTTCCCGGCACGGGCTTAACGTTGCGGCATGATTAGTTTATTCGGGTTAACGGGGTTTACGAGAGCCTCTAAGTCACGCTGCGCGGTTTCTTTGCGTGGTGCTGCGAGCTTCTTCTATTCCGATTCCTATGGCTCCAGATCGCTGCGAGCTTCTTCTATCACCCGATAGAAGCACGACCTCTCTCCCGTATGGCATGCCGGGCCCACCTGGTGTACTTTTACTAGCAGGGCATCGGCATCACAATCGTAGCGGATCTCCCTTACGTACTGGCGGTGACCAGATGTCTCACCCTTGCACCAGAATTGCTGCCGGCTGCGGCTCCAGAACCATGTACGGCCACTCTCCACGGTACGGCGCAGCGACTCGTCGTTCATGTAACCGAGCATTAGTACTTCGCCATTATCGGCGTCCTGTATTATCGCAGGGATCAGGCCCTTATCGTCGTACTTAAATTCCATCTCTTCCTCCCTCCGGCGGCTGTTCGTCACCGAGATAGATACGCTTTATTTCCTCGCTCTGCAGAAGCTTCTCCGCTTCTCCCTCCAGGCGTACTTTGCCTGCACGCATTACATAACCATAGTCAGAGACGCTCAATGCGATCTGAGCGTCCTGTTCTACCAGGAGGATGGTCAGCCCTTCCTCGTGCAGGCGCTTGAGGCAGCCGAAGATGTCTTTGATCACCAGCGGGGCGAGTCCCATGGAAGGTTCGTCCAGAAGCAGCAGGCGCGGCTTGGACATGAGTGCCCTTCCTATGGCCAGCATCTGCTGTTCTCCGCCGGACAGGGTTCCGGCCGCTTGACCCGTTCTCTCCCCGAGGAAGGGAAAAACCTCGTAAACAGACCCCAGGTCCTTCTGTATCTCCCTGCTCTCCCTGCGCTTGGAACGTGCATAGGCGCCCAGTTCCAGGTTCTCTTCGACACTCATCGCGGCAAAGACCTGACGGCCTTCCGGGACGTGAGATATTCCCATCATAACGATCTTATGAGGCTCCAGGTTCACTATGTTCTGCCCGACGTAACGGATCTCCCCGTAGCGGGTCGGTATAAGTCCGGATATCGCCCGCAGCAATGTCGTTTTACCTGCGCCATTCGCGCCTATTATAGTGGTTATCTTACCCGCCCGCGCCCAGAGATCGACCGCCCGCAGGGCTTCGATGTTACCGTAGAAGGCGGACAGGTTGCTTACTTCCAGCAATTCCCGTTCCCACCCCTCTCGTTCTCCGACCTTTCATGCTTTAAACCGCCGTTCCCTTTCGTAAACTCAATATTTGCGTGAGACTTCAGGCGAGTTCAGCTCCCAGGTATGCCTCGATCACCCTGGGATCGTTGCGTATGTCTTCCGGCGTCCCTGCGGCGATGATCTTACCGTAATCGAGGACCAGCACCTCTTGAGAAATACGCATGACCAGTCCCATGTCGTGCTCTACCAGGATCACCGTGACTCCCCTATCCCGTATACCGAAAATTATCTCTCCCAGCTCACGCGTCTCGTATGCGTTCAAGCCCGACGCCGGCTCGTCCAACAGCAATATACTCGGCTCGGTTGCCAGCGCCCTGGCAACCTCCAGCAGCCTTTGCTGGCCGAAGGGCAGCGACCCGGCCGGGCTCGACGCCTGCATATCCAGACCCACTAATCTCAGGTAATCCAGTGCATCTTGCGCCATTTTTCTTTCTTCCCTCCGCTCGGAGGGCACTTTTAAGGAGGCCTTGAACATCCCCGATCTGTTGCGGTGGTGCAGGCCCACCATCACGTTCTCCAGCACCGTCATACGCGGAAAAAGCCTTATGGTCTGGAATGTCCTCGCCATTCCCAGCGCGGTTATGCGGTGCGGATGCATACCTATTATCTCTCGCCCGCGGAAGTATACGCTGCCGCTGTCCGGCAGGTATATTCCCGTCAGCAGGTCGTAAAGGGTAGTTTTGCCGGCTCCATTCGGGCCGATGATGGCCTGGATAACCCCTTCCTCCAGCGTGAAGGAAACGTCCTTTACGGCGGCCAGACCACCGAAGGTCTTCGTGAGTTCCCATGCCTTAAGGATGTGGCGCTCTTCTCGCGCCGCGGGCGCATTAACGGTCAGCACCTATTCCACCACCCTCCTGGTGAAGGGGTTGACGAAAGGACTGCGCCTGTACTTTACCATGTCTGAGAGGCCACGCGTTATACCGGAGGGCATGAAGATCATGGCCAGGACGAGTATAAGGCCGAAGACTATGCCCTCGTAGTTGCTGTAGTTCTCGACCCAGACGGGAACGTCTCCAAGCCATTTCGGCAGGGCCTCTACGATCTTGGGGATAAAAATGATCAGTCCAGCGCCGGCCACCGCTCCCCAGATGCTCTCCATTCCCCCTACTACGACTATGGTCACAAGCTCGATGGAGAGCAGTATGTCGAACTGGCTGGGGCCTATATATCCCTGCAGATGGGCGAAGATTGCGCCCGCCAGCCCTCCCAGCGCGGCCGAGAGGATGAATATCTTGATCTTGTATCCGGACACGTTGACCCCCATCGATTCCGCGGCAACCTCCGACTGATGCAACGCCTTGATGGCCCTGCCAACCCGCGAGCGCACCAGGTTGGAGCAGAGGGCCAGCACGATAACGGCTATGATCCATACCGTATAGAACTCCCCCTGTCTCGTGCTTACTTCTATCCACGGGAAGGAGAGCTTGGGTATGTCGCGCAGCCCCACGTTCCCACCCGTTAGCCAGGCCATCTCCCTGAAGAAAACGAAGGCGATAAAGCCCAGGCCCAGGGTGGCCATGGCCAGATAATGGCCTTTCAGCCTCAGAATCGGCGCCACCAGGAGTCCCACTATGCCGGCTACTATGATCGCGCATATCAGGCCGATCCATACCGGAAAACCCGCTTTTACGGTGAGTATGGCGCTCGTGTACGCCCCCACCCCGAAGAAAGCCCCGTGGCCCAGCGAGACCTGGCCCGCGTAGCCCATGAGAAGGTTGAGGCCGACGGCAACTATGGTGAATACCCCTACTGTGCGCATCACGTAAACCAGGTCTATGCCCAGTGGCCTGGCCAGCGGTTTCGCCCATAACGGCAGCAGAGCGAGGAACAGTGCGAATATCAGCAATCCCTTGTAGCGGTCGAGGGCAGAAGTAATCCTCTTGCGGGCCTTATCTCCCTGCGCCGTATCGCCACTCCGCTTCATATCCATCACACCTTTTCTGCGGCGGCTCTTCCCAGTATGCCCTGGGGGCGCAGGAGAAGTACCGTGATGAGCAGGATTGCCGCCACGGCGTCCTTGTACCCTGACGGAACGGAGAGGACGACGGTGAGGAATCCCGCTATGAGCTCTTCCATCAGGCCGAGGACAATCCCTCCCACCACCGCCCCGAAGGTGTTGCCCAACCCTCCCACGACCGCTGCGGTAAAACCCTTTACGCCGAGGAACAGCCCTATGCTGTAGCTCGCGTAGGGTGCGTTCACGACACCGGCTAGGCCGCCCAAAGAGGCTGCTATGAGGAAGGAATACAGAGACATCCTGGAGACGTTTATCCCCACCAGGCTGGAGGCCTGGCGGTTGATGGAACATGCACGCATGGCTTTACCCGTTGTCGTGCGGCTGAAGAAGATATATACGATGATCACGCTTACGAGGGTCAGGCCCAGGACCCAGAGAAACTGCCTGCTCACGGTGGCGCCGGGGAGGGTAAGGTTCCCCGACGTGAACTCCGGTACCTTGTAGGCTTCCTTGGGCCAGAATATCCTTCCCAGCGATTTGAACAGGATGGAGACTCCTATGGTCGCGATTATCGCGACCAGGGTGCTTGCGTGCTTCAGAGGATAGATGACCGCCCGTTCCATAGCCACTCCAATGGCCGCCGTGCACGCTATCGCAAGCAGGACTGCAACGGGAAGCGGCAGGCCTAGGGTCACGGCGAAGGTGAACGCGAACAGTCCGGCGAACATGGAGAACTCGCCCTGGGCGAAGTTGATTATCCCGGTAGAGCTGTAGATGATATTGAAGCCCATGGCCACAAGGATATAAATACACCCATTGGCCAGGCCGTTTGCGATATATTGCGGACAGTTTGCGAGAAAATCCAGCAATTAACTACGCGGCCTCCACCTCGAACGGGGGTAAAAAGGAGGCCGCCTTTAAACAGCCTCCTCTCTTTAACCCCAGTGTTTATATATTACTAATCCTGCCCAGGTGCTAACTCCCAGGTTCTCTCTACTATCTCCACCATTACGAGGTCTTCGGGCGAGAGGCCGTTGTGGTTGGTCGTGGTGTAATTGAAGATACCCGCGGTGCCCACCAGTCCATCGGTCTCCTCGATGGCATCGCGCAGCTCTGCACGCGTCACGTCCGCTCCAGCGCGCTTCAGCGCCTCTGTCACAATGAGGATCGCGTCCCAACCGTGTCCTGCGAAGGTATTTACGTTCTCGCCATATTTCTCCGCATAGGCTTGCGAGAAATCCTCCATGAACTCGTACTGCTCGGAGCCGGGCTCCAGTGCTTTCTGCCATATGAGCATCTTGCCCGCCGGGAAGAGTACGCCGTTTGCCGCATCGCCACCTAACTCGATGAAAGTCTGGTTTGCTATGCCATGGCTGCCCATGTAGGGGATATCCATGCCCTTGTCCCGCATCTTTTTCACGATCTTTGCCGGGCCTGGGTTCGTCCCCCACACGACGACGATCTCGGGATTCCCGGTCTGGATGTTGGTGAGGTGGGTGTCCATACCCTCTTCGGACTCGTCCGTCTGATATCCCTCGGAAACAACGACCTCCAGACCGTATTCGGGCGCCATGAATTCGATAACGTCCTTTCCGTCGGTCCCGAAGGCGTTGGTGTCGTAGAGCAGGGCTATACGCTCCACCCCGATCACGTCTCTGATATACATGAGGGCGTTCTCGCCCGCCTCCGCCGATGTAGGCGGAGTGCGGAAGACCCAGGTTATATCGCCGTCCATGATCTCCACCCCGGCAGCCATGCATACCTGCGGTACTTGCTGGGCAGTCGCTTCCTGCTTCATCGAAAGCGTGGGGCCGGTTCCGCTCGAGCCGATAAGCGCGACCACCTCTTCCTGCTCTATGAGCTCCACCGTAGCTTCGAGAGCCTTGCCGGGATCGCTCTGGTCATCCTTGATGATGACTTCGACCATCCTGCCGTCGATGCCGCCTTCTTCGTTCAGCCTGTCCACGTAGAGCTCGATTGCATTGCGCTCAGGTTTGCCCAGCGGCTCGTTCGCACCGCTTTCCGAGAGCACTACGCCTATCTTGATCGGTTCTTTTTCCCCGGACTCCGTCTCTCCACAACCCGGCAATACCAGCAGGGCGGAGAAAACGAACGCCGCTACTGCGACTAGGACTAACATTGTTTTACCGCGCAACCTAAACAACCCCCTTACCTCCTGTCCGCTTATACTGAACTACTGTTCTACCGGCAATTCGCCTGTAATAACCACTATAGAAGATATTTCTACCACATGGCCTGCTGTGATGTCCACCACTACGGGGCGGCGGCATACACGGAGTTTCACATCTCTATATACGCACCGGTATCCCCTTGCCCCCCAGGAACTCCTTTGCCTCCCGGATACTGTATTCTCCGAAGTGGAATATGGAAGCCGCCAGCACGGCGTCGGCTCCCGCCCTGAGTATCACATCGGCCAGATGATCCAGATTACCCGCACCACCAGATGCGATAACCGGAAGGTTTACGGCTTCCACCACCGCGCGCGTCAGCTCAAGGTCGTACCCGTCTTTGGTACCGTCGCGGTCCATACTGGTCAAGAGTATTTCGCCCGCTCCCAGCGATTCGGCCCGTCGCGCCCATGCAACGACATCAAGGCCCGCCGCATTCCTTCCGCCGTTTGTATAGACCTCCCACTCATCCTTTCCTTTCGCCTTTGCATCAATCGCGATAACCACGCACTGGGCTCCGAACCTGCGGGAAGATGCCGTTATCAGGCCGGGGTTCCTGACCGCGGAGGTGTTCAGAGAGATCTTGTCTGCCCCCGTAGCCAGCATGTGGCGTATATCCCCTTCACCGCGCAGCCCTCCACCGACAGTGAAAGGTATGAATACCTGCTCCGCGACCTTGGCAGCCATAGCGAATACGATTTCCCTTTCCTCGTGGGAGGCGGTTATATCCAGAAACACCAGCTCGTCGGCGCCCTCCCTGTCGTATACCGCTCCCATCTCGACGGGATCCCCGGCGTCGCGCAGAGAGACGAAGTTAATCCCCTTGACGACTCGGCCCTTGTCCACATCCAGACACGGGATTATGCGCTTGGTATGCACGCTTCCACCCTCCCTTCAAGAGGTCTCGCCTCAACAATGCGGCCTTCATAAAGTTTTTTCTTTCAGCGGCGGGAATTCCCGCCTTGCTCACCCTTCCTCGAGAAGAAGCGCCGCCGCCAGATCTAGGTCACCGGTATATATCGACCTTCCGACGATCGCGCCCTCAATCCCCCTGTGCATCAGACCCTTGAGTTTCCTCACGTCGGAGAGATCGCTTATCCCGCCGGCAGCGATTATCCCCATCCCGCGATCGAGGAAGTCTTCCAGCCCTCCCAAGTCATAACCCTCGAGAGTGCCGTCGCGGGCGATATCGGTATGGATGATGCTCCTGGCCCCCCAGGCTTCGAGCTGCTCCAGGACATCGCCCAACGATCGCCCGGACGTCTCGCGCCATGCCCCGGTCGCGACAGTATCTCCCCTGGTGTCTACGCTTATTATGACACTCTCTCCATAGAGCCTCAGCATCTCCTCGCCGAACTCCGGCTCCTGCAGTGCGCGGGTTCCCAGGATCACCCGTTCTACGCCAAGCGAAAGCAAGCGCTCGATATCCTCGCGGCTGCGCACGCCCCCTCCGCACTGCAACGGTATTTTTACCCGCATCACTATCTCGCGTATATGCGGCAGGTTGACCAGCTCCCCCTTCGCTGCGCCGTCAAGGTCGACAACGTGCAGGCTGGAAGCCCCCATGTCCTGCCAGGCCCGTGCAGCTTCGCAGGGCTTAGCGGAGTAGACCGTCTCCTTACCCAGATCGCCCTTGTACAGCCGGACGGTGCGCCCGCCTTTTATATCGACTGCGGGATATATACGGAACATAAGAGCCCCTCTCAAGTGCACATACGTGCGAAGTTATCGAGGATGCGCAGCCCTGGTGACGAACTCTTCTCCGGGTGGAACTGGAATGCCACCAATGAGCCATGCGCAGCACCCGACGCAAAATCAATACCGTATGAGGTCATGGTCAACCTGTCATCTGCATCACGCGGTACCACGTAATAGGAATGCACGAAGTAGAAGAAGGATCCCCCCTCAACTCCTGCGAGCACGGGATGCGCTCGTTCCCCGCGCGCGTCGTTCCACCCCATATGGGGTATCTTGACATCAGGCGGAAACCTCAAAACCCGTCCCGGCAGTACGCCCAACCCCGCGACCCCCGGGGACTCCTCGCTCTCCTCGAAGAGAAGCTGGTATCCCAGGCATATACCCAGGACCGGTTTTCCCTCCGTTACCGCTCTTCGCAGAGGTTCAGCAAGCCCGCCATCCACGAGTTCCCGCATGGCGTCACCGAAAGACCCGACCCCCGGCAGCACTATTCCTGCCGCATTTTCCGTCGCTGCGGGGTCGCGGCTGACCTTTACGTTGTAACCAAGGTAGGCGAAGGCTTTTTCGACGCTGCGCAAGTTGCCCATGCCGTAATCCACGATAGTGATCATTCAGCGCTCCCGGGCTCTAATGCAGGATTCCCTTGGTGGAAGGCACGTCCCGTGAGGATCCTGCGAGGCAAACAGCAGCTCGAAAAGATCTTCCCAGGCCTTTGAAGACCGCCTCGAGGATATGATGCGGGTTTTCGCCGCTCAGCTTTCTTACGTGCAGGGTCAGGCCGCCTTCGTTCGCCAGCGCCTGCAGGAACTCCCTTACGCAAGTAGGGTCGAATTCGGAGATCAGCCGTACGGGCAAGTCTACCTCGTAAGTGAGATGAGGCCGCCCCGAGAGGTCCAGGGATACCAGGCACAGGGCTTCGTCCATGGGCAGGAGCGCCCAACCGTATCGTGTTATACCCTTCTTGTCCCCCATGGCCTGCACAACGGCTCTGCCGATGCAGAGGCCAACGTCCTCCACTGTATGGTGCTGATCCACCTCCAGGTCACCCCGCGCCTCCAGCTTGAGATCGAAAGAAGCGTGGTGGGACAGGAGAGTAAGCATGTGGTCGAAGAAAGCGATGCCCGTTGAGATTTCCACCTCGCCCTTTCCGTCGAGGTCGATCTCCAGCATCACCTCGGTCTCCGTTGTCTTCCTGCGCAATTCAGACTTTCTCATGGTCATTAGATTAACACATTCCCCTAATGGCATCTCCTGCGCATGGCCTCCGCGTGGTTGACAAATCCCTCAACCCTGGCGATGGCTTCTACCACCGGCCCCAGGGCCTTGTTGGCTTTGGGGTTTGAGAACACTATGTTGCTCCATTTAATGAAGTCGTATACCCCAAGCGGCGAGGAGAAACGAGCCGCTCCCTTGGTGGGCAGGACGTGATTCACGCCAACCGCATAATCTCCCAGGGCTACGGGGGAATCGGCCCCGAGGAAGATAGCGCCCGCATTATGCACCTTCGGCAGTATCCCCGTAACGTCTTCCGTGACAATGACGAGGTGTTCGGGCGCCAGTTCGTTCACCAGGCTCGCACCCTCTTCCAGGTCACCTACCAGTACCGCAGACGCTTGTATCGATCGAGGGTCTGAATCTTTTCCCGCTCCCTGCACCAGCATCTTCTCTACCTGCGAGATGAGGCCTTCATCCGTTGCTATCAGGCACGCCCTGGCCCCCGAGCCGTGTTCCATCTGCGCAAGCATCTCCAGGGCCAGGCATTCCGCATCGGCATAGCCGTCCGCCAAGACGGCCAGTTCGCTTGGTCCGGCCAGCATGTCTACACCCACGCGGCCCACGAACTCCTTTTTCGCCAGCGCGACGTAGATGTTCCCGGGACCTACCACTTTGTCCACCGCCTTTATGGTCTGGGTTCCCAGCGCAAGCGCCGCGATTGCCTGCGCACCTCCGACGCGATATACCTCATCAATGCCGAGTGCATCGATGGCGAAAAGCGTGTGGGGGTCTATCTCTCCAGACTTTGCCGGTGGTACGCAGACGGCAATCTCCGGCACTCCGGCCACTTTCGCCGGTATCAGCGTCATCATCGCCGTGGACGGATAAGCTGCATTGCCTCCCGGTATGTACGCTCCTACGCGCTCCAGGGGTTTGGCCATCTGTCCAATCCTCGCTCCCTCCTCGGACTCCCAGAACTGGGGTTCCCAGGTCTGCCGGCGGTGAAAAGCGGTGATCGATTTTATCGCGGTCCTGAGCGCATGAGCGTAACCTCCTTTCACCGCCTCGGCGCATCTCTCCAGCTCCCCTGCGCTTACGCGCAAGCCCCTTTGCGCGATGTCTACCCCGTCAAAACGACGCGTCAATTCGAACAGGGCTTCGTCGCCCTCCGCACGGACTAGCGCGATGATATCCCGCACTTCCTCGACGGGCCCTTCCTCGCTCCAGAAATCCCAATCTAAGGCTTTTCTGAGCGCATGGACATCTTCGTAGTCATCGCTGCGCAATACCCTCAAGGCGTCCTACAACCTTTCGTCGTGTGTGACGGCAAGCTCCATACCACATATACGATACCTCTCCATGCACCCGCCTCCCTATTCCAGCGCGATGCATCCATCGCCCAAAAGCGAGAGGACTTCCGCATAGAGCGAACTGTCAGGGCTTACGCGATACTCCTCGGGGAGCCTGAATACCCTGACCGCTCTCTCGCTCGTAAGCTTGAGTTTAACAGTCGTGCCTCCGGGATGCCTCCCCAGGATATCCTTCAATTCTCCCATAGTCCCCTCCATGGCCTGCGAGTACACCATGTTTATGAAAAGTTCGCATTCCTCGGGACTCTTGAGGCGCGGCTCGGATACATCCAGTGCCACCACCCTAACCGTAGACGCTTCCTCTTCCCTGTCTCTGGACTCGACTCTCGCCTTAATGCAGATTATGCGGTCCTCTTCGAGACACTCTCTATGCTGCAGGTAAAGAGCCGGGAATACAGTGACCTCGACCCTGCCCGTAAGATCCTCGAGCGTAAGGTTTGCCATGAGGTCATTCTTACGCGTCAGCCGCTGCGTTTTCTTGGTGATGATTCCGCCCATCCACTTGACCGCTCCGTCACCGAGCTCCGAAAGGTCCGCGATATCGCATTCCACATGTCGTTTCATGAGGTCCTTCACCTGCATCAAAGGATGATCAGTTACGTATATGCCCAACATCTCCTTTTCGTAAGCCAGGAGCTTGTCGCGGGGCAGTTCCCCCTCTACAGGGTTGGCGGCAAGGGGGTCTTCATCCTCATCATCATCCCCGAAGAGGGAGTGCTGCCCCTCATCCAGCAGTCGCTGCTTTTCGGCGGCAAGGTCGGCGATGCGGTCATATATTTTGAGCAAGTGATTCCTGGTGTAGCCGAGGAAATCGAAGGCCCCGCTCTTGATCAGGCTTTCCAGGGCCCTCTTGTTCACGGTTCCCGACCCCGCCCTGCGGCAGAAATCCAGCAGCGACAGGTAAGGACCGCCCTCCCGGCGAGTGGCAATCACTTTTTCGGCCGCACCGGCCCCGAGGTTCCGCACGGCCGACAGGCCGAAACGTATCCCCTCTTCTACGGGCGTGAATTCCTTCAGGCTTTCGTTGATGTCCGGCGGCAATATACGTATGCCCATCTTCAGGCACTCGTTGACGAAAACCGGCACCTTGTCCTTGTTTCCGGTTACGCTGGTCAGGTTCGCCGCCATGAACTCCTTAGGGTAGTGTGCCTTCAGATAAGCGGTCTGGTAGGAGATGAATGCATATGCCGTGGAATGGCTCTTGTTGAAACCATATTCGCCGAAGTTCTTGACGAGGTCGAAAAGCCTCTCGGAAAGCCGGCGGCTGTACCCGTTATCAACCATGCCCTCTACGAACTTGTCCTTCTGCTCCTTCATCTGCTCGCTCTTGCTCTTTGCCACCACTCCGCGCAGCCCGTCGGCCTCGGCCATGGTATACCCGGCCAGATCCACCGCCAGCTTCATAACCTGCTCCTGGTAGAGGATGATCCCGTTCGTCTCCCGCAACAAACGTTCGAGGTCGGGGTGAAGGTACTCGATGGGCATGCGTTTATGCTTACGGTTTACGAAATCCTTTACCATGCCGCTCTTGAGAGGCCCGGGACGGTACAGCGCCAGAACGGCTATGAGGTCCTCGAAGCAGTCGGGGCGAAGGTCCTGGAGGAGAGAGCGCATCCCCGGGCTCTCCAACTGAAATACGCCGATGGTGTCTCCCCGCTGCAGGAGTTCATAGGCCTGAGGGTCGTCCAGGGGTATGCGGTCGGGATCGATCTTGACCTCACTCACACGCATGATGTTCTCCAGGGTGTCGCTTATGACCGTCAGGGTGCGCAGCCCGAGAAAGTCCATCTTCAGAAGGCCGATGGCCTGGATGGCGTCCATATCGAACTGGGTCACGACCTCCTCGTCGGCCCCACGCCGCTGCAGGGGCGTATATCGCGAGAGCTCGTCATCGGCTATAACCACCCCGGCGGCGTGTATGCCGTCCTGACGGGTTATGCCCTCCAGCTTGAGCGCCGTTTCGATGATATTCCTGTACATCTCATCGTTCTCGAATGCATCACTCAGTTCGGGAGAGGTTTCCAGCGCCTTCTCAAGAGTTATGTTAAGTACGTCGGGGACCATCTTGGCCAGGCGGTCCACTTTTCCGTACTCCATGCTGTAGACCCTTCCCGCATCGCGTATGGCCGCGCGCGCCTGCATCGTCGAGAAGGTGACTATCTGCGCCACGCGGTCCTCGCCGTACTTGCTCCTTACGTACTCTATGACCTCGGGACGGCGCTTATAGCAGAAATCGATGTCGATGTCCGGCAAAGTGCGGCGCGAGGGATTCAGGAAGCGCTCGAACAGCAGCCCGTATCGCATAGGGTCCACCGTGGTTATCCCCAGGCAGTACGCAACCAGCGAGCCGGCGGCCGAGCCACGGCCCGGACCAACTATAATGCCGTTTTCCTTGGCATATTTTATGAAATCCCAGACGATGAGGAAGTAGCCGGAAAAGCCCATGTCCCTGATGACGGAGAGCTCGTAGCGAAGCCGCTCCTCCAGCTCGGGCGTAACTTCCTCATACAGCTTCCGCAGACCTTCCCAAGCCAGTTTCTGCAGGTAAGCATCCAGGTCAAAGCCATCGGGCACCTGATAATTCGGTAGCTGGTAGCTGCCGAAATTTATCTCTACGTTACATCTCTCTGCTATGTCCACGGTATTGGAAAGGGCTTCCGGTATCTCGCCGAAAAGCCCCCTCATCTCGTCGTAGTCCTTGAGATAGAACTGGTCGTTGGAAAACCTGAGCCGATCTTCCTGATCCAAGGTAGAGTTTGTCTGGATACACAGCAGCACATCGTGATAGAGGTTGTCTTCCCGCCCTACGTAATGCAGGTCGTTGGTGGCTACGAGCCCGACCCCCAGCTCGCGGCCGAGCTGGATCAGGCCGGGAATCATCTTCTTTTCCTCGGGCAGAGAGTGGTCCATGAGCTCGATGAAGAAGTTTCCCTCGCCGAATATGGACACGTATTCACGCACTGCCCTGGCAGCGCCCTCGTAATCATCTGCCAGGAGGCGGGTAGCTATCTCTCCCTTGAGGCAGGCCGAGAAGGCTATTATCCCCTTGTGATTCTCGCGCAGTATCTCCTTGTCGATGCGCGGCTTGTAATAATAACCCTCTATGAAGGACGCCGTGACCAGCCGCATAAGGTTGTGGTATCCGTCCTGGTTCTCGGCGAGCAGCAGCAGGTGGTAGTTGGGGTCCTCTTTCACCGGTTTGCGGTCGAAGCGAGATCCGAGGGTGATATACGCCTCCACGCCTAAAACTGGTTTTATCCCCTTCTCCAACGCGGTCTTGTAAAAGGGCACCACCCCATACATCCCCCCATGATCGGTAATGGCGAGGGCTTCGAAACCCTTCTCGGCCGCTGCATTTAAAAGGTCGGGGATGCGCGCTGCCCCGTCGAGCATGGAGAACTCCGTGTGGTTATGCAGGTGGACGAAGGGAACTCCCAAACCAGAACCTCCGAAACTCACGTTTTCCTACACTGCTGCCGGGTTCATGTTATATGATTCAAATGTCAGACATGTCCTGTATAACGTATACCATGGATCGACTATGTTATTATATCTTTCCCCACGGACAGGCGCTTTCCCTGTGCCGCTTAAGAATCAAGGGGGTGGACCTTGCCTTTGAGGTTGAGCTATTCCGCGGTCAGTTGCTATGAGAAATGCCCGCTCTCCTACCGCTTCCAGTACGTGGACGGGCTGGAGGTGGATCCCACACCCTATCTCGCCTTCGGAAGAAGCATGCATGCGGCCCTGGAATGGCTTTACGGCCGCCAGACACCCGAGCCCCCGACCCTGGAGAGCCTTCTGGCATACCTGGACAAATGTTGGGAGAGTGAGGGTTATTCCGACCTGGACGAGGAGCGTTCCTATTTAAGAAACGCCCGCGAAGTGCTGACCCAGTATTATTATTCAAACCTGCATGATTTCCGTCTCCCGGTGGCGGTTGAGGAACGTTTCGAGATGGATATGGGTGATTTCGTCCTCTCCGGAGTCATCGACCGCGTTGACTGCAACCCGAACGGGACCTACGAGATACTCGACTACAAGACCAGCCGGCGCCTGCCGGAACTCAACCGCTTGCGTGAAGACCTGCAACTGCCCATCTACCAGCTCGCTTGTCGCGATGTCTGGGGTATAACCCCGGCTAAGCTAACCTTCTACTACCTCATCCCCAACCGGCGCTACACGACAAAGCCATGCGACAGCAGCCGTCTGCAAGAGGTCCGGGAGCGCCTGGTTCGCGTGGCCTCGTCCATCTCCGCGAGCGATTTTCCCGCCACTCCCAATCGGCTGTGCCCATGGTGTTCCTTCGAGGACATATGCCCGGCGAGAGCATCCGCGGGGGAACAGGGGGAAGAGTACCGTTCGCGCCACCGTGCCCTCTTGCGGCGTAAGGCCAGGCTTGAGGAGGCCTTATCGCGGCTGGTGGAAGAGATGCGCCGGGAAGGAATTGACCCGGAGGATACCGGCCGATAAAACGCCAACGCCATGCGCGGGGTTCCCCGCAGAAGACCTACATCGACTGCGCTGCCATTATCGCCTGGATCACCTTACGGTTAAGCGTTTTCGTGCGGCTTTCTCTGGCCGCGAGGGCCACGGCCAGCGTCCTGGCTATACCCTCGAAAAGCCGCACGTCCCTGTCGTTGAAACTTTTTCTGCATGTACATTCACCTGACTGGTTGTTAACGGCGCAAAGGGTCCCCATAGCCTCGCCCCCGGGAGGGATCAGCTGGCAGCAGAGCATGAAATCTACGTCGTCGTATCCTTCGGGCGCAAAGGGTGGTGCCTGCCATGGATCGGCCAGGTCGGCGAAGTCGCCTTTCTCCCCGCACCACCGCGCTATACCCTCACCTGCAGGGAAATCGTCGCCCTCGACCTGCGGGCTTATAGGCCTGCCGTACGTCGAGAGGGTCCGCATCGTTCCGCTGCCATTATTGATGAGCAGGGATACGCGGTCCGCTTCCACGCTTTTGGCCACGCAAGCCAGCGTTCCGAGCAACCCCCTGCTCATGTCCGCGCTGTTTACGGCGCTCCAGTATATGCTGTCCTGAAGAACTTTCTCCGCCGCCATCTCCTCCATGAGATCGACGCGACGTTTCTCGGCGATGACGGGAAGGATGTCGACGCAGAGGGACTGCAGGAACGCAGCATCTATATGATAGCTCCCGTTCCGGTTCACGCATATCATCACATCCTCGCCATTTTCCAGGGGATAGAGGTATTTTATATGGTACGCGGTATCCAGCATGCCCTTTTTCTGTATCAGCTCCCCCTCGACCACCATGTTCTGAACTCCGTCTATCTTGGTCATACCCGCCTTGGTTCCGTTAGTGCCGCGCTGACAGTCCCACAACAACCGCGAGCAACGCTCCCCGAGAAGATAGGCACCGCATGGTACTCCCTCGCTTCTATAGATGGTATCCAGCAGTATCTCGAGGCACTCCCTCCAACTCTCCATCTTCAAGGCTGCGATCATCAGCTGCAACCGGACATCTACCTCTCTTTCCTCTTCCGCGAGGTTCTTGCTGCTTGTTTCACAGTTCGCCCTATTTGAATCCGCATCCGCCGCCTTACAAAGGGGCACTTTTTTCTGCCCCCTGCCCGCGTATCTGCTCCCCGCGACTCTTGCTGGTATCGGCTGCAGGTAACTGAAAAGTGCGCGCATCCCGTCGTATGTCTTTTTAAGTATATTGAGCTCGAACAGGGCTTCCATCTGGCTCTCGACCTTCCCTGCATCCCGACCGAGACGCACGGCCATCTCTTCACACGTCGCAACCGTATCCTGGTAGTGGCTGAAATAGGAGATGAGCTCCATCCTGATGACCATATCCGGTATGTTCGTCATTTCGCGACCCTTTACTCCCTGGTTAAACCCGTATCTCTATACATATTATGGATTTATATTTGTAAACTGTGAACAAAATTCTCGTGAACGGATGGTTTTTAGTACTCAAAGGTAACAAGCGAGAGAAGAACGGCTACACCATGAAGCGGTTCAAAACAATCCAAATGACAGATATATGGGGCGGTACGGATTTCCGCCGGCTCTCGAGCAGGGTCAAAGACGTGGGACGGTGCGGGATCCAGACACCTGGTTGGCATACGCCGAGTGCAATCCAAGGGGGTGAACTTCACTGACATGTTGCTTTTGCCCGCTGGCGTTCACCTGCCGTTTTTTCTCACTACATACGCCGCCACCGAATGGGGCGGGACGTAAAAGTAACGTTTCTGTCCGTTTCGGTGGTGTTCCTCGAATATGTTCAGCTGAACCAGCTTTGTCATCTGATACTCAACCCTGCTTGGGTCACGCCCGATAGCCTCGGCGATTTCCCGAACATTGCTGCTAAGTCCGGGGTTACGGTGGAAATGGGTGATGAGCTCGATGCGTATGAGGCTGTCCGAAACCCCATTCATGTTCGCATTTTGTTCTCGTTCTAAACCGGGCATAACACAATATCTCCCTTCGATACAATAATCATCTGTTTGTTCATGTGATTTGAGAAAAATCCCGAAAACGAGTTAATTAGGCTGATAAGTGGTCGTTTTCACCCCATGAGAGGAGTAGCATAAAATGGTAAGGGTTTCGCGCCACGCCTCATACGGTTTCCAGTTTGCGCAGCGCCAGCGCGAGGTCATGCGGCAGCGGATCCTCGAAAAACAGCTCGTCGCCGCTGATGGGATGGGGAAAAGATAACCGGTAGGAGTGCAGGAACTGCCTTTCCAGGCCCAGGTCTCTCTCGAGTTCTCCCTTGGTGCCGTATTCCCTGTCTCCTGCCACAGGATGGCCGATATGGGAAAGATGGACCCTGATCTGGTGGGTTCTTCCGGTCACCAGTTCCACCTCGAGAAGGGCACTATGCGCGAGTTCTCTCATCACCCTGAAATGCGTTACAGCGTCCCTGCCGTGCTCCGCCGTTACCGCCATATGCTTGCGGTTACTCGCATCCCTTCCTATCGGAGCTTCGATGGTCCCCAGCCGGGTTGCGGGTATGCCATGCACCAGTGCCAGGTACAACCGCTTCAGCTGCCTTTCCTTGACCATTGCCTGCAGCCGCAGGTGCGATATATCGCTCTTTGCCACGACCATGAGGCCGGAGGTATCCCTGTCAAGTCGATGCACTATTCCGGGCCGCTTCACCCCACCTATTCCCGAGAGGTCGTCTATTGCATAGAGAAGCGCATTGACCAGAGTGCCGTCCGCATGACCGGCAGCCGGGTGGACGACCAGGCCCGCCGGCTTTGATACAACCGCCAACTCAGCGTCCTGATAGAGTATCTTTACCGGTATATCCTGGGGTAATGGTTCCGCCGCTTCCGGCTGCGGTGGCTCTACCTCCACACATTCTCCCGCTTGCAAGCGGTAGTTCTTCACCCGATGAGACCCATCGACACACACCGCACCGGACGCGATAAGCCGCTGTGCTTGGGTCCTGGTCATACCCGTGATCCTGGCAACAAAGCGGTCAAGCCTCTCGCCCTTTTCATCTGCCGAGACGCTGAACCTCAGGGAACGCAAACTACCTTGCCTCCGGCAGCAGTCTGCGTCTGAACAAGATTACAAGGCCGGCCAGAGCGAATGCAGCCACGCTGAGAAGCTGGAAAAACAGGTTTGCGGAAGGGTCCGTGTGATAACGGAAGAACTCGAGTATGAAACGGACAACGGCATAGAGCATAATAAATGAAAGCATGATCTCCCCGCGGTATCGGAATCTCTTATGAACCGCGAGGAGAAATACGAGAATTGCGAGATCGAGAATTATCTCGTATATCTGCGTAGGGTGGACCGGATTGGGAGGCATACCCATTTTCATCTGCGTTTCCACCGGGAAGGAAACCGCCCACGGCAAATCGGACGATTGTCCGTAGCAACACCCGTTGAGGTAACATCCCACCCTTGCCACCGCCATTGCAGCGGGAACCGCCAGCCCGCCCGAATCGAGCACAACTCCGATGGACAGGCCCCGCAGCCTTATCGCCGCCGCGGCCGCCAGAACCCCGAAGATAAAACCACCGTAAAACACCAGGCCCTCTACGTTCCAGAACTGTAATGCCTCCCACCACCGCGACGAGAACTCGCTCCAGTGTCCAATCACGTAAAATATCCTGGCACCGACTATGCCCCCCACAGCCGCGGCAAGTACCAGTTCGAACACGACGTAAGCATCCAGGAACTGGCGCCTGAGGTACCAGAAGCTGACCAGCATGCCGACGATAAAGGCCAGGGCCAGGAAAAAACCGTACGAATGTACGGTAACAGAACCGATATCAAACAGTTCCGGTCTCAAGCGATCCTCCTCACATACCGGTAACGCTTCTGCGCCGCTCCATGACATACCTGGCGGACGGACTCTGGGCGCCTCCAGTGCGAAACATTACGACCGCTTCAGGTCTCCCGTGATTTTGTTGCGAAGCTTTCCTTTATCACGATTATCAGCGTAATTCCTACCCCGATGACAATAGCGAGGTCGGCGATGTTGAAAACCGGCCAGGACTTCATGGGCCAGAATCCAAGGTCCATGAAGTCGATGACCGCGCCAAGCGCTATCCTGTCGATGATGTTACCTACCGCTCCACCGATAATCAAGCCCAGGCCAGCCTGGAAAAAGATCGTTCCTGGGCCTCCCCAACGCCACAATACCAGTATAAGGACGAAGAATATCACTATACTCGCTATAAAAAGCGGCCACGACCGGCCCTCTATGATGCCGAAAGCTGTGCCGGGATTGCGCACTTGTACCAGTTTTCCGAACCCCCCCAGCATAATCTCTTCGCCGGACGGAAGAAATATCCTGATAAGGGCTTTACTCAACTGGTCGATGACCAGCGTGACAAGGGCGGTAACCAGCAGCGTTACCGAAAAGCCTTTTCTTCTTTCTGTTTGCACGTGATGCAGAGGTTGGCGTAGGGCAGCGCCTTAAGTCGTTCTTCCGGGATATGCTTTCCGCACATCTCGCATGAACCGTAGGTGCCGTCTTCGATGCGTTCGAGGGCTTCGTTGACGCGTTTGAGGATATCTTTTACGTTTTCCGAGAGAGAAAGATCCCTCTCGCGTTCGAAAGTAGTTGTCCCACTTGCCGCGTATTCCTCTTCGAAGGGCATCTCTCCCGAGAAATCGGATTGCGAATTATGCAGGTTTCCCTCCTCCAGGTCACGGTACTGCTTCTCGAGAACTTCCTTTTCCTGCAGGAGCTTCTTCTTAAACGTAGCAAGCTTCTTCTTATTCATCCGTCATCACTGCCTTGTGCGATCTTCCTTGCCGTATATTATCCCTATTATGCACGATTCCTTTCTTTTCACAAGTACGAAATAACACGACCTTGCCTGAAGGGGTAAAATGCCCTTATCCGGGGGTTCGGCCGTTTTGTGCGCTTAGGTGATCTTGACGGCCAGCGATTTTGCTTCTAACGGCTATTCCTCATGTGCTTCGACCACTGCCAGGCAGCGATCGCATATCTCCGGGTGGCATTCATCCTGACCGACCGAGGCGCGGTAGTTCCAGCATCTCGCGCACTTCTTCCCGGGCGCCCTCTCTACCTCTACCCGGATATCTCCATCTTCTTCGCGTATTTCTATCTCTACTCTGGAGACGATGAAAAGTGCGGGCAGCAGCCCCTCCCGGGCCGTGAATATATCAGCCCGCGATGCAGGTATCTCGAGCTTGACCATCGCCTCGAGGGACGTCCCCAGTTCTTTTGCGGTGCGTTTCTCCTCCAGCGCCCTGGTCACCGTATCGCGCACGCCGATAAGGGTGCCGTAGATCTCTTCGATAGCGGGATTCATCCAGCTTTCATCCTCTTCGGGCCATCCCTGGAGCTGAACGCTGCTCTCTTCCCCCTCTTCCACTATCAGGCGCCATGCCTCCTCAGACGTGTGGGAGAGAACGGGGGCCATGAGCCGGATGATGGTATCAAGCAGGTGATATAAGGCGGTCTGAGCCGACCTCCTCGCCTTGGAGTCAGGGGCGAAAGTATACAGGCAGTCCTTGCGCATATCCAGGTAGAGCGAGCTGAGGTCAACGGCGCAGAAATTATGCAGAGCGTGGTACACGACGTGCAACTGGTATGCATCAAGAGCCCCGGTACAGCGCCCGACCAACCCCTGCAGGCGCGACATTATCCAGAGATCCAGTTCCTCCATGTCTTCTGGTGCCACCGCGTTCTTGCCGGGATCGAAGTCGTAGAGGTTACCCAGCAGGAAACGGAGTGTATTGCGTATACGGCGGTATGCTTCCACCAGTCGGTCGAATATCTCCTCCGAAGCCGGGATATCCACGGTATAATCCGCCGCGGCGACCCACAGGCGCAGGATATCCGCCCCAAGCCTGTCGCAAATATCCATGGGGTTGATAACGTTCCCCAGGAGCTTGGACATCTTTCTTCCCTCGCCGTCAACCACGAAACCGTGGGTGAGGACGGAGCGGTAGGGAGGCGCACCCCTTGCACCGATCGCCGTGAGCAAGGATGTCTGAAACCATCCACGGTGCTGGTCGCTTCCCTCGAGGTACATATCGGAAGGCCATTTAAGGCCTTCCCGCTGGGTCAAGACCGCCTCGTGGCTTACTCCCGATTCGAACCAGACGTCGAGGATATCGTTTTCCTTGCTCACTTCCCCGCATCCGCATCTCTCGCATTTGAATCCCTCTCCCAAGATCTCTGCTGCATCCTTGAGAAACCAGGCATCTGAACCCTCTGCGGCGATCAACTCCTCGGCTTTTAACAGAGATTCCTCGTTCATGAGTATTTCTCCGCATTCGCTGCAGCGAAAGGCGGGTATGGGGACTCCCCATGCTCTCTGTCTAGATATACACCAGTCGGGCCGAAGTTCCAGCATCCCCCGCATGCGCCGTTTGTTCCATTCGGGTATCCAGGCTACATCGTCGACCGCCTCCAGGCTCCTCTCGCGCAGTGATGCGCCGTCGTAAGGAAGGTCAACACCCACGAACCACTGTGGGGTGGCACGGAATATAACGGGCCCTTTGCAGCGCCAGCAATGGGGATAGGAGTGTGTGAAGTCGCCGGATCCCAGAAGCAGGCCCTTGCTGCGCAGATCTTCTATGATCTTGGGGTTGGCATCTTCCACGTAAAGCCCCTCGAACTCGGGCGCATCGCGCGTGAACCTGCCCAGGTCGTCCACGGGCATAGGCATGGGCAATCCGTATTCCAGCCCCACCTGGTAGTCCTCCTGCCCGTGTCCGGGAGCGATATGTACGGCGCCCGTGCCTGCTTCTGTGGTAACGTACTGCGACGTCACTACGGTCGTGGGTCGATCCCGCCAGGGATGCCTCGCCGTCAAACCGCTCAGCTCCTCGCCCTTGAACTTGCCCTCAACCGTATAATCTTCGATGCCCATGTCCGTGGCAGCCTTCTCCAGCAGGGGCTCTCCCACGACGATATATTCGCCGTCCACTTGTATGAGTGCGTATTCCATGCGAGGGTGCAAAGCTATGGCCACGTTTGCAGGCAGGGTCCAGGGCGTTGTTGTCCAGATCGCTATCGCAGCCCGTTCCTGCGTTCCGGGCAAGGGCTCCAGCAGGGGGAACCTTACATATATCGATTGGGATTTCTTGTCCCCGTATTCGAGCTCCGCCTCGGCAAGCGCGGTGATGCAGCGCGGGCACCAGTGGATAGGCTTACGGCTGCGGAAGACCATGCCCTTCGCCAGCAGTTGCGACAGTACCCTGATGTTTACCGCTTCGTAGGAAGGCTTTAGGGTCAGATAAGGGTCTTCGAAATCTCCCCGCACGCCAAGGCGCCGGAACTGCTGCGACTGGCGATCGACGTAATGGAGCGCATATTCGCGGCAGCGCTTGCGCACCTCCATCACGTCGAGCTCGCTCTTCTCTTCACCCAGCAACCTCTCAACGTTGTACTCTATGGGTTGTCCGTGGCAATCCCATCCCGGGACGTAGGGGCAGAAATGGCCGCTCATCGTCTTATAGCGGACGATGATGTCCTTGAGTATCTTGTTAAGCGCCGTGCCCAGGTGCAGGTCTCCATTGGCATAGGGAGGACCGTCGTGCAGTATGAAAGGGGGTTTGCCCTTGCTTGACTCCAATACGCGCCTGTAAATATCTATATCGTTCCAGAACTTCTGGATCTCCGGCTCCCGCTTCGGCAGGTTAGCCTTCATGGGGAATTCCGTCTTCGGCAGGTTCAAGGTCTTGCGATAGTCCATTTCTTAATGTCTCCGTAACGACATGGTATTTTGCTCCATTATTAGCACGCGGAATATTTTATCGCAATCATTCCATTTCGCATATTACCCGGCAGTCCTAGTAATATCTCATTCTGACCTATTATTTTCTCGCTTTAATGCCCTTCATTTCCTCACAACCCGTTTTACGGCGTCTGCGAAACAAGACCATGTGGAAAAATACATATACCTCGATTATCTTTTAACAGTGACCGCGATGCGATAAAAAATGAACTTTGCGAGGCGATCATGGAAGACACGGCCATAAGGGAACATAGCGAAGGGACCATCATCTCCGTCAGGGTGCATACCTCATCTTCACGTCACGGCCTGGATGCAACGGGCGAAGAGCGGATCGAGGTATACGTTCACTCTCCCCCCGAGAGAGGCAAGGCAAACAATGAAGCCTTGAAGATCATCTCGAAAGCCCTGGGGGTCCCCGCCTCGCACCTCGAGCTATTGAAGGGCCGTGCCTCGAGGAACAAAACCCTGCTCGCCCGCGGCATCACTCCCTCGCAGACCCGCATCCGCCTCGATCTCCCCTAGGGCTTTTTCCTTGCGGAGGCGCCGCCGGAGAGAGACATCGCGGCTGGTGTTTTTCTACTGCGGCACATCCGCAAAAGCCGGGGACTTACGCAAAGCCCCCGGCCCTGTAATGACAGACAGCGTGCCTTTTTCAGTCAAGCTTGAGATTCGAGAGCACGTAGCCGGTCTGCTCGGTCACGTTGCCGAATTCGCGCCCCCCCTCGAGGCTCTTTATCTTGTCCAGGTTTGCCACCACGTCCTCGATGGTGATCTCTCCCTCCGGGTCCATGAAGGCACCCGGGCCCTCCACCACGGCAGAGCGGCTGAAATAACCGGCTCCGGCCATAAAAATCTGGCCGCTGACGTCGCATTGTTCCGACGCGAGCCATCCCACTATGGGGGACACAAACTCCGGCTTCAGCTTCTCGAGTATGTTCGGCGGAAGGACGGTCGCGGTCATGCGCGTACCGGCCTGGGGGACGAGCACGTTGGCGAGGATGTTGTATTTTGCTCCTTCCTGTTTCACGCAGTTGGTCAGCCCCACGATGCCCATTTTGGCGGCGCCGTAGTTGGTCTGCCCGAAGTTCCCGTATACCCCGGTTCCCGAGGCTGTAGATACGATCCTGCCGTAGCTTGACTCGCGCATGTGGGGCAGGGCCGCCTTGATGCAGAAAAAGGTGCCGTCCAGGTGAACGGAGCGGACCAGCTCGTAGTCCTCTATGGTCATCTTGAGCATGCTCTTGTCCCTGAGGATGCCGGCGTTGTTCACCAGGATGTCTATACTGCCGAAGGCATCCAAGGCGGTCTGTACGATCTTCTGGGCATTTTCCCATTCGGAAACGCTGTCGTAATTCGCCACTGCCTCGCCGCCCGCGGCTTTGATCTCGTCCACTACCTTCTGCGCCGGAGTCTGGTCGCCGCCGACCCCGTCAACGGAACCGCCCAGGTCATTCACTACTACCTTGGCTCCCCGGCTGGCCAGCAGCAAGGCATGCGCCCTGCCCAGCCCGCCTCCGGCTCCGGTTACTATCGCCACCCTGTCGTCAAACCTGACCTCCGCCATGACGCTTTCTCCTTTCCTTTTTGATCAATGCAAAACAATAATGGCTGTGAATGCCTTGTGCGGGGAATCCGGAACTTGCCCGTATGCCCCACTGCACGGAATACACATCATCGTATCCTATATCTACATGCACAAAAAACGCCGGCAATATTCTAACATTACTCGGGTCATGCGCTCTTCCTCGCAATCCTGGCCTCTCTGGCAGAGTTTCACATGATCTCCCCCCGAATATAAGAGTAGCGTTATCGCCCGGAAGTGCAGCTTGCCCTCCTCGATCATTTCATATACGGATTTCATCTGTCTCGGCGGATGCGCGCATCAGCCGGTGGGGGTGGGGAACAGCCGTGAGCATTACGTCGACGTTATCAGCGTTTTACCATCGTGTTCGCCTGGTTGGGGCAGATCTTCACGCAGAGGCCGCATCCCTGACAATCCAGTACTTCCGCCTTGCCGCCGCTGAGGCGCCTCTCCTCGAAGGCACATACCTTCACGCAAGCCCCGCAACCCTCACACCTGTCAGGGTCTACTACGGAGCGGTATTCGGATGGTATGAAATGGTATCCTGACTTTTTAAAATTCCGGTAAGCCCATATGGGCAGGCAGGCGCATTTGCAGCAGTTGCAGATGACGAAATAATTTCTGCTTCCCTGATAATACATGTGCCTGTCCAGCATGGGGACAAGCGCTATCTCGTAGCACTCTCTGACTATGTCTTTCGCTTCCTCCTTGGAGATGACGCGGTAGTCATCGGGAAAGAGGTCAAGCCATATACGCGTACCGGTCATGATCACTATATCGGTCTCCAGCGGATGGTCGCAGGCGTGGGTAGCCAGGCGGCAGCGGCACGGGCCGACCGCGATCCCGTTCTCCTCCGGCATCCCGTCTATGAATTCCAGTATCTCTTCCAGGGTCATAACCTGGCTGACCACCATGCGTTCTCCCGCGAACTTTGCCATTGCGTAATAAAAGAACTTGTTGATCAGGGGATTGGACATAAACGGGCGGCGGAGCAGCCAGTAGAAGAAGGCAAGCAACCTTACTTCCATCCATGCATAACGCTTGAGCAAGAATTTCCTTAAACCGCTCTCCTCGCCAATAAACACGTCTCCCCAGTGCAGCGCCATCGACTGGATCAGCGTTCTCGCCGTTAATAGCGTGTATAGTGATATGCTTCCGCGTCCCTTCCTATTCGTCTCTTCCGGCATCTCCACCTCCCGCATCGATCTATATACTTATACAAAAATTCTAACTAATCTTATCGCTCCGAAGGGAGTCAACGATCAATCATCCCAAAGTCTGCGCTGCCCCCTGCCTGGGGACTGCGGGGTCGGTGCGAAGCGACATTGGCGAGCAGTATACCCGAGAGGAGAACCGCGCTGCTCATATGCGACCTGCGAGTGAGGAGCGAGGGCCTGCCTCAGGGCTCGGGAATGATAATCCGTTACCCCCAGCCCCGGGCCGATAAAGCACCCGAATGAGCTGCCCACCTGCCCGGGGACCTACCGGGTCGGTCGCAGCGAGCGCGCAAGTATAGTCGTGGTTTCCTCTGTTTATCCCGCGCATTGCTCGCGGAGCGAGACCGCTACCTGGAGGCCCCGGGCCGTAAGAACACCCGTCTGCGCCCCCCCCTGCCCGGAGACTGCGGGCTCGCTAACAAAGCACCTTTACTCCCAGAAGAAATGCTT
>CAZGWK010000002.1:0-70366 GCA_964529285.1 uncultured Actinomycetota bacterium
TCTCGCTCAGCGGAAATTACCTGAAGTGCTCATACGGAGGGTGGGGAAAGTGAGCCTGCATGTCCCGGTGCACGAGAAAGGTGGTCCAGGTCTCCAGGGGGCGGGCGCGGTCGTGCTCGCGCAGGGTGTTGAGAATGCTGTTGAGAATGCTGACTTCATGCAGCAGCCGCCGGCTGACATCGCTCATTCGGGCATGATTCATACTCTTCCCGCGTTCGTGCGTAAAACGCTATGGGCTGTTCCTTCTTATATACCCCGTAGCGGTTGATTTCTATCTGTTCCTCGCCCGTGGGGTCACATCCGTTCGCCATGCCCGCACATCTCAGGTCTTGAGCAGGCCGTGCAGGATGAGTTCGAGGACGGAGTCCTCTATGTCCGCGTCGGAATACCTCTCGTCGATCATGGAGCGGTAGGCCACCAACTCCAACATGGACAGCAGGGCGAAAGGGACGATCTCGCTGCGCACCTGCCTGAAGACACCATCTTGCATGCCCTTCTCGAGGTCGCCGGCCAGCGGCTCTATGAGCGAGCGCCTCAGGATGGCGGCGGCCTGCAGGCGGTGCTCCGGGTCCTCGTCGCGCAGGGACTCGCGCACGAGCTGGAGAAGGTTGATCATCTCCGGGAAGAACGCGCGCGTCGCTCCCCAGCGCCGCCCGAGGCGCGCGACCATGTCCTCTTCACCTCTTATATCGTCGAGGGCGTCCCGGAAGACGTCCTGGAATATATTGTCAATGCAGGCGAAGTAGAGGTCCTTCTTGTTCTCGAAATAATAATAGAAGGACGCCTTACTGGAACCCACGCCCTTCATGATCTCGGAGATGGTGGCGCTGCGATACCCCTTGGCGAGGAAGGAGCGGGTGGCTACCTCGACTATATCCCGCCGGGTTGCCGCCCCTTCCGCCGCCCTCCTGACCTTTCTCGACTGAGATCCCGCAGGCTTTGCCCGGCGCTCCCAGAGCTCGCAGGCATAGGGGAGGGGGACCCCGTTCTCACGGTTCTTCTTCAGGAATATCAGCTTGTCCACATGGGTCTGGTCGTAAAGCGCCTGGTTGCCCTTCTTGTATACAGGAGGGTGGAGGTAAGCCCTTCTTAAGTAGTAATGTACGGAGGGCTTGTCCACCCCAGAAAGGGCGGTCAGTTCTCCCATGCGCAAGAACGTCGCTTGTGGTACTGTCACGCCTGGCCTCCCTGCAGCTGCCGGGCCGCTCGGCCTTATCATTATACGTCTTTAAACGCTATTTAGTACAATTTACCATGATTATCGATAAAAGACCTTTAAAAATAGGGTTTTTGAAGAAAAAGATTTGGACCTGAAGCTATTGACTGAATGGAATAGAAAAAATACAGTTGATTGAGGGAAGTATGGATACCTCGGCAATCGTACTACAGCATACAAGCAGCACACCCTGTTCACGCTGTCGGGATTCCCTTTTTCCGGCCGGCGGAGGAGCAGGCTTGTGCACGATTGAAGCCGTCCCCGCCCGTTCGGCAGTGCGCCTGAGGCGATATAGAGGGTGGATCACGTTCTGCGGAGGAGGCGGCAAACAGATGGCGGAGAGGTGGTTCAGCGATGAACAGCTGGAGGAGATCTCTAAGCCCGCCCCCGACCGCATCAGGGAGAGGCTGGAGCGCGGCGATCGCATGCGGGCGGCTGCGCTTGCCTACACCATGAAGAGCGAGTTCTTCTACCTGCATAACCTCTACGTGAGCAGGCTGGTCACCACCCTGCATTACATCGCCCGTGAAGAAGGTGAGGAGAGGTTGGGCGAGGTCATGTCCTATGTTTTCGAGAGGTGCGTCGCGAGGCAGATCGCGAAAAAGGTGGAGGGGATGACCCGCAGGGAACAACTGGAGTACCTGGTTTTCAATATCTTCCTCGCCGGCACCTGCGGAGGCGCAGGCTTCCCCCCGGCGCGCATAAACTTGCGGGAGGATGACTACAGCGTGACCATCTTGCTGCGTCCCTGCCCCAGCGGGGGCAAGCTGCTGCGCCGCCGCGCGTACAAGCCGCTGAGAAGGAACACCGCGGCGAGGGAAAAAATGGAGAACGCCGTGATGAAGGCCTCGGTGAAGCTGCCCTTGCCCAGGTCCCTGGTGGATGCCGCCCTGCCGGTCGCCTTCAACTTTATCTCCGAGACCCGCAAGCTGGAGGGCATGGGGGTCATATCCGGGAGCTATCCCTGGACGGGCGGCTCGAGGGGGCTGCCGTATTACTGCAGCCTGTGCACGGCACTGCTGGAGAAGTCGGGCTGCGATTGGCTGGAGGTGCTGCCTCCGGGCGGTGGCAGGGAACCCTGCGTATGGAGGGCCAGGAAATGAGCAAGTGCACTATGGGCGAGCGATGCGGAGAGAATACGGGCAAGGAGGAGACATGCGAGAGGTAGCAGTCATCGGAGTCGGCATGACTCGTTTCGGTAAATTCCTGGACCGCAGCTTGAAGGACCTCTCCCGTGAGGCGGTAGAGGATACGCTGCAGCACGCGGGAATAGAACGCGGAGATATCGAGGCAGCCTATGTCTCCAGCTCTATGGCGGGCCTGATGACCGGACAGGAGAGCATAAGGGGGCAGGTGTGGCTGCGTCCCCTGGGCATCGAGGGCATCCCCATCTTCAACGTGGAGAACGCCTGCGCCAGCGCCTCCTCCGCCTTCCACCTCGGGTGGCTGTCGGTGGGGGCGGGTCTCTACGACTGCGTTCTCGCCCTGGGGGCGGAGAAGCTCTACGACCGGGACAAGGTGAAGTCCTTCATGGCCTTGGGCACGGCGGTGGACATCGAGGAAGTGGGGAAGATCATCGAGCTGATCGAGGCGGAGGGGCTGGGCGGAGTCTCAACTGAGGGTAGCGGAGAGAACCGCTCCATCTTCATGGATTTCTATGCCGCCCTGGCGCGCTACTACATGCGCGAGTACGGGGCGAAGCCGGAGCATTTCGGAAAGCTGTCGGTGAAGAACCATTACAACGGCAGCCTCAATCCCCACGCCCAGTACCGCGAGCGGGTGACCCTGCAAGAGGTAATGGACTCTCCCACGATCTCCTATCCTCTGACCCGGCTGATGTGCGCGCCCATAAGCGACGGTGCCGCCGCGGCCATCATCTGCAGCGAGGAGTTCGCGCGCGCCCACACCGATAGACCGGTCTTCGTAGCCGCCACCGTCAACCAGTCCGGCATATCGGACGTCCCCCTGGGCGGCGATGGCATCGTCAGGCGCATGGTACCCCTGGCCTACGAGCAGGCGGGCATCGGGCCCGGCGACCTGGACGTGGTGGAGGTGCACGACGCCACCTCGGTCTCGGAATACGGTTTCATGGAGGACCTGGGTGTGTGCGGTCCGGGTGAGGCCAAGGATTGGATAGACCGGGGCTGGACGGAGATCGGGGGCAAGGTGGCCTTCAACACCAGCGGAGGGTTGGTCACCAAGGGACACCCGGTAGGGGCCACCGGCCTGGGCATGATAGCGGAAATAGTGTGGCAGCTGCGCGGAGAAGCTGGAGAGAGACAGGTAGAGGGCCCGAAAGTGGGTCTCACCTTGAACGGCGGCGGCGTGCTGGGCACCGAGCCCGCCGCCATGAGCATCCATATCTTCAAGAGGTAGGGGGGTCACATCTTTATTTTTGAATTCCTTACCAAGTTATGTAATTATTACCACATAATGGCTACAAATTCAAAAATAAAGATGTGACCCCAAGAGAAGAGGGGGTAGAGGTGATGGAGGAAGAGCGTGAGTACTGGAACATGGAGATCGAGCCCATCCTCAACACGCCGCAGATGCGCGAACTGCAGTGGGGCAAGATGCCGAGGGTATTGAAGTGGCAGTATGATAACTCGCCCTTCAACCGGGCCCGCTTCGACAAGGCCGGCGTGAAACCCGAGGAGATCAAGAGCTTCGATGATTACGCCGAGGCCATCCCGCCGGCGGGTCAACCGGAGGTGCGGGAGGTCATCGCCGAGGTGGGGCTGGACATGGAGAAGGTGCTTCTGCATCTCTTCGGCGAGGAGAGGATGAAGAACCTCTACCTGCTGACCACCACCACCGGCACCACCGGGGTACCCACCCCTTATCCCAATTTCAAGGCGGGCATCGCCGATTTCAGCGAGTTCGCATCCCGGGCGGCGTGGCGGGCGGGACTGCGGGCGGGGCACCGCATCGCCCTTTGTTTCGGGCTCTCCATGCATGCGGCGGGGACTCCCTGGATCCTCTGGCTGCAGGACTTCCCGGGGGTCATGCTCATCCCTATAGGAGCTGAGGCGGGGACGGAGAAGATCCTGCAGTTTATGAAGATGTACAGGGCCGACATCTTCCTGGGTACCCCCTCCCTGGCCCTGCACCTCATAGAAAGGGCACCAGAGGTGCTGGGAGAACCCGTGAAAAACCTGGGCATAGAGGTCATCGTCTGCGGGGCCGAGCCGGGCGCGGGCATCCCAGAGGTACGAGCGCGCCTGGAGGGTGAGTACGGCGCCAGGGTCTACGACGCCGGCGCCGGTTACGGGGCCTCATGCGATTATCCGGTATACCAGGGAATGCACTGGCTTGCCGACGACCTGGCCTATTACGAGCTGGTGGACCCCGAGACGGGCAAGTCCGTGCCCATGGAGCACGGGGCCACGGGGTTGATGTGCGCCACCTCCCTGAACCCCGAGGGAGCGGTTTGGTTCGATATGCGCTTCACCCTGGGGGATATCCACCAGGTGTTCACCGAACCGTGCCCGTGCGGCAAAACGGGGTTCCGCTACAAGATAGTGGGGCGCTCGGACGACATGCTCAAGGTGAAGGGCGTGCCCGTATATCCCGCCTCCATAGAGGGCGTCATACAGGGCTTCGTGCCCCGGCTGACCGGGCACTTCCGCGTCGTGCTGACGGAGAAACCGCCGCGGGTAGTGCCTCCCTTGAAGCTGAGGGTGGAGCACGGGGAGGACATAAAAGACGAGGAGCTGGAGCCACTGGCCGCTGAGATCGGAGACGAGATGCACAAGCTCTTGAAGATAAGGCCCGAGATAACCTGGCTGCGGCCTGGCACCCTGGAGCGGGAGACGGGCAAGACCAAGCTACTGCAAAAGCAGTACGAGGATTAAAGGGGGAAACAGATGCTCGACAGCATCAGGCAGTCTTACCTGCCGCCGACGCGCTGGCCCCGCGTGGAGGTGGATGAGGAGAAGTGCGACGGGTGCGGCAGGTGCGTGAAGACCTGTCCCATGGAGATCCTCAGGATGAAAGACGGTCATCCCGTCGAGGAACACTACTTCGACGCTTTCCGCTGCATCGCCTGCGATTCATGCGTGGCCGTCTGCCCCACAGGTGCCATCGAGAGGAAGGGGCTCTACCGCGTGCTGGAGGGGAAGTACCGCAATACCGACGTATTTCCAGAAGAGACGGGCACCTTGCCTAAGCCGTTCGGCGACGAGACGCCTGAGCGCTTCGAGGACTACGAGGACCGCCTCACGGAGACGGAGCGCGTGATCTACAAGCGGCGCAGCGTGCGCCTGTTCAAGAAGGAACAGGTCCCCCCGGAGATGGTGGCGCGCATCATCGAGGCAGGGCGCTTCGCTCCCTCGGCCGGGAACTGCCAGCCCTGGTCCTTCGTGGCCATCCAGGACCCCGCGGTCATCGAGGACCTCTGCGTGAAGACCGAGAGGATGCTGAACCTCATCGTGGGGCTGGCTTTCCCCTCGCGCAGGGAGGATTTCGCGCGCCGCCCCCTGCACCAGAAGATCCTCGCGACCGTGCTCGGGCTGCGCATGCCCGGCAACGTCGACCAGCGCGGAGCGGTGGGCGCGAAGGCGGTATACGAACACCCCGACCACGGGCTCTTCCTGGGAGCGCCGACCGTCATCATGGTGCTCAAGGACAAGCGGGGCATCGGTCAGGTGGACCTGGACACGGCCTTGTGCGTGGAGAATATCGTCCTGGCGGCGCATTCCCTGGGCCTGGCCACCTGCCTCATCGGGCTCATGAACATCCCGCTCAGGTTGTATCCCCGCTTCGCCAGAAAGACGCTGGGCATCAAGCCCCCCTTCGAGTTCTTCACCGCCATCGCCCTCGGCTACCCGAAAGGGGAGTGCGACCGGGAGGTTAAACGCGAGCCGGCCAGGATCAAGTGGGTCGTGGGGTCAGGTCTTAAATGTTGACATCCGAGGTCGTCCACCTGGCATCGATGAGGACGGCAAGGCGACAGGAAAGGAAATCCAGGTCTTGCGGCAACGCCGGGAACTTGTGATACGAGGGAGGACGGAAGCGAGTATACCGAAGAGAAAGACGTTTTACTACAAGGGAGAAGGGCTGATGAAAAAGAACGAACCACCGGTCTCCTATATGGATGGAGAGGGGGAACTCCTGCGCTATGCTCCCATATTGGGAGTGCTCAAGAAGAGATTCCCAGCTTACATCAAGGGTGCCGAGGAAGCACAGCGCATTTCGCGCTCCTTCGCCCGCGAGGTGATGGCTCCTCTTGCCCTGGAGGTGGACGCCAGATGCGCCGAGGACCCCACCTACGTGGACTGGGATTTCTACCGCGCGGCCATGGAGCAGAACATCCCCACCGCCTTCATCCCCGAGAAGCTGGGAGGGAGGGGTTGGAGCACGCTGGACCTCTTCAATTTCAGCGAGGAGGGCTGTGCCGCCTGTTTCGGACTCACCGCCCTCATCGTCTTCAACATGTTCGGTTTCATATGCGCCTGCGTGGAGTTCATGCCCGGGGTCGTATTGCACATGATAAAGCACATGATCGCGGAGGCGGCAAAGGGCAACCCCGTCTTCTTCGCCTGGGCCATCACCGAGCCCAGCGGCGGCACCGACGTCGAGCACCCCGCGGCCATGCGCACCATGCGCCCGTCCATCGAAGCGAAGAAGGTTGACGGGGGATACATACTCAACGGCACCAAGTGCTTCATCACCAACGGCAACCTGGCCGATTTCATCGTGGTCAACGCGCCGCTGGACCGCGGGCGCCCCCTCGAGACGGACTGCACCTTCATGGTACCCGCCGAAAGCCAGGGTTTCTCCATAGGCAAGGTGGAACGCAAGAGCGGGCAGAAGGCATGCCCCACCGCCGAGCTGCTCTTCGACGAGGTCTTCGTGCCGCGGGAGAACCTGTGGGCTCCGGAGGGGGAGGGCATGCGCCACACCCAGGAGATCCTTTCGGTCACCCGGGGAGGCGTGGGCGCCGCGGCCGTGGGGCTTGCCAGGGGGGTTGTGGAGCAAACGGTCCGCTATGCCTCGCATAAGAAGGTCAACGGCCACCGCCTCATAGACGAGAGTTGGGTGCAGTTCGCCCTCGCGGACATCATGAAGGACATAATAAACCTGCGGCACGCCTGGGTTGATTTCGCCGTCGCCATCGATTTCTATCACGTGATGCAACTTATGAACAACCCGCTCACCGACATCGCTCTGAAGATAGCCCCCCGCGGACTGCTCTTCTCGCAGGCGCTGGAAGACCTGGCGGGCACCGCTCCGGTGAACTCCCTGGTCGTCGGCCTGAAGAAAAAGCTGGTGCCCCTCGAAGCGGTGGAGAACAGCATCCTGCACGGCTCGGCCCTCAAGGCCGCAGGGACGGACCTGGCCATGCGGGCCACCTCCCTGTGTTGCGACATCGTAGGCCTGGAGGGAATGCGCCGGGCGTACGGCATCGAGAAGTGCTTCCGCGACGCCAAGGTGACCCAGATCTACGAGGGCACCAACCAGACCAACCGGCTGGACGTCTTCGAGAGGGAGGTCGGCTATGAATTCTGATATGTCCATGGACAGGGGGATCGGGGGGATAATCCACAAGGTCTGCCGGGACTTCCGCCGCAACGAGATCGAACCGGTGGCGCTGGAGCTGGACGAGCATTACGATCCCGAGGGAGTGATGTCCATATGGAGGAAAGGCTTCGGTCTGGACCTCCCCTCCATGCTCGTACCCGAGGAGCTCGGAGGCGTCGGCCAGGACGTGCTGACGGCGGCCCAGGTCCTGGACGAGATCGCGGGGGCTTGCGCCGGCGTCGCCACCCTCTTCGCAAGCCACCTGGCCGCCAGCTCGCCCGTCCTCGAGGCAGGCCGCGCGAAAAGCGAGCTCGCGGCGGCCCTGGAGGGAGAAGGAGAAAAAGAGCCGGTCATGCTCACCATCGCCTTCCCGCAGGCTTTCGAGGCGGAAGGCAGCCTTCGCCTGCTGGAAAACGGAGGGCAGCTCGTCCTCGAGGGGTCGGCACCCCTGGTGGGTTGCGCGTCCCTGGCGGACCACCTGGTGCTTTTCGCCGGCGACGAAGGCGGGATCACACCGGTGGTCGTGGACATGCGCGCCCCGGGCGTCTCGGCCGGCAGGCCCGAACCTCTCCTCGGGCTGCATACCATGCCCTTCTGCGACACTTCCTTCGAGGGATGCAGGATAGCGGAGGAGGATGTCCTGGGCGATAGGGCGGCGGGAGCTCCCGCGTTGCAGAGGACCCTGGCCGTATTTCACGGTTTCCTTGCGGCCATAGCCATGGGAACGGCCCGCACCGCCCATGCCGCGGCCTACCGCTACGCGCAGGAGCGCTTCCAGTTCGGGAAGACGCTTAGTGAGCACCACGAGATGCGGCGCATGCTGTCCAACATGGTGACCAAGCTGGATATGGGGACCGCGGGTTATCAGCAGGCGCTCGCTGAGGAGAAGCTGGATGCAGCGGCGCTGGCCGGCAGTTGCGCCTCGGCCAAGGTGTTCTGCACCGATGCGGCCATGGAGATCGTGCTCGACGCTATCCAGATACACGGCGGTTACGGTTATATGAAAGAGACCGGGCTGGAGAAGATCATGCGCGACGTGAAGATGCTGCAGTTACTGGGGGGCACCAACCGCCTGCTGGAAGTGAGATAGGGACCCAATAAGGAGGTAGATCATGGCCGGCGAATGGTTCAGCGAGGCGGAGAGGAGGGAGATGGCCATACCGGTCATCAAGCGCATCAAGCAGGCGATCAGGGACGGTGAAACGGACAAGGCCATCGCCCTCTGCGAGCACCTCCGCGACGAACGCATAGTCCTGCACGACTTCTTCGCTGACTGCACCACCGCTCTCTTTACCTGGGTGGGCAAGAACCTGGGAGAGGAAACGCTCCCCGACATGTTCGCCTATTGTTTCGAAAACAGCGCCCAGCGCCAGATCTTCGATCTCATGAGCATGGATATGAACCGTGGGTTGGAGGCGGAGCTGCTGGTCAGGGGGTGCTGGGTGGCGCATTCCTGCAGCGGAGCGGGAGAGCACCCCGGCGCCTTCCGCCTGGAGGAGGACGACGAAAAGTTCACCTTCAGCATGGATCCCTGCGGCAGCGGGGGCCGCCTGTGGCGCAGGGGAAGGTACGGCCCCCCCTGCGACTTCGCCATTACATCCGAGGCCTATCCCTGGTCCTTCCACCGCGAGGACTTTCCTTATTACTGCGTTCACTGCTCCTTCATGAACGAATCCATGCCCATGCGCTACCTGGGGTTTCCCATCTGGCCCGTGGACCCCCCCGCCTCCGCCGCTGACGTATGCCGGTGGTATGTCTACAAGGACAAATGGGGCGTGCCCCAGAGTTACTACGACCGCTACGGACTGCGTAAAGAGAAGGAGGCTGCAAAGCCATCCGGTGGTGGGGAGCGCTGGTTCACACGGCAGCAGATGGAGGACATCGTGCGGCCCACGCCAGACCGCATCAGGGAGAGGCTGGAGAGGGGAGACAACAGAGGAGCCTTACGTATCGCACGTGAGATGGGGGGAGAGTTCTTCTTCCTCCACAGCCTCTACATCAGCATGATAGTCACCATACTCGATTTTGTCGCCGGGCGGGCCGGGGAGGATAAGCTCGGCGAAGCGCTGTTGTTCCTATACGAGAAATGCATGGCTGAACAGTTCGCGTCCTTCGCCGGCGCCCTTGAGCGGCGTGAAGCCCTGCGTTTCATCGTCCACAACTTCTTCCTCGCCGACCTCAGCGGCGGGGCGGGTTTCCCGCCGGCCAGGTTCACGGTGGAAGAGGACGCCAACGGCGTGAGCGTGATCCTCGATCCCTGCGGCAGCGGCGGGAAACTTCTCCGCCACAACACGTACAGGCCCCTCGGGCCGGTAAAAAAGGCGATGGAGAGCGTAGAGAACAAAGCCCTGGGGATGAGCGTGAAGCTGCCCCTGCCCCGCAGGCTGCTGCAGGCGGCCATGCCCTACACCATTGATTTCCTCTGCGAGATGCGCAAGCCCGCGGGTATGGGCGTCACCTCCGAAAGCCACGACTGGTCCGGCCACCGCAAGGGGGTGCCCTCCTACTGCTGCCTGTGCACCTCCTTCCTCGCCGCGTCCGGCTCGGATTGGCTGCAGGTGCATCCGCCCGAGGGACGCCGCCAGCCCTGCGTCTGGCGCGCCAGAAAATGAGGGGGATTACTGCCCCCATAGAGAGCAGAAAGCAGATCGCCTTTTCTGAAACTCGGCAGGTGCCGCCGCGCTTTACATGCTCAAATAATGATCATTCCCGGGCGATAAATCATTGGGACGCTGTGAATTGAGTCTCCGAACGATATCTCACGGATGACGATCACTCCCGTCATTGCCTCGCGAAACCCATGTCTATGGGCAGTGAGGGTGCGCACAGACTCCATGCGGTAGTAGTCTCCAGGCATAATCTCAATGGGAAAACCCGTATGGACCGCAGCCGGCGACGAAAAAGATAAAAGGGCGATCGCTTTACGCCGAGAAATATCTTAAGGAGTGCTCTTTGTCGCATTGGTCCAGGGGGTATGTAGGATGATAGAGGTCTGCGAGGTGTGCGGCGTTCCCACCATGGTCAGCAGCGGGCTCAAATGGGAGAGCAACGGAGTCATCTCGCTTGCCGCCTCATCCAGGAACCGCATGGTGTTCTTCGAGTCCGAGACCATAGACAGGTTGTTCGGGGGCATCGAGGAACTCATCGGCATTCCCATAGAGCACATCGTCATCGAGAGCAGGAGCCGCGAGACGAGGAGATACATCGAGAGGGCCTTTCCCCCCGAGGCCAAGAAGGTGCTCGAAGGTAAGGGAGGCGGCGTCGAGGGCGAGGGCATGGAAGTGACTCCCGAGGAGCGTGAGACGCTCATGGCGACGATGAAGGTCATCACCCAGAGTATCATCGATATCGCCAAGAATTACGGCTACGGCGACCAGAGCATGGGCGGTGAGTGGGAGGGCGGTTCCGGCTACCCGTGGCGCACCCAGTTGATACGAAACCCCTACTCGCTGACGTTCATAGCCGCGGACAACCAGGGCTCGGTGGAGGCCTTGGAGCAGGAGGAGATGAGGGTGAGGTACGAGCGGGTCGCGGAGAATACCTACAGGATCGAGGTCTACCCCGGCGAACATTCACTGGAGCTCGAGGAGAGGCTCAAACGCAGGCGCTACGACTTCAAGCCCGGCGACATCGCCTACGAGCGCTGCCCCCAGTGCGGCGTTCCACTCGCCGTGGCAAGCCGCCGCTGGGACCTGCACGGGGGGACCATCACCGACGAGGAGACGGGAAGGCGCATGGCCATCTTCGGCCCTTTTTCTATCGATTCAATCTGCGACGATCTCGAGGCAGAGCTGGGAGACGTCATCCCCGCAACGGTCGTCGAGGCCACGCGCCGTTATATCAAGTCGGCGTGGGACTTCGAGAACTGGAACCGGGACGGTCTCACCTTCCAGCAGATGATAGCGGTACGTGGCATGGGGGACCTCGTCCGTTTCGAGGGAGACCGGGACCACCTGGATATGACCATCGAGAACTCCTGCCTGCACCTCCCTATGATCGGTACGGTGCAGGCGCTGGTAGAACTGGCCTATCGCGTGGAGAGCTCTACCGCGGAATGGGACCTGTCCGAGGACGGCGACCTCGAGTTGACGGTTCGAGTAGACCGTTAGGGGTAAGTCACCCATGTCCGGGGCTGACCCCATCATCGGGACATAGCAAATCTATGACAAGGTTAATTGAAAATGTCCCATGTCCGGGGCTGACCCCATTATCGGGACACCGGCGTTGTGTTAGAATTAGGTCAAGCGAAGGAGGGGGAAAGCCGGTAACAAAGGGGGCCTGTCATGAAGAGGTATATCCTCAACCTCGTATCTTTTCTCATCATCGTTCTACTCATCCTGCTGGCTGGCTGTTACACGCCCGGAGGTCCGGTTCCCGAGGAACCCTACCCGAACGTGGGTCGCGCATGGACGCAGGGGGAGGTAGATGCCGCAGTCGCGGTGGAAGAGGTCTCCATCTACGCGCCGGCACCGCGCGATAACGGCACGCCGCCCGAGGCCGCCGATTACGTGACCTTCCTACGCTTCCATTCCCGCTCGGCGGCCACAGACCCCGCGGCCGCCGATGCTGTCCTGGTGGTCATGCCCGGGTTCTACTGCGGGAGCAACGCCTTCTGGTACATGGGCCGGCAGATGGTATACATGGCCTCGCGGCAGGGCGCAAACATAGAGGTTTGGGCCGTGGAGCGCCGTCCCAACCGCCTGGAGGACCTGGCGGGATTGAATGCGGCGGAGGAAGCGGGCGACGCAGGTGTCGCCGTCGATTACTACAACAACGGCGTCCCGGTGGGCGACCAGGCCTTCGGCGGCTTCCTGAGCGACGCCACCGCCCCCTACCTCTCCGAGTTCGGCATGAAGCTGGTGATGGAGGACGTCTATACCGTCATCACCACCATGGTGACCGACCCAGAGGTGCGCCGCAGCAAGGTTTTCGTGGGCGGGCATTCCCTGGGCGGCCCCCTTTCCCACATCTTCGCGTCGTGGGATTTCGACGGCGACCCGGCGACCCTGGACGACGCCGGGTACATGAACTGCGCCGGGCTGGTGGGGCTGGACGGGGCCCTTTCCCTGACCATGGGCATGATGGAGCCGACGATGGATGCCCTTGCGGAGGAGCCGCCGGCCGCTTCTGACGACGACGGCATGGAAGCGTATTACGCGCAGCTCCTGCAGGGCATGCGCGACGGTACCGTGCCGCGCATTTTCCCCCTGCTCACACCGGATGCGCCCATTGTCCTGGAACTGGCGGCCATGGAGGCCGATCAGAAACCAGAGGAGGAGTCCACCCTCCTGCAAGAGGTGCCCGAGACGGACCTGGTGGACCTCATGCTCAAGTTGCTGCATTCCCGCTCACTGGACCATTACCTGGTCCACGTGCCTGACATCACCGATTTCCGCTACACCAGCGAGGCATTGTTCGGGGCGATCCTCGATGACAACTTCATGCCGGTGAAGATCGTCCAGGCAAGTATGGGTTTTCTGCAGGGGGGGGCAGTCGTGCGCAAGGACTTCCCACTGCCCGGCGACCTGGCGCAGATACCCGTTCTTGGCGACCTGCTGGGTTCGTTCATCGGACTGGGGAACCTGTTCATCGCCAATGACGCCGGGCCCTCCTGTTTCGAGCTGGGAGAAGGGCCTCTATACACCTGGGTGGACTTCGATCAGGTGGGCAGGGCATCCGACCCCGATTACATGGATACCCAGGGGACTCTGACCTATACGACCATGCGGGAGGAGGTATCGGATATCCGGGACGTGGCGCAGGTCCTGTACAAGGGCCCCTCGAACTTCCTCGAGTGGTATTTTACCATGCGGCTCATGGTGGACATGACGGCTCTGCCCTACCCCTTCGCTCCGGAATACGGGCTCTATTATCTCCATGCCGGGGAGTTGGGCGGGCTGCCCAAGCTCGAGATCATGGCCGGGAGCAACCTCGATCCCTTCTCGCAGGGCACGCCTGCGGGCAAGCGCCTGGTCCTGGAGGGCTACAACCACATCGACGTGCTCACCGCCGCGGCCGACCGGCCGTCCCTGCGGGAGAACGAGTCCTTCGGCCCCATCATCGATTTCATGCTGGAGGGCAGCGCGGCACCGTGAGAGCGCAGGCCAGGCTTCTATCGGCGCCAGGGTCACCAGAAGACCGTTTTCAGGGTCGATCACAACACGGCCGAATCCCCGGAGGCCTCATCCGGGTTCCCTTTCGAATGCAATTACCCCCACCTTATCGGCAGAGAGCTGGCCCGTTGCACTGGGAGATCAGATCGCTAGTCCCGCTCGATTTCACTTCGCAGCCGCCGCAGTAAAGCCCGCACCTTATGCTAAGGCGCGTCCAAACAGGACGAGAGGAATTGTCTCAAGAAAAAGCATCCCGGAGGCGAGATAAGTAAGAAAGGCTGTGACGGCCAGTCGAAGGAGGAAACCGTGTCCGGGATAGAGGTATGCCAGGGGTGCGGGGTCACGGTGACGGTGAGGGGCAAGAAGGCGATGGCCACGATCGAATCTCCCGCCATGGAAGGTACCAACTGAAAAGAAACCCGGCGCTTGGTCGAAGGGAATGAGGCATGAACAGAGGGAGGTGTTGTGCGCAATGCGGCACACCGGCGTTCGTTGCGCGCGAACTCCACTGGGAGAGCAACGGCGTCATCTCGCTGAGAAGATCTCCCCACAACCGCATGGTCCTCTACGAATCGGAGATAATCGACAACCTCTTCAAGGGCATCGAGGAACTCATCGGCATGGATATCTCGCACATCGTCATCGAGAGCCGGCGGCGCGAGGTAAGGAAGTATATAGAAGGGTGTTTTCCCGCCTGGTTGAGAAAGCCCCTCATCTACCTCAACGAGAAGCTCGGGACCAAACCGGTCATCGCATACCCGGTGAGAGCAGTGCGGGAGAGCCTGGGCAAGGTCATAACCAGGCAGGTATTCGATATAGGCAGAGTCTACGGTTACGGTGATGTCAGGCTGGGCCCGCTGTGGGGGACCGGGAACCAGTACCCGTGGCGGGCGAACGTCATCCATAACCCTCACTCGGTGCTTTTCTTTGCCGCCGAAGCCCTGGCTTCCGTGGAGGCCTTCGAGGGGAGGGAGCACTGGATCAGTTACGAAGAGACGGGGAATAACTTATACGAGTATACCACCTTTCCCGGCCGGCATCCCATCGAGCTCAAAGAGCGGCTCAAGAGAATGAGATACGGGTTCAAACCCGGCAGCATAGAATACGAACGCTGTGCGGGCTGCGGGATCCCCATCGAGGTGGCGCAGCTGAGATGGGACATGCAGGAGGGCACCATACATGACCCCGAGACGGGTTGGAGAAAGGCGCTGTTCGGGCCCTTCGCCATGGACGCGGTCCTCTACGACCTGGAGTCGGAGCTGGGCGGTTCCATACCGGAGGTCGTGGTGGAAGCCCAGAGGCGCTATATCAAGTCACATGTCGGGGGCAGGAACTGGAGGAGGAGCGGCACCACCTTCGGGCAATTGACCGCCATCCGCGGCCTGGGCAACATCGCCTGGTTCGAGGCCGACGCAGAGCACCTCAGCGTTACAGTTCAGAACTCTTGCATGCCGTTGCTGGTACTGGGCATGGCTCAGGCGATATTTGAGACTGCTCTGGGCCTGGACAGTACGACCTACGAGTGGAAGATAGACGACGATGGCGATTTCGAGTTCACCGTTAAGAAATAAAGAACAGCAAGCAAAGAGCAAAGCCGGCGTGGGAAGAACAACACCGCCAGCGAGGCCTCGCTGGCTTTTTGTCCGTCCTAGGCATACATTGTTTTTTAAGAGGATGGTTGTCGTATACAGCGTGAGGTAAAGTCGGCCAGCGGAGGTGGTCTTGATGGCTGGGATCGAGGTATGTGAAGAGTGCGGCGTACCGCTGATGATCAGCAGCGGCCTCAAGTGGGAGGGCAACGGGGTAATCAGCATGGCGATGTCTCCGAGTAACCGCATGGTCTTCTACGAGTCTGGTAATATCGACGGTCTCTTCAGGGGTATCGGGGAACTCGTAGGCATGTCCGTGGAGCACATAGTGATCGAGAGCCGCCGGCGAGAGACGAAAAGGTATATAGAGAAGTTGTACATGGCGAACATGCAGGAGGAGGTCGAACTGGCCAGGAATGGCATGAGGGAAAAGGATCTTCCCCAGGATTCCGCCGTCCGGCAAAAATTGCTGCAGGTGGCCAGGGTGATAACCGACAACATCAATGACGTCGCCAGGATCAACGGCTACGGAGATATCTCGCTGACAGGGGGCTGGGACACGGGGGAGGAATTTCCCTGGCGCACCATGGTCATACGCGATCCTTACTCCATGATGTTGTACGCCGGGGATATGTTGGGTTCGGTGGAGGCCGTAGAGGACATCGATCACTGGATCGAGTACGGGGAGATTGAAGAGAACGTGTACGAGTTGACCACCTTTCCCGGCCAGCATCCCGTCGCGCTCAAGGATAGGCTGCAGAGGCGGAAATACGATTTCAAGCCGGGAGACATCGAGTTCGAACGCTGCTCCGGCTGCGGTCTTCCGAGCGAGATAAGTCGATGCGCCTGGGACCTGGAGAAGGGGATAATCGTCGATTATGAGACGGGACGCAGGATGGCTATGTTCGGGCCCGGGGGCCTGGAAGCGGTCTTGTACGACCTGGAGGCGGAACTCGGCGAGGCCATACCCGAGGCCGTGATCGAGGCCCAGAAGGATTACGTCAAGGGGTATGTGGGCGAGGAGGACTGGAAACAGGACGCCAGCTCCTTCCGGCGCCTTATAGCCTCGCGCGGATTGGGGAACCTGACCCACTTCGGGGGAGACCGCGCGACCCTGAATACGACCATCGAGAACTCCTGCCTTCACCTGATCATGGTGGGAACCGCTCAGGCCATGGTGGAGATGGTATACGGAGCAGAAGATTCCTCCTGCGCATGGGAGCTCTCAGAGGACGGTGATCTGAACATCACCATCAAAGTTTGAGCCGTTCACTGATCGTGTGACGATTACCGTGTCAACATAATGGGGTCAGGTCTCAAATGTTGACCTTTTACCGCATGCGCATGATACTTCACACCATCTTGTTTTCGCATTGAAACGCGTGTCTTCACCAGCGATGGAAGCCAGGCGTGCATTCTCGCATTCCATCGGCTATTAATAAAGGTTGAATCGTCCCGGGTTCCAGGCGTCTGCGGGTGATGGAGAGGGAGATTGGACACCGACGGAAGGTTGGAATACTTCATGGTCGCCGGAGCCGCCACGCTGTGGGGCACGGTGGGCGTGTTTCTGCGCTGGGTGGACCTTCCAGGACAGGAATATTTCGTGGTGTTCATGCGGGGCATCATCAGCCTTTGCCTGCTTAGCGTGGTCATCTACGCGGCCGGCAAAAGGGACGAGCTCCGCCTCGGAAGACACCCCCTTCTCCTCCTCTTCAGCGGCGCGTTGCTCACCTTTCACTGGGTCATGTTGATGAGGGCCATGAACATCCTCTCCATCGGGGACGCAGTGTTCATCACCTACCTGTCCCCGGTACTGGTGGCCGTTCTCGCACCCATGCTACTGAAGGAGAAGCTCGAGGGTGCTACCGTGGCAGCACTCTTCCTGGCACTCGCCGGCATGTATCTCATCTCCATGACCGGCCGGACCGCGGGGGAAGGTCTGAACGCGGCAGGTATCCTGTACGCGCTGGCGGCGGCGGTGAGCTATGCCTTTCTGCTCATAATACTGAAAGTGCTCCGGGAAGATACGCCCGCACTAACCGTGACCTTCTACCAGGAAGCGATGATCACCATACTGCTCCTGCCCTTCTGCGCCTGGCGTGATTTCGGGGTCTCTGCGCAGGGATGGGCTTCGCTCCTGGTCCTCGGCACCGTGCATACCGCGCTGGCTGCCCTGGTATTCATTTACGCGGTGAAGAAGGTGAAGGCCCAGCACGTCGGGATCATCGCCTACATGGAGCCCCTGAGCGCCGTAGTGTTCGGTTTGATCTTCCTGGGTGAGCAGCCCGGATGGCAGGACCTGGCGGGAGGCATTCTCATCATCGCGGCCGGAGCCATAGTCCTGCGCCGCGGATTCGTCGAGGTGGGCGTGGAAGAACCCAGCCACACGATCTAGAACATGTCCTGTTCCACCCAGCGGGTGTGGTAATTGCCCGCGATGAAGTCGGGATTGGAGAGCAGGCGCAGGTGGAACGGGATGAGCGTCTCCACGCCCTCTATATCGAATTCCTTCAGCGCCTGTTGCATGATGCGCAGCGCCTCCGTGCGCTCGCGCCCGTGGGCGATGAGCTTCGCCAGCAGTGAATCGTAGTTCGGTGATACCTGGTATCCCCGGTAGCAATGGGAATCGACGCGTACGTGAGGCCCTCCCGGCGGCTGCCATTTCTCGATGATGCCCGGCGTGGGAAGAAAATCACGGTGATAATCCTCTGCGTTGATGCGGCACTCTATGGCATGCCCGTTGACCTTTATATCTTCCTGCCCCAGCCCCATGGGTTTCCCCAGCGCGTTTCTTATCTGCTCTACTACGACATCGACTCCGGTCACCATCTCGGTGATAGGGTGCTCCACCTGGATCCTGGCATTGAACTCCATGAAATAGAAATCGCCCTTCTCGTCGAGGAGGAATTCCATGGTCCCGGCGGAGTTGTAGGCGATGGCGGAGGTGCCCCTTACCGCCGCTCCTCCCATCCTGCCGCGCAGCTCCGGAGATACGATGGGAGAGGGGGCCTCCTCCAGGAGCTTCTGGTTCCTCCTCTGGATGGAGCATTCCCTCTCGCCCAGGTGAATGACACTGCCGTGCTGGTCGCCCAGGACCTGTACCTCCACGTGCCTGGCTTTGCGCAAAAATTTCTCGAGATAGATCTCATCACAGCCGAAGGCATGTCTTGCCTCCGCCTTCACCAGCGGAAGGGCGCGGATGAGTTCCTGGCGGTCGTTCACTATACGCATTCCCTTGCCGCCTCCGCCCAGCGAGGCCTTTATGAGCACGGGAAACCCCAATTCATCGGCTACCTTCAGTGCGCTCGATTCGTCGAGGTCAGCTGAGGTTATCCCGGGAAGTACCGGCACCCCCGCCTCCATCATGGTCTCCCTGGCACGTGCCTTGTTGCCCATCTGCGCCAGCGCCTCCGGGGTAGGTCCTATGAATACGAGCTCGTTGTCCGCACAGGCCCGGGCGAAATCCTCGTTCTCTGCGAGGAAGCCGTAGCCGGGATGGATCGCGTCGGCCTTGCTGATCTCCGCGGCTCCGATGATATTCTTGACGTTGAGGTAGGATTCGCCACTGGCGGGCGGTCCCACGCAGACCTTCTGGTCCACGTAGCGCAGGTGCAGGGCATCCGCGTCAGCCTTGGAATAGACACCCACCGCCTCCAGCCCCAGAAGCCTGCAGGCTCGCAGTATGCGCAGGGCGATCTCGCCACGATTAGCGATGAGTACGCGTTTGAACAACGCTTAACCCCCCAGGGGTTCGATTTCCATGATGATCTCGTCGTACTCCAGGCCATCGCCGTGCTGTGCCAGGATGCGCTTCACCCTTCCGGTAGTGGGGGAGGAGATCTCGTTGAATAGTTTCATCACCTCGATGATGCAGAGAACCTGGCCTTCCTCCACCTCGTCTCCCTCCTCGACGTACGGGGGAGACCCGGGTGACGGGGTGCGGTAGAAGGTGCCCACCATGGGAGACCGCACGAGTAAAAGGCCCAGGTCCTCCTTCTCGATCCTGGTCGTCGTTTGCGCACGGCCGGCGGCGATGGGCGGCGCCGCGGAGATCGCGTCCCCGCTTTGGGCGGATCCGCCCAGGCTGACGGTTATGCTCAGGTTCTGCAATGCCTGTGCTACTCCCTCGCTCACCATGGCCGCAAGGCTCTCGGTCAACTCCTCCAGGGAGCTCCCGTCCATCATCATCCTCTCCTTGCGCTCCATGACCTTCTGCGGAGCTTCCGGCTCGGTTATCACCGGGTTCTTCCGCCAAAGGAAGAACTTGAGGGCGATGTCGGGGAAGATGGCGTAGGAGATATAGTCCTCCTCCTTCTCCACCAGGTCGGGGTCTAGTTCCCGCTTGGCTTTCGGCAGCTCCGGCTCGAGCATGTCGGCGGGCCTGCAGGTGATGGGCTCGCTGCCCTTCAAAGCCTTACGTTTCAGTCCCTCGTCGATAGACCCGGCAGGCCGGCCGTAATAGCCCCTGACGTAGTTCTCTATCTCGCGCGGGATGATCTTGTACCTCTCGCCCAGCAGGACGTTGAAGACGGCCTGGGTGCCTACCAGCTGGCTGGTGGGAGTGACCAGGGGCGGGTAGCCCATGTCCTTGCGCACGACGGGTATCTCCTCCAGAACTTCCTCCATGCGGTCGAGGGCGTTCTGCTGCTCGAGTTGTGCTATGAGATTGGTTGCCATACCGCCCGGGATCTGGTGCGAGATGACGGTGACGTCGATAAGGGGCTGTTCCACCCCCATGAGTTTGCGGTTCTTCGCAACCACCTCGAAGTATTCCGAGACATCGCGTATGGCATCGAAGTTCAGGCCGAGTTCGTAGGGGGTTTCCTGGAAAGATGCCACCATGGATTCCACCGCGGGCTGGCTGGTATACAGCGACAGGGGCGCGGCAGCACAGTCAATCACATCCGCCCCCGCCTCGATGCCCTTGATATAGGAGTTGGAAGCCATTCCGGTCGATGCATGGCAGTGCAGTTGTATGGGGACCTCCACCGTTTCCTTGAGCTTCTTCACCAGTTCGAAGGCCGTATAGGGAGCCAGGATGCCGGACATGTCCTTAATGCAGATGGAGTCCGAGCCCATCTCCACCAGCTCCGTGGCGGTGCTAATGAAATGGTCGATGTCGTGCAGTGGGCTTATGGTGTAGCATATGGTCCCCTGGGCGTGGGCGCCCTCTCTCCTGGTGATCTCGATGGCCCTCTGCATATTGCGGGTATCGTTGAGAGCGTCGAAGATGCGGATGATGTCCAGGCCTCCAGCCACGCCCCTTTTGATGAATTCCTCCAGCAGGTCGTCGGCGTAGTTGCGGTAGGCCACGAGGTTCTGGCCCCGCAGGAGCATCTGGATCTTGGTATGCTTGAACTTCTCCCGAATGCGGTGCAGGCGGTCCCACGGGTCCTCGTTGAGGAAACGCATGCATACGTCGAAGGTCGCCCCACCCCATACCTCGACGGAATGATAACCGATCTCGTCGATGCGTTCCGCGATAGGCAGGATATCGATCAGGCGCATGCGGGTGGCCCACAGGGACTGGTGTGCGTCCCTCAGGGTCGTATCCGTTATTCCCACGCGATGTTTCTTCTTATCCATATCCACCTCATTATCCGGGATAGGAAGTCACCCCACCATACAGGATATATCTGTGCGATAGCAACGACCGGGTTTCTCCCCTGCTCTCTATATCATACCGTTGGAGACCACTTGCGCATAATGGTCCCCGCAAACAATCCCGCCGCACCCGCCTTTGCCAGATCCACCAGGATGAAGGGCTTTACGCCCAGCGTGAATGCCGTGGTAGCGCTGGCCCCGTTCAGGCTCAACCATGCGCCCAGCCAGGCGGTACCGCATGTGTAGACGGCTGTTATTCCCGCGATGCAGGCCAGCAGGTATGCGAAGCCCTTGAAACCCGCAGTTGGAAGAGACCGCGAGAGCAGCCTTCGGGCGGTCCAGCCCGCAGCCGCCGCGGCCAGGACGAACCCCCACAGGTAACCGCCACTGGGCCCGAAGAGGACCGCGGGACCGGCGTAAGGCGGCGCGGCGAAGAAAGGCGCCCCACACAACCCCATGCCCAGATAGAGGACCTGGCTAAGCGCTCCCCAGCGGGGGCCGAGCACCAGGCCGGACAGGAGCACGAAGAAGACCTGCATGGTCACCGGCACGGGCGATGTGGGTACACGCATCAGCGCACCTATACCGGTCAGGGCCGCGAAGAGCAGTGCCAGCGCCAGCATCTCCCCTTCTTTGGGGATGGCTCTAGCCGCGGTATGGTTTAATTGTAGTGGGTACACGAATTCCCCCCTTTTGGAGTTTGTTCTATTTTTATAGGATAATCAGGGTGTTGTCAAGGTAGAAAAAGCAGTTTTATTTTAGTAAGGGTGAATATTTTATGCGGAGAGCGCAGCGCTCATATTATCAGGAGAGGAAATGTCTGAATGGAATGGGACAGGCGTGAATACGGCACCATAGATTCCACTAACCTCGAGGCGAAGAGGCTGCTCGATGCCGGTGCTGCCGCGGGCCTGGCGGTCAGCGCCGATCACCAGACCGCCGGAAGGGGCAGGCTGGGGCGCGGTTGGCTGGACCTGCCCGGAAAGAGCCTGATGGTAAGCCTGGTACTGGAAGGCAGGGGAGGGTTCGAATCGGCCCTCCTGGTATCTCTTTCAATGCGTGCCGCGATCGTCGCTGCGGGGGGCGAAGGCCCGCGGCTTAAATGGCCGAACGACCTCGTTTACAGCGACAGGAAAGTGGGTGGCGCGCTAAGCGAGAGCCATAGAGCCGGGGGAAGGGATTACATGATAACCGGCCTGGGTTTGAACGTCGGCTACCTCCCGGGGGAACTTGATATCTCCGCAAAGCTGCGCCCTACCTCCCTGCTTATCGAGGAGGGGAGGATATGGGACCGGGGGGAGCTCCTGGATGATATGCTGCGCGAGCTGGCTGCAAGATTGCGGGAAAAGCGTATGGAATGGCTGAATGAATACCGGAGCTGCCTTGCTTTCGTGGGAGAGATGTTAAGGGTGGAGGCGCCGTTTGCCGTTCTGGGCGAGCCGGGATACCGAGACGCCAGCATCGAGGGCTTGATGCGCGGGGTAGACGATGACGGTACCCTGATGCTCGAAGTGGGAGGAAAGACGATTAAGCTGGCCTCTGGGGATATCGCTAGCGCTTGAAGCCAGGGCGATGCCGGGAAGGCCAACGTGCCGACGGAACGTTTTAATGTTCCTATGAGGGGTATTCCGCTTCCGTGTCTATGCGTTTGACTTCCCGCTTCTTCTGTCTCACGTAATCGTTGATGACATCGAGGTTCAGGCATTGGTTTAGAAAAGAGAGCTCCTTGAGGAAACCGCGTGCTTGCTCCAAATCCCTACATGCGATCGCGGCCTCGATATTGCGCGCCATCTCGCGCGCCGTGCTCTCGATCTCCTCTTGCATCTCCTGGCGGTCGCATATGACCGGGTTCTTGCAGCTGGGACACTCCCGGAAGGTAAGGGGGCCGCAGCACATCACATTCCCGATATGCCGGAACTCCTCACCGCTCCCCTCGTAACCGCAGCGGTCACAGATTATCAACATAGCTCCATCTCCTGCTCAGGATCGCTCTCTGACCTTGACGGCGATCGTTTTGCGGTGACCGCAGCGGTCAAGGGTCGCCCGCCCGCCTTATCTCCTGTCCCGATCGCCGGCTTCTGCAGCGCCTGTCTTGACTCCCGCGGGGCAGTTGTTTCCTCTCTCTATTTCTTCTCGAATTTCTCACAAGCGGCATCCTCGGCGCCGCAGGGCTTGGCCGTATAATATTCGCTCTTGCCGTCCGATTCCCGCTGTACGCAGTCACCGCAGCTGGGGTCTTCCTCCAGGGGGAAGAACCATTTGCAATCGCCACAGCTCATGCTCCGCACCTCCTTCTTTTAAAGCCCGTCCATACTTCAGATAGAATGTTCCCGGCTGGGAAGCAGCCCTTCCGCTATCCGCCCACCGTGACCACGAGGTCCTTCGAGATGAATATCTCCACAATCGCAGTGAGCTTGTCCTCGGGATACCCCTCTCCCTCGGGGAAGGGGTAGTCCAGTCCGAATATCCGGTACTTCGCGCCGGCATACGGGTGGTATGGCAGGATATCCACCTCGCACTCCCTGCCGTTCCGGCACAAGCCGTTTATGAACGCAGCGGTGCGGACGAGGTTATCCTCGCTGTCGTTAAAACCGGGGATGAGGGGTATGCGCAGGCGCAGCGGCACGCTCGTAGCCGCTATCTTCGCGGCATTGTCCAGGATAAGCTCGTTGGAGGCGCCGCAGTAGGCGCGGTGTGCCAGGGGGTCCATGTGCTTGAGGTCCAGAAGCACAAGGTCGGTTACTTCCAGCACCTTCTCCACAACGCCCCACGCGGCATAGCCGCAAGTGTCCAGGGCCGTACTGATGCCCTTTTCCTTTGCCGCCTCCAAGATGGACCGCGTAAAACCCGCTTGCGCGAGAGGCTCGCCTCCCGAGACGGTCATGCCGCCACCGGAATGTTTATAAAAGGGTTTGTCCGCCTGAACCTCATCCATTACCTCGTCCACGCTCACCATCCTGCCCCAGACCACCATGGCATCTTCCTTGCATATCTCCGCGCATTGAAAGCAGTCGATGCAACGTTCCCGCAGTATGCGTGGTCGGCAGGGTTCGGGCATCTCTATCGCGCCCGCGGGACAGGACTCCACGCAATCCCCGCAACCCGTGCAGTTGGCCTGGTAGGGGAACACCTGCGGGTAGCGCCGGCTGCCTTCGGGGTTGTGGCACCAGCGGCAGTTGAGCAGGCAACCCTTGAGAAAGACGGTGGAACGGATGCCGGGGCCGTCGCACAACGAATAGAGTTGAATGTCGTTTACAAAGCCCACCCGATCCTGCCAACCCATACCTGTCCGCCCGTCCTTTCAGCCGCCGATGGTCACGTTCAGGCCTCTGTCCTCCAGCACGTCCAGCAGGTCGTCCACGTCGCCCGCGACCATGCTGGCGGCATCATTGTATTCCCAATCCATCCCCAGCCAGCGGTACTTGTCCTGACACCAGTTATGGAAGGGCAGGATGTCCACCTGTATAACGGCTGGCTTGAGGCTCTCGAGTAATGCGGCGACCTCCTGCATGTGTTCCACGGAGTCGTTGAAGCCGGGGATGATCGGAAGGCGTACGATGATCTCCTCGCCCGCCGCGGCAAGGTTCCTGAGATTGGCCAGGATGGGAGAGTTGTTCACACCCGTGCGCAGTACATGCTGCTTGCCGCTCAGGCACTTGATATCGTAAAGGAAGACATCAACGTAGGGGCGCATGGCGTCGAGTATCTCCCACGCGCAGAAACCGCTGGTGTCCAGGCAGGTGTTAATACCGCGTTCCTTGGCCCCCTTGAGCAGATCCATGGTGAATTCCGGTGACGCGGTGGGCTCGCCACCGGTCACGGTCATGCCGCCGCCGGAGTTTGTATAGAAGGGGATATCTCTCTCCACTTCGTCCAGTACTTCTTCTACCGTCTTGGATTCCCCGACCTTGATGAGTGCGCCGTAGATGCATGCCTCGACACATGCCATGCAGCGATTGCACAGGGTGGTGTCGATCTTGTAGTAGTAATGATCGCCGTCATCCTGGCCGAGGGCGATGGGCGGCTGAATAGCCCCCTGTTCGCAGACGTCGAAACAACGACCGCACTGCTGGCAGATTGACTGCTTCCAGTAGATGTCGAAATCGAAATCGATGCATTCGGGGTTGTGGCACCAAGCGCAGTTCAGTGCGCATCCCTTGAGGAATACGGTGGTGCGTATACCCGGGCCGTCGTTTATGGAATAACGCTGGATATTGGTGACGATAGCCTCACGACTCATTTCCGCTCCTCGATTTGTGCTGCCGTGCAGCGCAGGCCGTTTCACCTGCGCCGCGTGTCAGCAAACGATCATGCCGGCCTCAGGACTTCTCGAGGGATTTCTCCACCTTCTCTTCCTGCAGCTCGTTAACGACCACCCATCCGTAGCACTTCGGGCACTCACGGTAGGCGGTCTCGGCGTCGAGGGTGGTGTTATAGAGGTAACGGAAATCCGATTTCACGCCCTCGTATCCGCAGCTCTCACACTTGATCACTTCTCAACCTCCCTATCCTCTTTAGACAGCTTTCTGCCCCATATCCCGCTCAAGCCCCAGGGCCTGGGCGATTCCGTGCTCTCCTCCTGTGCCTCGAGTTCATCCACGATGTTAAGCTCGCCGCAGGCGGGGCACCGCCGCAAGGTGGCGGGCCCCGCTCCACCGGCTTGAGCCAGGTAGGTGAATTCCCTCACAAACCCCCGGTATCCGCAGCTGTTACAAGTGATCATCGTCTTCTGGGATCACAGTCCTGCTATTTCTCTCTCAGCTGGCGCTGCGGACGGAACTCGGTGTCCCACATGAACTCGCTGGTATCCGTGCGCATGCGCTCTATCTCCAGGAATTGCGGGCAGTCGGCGGCATCCGTGTTATCGAAGACGAGTTTGTTCTGCTCGTCGGTCTTGATCACGGAACAGAAGCCGTCTCCCGCCGCCGAAACCGAGTTCTGCCGGAAATTCTTACACATACCGCAGGACTTCTCCGGCATCTCGCGGCGCCCCTTGCTGATGTTCCCCTGAATGAATTGCTGGCGCATGCTTTCCCAATCGGTCATCGCCTTACCCCCTTTAAACGGCCGCAACTCAGTGCGCCCCGTTTGTCGCCGCTTATCAACTGCCCAGTTCCTGTACGTGGCGCGCGATGATGGTATCCTGCGTCTTCTTGTTCAGGTCCACGAAGTGGGCGCTGTAGCCGGCGATGCGCACGATAAGTTCGGGATATTTCTCGGGTTCCTTCTGGGCCGCCTTCAGGGTATCGTTGTCCACCATGTTGAACTGCACGTGGTCGATGCCCAGGTCCGCCCAGGTCTTGATGTAGGAATACCAGACGTTGAATCCCTTCTCGCCGGCCAGTTGCTGGGGCGAGAGCCGCTGGTTGAGCAGAGTGGCGCGCACGTCGCCGATGTGGTCTATCTTGGCCACCGAGCGCAGTACCGCAGTGGGCCCCTTCTTGTCCATCCCCGCTCCCGGCGAGCAGCCGCCGTCGTAGAGCGTGTCGCCGAGCCTGCGGCCGTTGGGCAACGCCCATACCTTGGTGGCGTTGGTCACGTAGGCGGCGATGTTCTCCGGCAGGGGAGGCCAGGGGTTACCGGTGGGGTCCTTGATCTCCCAGGAGTGCCTGGCCACGTCCTGGTGGCAGCGCACGTGTACCTGGTCCGCGTAGTCGTCGTCGTTGCCCCACTTGGGCGCGCGCACGAAGTCCATGCGCATCTCCTCGTATCCCTCCCAGTTGGCGCTCAGCGCCTCGATGAGCTGGGGCATGGTGTATTTCTGCTCCTCGAACACGAGCTTCTTCGCCGCCGCCAGGCTGTCGCCGGTCTCCATCCACGCGAAGAAGGTCACCCAGGCATTGCCCCTCTCGGAGGGGTGGGAGGAGTCCACTCCTTCTTCTACGCACCTCTCGTAGAGTCCGCTGAGAAGTGGCCGCGGGTCCAGGTACTGGGCCATGTAGCGTCCGCCGTTGGTCAGCTTGACCAGGGTGTCCATCATCCACTTCAACTGCGTGTACCATGCGGCATGGAGCTCTTCGTAGGTCTCGAATTTGGCGGCGTCCCCGGTGTGCGGCCCGAACTGCATCTGCAGGGTGTTGTCGAAGCCATCGAAGAGAGCGTACTCGATGGCCTTTGCCGCGATGATGGTGGCGTTGGCCATGCGGAAGGGCTGGCATCCCAGCTTGGTGTCCGGGCATGGTGACATGCAGGCCTGGTGCACCCAGCGCCTCGCCTCTTTCAGGGGGTGCTTGTGCCAGTGCATGGCGTTGGTTATGAGGACGGGATCGTTCCTCATGGAAGGATAGCCCAACCCCTGGCGGATGCACTCGAATACCTGGCGCATGGTGGACATACGTACGCTGGGATGGTAGCGGAAGGCAAAGGTCGGGTTGGCCACCCGCACCATGCGCGCCGCCTCCAGCATGCAGTCGGTCATGTCGTTGCAGGCGTCGGTGCCGTCCTCGTTGACGCCGCCCAGGGTCCATACCCAGGTGCCGGTGATGCCCTGCAGGGTGTCGCGGGCGAGCATGAGCCAGAACCATCCCACCTCGTAGCAGCGGATGAGGAACTCCCCGGCGAGGTCCACCGCATCCTCATGGCTGATGGTCCCCTCGACGTTCACGTCCTTGTCGTAGAAGGGGCCGTGCCAGTAGTCCGGGCGGCAGGGCCAGGCTCCCTCGCACGCCTCGTAGCGGCAGGCTATCTGGATAAAGTGGTCGAACTGCAGCGACTCCTGCAGGTGCTCCGGCGGCTTGGCCGGGACTTTCTCGCATACCTCGGCGATGCGCAGCAGTTCTTCCTTGCGCTTGGGGTCGGTCTCGAAGTTCTCGGCTACGATTCTGGCCAGGCGGCTGTAGCGCTTCGCCCAGCGTATAACCGCCTCGAGGATCACCTTCATGGACTTCCAGACTTCGAGTTTCTCGTAATTGGGAAGTTCGTCTGGTTCGGGCACCTTGTTGTAGATGTGCTCCTCCGCCTCGGCGAGCTGGGCGTCGATCTCTGCGATGATCCCCTCCAGGCCCAGGCGGAACATGAAATCCCACTGCTTTGTGGCATAGCCGATCCTGGAGATGGGAAGCCCCCAGCCAATGACCCCGGTGAGCAGTTTCACTATCTCCTCCGGCGGTACGAGATTAAAGACTTTGGCCCCGGCGGATATCGGGTTCCAGTAGTCGCACAGCTCCCGGATGATGGCCAGGTTCTCATCCTCCGGGTCGGGGATTACGGTGCGGTCGTTGTAGAGGTCCTCGTTGAGGAGAAAGAGGATCTCCGGATGCCAGATGATAGTGTGGGGACGCGAGCCCAGGTAACCCATTATCTGTGCCTGGTCCTGTATAAAGATGGTGATGTTGTCGAAGACGTTGGCCAGCGCCTTCGCGTAACGCATCCTCAGACTGTCCGCCTCGTTTGCCTTGAAGGCCTCCGTGAAGAGCAGAGCTCTCTCGAGGTCAAGTTTAACCCCGGGGTTATAACCTGATCCCTTCGCCCCTTTCTTCCATATCGCCTTGCGCAGGTAGTCGAGCCTTTGCGACCGTTTTTGCTCTGCCCACCACCACCACTGCCCGCTCTTCTCGATCTCCTCGATAGAGCGCATTTCTACTGCCGACATGTCATCAAACCCCCTTCTCTCGCTATCACCCCAAGACTTAACAGTTCTTGATCGGTTTTGCATATGCAGGCGGAAATCCGGGTTCGCCGTTCAGCTCCAGACCGTTTCCGTCCATCCTTATTTCGCCTTTCGCGCATCCTTTGCGGGTTCTTTCTCGCCTCTCGATCTCTCGCAACCAACCCTTATATGCATAAGCCTGGAGGAACGTATTTTGACTACTGCGAGTGATATGGTGCGAGTGGAGCAAAGCGAGCTGCGGAGCGATGTATCCTTTTTCAGATGTTTTTTTTAACTCTATTCACTTTTAACTAAAGCCCATCCAGGCTGGGATATCGCTTACCGGAGTTTAGTAACCAGTTATTAACTTTCTACATAATGCCTGCTAGGATGCCGGATACAGCTATCTTTATTTTAGTAAAGGTGAAGGAAAATAGCAAGGGGATTTTTAATTTAAATACAAACAGCGATACATTCGTTCAGGCGGCTGCATGACCGTATTACTCATGACGGACAGGCGGGATGCAGCACGGGGGTCGGGGAGCCTCCGGACTGACTGCTGCAGTGCTTTCAGGGGCGGCCGTCCTGATCTTATTTCCCTTTGAATAAAGGGTCTCGTTTCTCCCGGAAAGCGGCGATTCCCTCTCGCGCGTCCTCGCTCGCCAGGGCTTTGCCCATCATGGCGTTGACCTCGTCACGCTGCTCATCGGAGAGCCCTGGCACGGGCGTCAACATGCGCAACAACTTCTTGTGGCCCGCCATGGAGATGGGGGCGTTGCCCGCGAGCTCGCGGGCGAGTTCGTACGTAAACCCCTCCAGCTCGCCTGCGGGTACCAGGTAGTCCAGCATGCCCATTCCGAGAGCTTCGGAAGCCTCGAACAGCCTGGCTGTGAAGAAGACCTTCTTGGTGGCAGGGTAGCCGAGGTTGCGCAGGAAACGATACACACCCTCGGGCGGGTACACTATTCCGAGCCGTGTGGGCGGCATTCCCATGCGGCATCCCTCCGCTCCCACCCGGATGTCGCACGCCATGCTCGTCTCGCAACCTGCTCCCACGCAGTAGCCCCGGATCATGGCGATGACCGGAAAAGGGGCCTCCTCTAAGGCGTCAAGTCCGAACTGCAACGGGCCCTTTGCCTCGATCTGCTTCTGGATGTCCTCGGGTACGCCCTCCGGCAGCGCGGACAGGTCCATGCCGGCGGAAAACGCCTTTTCTCCGGCACCCTTCAATACGGCACAGCGCACTTCTCCATGCGAAGCCAGCTCGCCCAGCTTCTGGGCGAGGGAGACCAGCAGGGTGGAGGAAAGGGCGTTCCTGCGCTGCGGGCGGTTGAGGGTAAGTATCGCGAGGTCGCCTTCTCTCTCGACCAGGAGCTCGGCTTCATCGTTCATTTTTCACCCCTTCGTAGCATCGAGGCGGACCGCCGGGAACGATCGGGCGCTGCCGCCGGTCCTCTTTCCGGTGTGCGGGTACGCCTATTCATTACGGCTGTCTAGACGCGAGTGCGTCCCCTCCGGCAGCCTTACAAATATTCTCCGCCGGCATCGTGCCGACCTCCGCCGCGCATCCTCGTGCCCCCTCTCATTGCGCGTACTGCTTGCGCAGTTCCTTCTTGAGTATCTTTCCGGTAAGGGTCCTGGGAATGGCCTCTACCATAGTCACCTGCTTGGGGATCTTGTAGCGGGCGAGCCTGCCCTCGCAGTACGCTTCGATCCCCTCGACGGTGATGACGTCTTCGGGGTCCTCGGGCAGCACCAGGGCGTGCCCCGCCTCTCCCCATTTCTCGTCCGATATACCGATGACCGCCACGTCCTTTATCTTGGGGTGCTCCATGAGTACCTTCTCCACCTCGGCGGGATAGACGTTCTCGCCTCCGCTGATGATCATGTCCTTCTTGCGGTCAACGATGTAGATGTAGCCGTCCTCGTCCAACGTTGCCAGGTCGCCGTAGTGGAACCAGCCGTCCTTCATGGCCTCGGCGGTCTCCTCGGGCATGTTCCAGTATCCCAGCATCACGTAGGGCCCGCGCGTGCATATCTCACCGACTTCTCCCGAGCCCGGTGCGACTTCCTCCCCGTCTTCGTTCAGTACCTTAACCTCGGAGTGGAACATGGGTATGCCCGCACTGCCTATTTTTTCCATATTGGAACAGGAAAGGACTATGGAGGTCTCGGTGCACCCGAAGACCTGGATGAGCATCGGGACCTTCATCTGCTCCACGATGCGGTCGAGGAGTTCCCTCGACGCCGGTGCGCCCCCTATGCCCACTCCAATGAGCGAGCTCAAATCGTACCTGTCGAAATCGGGCACGTCGAGCATCATCTGGAGCATGGTGGGCACCGCCCCGAAGTGGGTGACCTTTTGCTGGGAGATGATCTGCAGCGCCTCCTCGGGGTTCCAGAACTTCTGCAGGATTATCGTACCCCCGGTATAGAAAGTCGGCATGGTTATGATGTTCAGCCCCCCGGAATGGAAGAGGGGTACGGCCACAAGCGATACGGCATCGGTATCGAAGAGGAGCTCCAGGGCGTCGTTGAACGTGTTCCAGAAGGTCTTGCGGTGGGGGAGGACGGCTCCCTTGGCCCTGCCGGTGGTGCCGGAAGTATACATTATCAGCTGCGGGTCCTCCGGACCCGCCGGCTCGGGGACGCGCGGTTCTTCCTCTGCGGAGGAGGCCGTCCATTCCTCGTAATCCTTGGCGAAACCGGGAACGTTGTCGCCCACCGCCCCCACGACTTCCAGGGGTTTATCGTAGAGCTTGAGCAGCTCTTCCATTGTGGAGTTGAACTCGGAGTGGAAGAAGAGGGCCCGCGTATCCGTGTCATCGAAGATGCCCTGGAGTTCCCCCGGCGTCAGGCGGAAGTTGAGGGGGATGAAGATAAACCCCGCCTTGGCGCAGGCGAAGTAGATCTCCATGAACTCCACGCAGTTGAAGAACATACCCGCGACGCGGTCCTCCTTCTGGAGGCCAGCCTCCAGAAGGCCGTTGGCTGTGCGGTTCACGCGGCGGTTGAACTCCTCGTAGGTATAGCTCCTGTCGCCGGCGATGAAAGCAGTCTTGTCGCTGGTGAGCGGGAAAATCGCCCTTTTCACCGCCCAGTTGCCTACGTTCATGAAACTCACCCCCATGGTCTCCTCCCATAAGATATGGGAATATACGCCAATTCATGTGAGAACCGTCGATGCTGGTAAATTGCTGCGATAGATGCAAGCCACATGCCCCGGAGATACGGGGCGGTTTCCGCTATGTTTCGTGTCTGTCTTGCAAAGTCCCCAAGCCGATCAACCGACATCGTTCAGCCCATGCACAGAATTATGTAATACTGTTCACTTCATGTAAAGTAATATCGTGCACTTATCCTAAAGTATTTTGTAGACAGAAAACTGTCTGAGATCGCGTAATTACGCATCAATAAAAGGAAAACGCAGGTTGAAGGCACTGCTTTACAGGGTATTGCCTCTCTGTTAGTATCTTTGTTATTCAATCGCTGCTGTTTTCATCTAGCATCCAAACCAGGGGTCGGGGTATAACGCATCTCGGGAGGCGAGGCGGCGCGGTAAGGCCTACAGCGGTGAATGCGCGAGTACGACTGATCGGAGGCGCACGAAGGCATTGCAGCGACGGGGGAAAGGGCTGCGGTCTGACGAGGATTGGACCAGCATCGCCGGAAGACGGGAGTATAAACGTGTATAAATAAGGCATTTGTTTGCGGGGATAGAGACGAGGAGGGGGACGGAATGAACGAGATGGCGGAGGTAGCGAAGTTCGTCTGCGGGATGGACTATGAAGGGCTTCCGGCCGAGGTGACCGCGGCCGCGAAGATACCCATCATCGACTGCCTGGGGGTCACGGTCGCGGGGCTGGAGGACGACAGCTCGCGCATCGCGGCGGAATGGGTCGATTCCATGGCGTGCAAGGAGGAGGCGACCCTCTTCTACACTTTCAGGCGAAGTTCGGCGGCCTGGGCCGCGCTGGCAAACGGGACCGCTGCCCACGCCCTGGATTTTGACGACGTCAGCTTCAGGATGATGGGGCACCCGTCCGTCGCCCTGGTACCGACCATAATCGCGCTGGGCGAGGGGATTTCAGCCTCGGGGAAGGACTGCCTCCTCTCCTACGTGGCCGGCCTCGAGGTGGCGGCCAAGATAGGGGCGGCGCTGGGCGGCAACTCCTATATGCTGGGGTGGCATCACACCAGCGTCATGGGAGCTTTGGGCGCCGCGGCATGCAGCGGCAAGCTCATCGGGCTGGACGAGGAGCAGATGACCTGTGCCCTCGGCATCTCCTGCTCCCTGGCCAACGGCCTGCGCTGCAATTTCGGCACCATGACCAAGCCCCTGCACGCCGGCATGGCGGCCATGAACGGCATCATCGCGGCCCAGCTCGCGGCCAGGGGATTCACCGCCAGCCCCGACGTGCTCTACGGTGAGAGCGGCTTCGCGCGGGCGTTCTCGGACGATACCGACAAGGCGGAGGAGCTGTTGTCCACGCTGGGCGAGCCGTACGAGCTGCTCGACCCCGGTCTCTCTTATAAGCCCTACCCGTGCTGCCGGGGCCCGCAGGGGGCCATCGACGCGGCGCTGGCGGCGCGCGAGGAGGCCCTCGCGGGGGGAGGTATCGCAGCCGGAGACATCGAGGGCGTGGAGTGCAGGGTGCCCGAGTGGCTGCGCTCGGTGCTCACCTACCACGAGCCCAAGACCGGCACCGAGGGCAAGTTCAGCCTGGAGTTCTGCGTCGTTTCGGCCCTCCTGGAAGGGAGCGTGGGAATCGGGCAGTTCCGCGACGAGGTGGTGGCGTCCGCCCCCATAGCGGAGACCATCGCCAAGTTCGATTGGAAGGACCTGGAAGGAGATATCACAAGCCCCTTCGCGTCCGAGGTGACCGTTACGCTGGCGGGGGGGCGCAAGGCAGTGGGAAAGGCGGAGAAACCCCTGGGGGAGCCCGGCAATCCCATGAGCGAGGAGCAGATATACGACAAGTACCTGGAGTGCGCGGGCAGCATCATCAGCGGAGGCGTGGCGGAACGTACGCTGGAGCTGCTGAAAGCGCTGGACGAGCTCGGCGACATCAACGAGCTCGTGGAGGCCTACAGGGCTTGAGTTCCGGGCTCAGCCGGCGACGCCCAGTCTTTCCTTGATATATTCGGCTACCCGGGTGATGTAGGTGCCCGAGACGAAGACCTCCGACACCCCCATCTCCTTGAGCCTGGGTACGTCCTCGTCGGGGATCATGCCGCCCACCAGGACCATCTTGTCCGCGATGCCCTTCTCCTCCATTATGGCCATGAGGCGCCGCACGATGCTCAGGTGGGCCCCGGAGAGGATGGACAGCCCGATGACGTCCACGTCCTCGTCCAGCGCGGCGTTGGCGATATCCTCGGGTGTCCTGCGCAGGCCCGTGTAGATCACCTCGAAACCGGCATCCTTGAGGCCGTAGGCGATGACCTTGGCCCCCTGGTCGTGCCCGTCCAACCCGGGCTTGGCGATGAGCACCCTGACTTTTTCCCTAACGGCTGAATCCGCCAATCTCTACCTCCTTCTTGCAATAACCCCGCTCATTATATACGTCTTAGCCGCCGTCCCCAACACCGCCCGCGCGGCAGCAGCCACACGGTTATTCCCAGATGGGATGGCATTCCAGCAGCTTCACCGGCAGCCCCGTCTCCCGCTCTATGTCCTGGTAGGGCCGTCCCGTGATGTCTCTCTTCCATCCGCTCACATGAAAGGGTGACGACGGTATGACCACGAGGTCGGGTCCGGACTCGGCCTCCTCGATATATTCCCGCAGGAAGGCGATGAAGTCCTCCACCACCAGAAGGTCCCCCAGCATGATATTGCCGCCGAAGTAGCGGTTCTCTGGCACGCCGAGCCTGAGCAATGCGTCCCGCGGCAGGGCCAGCGGCCGCTCGCGCAGCAGCTGTTCCAGGGTTGGCCGCACCAGGGCCGAGGTGAGGAAGAGCGTCTCGCGCACCCCGGTCTCGCGCACCATCATCTCGAGCCTTTCCAGGTAATCCGACCGCAGGCCGGCGCCCGAGAACACCGCGCCCAGGTGGGTCCCGGTGGCGGTGTCGAATGGATAGTCCCAGTCTCTCGTGCCCCCGGCGATATCCACCAGCCGCCCCTTCCTGCGCACGGTCATGCGGGCACGGTCGGCGCCGCTCTCCTGCAGCAGGGACAGCAGGTCCCTGGCCTGGGGCCTGCTGCGCACCGCGATACCGTTCACGGCCGTCACCATATCTCCCGGCGCAAGCCCCCAGCGGGCCGCGGGGGAGTTTTCCACCACCCCTATGACCTCCGCCTGGTTCTTGACCGGCCGCGTGAGGTTCTCCTCGTATAGGGAGGGGCTGGTGACGATGGGGCATGTAAGACCGTCCCTAAGGCGCTGCACCGCCTGCACCGTCTCGCCCCAGACAAGGCCGGTGTCGAAAGGCCGCCGCTCGGTGAAGAAACGGGAGTAGCCCGGCAGGTTGACCTGGACCATACGGGCTTGCATTCCCTCCGCGTACCTGGCCGTTTTCTCCAGGTCCTGCAGCATTCCGCCCAAGTCGGGGTAGGGCCATGCCACCACGGTGACCGCGAAGGGTATGATCGCCTCGGCCAGCAGTGCGGGAGCGGCAATGGCCGTCTGCGGGTGCGCGTCCCCCATGAGCTCGGACCGCCGGCGCGGCGACGAGCTGTTGAGGGAGAGGTCCAGATAAACTGGAGCCAGTTCCGCCAGCGCTTTCACGAATTCCCGGTCCAGGGCACCGCCGTTGGTACACAGGCGGAAGGGCGCGTCGGTCTTTTCGCGCAGCGCCCGCAGCAGGGGCAGGATACGGGGATGGGCGAGCGCCTCGCGCGGGCTGGCGAAAGCGGGGAACAAGCCCCTGCCGGAGCGGGGATCGTAGAGGTCGAGCCTCCTGCGCAGAAAACCCCATTCTTCACGCGCTGCGACATCCCGCAGCTCCAATGGACCTTTGATGCCGCGGTTGTAACAGAAGATGCAGTCGTACTGACAGCGGGTGGCGGCGTGGTTGAAGATGTCCGCGGGGGTGGCGGCGTGCGGCCCCACCCAGTCCTCCAGGTCCCGGAGACGGAAGCCGTCCACGTGCACGGGTTCCCCACCGCTCTCCAACTCGACCACGGAGAGCAGGCTGGCAAGCTGCCTGGCGATGAACTCGATACGCGGTTCGTAGAGGGCGGCGTTGGACAGCTCCCCGTAAACGACGCCGGCCCCGGCGGCCCCGCGCGGTTCTTGCGAACCCTCGGCCCCGCTTGCCGCCTCGCTGTTGCGCTTTCCGTTGTAGAGGGCGTAGGGGCGCCGCTGCGCGCCGTGGAAACGGAATCCATCGGCGCCGACTGCGCTTTCTCCGCGCAGCGGCTGTACTACGTCCAGGATGTTGCACAGCTGCTGCCTGATCATCTCCGCAAGGCGGTCGCCGTGCATGCCCTCGCGGGGCGCGCCGTCGAGCCGGTAGCGGAACACGCAGTCCTCGCCCATGACGCTGACCTCCCTCGCTCAGAAGGGAGACGCGGCCTTGTATTCCCCGAATACCTCGCGCAACACGCCGCAGATCTCCCCCTCCGTTACGTAGGCCTTGACGCATTCGACCAGGTGGGGAAGGAGGTTCTCGTCCTCTTTCTTCGCGAGGGATTCCAGTTCATCGAGCAGGCGCGCCACCTCTTTGCCGTCCCTCTTCCGTTTCAATTCCGCCAGCCGCGCCTTCTGTTTCTCCTCGGCCTGCTCTCTCTTTTCAGGATCGTAGGGATTGGGGACGAGCCGGTTGGTGGATACCTCCAGCTCGTTCTCGCCCGTGAAGCAGTTTACCCCCACCACCAGGCGCTCGCCGCTCTCCATGGCCCGCTGCCGCTCGTAAGCGCTGCGGGAAACCTCGCGCTGCATGTAGCCGTTCTCGATGGCGGCTACGGCTCCTCCCTGTTTCTCGATTTTTACCAGTTCCTCCCAGGCAGCATCCTCGATATCGTCTGTGAGGGATTCCATGCAGTACGAGCCGGCGAAGGGGTCCGTGAACTCGAGCAGGCGAGCCTCACAGGCGATGATCTTTCCTGCGTCCTGCGCCAGCTGCAGCGCTTCCACGCTCCAGCCCAGGCCCAACGGTTCGTCGTAGGGCGGGAAGGGAAGCGGCCTGCCTCCGGAGAGGACGCTGGCCACCGCCCCGATCACCGCGCGAGTGAGATTGTTGAGGGGGCGCTGCAGGGTGGTGGAGGAGGGCCCGATGTGTGCGCCGATGGCCTGGCGGATGCGCATGCTGCGAGGGTCTTTCGCGCCGAACCTCTCGGACAGTATGCGCGCGTACATGCGGCGCGCGGCGCGCTGGAAGGCGACCTCCTTGAGCAGCTCCATGCTGCCTCCGAAGGCGTTGAAGGTGAAGCGCGGGGCGAACTCGTCCACCTGCAGCCCCGCGTCCACGCCCACCTGCAGGTAGGCGATGGCGTTGGCCATGCTGAAGGCGAGGTCCTGTTCGCGGGTGGCGCCGGCCTCGCGGATATGGTAACCGCCGATGGAGGTGATGTTAATGTTGGACATGTTCCTGCACATGAAGACGAGACTGTCGCGGAACATGCGCAGGGCGTGGCGGGGTGGAAATATATATGTGCCGCGGGCTATGTATTCCTTAAGGATGTCGTTCTGGGGCGTAGCCCTCAGCTTGTCCAGGGGTATACCGCGCTTTTCGGCCAGGGCTGCGTACATGGCGATGACGATGTTCGCCGGGGCGTTGATGGTAAAATTCGAGGCTATGTTGTCCAGGTCGAGGTCGCCGCGGTAGGGCTCATAGATGATCTCGAAGTCCGCGAGGGTGTCCAGGCATACTCCGACCTTGCCCACCTCTCCCTCGGAGAGCGGGTCGTCGGAGTCGTACCCACACTGGGTGGGCAGGTCGAAGGCGAGGTTGGGACCTCCCCTCCCCCCCTTGTCCAGAAGACCTCGGTAGTAGTCGCGCGTGTCCTCGGGTGTGCCGTATCCGGAATAAATGGCCGCCCTGGTCTGTCCCCCCGCCCCGGGTATCCCTCCCGTCCCGGCCATGGAGGCCAGCCGCGCCAGCCCGGCCATGGGCTCGATGGGAAAAGCACCGGCGGTGTAGGGATAGGTGCCGGGAAAACCCACCTTCTCGAGGAAATGGAAATCCTCCAGGTCCGCGGGCGAGAAGAAACGCGCGCTCTCTGCGTTAAGGTATGGGAATCTCTGCAAAGCTTTCGCGAGCGGTCCTTCTTCCCAGGCCTCTCTGGCCTCCTTGATCTTTTCCAGGTCGTCCTTCATCTTTCCCCCTTCTCGCTATCTCCACCGGCGCGGCGTTTCAGCCGGCGTACGCAGTTTCAGAAAAAGGGGTTCGGACGGCAGAAGAATGGTTTGTCGCTCACGAAACGGCTTGTATGGCTGCAGTTTGCCGCAAAACCCCGAACATCTTCGATTCTATAGCATCCGGCCGCCGGGCGTCGTCTTCCCCCGTGTATCCACCCGCTATGAAACGCGTTCACTTTCACTAAAGTTAAACCATCTCGCCGCCGCAGACAAGAGGCCAGGAGCGTTGGAACTTAGGTAAAACGACAAGTCGCGGTGTGCTTCCGCCAGGGCAAGAAACACGGTCAGTATTGCCGAGCGAACAAGCGCGAGCGGCATGCGATCTTTCGCAGCCTGTACTAAAAGTCGGAGAGGAATGCGGGAATGATGCTCTCAGTGCCGCGGCGCCGGCACGCTCAAGAGGAGCCCCGCCCCCTCTCGACCTTTTCCAGCTCCTTCTGGAGCATCTTCTCCCTCATGGCCTCGCTGCGCTTGCCGGTCAGGTATCCGAAGATGTGAAAGGCGAGGCCGATCCCCCAACCGATCATGACCCAGACAGGCCAGAAATGCCCGGTATCCGCCCCGGTGAGGGCCCAGATCAACACGAGAAAACCGTTCACGATGACGTAGGACCCGATGTGCGATAACAGCGCCATCTTCTGATTGACACGTTTCTCAGCCTTCTCCCTCAGCTCGTCGCTGACGGGGGGATTGGGCGGCTGCTGTCCCTGTTCTTTTGCACCACTCCTTTTTCCCTTGGCCCGCGGTCTCTGCATATATCTCCATAGTAATCGAATGCAGCGGGAAAGTCCTTGAACCCCGGCATGGCTCGAGCTCGTTGACACGTGCCCCGCCTGCGTACATAATTACGACCCGTCGGGGGGACGGAGATCCTGGAGCGCAGGGAGGCGAGAAAAAGTGGCGAACGAGGAACACCTGAAGATACTGAAGAAGGGCGTCAAGGCCTGGAACGAATGGAGGCGAGACAACTTAGGTGAGATACCCGACCTCTACGGGGCCGACCTGCGCGGGTTGGACCTGACCTATATTCACCTCATGCGCTCGAACCTGGGGGAATGCGATCTTTCCGGAACGATACTGCGCAAGGCCTTCATGGTGGGCGCTTACCTGCACGGCGCCGACCTCTCGGGCGCGAACCTCGAGGGCGCCGACATGCGCGGCTGCCATCTCTCCGAGGCGAAACTCGCGGGCGCGAAGATGGAGGGTGCCGTGCTCAACAAGGCCCTGGTGGTGGGAGTGGACTTCTGCGACTGCGACATGGAGTCCGCGATGATGCTCGGCACCAACCTCGAGAACTGCGATTTCACAGGTGCGACAATGACCGACGTCGATCTCACCGACGCCAACCTTACGGGCATCAAGACCGACGGCGTAAAGGGCTACCGCTTTAGAAGATAACCACACGGGCCAGATCCGGGCACCATAAGCAACTGATATCTATATACGGCAGGCTGGCCCGACCACGTCAGTACACGCATTCGGGGAAGGTACAGACGGAGGAGGGCTCCACGCGCCGGTACATCTCGATGCCCCTCCAGGGCTCCCCGAGGATGCCGTCGTGGATGGCCCAGGCGCGGCCGCGCACCGTCTTCTCCATGCCGGGCTGGCGGAAGGGCGTGCTGCCGTCCAACTTCTCGAAGTATTCGCCCCCGGGCTGGAAACCTTCGTTGATCTCCCCCATCTTGCGCCTGCCCCGTATATAGTTGAAACCGTATCCCTCGAACACGATGGCATTGTTGTAGGCCAGGGGTTCGGCCATGATCATGTCCTGCTGCATGGCGGCGATGAAAGCCGCGCTGCGGGGCACGAAATGCTTGAGCATGCGCAGCCCCTTTCTGACCTGGCCGGGTGCCAGGCCGGCCTCCATGGCCCGTATCTCCTCGGGGATATTGCGCCGCACGGTGGCGAACTTCGTCCTCCTCCCCGTCTCGTCTATGTCGGTATTGAAACGCGGGCTGTGGGGGTCGTTGATGATAAGGAAGTTGATGTCGATCTTGAAGAAAGAGGTATCCTCTATCTCCAGGAAGAAGATGCAGTCCTGGTCTCCCGGGTGTTCTCTCACCTCGATTATGGCATAGGTGCTGTCGGGGGAGGTCTTTATCTCGACCACGCGTTCCCCGTAGAGATTGGTGAAGGTCTTCCTGTCCAGCTCGAAGAGGGTGAAAACCCTGTCCGGTACGAGCAGGGAATAGAGGCGCTCTTTCCTCTCCTGATCGAGTTGATTGAGCTCGTGGATGTTGTGGTGGCGGGCGTCTCCGATCAGGCGACCGAACTCCTCCGTAAGTTCTCCCGAAACGTTTTCGGACATGCCTGCCACTTCCTTGCTGAGCCGTCACCGGGATCATCCCGTCCTTGCGGACGGCCCGCGTAACGTACGATCAAGATGCGGGCGAAAGCCGGTCGTCGATGAAGCCGGCGCAGCGCAGGGCCAGGGCCATTATGGTGAGCTGCGGGTTAACCCCAGGCGAAGACGGGATAACGCTGCCGTCGCATATGTAAAGGTCTTCCAGGTCCCAGCTCTCGCAAGTGTGCCTGACCACCGACCACTCGGGGTCGCCGCCCATACGGCAGGTGCCAAGGGGATGGTAGGCGCTCATGCCGAAGATGTCCGTGGCCCGCAGGCGGGAGCGCTCCATCCTCTTGAGGTCGCGCGGCCCCGAGAGCTCGTAATGGCCGGCGAAGGGAGTGAAGACCTTCTTCGCGCCGGCGGCGAACCATATCTCGGCCATGAGCGTGGTGGCCGCCTTGGCCTTGGCCACGTCCCTTCCCCGCAGCATGTAGAGCATGCCGGGGCGGTATCCCGGGCGGTGCAGGTCCACGACCCGCCCCCAGGAATCGCTCTCCGATATCATGCCGCCGAAGACCCCCATGTTGGGGTAGGAGGCCATGAGGGAAGCGTTGCGGTTTCCGGCGTAAGGAAGGGCCAGCGAATGGATCTCGGGCGGAACCGTTCCCCCTTCGAGCATGATGCCCTCTCCCTTGAACTCGTCGACGTAGCTGCTCTGGGGTATACCCTTGGGCGGTCCGAGGGGTTCGTCGAGCAGGGCAATGGTCTGGGCCGCCGGGTGTATCTGCAGGTTTTTCCCGACCTGGCTGCTGGAATTGGCGAGGCCCTGTCTGAGCAGGAAGTAAGGGGAGAAGATCGCTCCGGCTGCGAGGACGGTCACGGTGGCCTCCACCTCGATGCGGCGGCCGTCGGGGCGGCCGGTCTCGGGGTCGACGAAACAGCCCGAGACGCCCGCCGCCCGCCCGCCCTTGACCTTGATCGCATCCGCTCGGCAGCGGGTATAGATGTCCGCCCCCGAATTCACGGCATCGGGTATGAAGGAGACGTCAACGCTCTGCTTGGAGCCGGATGGACAGCCGAAAGCGCAGGAGCCGAATCCCTCGCACTCCTTGGCGTTGCGCGGCAGCCATCCGCTCGAGAGCCCGAGTTTTTCCGCCCCCGCCAGGAAGGTGGTCGCCACCTTGCCCGCCACCTCCGGGTCGGCCCTTTTCACGAAGAGGAACTCCTCCAGGTGGCCGTAGATGAGGTTGAGCTCTTCCTCGCTGATGTCCGTGAGGCCGTGGGTGATGTGCCATTTTTTGAGTATCGGCCGCAGCACTCTGAGGGCGGTTCCTGAGTTAACGGTGGTGGTGCCGCCGACCGTCTTGCCCAGGGGCAGCAGGATGAAGGGCACCCCCAGGGTGATGGTCTGGCCGGCATCGCGGTACATCCTGATGTAGGATTCGGTAGGGTTGAGGTTGAAATCCTCGCGGGTGAAGTAACCGCCCTCCTCGAGCACCACCACGCTGTAACCCTCACCGGCGAGTTCCCTGGCGATGGGGCCGCCCCCCGCGCCGGAGCCGATGATGACCACGTCGGCCGAACGGGTGACGTCTCCCTTGACATCGTGCGGAGCGAGGATCATGGTGCGTCCTCCTGCTTGGGCGGCAGGTCGCGGTCCCGCGCCACCACCCTCAAGTTCGATTCCTCTTTCAGGGAGCGTGCGTCGAATCCCAATGGGACGGCGACCTCCGGCCGGCGGTAGTAGGACATGAGCAGGGGCAGCCCCGTCAGTATGCCTGTGCCGCGGATGAGGGGGTTGCGCGAGGCTATGAGGCGGTTGAGCAGCTCCTGCCTGCCCCCTGCATCGAGGCGGGAGAAGGACTTGCCCTTGAGGACGAAGGAAAGAAGGCGTATCGACAGGTTGGATATAAAAAAGACCGCCTTGAGTTCGGGCGCTCCCGCCTGGAAGTACTCGTCTACAAAAGCCACCTGGCCTTCGTGGTCTACGGGCGGCAGGCCCTCGGGCTCGCCTATATAAGCTTCGAGCAACTCGTACATATGCTTTCGCGATACCGTTCTCACTTTCCCTCCTTGCTCCGCGCACTTCCCTGCGGCCCCCCGGTTCTCCACAGGAAGCGTGCAAAGTACCGGCATACGGCACCTTACCTGCAATTTACGGGCCACATAGATATTATCACAGGGCCGCGCGGGACGATGCCGGTTATAATACTTAGGCACCGCAGGGACTGCGATATGCTCGGGGGGGGAGAAAAGATGCTCGAAGAAACAGGCAGGGAATATTCTTTTACCAGGGGCGACCACGAGTTCGGCAGCAGGGGTACGAGGTGCGCCGCGTGGCTCTACAGGCCCGACGGGGCTGACAACCCTCCCGTGGTGGTCATGGCCCACGGCTTCGGGGCGCAGCGGGATTTCGGCCTGCCTCATTTCGCGGAGAGGTTCGCCCGCAGGGGCATGGCCGTCTTCATCTTCGACTACCGCAACTTCGGGGCGAGCGAGGGGGAGCCTCGCAACCTGGTCAGCAACTCGCGCCACCTGCAGGACTGGGGGGCCGCGCTGGCGTACGTACGCGGCCTGCCCGGCATCGCCGCGGACAGGATGGGGCTCTGGGGTTCTTCCTTCAGCGGCGGGCATGTCATAGTAACCGCATCGCGGGATGCCGGAGTCTCGGCCATGGTCTCCCAGGTACCCTTCGTGGACGGCATCACCACCGCCTACAGGACGGGGATCAAGCACGCCGCCCAGGCAACGGTGGCCGGCGTAAAGGACGTGGTGCGCATGATAACGGGAAGAGGTCCCTATTGCGTGCCCATAGTGAGTGACCCCGAGGGCTTCGGGCTGATGAACTCCCCCGAGTGCAAACCGGGATACATGGCTATCGTCCCGGAGGAGACGGACTGGATAAACGAGTGTCCCGCCCGCGCCGTGCTGGAGTTGCTGCTCTACCGCCCGGTCTCCCACGCGCGGGGGGTAAAGTGCCCGGCACTGGTGATGATGGGCGAAAAGGACTCGCTTATATATCCCAGGTCGGTGGAGAAGGCCGCCTCGCGCATGCGCGAGGTCACTCTCATCCACCTTCCCATAGGACACTTCGATATCTACGTAGGGGACTGGTTCGAGAAGGTCGTGGCGATACAGACCGACTTCCTGGCGCGCCACCTGGGGCTCCAGTGAAAAAAGGAGCCTAGAGAGGATCCCATCCCGCCCCGGGATGCTCTGTTCGAGGCAGGGCGGCCCGCTTGGTGCGTTGGTATATCCGTTTATTCTTCGTTCGAGATGGGAATGCATTTAGTTAGAGCCGGACAAGAATATTACAAACGCGTAGAGAGAGTTATAGCTGTCCCCTGCAGCAGGAAAAGTAAGGTCAGGCGAAGGCATTGCGGGTGTTTCAGCCATGAAGAGGATTGCGAAAAGAGCGAAAGAGACGCGCTTCGTATGGCTTAAAGCGGTCGTGACCCTGCTGTTCGTCCTCGTTTTCATCATGCTTTTTACGGGAGCATTCGACCGTCCCGAACGTGGCAGGCCTGAAAGCGGCGGAAATGAGATATGGAATACACCCAACTACCGCATAGCGGCTCTTGCGGGTGACGGATTCGATTCCATGTCACTTGCAGGCGAGACGAGCGCCGTGCAGAGGAGAGGGGACGCCGATGCGGGCGAACTCATCCCCGGTGACATACTGCTGGGCAGATGCAGGTTGAGCCTCGTCCCTTCGCTGAATCCCCATAACGGGTGGACGCACGCCGCCATATATGTCGGCAACGATAAGTTGATCGTGGCTTCCAACCCCCGCTCTGGAGTGATAGCGCAAAGCTTCAAGTCCTGGAAGGACCCCAAGATGACCTGGGTGGTCTACTTGCGGGTGCGGACGGCGGACGGGCTTACACGGGAGAAGGCCGTCGATTTCGCCAAGGACATGAAAGGCCGGGAATATGACCTCAACTGGCTCAGCAAGCAGGAGGACGGCAAGAGCTGGTATTGCAGCGAACTCATCTGGGCTGCATATTTCAACGCCAGCGAAGGCAGGATAGACCTGACGCGAGGGCTGGAGTTGTTCGGCGTGTCGCCGGATGACATCTTCATGCATAACGATACGGTGGTGATCGGCGGGCACTTCGAGGCCAAGCCCGACACCGTATATTCGCTCCTGATGAAGGCTTTCGCGCTGTGTATCCTCGCGGCGGGAGGAGGGATACTCGTTCCCCACCCCCTCTTCTCTCACCGCAGGCGCTGATCCCTGGGCCTGCAAGACCATAAACCCTTACAATTGATACCGTCACGTGCTCTTCGCGCCATAAGACTAGGAGGTTTGGGGTATGCAGGTGGAAGTGGAGAAGACCGGCAGGGTCTATACGGTGATAATAAACCGGCCCGAGGTGAAGAACGCCGTAGACTACGAGACCTCCAAACAGCTGGCCGCGGCCTTCCGTGCCTTCGAGGCAGACGGCGAGATGTACGCGGCCGTACTCTGGGGAGCGCACGGTACCTTCTGCGCCGGCGCCGACCTCAAGGCGCTTGCATCCGATCCCATGCAGGAAGCACTGCGCCTGAACGAGGACATGGACGCCGACGGCCCCCTGGGACCGACGCGCATGCTCCTCTCCAAGCCGGTCATCGCGGCTATATCGGGATACTGCGTGGCGGGCGGCCTGGAGCTGGCCGTGTGGTGCGACCTGCGCGTGGCGGAGGAGGACGCGGTCCTGGGCATCTTCGAGCGCCGCTTCGGCGTTCCCCTCATTGACGGCGGCACGCAGCGCCTGTCCCGCCTTATCGGCATGAGCCGTGCCCTGGACATGATACTGACCGGACGCCCGGTGGGAGCCCGGGAGGCTTATGACATGGGCCTTGTGAACCGGGTGGTGGAGAAAGGCAAGGCACGGGAGGCGGCAGAGGAGCTGGCCGCCCAGCTCTGCGAATTCCCCCAGACGTGCATGCGCAACGACCGGGAGGCGCTCTACCGCGGCATCGGCCAGCCCTTCTCCGCGGGTCTGGAGCTCGAATACCGCCTGGGGATCAAGACGCTCGAGAGCGGCGAGTCCGTTGCGGGAGCGGGGCGCTTTACCGAAGGTGAGGGCAAACACGGCTCCTTTTAGATGGCCTCAAAGAGAGAGGCCCGGACGATCCGGGCCTCTTTACGTGAATTGACCGTTCCTAAGCGATCTTCTTGAACATCTTCCTGGGCGCTCCGCAGATGGGGCATTTTTCGGGGGCTTCACCTTCTACGGTGTTGCCGCATACCTGGCAGACGTAGTAGTCCGTCTCCTCGTTGCTGCCCAGGTTTTCCAGGGCTTCCCTGTAGAGGCCGGCATGGATCTCCTCCACGGCGTTGGCGTTGGCGAAGGAGATATAGGCCGGGTCGTTCCCCTCGGCCTTGGCCTCCTCCATCATGCGCGGGTACATGGACTCGAACTCCTCGGTTTCGCCGTTGATAGACTCGTTGAGGTTCTCCTGCGTGCTCCCGATGCCGTCCATAACCCTCAGATGGGCGTGGGCGTGCACCGTCTCCGCGTCGGCCGCCGCGCGGAAGAGCCTGGCCACCTGGGTGTAGCCCTCTTCGTCTGCCTTCTTTGCGAAGGCCAGGTATTTTCGGTTCGCCTGGGACTCTCCGGCGAATGCCTCCTTGAGATTATCCATGGTGCTCACGTTCTACCTCCTCTACTCATGCGTGCTCTTTTCTCTATTCTTCCCACGTGCACGAGAATATATTGCCTGCAGAGCGAGTTGATCGACCATGACCTGCATCACCACCGGTGACGCTTAACAGTGTGCAGACGATCACCTCTGCTCCGTGGCGGTGCTGGCAAGCATGGTGATACGCTATGATATTAAGGATGGCTGAGATGAAAAACTCGACAGGCAGGGGGGGTTGAAGTGGTGAGGAAGAAGGAGAGAAAAGCTCCGCCGGAGGATGCGCTGCGGGCTAAGGCGGAAAAGAGCGTTATCCGCAAGACCGGTTTTCTGTGGCTCCTGTACAGCATCGGTTCCTTCGTGTTCGTGAACGCCGTGCTCATAGCCATCTGGACGCTGTCCGACTCCGACAGCCCCTGGTTTCTTTGGGTGCTGGCCATATGGGGCCTGGGACTGGCGTTCCACATAGCCGGTTATGTCATCGGCTTCCGCAACGGCTATGCCAGGGAGGGCAAGATCCAGGCACAGATGGAAGAATACCGCAGCCAGTACGCGCCCGTCGAAGTTCCCGCTCCGGGGCCGCCCGCTCCCGAAAACACGTCCGGGGGGCTGGAATCCCAGGAGTGACAGGTCAGGCAGATATGCGAGACAGTTGCCGCATGTCGCGGATTCTTTCCGCACCATCCCGTTCGGCGACGCATACGCGGGCATGCTACCCCTCAGCACTTCTATCCTGGGTTGTTCATACGCCATAGAGTTCTCTCCGTATGTTCCAGGACATATCTCCGGCTTGCGTCCGGGCGTGTCCCTGACGCGCTAGCTTACGTCGACATAAGTACTTATGCGCTCAATACACTGCTCGATGTACGCGGGATTATCCACGGTGATGGATATGGCATCCTGCGGGCAGATAACTGCGCAGCGCCCACATCCCTTGCACTCCTCTCCTATGACGGCGACACCATCGAGGAGCTCTATCTGCTTGAAGATGCAGACCTCGAGGCATTTTCCGCACCCGCTGCAGTCCTCGTTGACCTTGACTTCCACTCCCTCCAACCGGACCAGGATATCGCGCACGTCCCTTGGCGCATAGTGAATGCCTCCGGTCAGGCAGCAGCAGGGACAGCAGTGGCAGATGGTCATCAGGCGGCTGGATTGCTTCACGCCGAGGCCGATGGCGTCTACCTTCACCTTGCCGACCACCGGCGCCAGCCCCGCTTCCACCCCCTTGCGATGGTGCTCGAGGGCCTCGATCTTATCCACGTGTCTTCCAACCTCTGGATTTATCTCCTTCGCTCCGTCACCAAGAAAGATGCAGCCGAGATCTATATCGTAGTTCTGGCAGTCGTTGCCCTTGCGGCACAAGCAGTAATCCAGGATGACATGGTGGCATGCCTCGTTGATGAAATGTTCGACGATGGAGGTGGGCAGCGCGGTACCGGCGCTTTGCTCCACGCCTTCGTAGACCGGGATATAGGTGAAATTGGTCCCCTTTGCGTCCATAACCCGTTTCAACAGGGGACCCAGAACCGGCACGTTGAGGGTCTTGAACATCGCCTGCTTGTATTTGCTGGTCCTGGCGAACAGCTCAACGCTTTTCCTGCCCCTACCCATATTCTATTACGACTCCGGTGCCGCCGGCGGGGTAGGAGAAATCGATGGCTCCCGGTTCGCATACCTCCTCGCAGGCGCCGCATTCCAGGCACAGCTCCTGGTAGCGCACGGCCAGCTTTGCCTTGCCCTGCTTCACCGCCCACAGGTTGAAAGAGCAGACCAGGGCGCAAAGTCCGCAGCCGTTGCACTTCTCGCGGTCGTAGGATATGAAGTCCCCCATCTTGTCCGTGTCCACCCGCTTGACCAATTCGAAGAAATCGATGCTCTCGGCGTCCATTTTATTTTCCCCTCCGCTCGTAGACCTCTCGGGGCACGGCGGCGTCCTGCTTGATGTTGGGGTCAAGGAAGGGCGCCAGCCCCTTGGCCAGTTTGGCGATGACCTTGAAGTAATTCTGGTCCGAGAGGCGGCGCAGCCCCGGTATCTTTGGTTTTACGTTGAGCAGGATGCGCTTCACGTTCTTAGGCCAGATGCCCCTGGCCAGGGGGGCGATGTAGGTCTTGCCGAAATCGCCGAACTCCGGCGCGAGATCCATCAAGTGCTCCAGGTGCTGGTTGAGGCAGTCCATGTGGGCGTCTCCCCAATCGAAGACGATGGAGAAGGGATGGAGCATGGAGAACTCCAGCAGCAGTTGGATCTGTCTCTCCATGAGCTTGGGATCGAAGATGGAGGAGTTCCACAGGTCGACGAACTCAGGGCCGAACTCGTGCTCTTTGCCCAGGTCAGATGCCTTCCAGCGCCGCTCGTATTCCGACAGGGCCTTCTCTGATGCGTCGCCCCTTGAGATAGCCCAGGCGGCGGTCTTAGCCGCCTCCCTGCCGGAGATGACCGCGTGCCATATGCCCTCCGCTTCCAGGGGACAAGGGAAACCCGCCGCATCTCCCACCAGCATCATGCCGCCGGTATAGGTCTTGGGTGGCTTCTTGAGCCAGGGAAGCATGTGCGCCTGGTACTCGCGGGGTTTCGCCTCGATGGCCCGACACATGGCCTGGAAGCCGGGTATCTGGACGACCTTTCTCATCATTTCCAGGGGTTTCTCGTCCCAATCGTCGCGCAGCCACTGCCCCGCTCCGATGTGGAAGCCATCCCGGAAGTTCACCTGGTAGGTGCCGTAGAGGGGACCGAACCACACCCACTCGGCGTTGCCGATGATGTCGTCCATCTTCTTCTCGTTGCAGCCGAAATCCAGCTGGGGGACGAGCGTGCACCCTCCGTCCCAGCGCTTGCGCATGCCGGATTTCTTGGCCATGGTGGACATGGCACCGTCCGCGGCGATGACCACATCGGCCTTGAAGGGCTCGCCGGACTCCGTTTTTACGCCCTTTACCTGGCCGTTATCCATGATAACGTCGCTGACCAGGGTGGATGTACGCAGTTCGGCGCCGGCCGCTACGGCAAGATCGGCAAGGAAGGGATCGAGGTCCCTGCGGTAGATGCTGATGCCGTCCATGCCGTGGGGCCAGCGGTTGGCGCAGAGGTCCGAACCCGTGGTGCCGCATCGGTAGCGCAGGCGGTCGTGTTCGTCGATAAGGTTGATAACCACCATCTCGACCTTGCGTACCGAGGGCAGCTTCTGCAGCTGTTCCATTAGTTCCGGGAAGTCGCGCCACCATCTCTGGCCGAGTCCGCATCCCGAGGAATTCTTTTCTCCGGACTTACGCCCTCGCTCGAAGAAGACCGTCTTCAGGCCCGCCTCGGCGGCCGCCTTGGCGGCGTAGGAGCCTCCCGGCCCTCCGCCGACCACGACCACGTCCCATTTCTCCATAATAAAATCCCCTTCCTGCCATGCCCCTGAGAGCTCGAGACCTGGTTGAACGCAATCAGTAAAAATTACCGCGTTGAAGGGCCCTGCCTGTGAATGCAAAGCATGCCTGCAAACCCGTCTACCTTCCTCGCTTCACCTCCATTCTCATAGAACGAAAAACACGGGATGGAGCGCCCTGAAAAGCGCTCCGTTTCCGTACGCTCAACCCTCAGGCCGGTGGACCCTCGTCGGTCCACGTAAGACCGGCGGCAAGGCGGTCCAGTTTCTCCTTGATCTCCGGATCCACCTTGGAGAAGTCGAAATCTACCTCGTCGCAGTACATGCCGGTGTCCGCCGTGCGCTTCGCGTCCAGCGAAAGGGATATCTTCCTCTGCCAGTCGTTGTAACGCCCCATCATGGGGCTTATAATCTCGCGCAGGCGGGCATCGGTTACCGAGAGCGGCTCCATGCACATCTCGATGGCGGCAACCGAAAACTCGACGAAAAGGGGCTCCAGCGAAGCGAGATGCTTGGGTTCGCGGGCGTTGTACTGGAAGATCTCCTCGCAGTGTCCCCAGGCGTTCTGCTCATAAAGGGCCATGAAGGGGTTGTCCGCCAGGTCGTCCAGGATGCCCCCTTTGTCTATCCACTTCTTCTTGATCTTCTCGCCCGTATCGGCCCAGTCCATCTGCGTGTCCCAGGCCTCGTTTCTGGCCAGGGCGGTGCTGAACAGGCCCCCGGCCCGGAAGACCATGGGAATGGCGCTGACCCTGAGGAAGTTCATGATCATCATGGGCCCGATGGCCGCGGCCTGCGTGGCCTCCATGGAGAGCCCGCCGTATTCCGCGATGATCGCCTTGAGGGCTCCCTCCTGGAAGGCGATCTCATCTTGCGAGTCTCCCACCAGGATGATGGTGCAGCCCCATTTCACCGTATTGCTCAGTACGTCCCTCAGCGCACCGGTCCCGGTTATGCACTGCAGAAGGTGGGGGGCGAAGGTGTTGATATAGGCGCCTACGGCCGTGCGCGTGAAGATGTAGGCGATCTCCGACTCTCCCATCTTGTAAACCGCCTCGTCCAGGCTGGCGCGGTTCGGGAAGAAGCAGAGATGGAACTTGAGATTCTGCGGGGGTTCAGTCTGGGCGTCCAGCATAACCCCCTCCGTCTTCATCTGCGGCGGGCCCGGCCAGTTGTAGAGCTTGAGGGCACACCTGGTGAATATACCCAGGCCGCCCAGGGCGCCTGCAGAGCCGCGCATGATGCCGCGCAGGGATGGGCCGGGTCCGTCCGGGGTGAACCATCCCTGGCCGGGGTCGAGGGCTCCCACTTCGAGTACTTCGCCGTCGGGGAGCACCCATTCCGCGCCCAGGAGGTTGCGGTGTCCGTAGCTCATGTAGACACCGTCCCAACCCACGCCCCATCCGGAGGTGGCGCTGGCCAGCGGGGAGCAGGCAGGCCCCGCCCCGATGATGTGAGTGTTGAGGCCGAGCTTCATAGCCTCGGCCTGCAGTTGCGCACCGCAGACGTAGGGCTCTATGACTGCGTACATGTTCTTCTCGTCGATCTCCAGGATGCGGTTCATGCGGCGCAGGTCCACCTGCACGACGTTGTCGTAGGTACAGCCGGAATAGACGCCCCAGCCGGTGGAGAAGGCCTTGAAGCGCAGGCCGTGCCGGTTGCAGGCCCGCACCACCTCCTGCACTTCCTCGGTGCAGGAGGGCAGGACCACGGCGACGGGACGTTTCACCCACTTTGCGGGGTCGTCGTTGATGGTGGGCTGCCAGGTGTAGCCGTCCAGCACCCCGGGTTCGCGGCATACGTATTCCGCTCCAACGGCGGCCTCCAGGTCGCGGTAGGCCTCGTCCGGGATGACGCCGAAGGCGCTTGTGATCGTCTGGGTAGTCATTTCCATCACTCCTTCAGGCCCTGGCCGGCTCGGCGATGCCGGCGGAGACGAGGGCCAGGTCCACCAGGTCGTAGACGGGCAGGTCGGTGCCGCTCTCGGAGGCGGCGTCGCGGAAGACCCGCTCGCACCAGGGGCAGGCGGTGACCAGGGCCTCGGCTCCGGTGGCCAGCGCTTCCTCCAGGCGTTCCTGCGCGGTCCAGGCGGCGAAGTCGGGGAAGGCCTCCAGTACCCCGCCCCCGGCGCCGCAGCACCATGCGTACTCCCTGATCCTCTCCATCTCCGCCAGCTCCATGCCGGGGATGGCGGCGATGACGTTGCGGGGGGTGTCGAAGATGCCTTTGCGGCCGGAGCGTTTCAGGCTCATGGGGCGCTGCAGCTTGTCGCCGTTCCAGTCGGACAGGAAGGGCTCGCCCATCCTGCCCAGGTGGCAGGGGTCGTGGTAGGTGACGAGCAGAGGCACCTCCCGGGAGAGGCGCAGCTTTCCCTGCTCTATGAGCCGCTCGGCGTATTGGGTTATGTGCAGCACCTCGCAGGGCAGCTCCTTGCCCATGCGCGGGTAGAGGTAGCGCAGGTGCGCGTAGCCGTCTGCGCAGCCGGTGACCAGGACCCGCGCCCCGGAAGCCTTGACCCTGCTGAGCAGGTCGTCGGCGTAGTTCTCAGCCTCGCCGCGGTAGCCCATCTCGTAGGCCCGCCCCCCGCAGCAGGACTCCTCGGCCCCGGCTATGCCCACGTCGACCCCGGCGGCGAGCAGCAGCTGCACCTGCCCCCGGACGGTCTCGCGCAGGTCGGGGTCGTAGCAGTAGCGGCAGCCGGCGTGGAAGATGACCTCGCAGCTCTCGGTGTTGATGTCCTTGACGGGGAGGCCTGCGGCCCACTCTCCGCGCTTGGCCTTGGGCTCGCCCAGCACGTTGTCCTCGCGTTTGAGGGCGTCTACGACCGCCATGTGCTCCACGATGAGCTGCCCGGATTCCACGCAGTGGGCGCGCAGCTCCAGCAGCACCTCGGTGAGATCTATGTCGTCTCTGTACACCTTGCAGGCGGCGTCGCAGGCCCCGCAGAGCTGGCAGCGGAAGATGATCTCGGCCACGTCGTCGTTGAGCTCGCTTCTACCCTCCAGGATGGAGTTGCCGATGATCATCCTGCCCGAGCCGGAGTAGGCGTGGAAGTTGTAGCGGCATATCGACGGGCAGTTCTTGGCGAAGCGCCAGCTCTTGATCTGGTTGAAGGGCACCCACTTGCAGGAGGAGCAGCGGGAGCAGCCCTCCATGTCCCGTTTGTAGTCTGCCAGTGCCATCTAGACCACCTCCCCTTGGAAGCACAGCTTGCCGCGGTTGAGCACCCCGTCGGGGTCGAGCATGCCCTTCACCTTGCGCAGGGCGGCCACGGTGTCCGGGCAGCGCTCGTAGGCCAGCCCGGCCCAGGGGCCGTAGGGGCGGGAAAAGAAGGCCCCGGCCTCGGACAGGGCGGCCGAGGCGGCGCCGAAAAGCTCTTCCGCCTTGGCGGCATCCGCGGGGTCGTAATAGAGGGTGAACTCCAGGTGCACGTTCCTTCCCTGTTGTATGGGCTGGATGTAGACGCCGATGCGCTCGGCGGGATAACCGGCCTTGGCCGCCTCATCCTCCATGACCTGTATGAAGGAGGGCACGCGGTCCAGGGTGGTGAGGAAGAAGATATCGGCGAAGGCCCCCTTTGGTATCGTCTTGTAGTAAGGTTCCGGCGAGGGGGCGGCCAGGATGCGCTCCATCCTGCGCGCCGAGCATCCCGGGACCTCGGGCGCCGCGGTGACTCCGGCGGCCTGGGCGTGGCGGGCCAGGTCGCGCTCCTGGTAGGCCACCCTCTGCTCGGGCAGGTACTCGTAGCCGGAGACGCCGTAGACCACCGTCCAGGGGGCCTGCCGAGCCGCTAGCTCCTCCACCTTGGCGGGATCATCGGCTATAACCGTTGCCATCTGCCAGGCGTTCAGGATGAGCCACTCGTCCGCGAGCTTGGGGCGCAGGGCGCGGTAGGTGAAATCCGAGAGCCTCTCCAGTTGGGCGTCGGGGACGAAGTATATCTTGTGGATGTTCGGCTTTATCTCCAGCTTGAGGGAGCACCAGGTAACCGCCGCCATGGTGCCCTGGGAGCCCTGCACCACGCGCACGAAGTCGGTCTGGGCCGGCCCCATGGGATTCTTCTGGGCTCCCCCCGCCGCCCACTGCTGCTCCAGGGAGCCGGGGCCGGCGGCGGAGCCGGTGCGGAAGAGGTCACCGGTGCCGAAGACCAGTTCGGTGCAGAGCATGGGGTCGGTCATGTCCCAGTGGTACTTGGGGATCATGATGGGCTCGCGCTCCAGGGCCGATGCCAGCACCGACTTGCCGGCCTTTGGCAGCAGGGGCATGAGCACCTTGAGTCCGGCTGCGTCCACCTCCGGGATGAGGCGCTCGAAGGTCACCCCGGTCTCGATGAGGGCCACCTTGTTGCGGCGGTCCAGGCGCACGATCGAGTCCATACCGGACATATCCACGATGACCGCCTCTCCCGCGGGAACCGAGTCCCCCCGCAGACGGGGAGGGGCGGAGGAGAAGAACACCAGGTTGAGGCCTTCTGCGCGAGCCAGCTTCACCAGCTCCCTCACCTCTGCGGTGGAGTGCGGGCGCACGATTGCCTGCGGCTCCCCGCCGCGGACGGCCCCCGCCTCCCGGAAGGAGGAGAGCAGGGAGGGATCGCCGCTCACGTTCGCCTCGCCCACCACGGCTGCCAGTCTGTCTCTGTTTACTTCCATTTCACCCTCCTTACCTAGGCCGCTTTCCCAGCCAGGGCGCGCACGCGCTCTCCCAGGGACGGCGGGGAGGCTCCGGTGGCCGCCCTGGCCATGGTGGCCTGCAGGTTCCTGACCATAATCTTCCTCACCAGGGCGATGTCCAGCATGCGGGAAGCGAGCTTCATCAGCCCGTCTCTGTCCAGGTATTTCATGAGGGGGCCCGCGCGGTCCAGGAGGCGGTCTATCTTCATCACCGTCTCCTCGGAGGCCTCGTCCAGGCGGTTCAGGAGATCTCCCATGTTCAGCCCGGTCTCCGCCATAACCCCCTCCAGGGCCTCGCCCTGGATTACCATGAACTTGTCCAGCACCCCGTTGCGGTAGGCGCACTGCATGACCTTGAATACCTCTGCGGGATCGAGTGCCAATCTACTCACCTCCGTTTTTTCCAACAAGCAACGTTACTCTTCTATCGTTAGGTCTGTCTGAGGTAATGGGAAATGGGGTCAGGTCTTGCCATTTCGCCACGTTCCTCGCCAGGTGATCGCAACGCCGGGCAGGCGAAACGCAACACCTTACCCCAATGGGAAATGGGGTCAGGTCTTGCCGTTTCGCCACGTTCCTCGCCAGGTGATCGCAACGCCGGGAAGGCGAAACGCAACACCTTACCCCACCCTGCGGGGCATAGAACGTACGTGCTCTCGAAAATTCTGCCGCTTTCAAATCACTTTCTCCTGCCTGAGGAGTTGAGCGAGTTTCCTTCCCGCTTCCTCCGCCGTATCGCCGTCCACCAGCGTGCAGCGCCGCTCCCGCGACGGTGCGGTAAGGGAGACGGTCTCTACCCTTCCCGGGGCCGGTATTTCCAGGTCCAGGTCCGCCTGCTGGAGGACGGACTGGGGAAGCACCTTGGCCGCCTTGATTGCCTGCAGGCTGGGATAGCGAAGGTCGCCAACCTCACCGGAGACGGTTACCAGGGCCGGCAGGTTGGCCTCAACCACCTCGTAACCGTCACAAAGCACCCTCTCCACCACGACCCTGTCTCCCGACACCTCTACTTTCTGTGCCAGGGTGATGGCGGGGATATCCAGGATCTGGGCAAGGATCAGGCCAACCATGCCGGCATTGGTGTCCGCGGCCTGGCGGCCGCAGAGCACCAGGTCGTAATGGCCCGCCCTGGTGATGGCTCTGGCGAGGATCCGGGCGCTGGCGAATGAATCGAGCAAGTCGGCATCCAGGGCATCGCCCTCCACGAGAAGCGAGGAATCGGCGCCGGCGGCGACCGCTTTCAAGATCACCGCTTTGGAGAGGCCTTTTCCTGCCGACAGGAGGGTTATTTCGGCATCAGTCGTTTCTTTGATGCGTACGGCCGCCTCGAGGGCGTTTTCGTCGAAGGGATTGATGACCGGGGGGATGCCCCGAGCGATCACCCTGCGTTCCTCCTCGTTCACCTCGAACGAGGAGGGGGGACCCTCGGGGTCGGGGACCTGCTTGGCGCATACGATGATTTTCAAACCCATGGTTATCACACCCCTATTCCCGCGTAAGCTCTCTCAGCGCCGCGGTGAAGGCGGGTAGTACCTGCTTCCAGTCTCCCACCACCCCGTAATCGGATACCTTGAATATAAAAGCCTCAGGATCCTTGTTGATGGCGACGATCTTGCCGGATTCGCTCATGCCCGAGAGATGCTGGGTTGAACCGGAGAGAGCCACCGCAACGTATATATCGGGGGCGACCAGCTTGCCGGTGATACCTACCTGGCAGGTAGTGGGCGCCCATCCCGAGTCCACGGGGGGTCGGGATGCTCCTACGGCTCCACCCAGGAGTCGGGCGAGTTCCCGCAGTTGTACAAAGCCCTCCTCGCTGCCCATTCCCCTGCCTCCGGAGACCACCACCGGTGCTTCTTCCAGGGGGCACTCCTTCAGGTTTACGGTCTCCCTGCCCTTGAACTCGAGGCGGGAACCCGCAGCGGATGCGGTTGCGACCGCGGTGACGGCTCCAGTGGTATCCGCCGGTGCCGGCGCGTCCCCTACCCTGGCTCTCACCGTTGCCGCGACCGTATGCGTTTTCGCTCTCTGGGTGGCCAGGGCGTTACCTCCGTAGACCGGTCGCGTGAAGAGGAGCTCGCCATTCTCCGCCTTCAGGCCAACGCAGTCGGTAAACGGGGCTGCATCCAGCGAACATGCCAGGCGCGGAATAAGGTCCTGGCCCATGGAAGTATGGCCGGCAAGCAGGAACAGGGGCAGCCTGCTTGCAAGAAAATCGCTCACAACCCCTGCATATATCTCGGGATCGTACCGGTCCAGCCCGGGGTCGTCCAGGACGAAGACTTCGCCGGCTCCGTAACGGGAGATCTCCTGGGCGGCGTCCGATATGTCGCTTCCCGGCAGTACCGCGTTCAGGCCCGTTCCCAGGTCGGAAGCCAACTTCTTTGCGAGCCCCAGTAACTCCAGGGTCAGAGAGGTGGGTTTCTTGCTGTCGTTCGTCTCGGCGAGGATGAATATGCCATTTGTTTGCGTCAAAACAGATAGCCCTCCTTTTCGTCGCGCGTTTTGCCCCGTCACTCCCCAATATATTGGAGGAAGAGCGCACCCGATGTGGATGCGCAACCCGCCGCAACCCTATCTTTTCTTTGCGGTACCGCCCAGTGATTCCCCGTGATTATTTCTGACTTTCTGACCGGTACCCCGTGCTTTTCCGAAAACGCTTGCTCAAACGAGAAAACGCGACCTGTCGCCCGTCTGCGATAGGTACGAGGACTAAAGCCGCGAATCAAATATGACTGACTGTCACATTTTATCACCGCGGTTGCGGGCAGTCAATAGAAATACGACAATATGTCTTATTTTGTATGGCACGAGCTACCGGTGTTCACATACACAGTCCATTGAATGTTAATCCTGTCCTCAGATGGAAAGAATATGTTTATGTAGGCTTGTCCGGGTAAGCCGAGTAAGCAAGTAAGCGTCCCGGGGGACCGCCCCGGCGGAAAGGAAAGGAGTAAGCGATGCTTTCGAAGAAGATGGAAGAAGCCTTAAACGACCAGATGAAGTGGGAATTCTATTCCGCCTTCCTCTATCTGGCCATGGCCGGCTACTTCCTGTCCAAGAACCTGGATGGCTTCGCCAACTGGATGAAGGTCCAGATGCAGGAGGAGACCGCGCATGCCGTGATGTTCTTCGACTACATAGACGAGGCAGGAGGGCGACCGGATGTGCGTGCTTTCGACCAGATGGAGAACGAGTACAAATCGGTAAGCGACGTCTTCAAGAAGACCGTCGAACACGAGAAGCTCGTGACCAAGCGTATCAACGACCTCATGGACCTGGCCGTGAAGGAGAAGGACCACGCTACGGCGCAGTTCCTGGCCTGGTTCGTGAAGGAACAGGTGGAGGAGGTGGCCGAGCCCACCAAGATCCTGAACCAGCTGGAGATGGTCAAGGAGCAGGGCAACGCCCTGATGATGTTGGACCGCGAGCTTGGCCAGCGGGTCTTCAATCCGCCGGTGGCAGCGGAATAGGTTCATTTGAGTGCCCGGGGCTGGGGGGCGGATTATCGTTCCCGAGCCCTGGGGCAGGCCCTCGCTCCTCACTCGCAGGTCGCATATGAGCAGCGCTGTACTTCTCTCGCGTATACTGCTCGCCAATGTCGCTTCGGGCCGGCCCCCGGAGCTCGGGAAGGGGGTTTCAATATAGGCGACACCCGAGCGGGATCATCCTGCCGGCCACTTTAAATGCACGCATGCTTGCGCGCTCGCTGCGACCGACCCGCCAGTCCCCGGGCAGTGGTTAATATACAGGCGACGCGCGGGCGTAGTCCGTAGGTTGGATACACACGGTTGTTTGAGGTTGGGGTGGGGGTTTGCGATCGGTATTGAATCTTTTCTGGCGGTAAGCGTGCGGGGCTGGTATAAATAGACTGGGAAAAGGCCAACACCTGACCCATAGTAAGCAAACGTATAGTTCTTAAGAGGTTGCCTTTGCAGCAGTTCGAGCGTTTGATCCACCAGGATACGAGGCCAACATGAAGGTTCTATTCGTCCATTCCGAGCAGGATCCCTATTCCCCCGAAAAGCCGTTAGAGATATTGGAACGGGTACAGTTCGGCATATCTTATATCTCCTCGTTGCTCAAGAGGGAAGGGCATCAGACAGGGCTGGTGGTGTTGTGCGATGAGACCGTGCACACCATAAGGGAACGGGTAAAGGAATTCGATCCGGGTCTTGTCTGTTTCACTTCGGTTTTCACGGAATACGGAACGATGAAAAAGGCAGCATCGCTCCTGAAAAAAACGCTTCCGGAGATGTTCACGCTGCTGGGTGGACCGCATGCCACGCTTAGACCGGAAGAGTGCCTGGAGGAAGGGCTTTTCGACGCGGTCTGCGTGGGCGAGGGAGAGTACCCCACCCTGGAACTTGCGCAGCAGCTCGATGCCGGACTGCACCCATCCGCTATTGCCAACCTCCTGATCAGGCGCCCGGATGGAAGCGTGGAACGCAATGCGCCCCGTCCGTTCCTGCAGAACCTGGACGAGCTGCCCTTTCCGGACCGCGAGATGTGGTTGCCCTGGGTGGCCAATCCGACATCCCGCCCCTCGGTCCTGGTAGGCAGGGGCTGCCCCTTCAGCTGCACGTATTGCAGCAACCATGCCCTGAGAAAGACATCTCCGGGCCGGTACGTGCGCCTGCGCAGTCCCGGCAACGTAGCGCGTGAGATCGCCGCTCTGAGAGAGGCAGAACCGGACTTCTGCGAGGTGTACCTGGAGGTGGAGACCCTGGGGGTTGATCGCAACTGGGCCATGGAGCTTTGCTCGCAATTGAAGGGCGTCAATGCACGCTTCCAGGTGCCCGTCACTTTTGGCGCAAACCTGCGGGTCACTCCCAATGCGGATTACGACGGGCTCTTCGCGGCGATGGCTGACGCTAACTTCCGCTTCGTGAACATCGGGCTGGAGTCGGGAAGTGAGAAGATCCGCAACGAAGTGCTGAAAAGGCGCTACTCAAATCAGGACATCATCGGGACCGTGGCCCTGGCGAGGAAGCACGGCTTGCAGGTGGGCATCTACAATCTCATCGGCCTGCCGGGAGAGACACCTCGCGATTTCCGTGAGACCGTCCGGGTAAACCGGGCTTGTCAGCCGGACTGGTTCCTGCTCTCCGTTTTCTTCCCTTACCCGGGGACGGAGCTTTACGATACCTGCCGCATGCTCGGACTGCTGGAGGGCCCTGTCGATCCCTACATGGAGCGCAGGAGGCCGGTGCTCGATCTGCCCGGCTTCAGCAAGAGGCAGGTGGGCAGGAGGAGGGACTGGTTCCCGCTGTTGGTCTACCGCGGCCACCGTTCCACAAAGGAGTTGCTATGGCTGGTGGCGATGGCGAAGATCTATTCGAGCCACAGGATGGCCGATATGCACAGGCGGTTGATGGAGGCATATTATTCCAGAAAGAGCCGCAATTACGAGAGCTCCCCCGAGCTCGTCTTCGCCAGGAGCCGGAAGGCGGCGGGAGAGATCGAACCCGATATCGCGGATGCCGACCTCGTTGTTGTTTTAAAGGAAGCGGAGGCATCCCGGGTGACGGGGAGCAATCCTTTCTGAAGGACAGGAAGGCGGAAGGCGGATGGCCGAGCACGTTCATCAGCCCCTGGATGAAGAGATAAGAAGTATCGCCGGGTATTATATGGTACTCGAGGAGGGCGTGTTAGAATACAAGGGCCGGGATCTGCTCTACCTGGTGCAGGTGGCGGCTATAGAGACGTCTTGCTGCGGCCGCGGAGGCATGGGTTTCGTTTATGTCCCCGGTTACGTCAATGCACTGAAGGCGCGGCGGAACGGCGAGGGAAAATGGGTCTCGGAAGTGGATCGCGTGGTTGACGAGGAGGAGCGCAGAGACATCACCAGGCTCTTGAGGGCCAGGCACCCGGGTTTTCAACAGGTTAATTTTGCCTGAAGAAATATAGTTCCCATAAAAGCAAAAGTTAAAGGGAAGGGAGGATGGACATGGTCGGTATAACATCATTTGGCGGCTACGTTCCCCGCTACCGCCTCAACCGCATGATCGTCTTCGGCAGCATGGGCTGGCTGAACCCGGTGATCATCACCAACGCGCGGGGCGAGAAAGCCGTCGCCAACTTCGACGAGGACGCCATCACCATGGCCGTGGCCGCCGGGATGGACTGCCTCCGGGGAGTTGACCACTCGAGCATCGACGCTGTTTACTACGCCAGCACAACCGCCCCCTACAAGGAGAGGCAGAACGCCAACATCGTGGCGGGTGCCCTGGGGGCGGGCGAGCGTATCCGCACCGCCGATCTCTCGGCGTCCCTCAAGGCCGGTACAACGGCCTTGATCTCGGCGCTCGAGTTTGCGGCGGCCAATCCCGGAACGAGCGCCGTCGTGTGCGCCGCCGACTGCCGCCTGGGAAAGATGGCCTCCACCCAGGAGATGGTCTTCGGGGACGGGGGAGGCGCGGTCGCTGTAGGGGACTCCGAGGTTATCGCGGAATACAAGGGCAGCTACTCGATATCCTACGATTTCGTGGACCATCTGAGGGGTGCGAATACCAAGTACGACCGCATGTGGGAGGAGCGCTGGATCCGCGACCTGGGTTATGCCCAGTTCATCCCGGAGGCGGTAAACGGCCTGTGCGAGAAATACGGCTTGAAACCCGGCGATTTTGATAAGGTCGTCTACCCCTGTTACTACGGAGGAGCGCGCAAGAAGATCAACGCCATGTTCGGTGAAGACCCCGCAAAGGTACAGGACGATATGCTGGCCACGGTGGGCGACACCGGCACAGCCCATCCTCTGCTCATGCTTTCGGCCGCCCTGGAGACCGCGGAGCCCGGCCAGAAGATCCTGCTGGTCAGCTACGGCAGCGGTTGCGATGCCCTGTGGTTCGAGGTCACCGATGCCGTCGCCGCTAAGCAGGACGGGCGCGGCGTTTCTCACTGGCTGGCCAGGCGTGCCGAACTCGACAATTACCAGAAATACCTGGTATGGAGGGGTATGGCGCCGCCCGAGACGGGCTTGAGGGGCGAGGTGGACAAGGAGACGCGTTGGTCCCTGGTCTGGAGGGACCGCAGGTCCATCCTCGGCTTCTGGGGCGGAAAGTGCAAGGCCTGCGGCACCCAGCAGTGGCCGGCCAGGCGCATTTGCGTCAATCCGGACTGCGGTGCCATCGACCAGATGGAGCCGGTGTATCTCGCCGACAAAGGGGGTACAGTTTTCTCCTACACCGGGGACATGCTGTCTGCCTCGCTTAATCCACCCGCAGTCTACGGCACGGTCTCCTTCAACGGCGGAGGGAGGACGGTGCTGGACTTCACCGACTGCACCGTGGATGACCTGGAGGTAGGCAACCCCGTCGACTTCAGCTTCCGCATCAAGTACTACGATTCGAAACGCGACATAACCAATTACTTCTGGAAAGCCAGGCCCGTGCTAGGGGAGGTGAGCTGAGATGGCGGAAGGTATCAGGGATAAAGTGGTCATCCTGGGCATGGGATGCACCAGGTTCGGAGAGCGCTGGGACATGAGTGGAGGCGACCTGCTGGTCGAGGCTTTTACCGACACCCTCGAGGATGCTGGCCTCGAGAAGAAAGACATCGATGCGGTATGGCTGGGGGTACACATCGACGAGATCAACATCGGCAAGGGCGGCACCTATGCCAGCAACGCGATGCATCTGCCCTTCCTCCCGGTGACCCGGGTGGAGAACTTCTGCGCCTCGGGGACGGAGGCGTTCCGGGGAGCCACCTACGCCGTGGCCTCTGGGGCGAGCGATATCGCGCTGGCTATCGGGGTCGAGAAGCTCAAGGATACCGGTTACGGCGGGCTGCCCGATTCGCCGGCGTTCGGGCAGGAGATGATCATGGTGGGGCCCAACGCCACCGCTCCGGGCATGTTCGCGCAGCTGGCGACGGCATACGCTGCCAAGAACAAGATCCCCATGGAAAGGGTCAAGGAAGCCATAACCCACGTATCCTGGAAGAGCCACCAGAACGGCGTCAAGAACCCCCGTGCGCACCTCAGGAGAGAGGTATCAAAGGAACAGATCATGGGCTCGCCCATGGTGGCCTATCCCTTAGGTCTGTTCGATTGCTGCGGGGTATCCGACGGCTCGGCCGCGGCCATCGTGTGCACGCCGGAGATAGCCAAGAAGCTAAAACCTAATGATCCCCTGGTCAAGGTCAAGGCGCTGCAGATTGCGGTGAGCTCGGGAGAGGAGGCGCAGTTCGACAAGTGGGACGGCGCCAGCCTGATGACTACCCGCGCTGCCGCCAAGAGGGCATACGAGGAAGCGGGCATCAAGGACCCGCGCAAGGAGCTCTCCATGATGGAGGTGCACGACTGCTTCTCCATCACCGAGTTGGTGACCATGGAGGACCTCGGCGTATCCCCCGAGGGCGGAGCGCCGGAAGACGTCCTAAACGGCTTCTTCGACCTGGACGGGCAGATACCCTGCCAGCCCGACGGCGGCCTTAAATGCTTCGGGCACCCCATCGGCGCCTCGGGCCTCAGGATGATCTTCGAGATGTACAGCCAGCTCCTGGGCCGCTGGCCCGAAGACCGCGCGGTCAAGGACCCCAAGTTCGGGCTCACTCACAACCTGGGGGGAGTTCCCAACAACAACGTATGCTCCATCGCCATCTTCGGCGTGGACTGAGACGGAACGAGCAAAGCCTCGAGGGGCGCGGTCTACCGCGCCCCGCTTGCTCTTCCTATAAATATAGGTTCGTTCTATGCCCCGCAGGGTGGGGTCAGGTCTTGCGTTTGCCTGAATTACACTTCGGATATCGGTGAAGGTATGCGTAAATTGGCTGGACCTGACCCCATTCCCCATTACAAGAGATTAACGTTGGGGTAGTAGAATATGATGCATGCTTCTACTACGGCGAAAGGAGACGTCATGACATCCTCCAGGTGGGAGGAGGTCGCGGAGGACTATAACCGCATATTCCGCAGAGACATCTATTATTGGGAGATCCTGGATATGGTGGTCGGCGAGGCAGCCGCGGACAAGGGAGAGACGATTCTGGATATCGGTTGTGGCACCGGGAACCTCACGGGATTATTGAGAGAGAGGTTCCCGGGGAGCACGGTATGCGGCGTAGACCCCGCCGAAAGAATGGTACGGCTCGTCGCAGACCGCTTCCGGGAAGATCCCATGGTGGAGATCGTCAAAGGGGAGGGGACGAAGATACCATATCTCTCCGATCGCTTCGACTGCATCGTCTCCAACCTGGCCCTGCATCACGTGCTGCCCGAGCTGAGACGGCTTTGCGGCGCGGAGCTGTTCCGGGTGCTGAAACCGGGAGGCCGCCTGGTGTATTCGGACCTCTTCTGGGACGTGCCGGGCTCGCGAGACGATGCCGCCAGGATGAAGGACGTCATCGACAAGATCGTCGCCTACGGCCTCTACAACCTGGAGATCGGTGCAAAAGAAATGACGCTCTTTCTCATGGAGCAACTACCCCTGCACCTGCAGGAAAAGGCGGAATACGTGACGGTGGTGGAGGATTGGCTGTACTCCTTGCGGGAAGCGGGGTTCGCAGGACTGGAGGTCATCCTGCCGCCGCGGCCGGAGTTCGCCTTCAAGATAGTGCGGGGAGAGAAGAGGGGCTGACATCTTGAGGACAGAACGAAACAGGGGTCCGGGACGTCGATCCACCGCGGCCGCATAACGGCCGGCCCGGATGCACGAGCGTCAGAGGGTTATAATATCCCTGCCGCCGCTTCGCCGCAGTCGAGGAGGAGATTCGGAGGTTTGCATGGACGAGATAGTGGGGAAGGCTATATCGACATTCGCCCGCGTGCGTATACTGACCTACCTGAACTGAATGCAGGCGACATTCAGTACCCTGTCAGGGTACCTGGGGGTAACGGACCGCGAGGCCGTGAAGGCGTCCTGCCCCCTCGAGGGAGGGGGCGCCAGCGAGGGCTCGACCTGCGGCGTGGTATCCGGAGGATGCATGGCCATAGTCCTCGCCCACCTGGCGGATGTTCTTTCCGGAGAACCAGGTAAGGGTGAAGCGCTCTACGAGCGGCTGCGGGAGTTCACGGACTGGTTCGAGGCCGAGTTCGGGGACACCATATGCCGAGAGCGCTGCGGGGTATACGTCAACGAGATAGCCGGGTTCATCAACTACCTCTTCACCGGAAAGTTCGTTACGCGCTGCATGGACCACATAGGAAAAACCGCTTCCCGGCTGCTGGATTTCATCAACCGCCCCCTCGAGGGGGACAACGGCGAGGCAAGCGATCTCGACCGCCAGCTGGCTGAGAGCGGGGGTTACTGCGCCGCGGACGTCCTGCGGGGCATCCGCGAGGATACCGGACACGGCAGCCTTTACCTCGAGCAGCTCTCGCTGGCCCTGGACGGGGGTATAGGCCTTTCGGGGGGGATGTGCGGAGCACTGGGGGGAGCGCTTCTTCCCCTGGGGATTATCTGGGGTATAGACCCGAAAAAAGAGGGCATACCGGGGACTCTCATCCCCTTTCTCAAAGGCCACGTCAACCTCTACCTGGATCGCCGGGAAGCGGAATTGTGGTCGTTGGCCAACCCCTTTATGCGCGAGTTCCAGAGTAAATACGCGTCGCTGGAATGCAAGGATATTGTCGGCCGATCATTTCGCGGCGGAAGCGAGCTGGAGGAGTTCATGGCCGGCTCCTCCAAGTGCGCCGAGATCAAGGACTGGTGCCGGCAGCGCGCATCGGAGCTCATCACCGCCAATACGATCTTCTCGCAGTGAACATGCCCGGGGAACGTGGAACGGGAGGAGAAGGACCATGAAGAGCAGGATTCCGGGAATACTCGGCATAGAATACCCCATACTGCAGGGAGGCATGATATGGGTCTCGGATGCCGCGTTGGCGGCGGCGGTCTCCGAGGCGGGCGCCCTAGGGGTGATCGGGGCGGGGGGCATGCCCGCCGAGACGATAGCGGAGGAGATAAGGAAGACCAGGGAGCTTACCTCGAAGCCCTTCGGGGTAAACATACCGATCATCAGCCCGTATGCCGAAGGGTTATTCGAGACCGCGGCGAGCATGGGCGTCCCCGTGCTCACCACCTCGGCGGGAAACCCTCTCACTTTCACGGCAAGGGCAAAGGAAGCGGGGATGAAGGTCGTACACGTTGTGTCCAACGTGCGCATGGCCACCAAGGCCCGGGAGTCGGGGGTGGACGTTATCGTGACCGAGGGTTACGAGGCCGGTGGGCACAACGGTTTCGACGAGATCACCACCATGGTCCTGGTGCCTCAGGTGGTGGATGCGGTCGACACGCCCGTGGTTGCCGCAGGAGGAATCGGGGACGCGCGGGGCATGGTCGCGGCATTTGCCCTCGGCGCCGAGGGGGTGCAGTTGGGTACCCGTTTCCTGGCATCGCGGCAGAGCCCGGCCCACCACAATTACAAGGAGCTTGTCCTCACCGCAGGCGACAGAGACACCGTCATCACCGGAAGGGCCTTCGGGCCCGTACGCGTGCTCAAGAGCAAGCTGGCCGAGATGATACTGCAGGCTGAAAGAGAGGGAAGGTCACCGGAGGAGATACAGGAGATGATAGGGTCGGGCCGCTCCGTTAAGGGCTGCCTCGAAGGCGATCTTGACGAGGGGTCGTTCATGTGCGGCCAGGTCGCGGGGATGATCGCGGAGCTCGAGGACGTCGAGGAGATCATAAGGTGTCTGGTGGAGGGCTACGGCGAGGTAGCCGGAGGGCTGCTTTGATCTCGTATTTCTGCTGCGCCGAGGCCTGCCCGCGGGGAGCCATATCCACAGCCTGAGGAGCGGACGATGAAGCTGGAAAAGAAGGCATACCGCGCCATATACGAGAAAGAGGACCAACACTGGTGGTTTCTGGGCAGGCGCCTGGTACTGTCGGCGCTGCTCGAGAACCTGGATCCTCCAGGCGATTGGCAGGTCCTGGATGTGGGGTGCGGCACGGGCGGCAACTTCTCCTGGCTGGACAACTACGGCCGGGTGGAGGGCTGCGATTATTCCGAGGAAGCCATCCGTTTCTGCCACATGCGCGGCAAGCACCCGGTAAGGGTGGCGAGCATATACGAGCTCCCCTACGAGGACTCCTCCTTCGACCTGGTCTCATGTCTCGACGTCATCGAGCATCTCCGCTTCGATCTCCCGGCCTTCCGTGAGTTGGGAAGAGTCCTCAAGCCGGGCGGCTACCTGCTGGCGACGCTCCCCGCGGGGCCTCACCTCTACAACGATTTTGATTGCCTGGCCGGCCACCTCCGGCGCTATACCTTTCCGCAGGTCAGGTTGCTTCTGCGCGAGAGCGGCATGGAGCCCATGCGCATCACCGGTTATACCATGCTCGTCCACCCCGCGGTGCGCTTCTACAGCTGGAAGGGGGGTATAACCCACGGTCGTGCAGAATATACCCAGGGGATGGATACCATATTCGCCCCTACCTCCCGCCTGCTGCTCATGCTGCTGGCCCTGGAGGCCCGCATCATCTCCCGTTGGAATATGCCCCGAGGATCCTCCCTGGCTGCCCTGGCGGCGAAGAGATAGGTTTAGGACCGGGTCGACCTCCCAGGCTGAACGTGACCGCCGAGGTTGAACGACGGACGGCGGCCCTTTTTAATCACGTGCGGCGTCGAGACCCGCCCCCTTATCGATCTCAGCGATGCGGTCCGCCACGTAGCGCTGGGCGGCGTAGAGGTCTGCGAACGTCTCGCCCCGGAAGCGGTAGCCGCGCCTGCGCCCTTTTACGCGGATGAGCTCCTTGCCCGTCTCGGGATCGCTGACCTTGAAGAACTTCACCTTGACGTAACCCTGTTCCCCCAGGAATTCACGGACCAGCGCTATTTCCGCCATCGGGACCTCCTGTAGTTCTCCCGTTCCCTTTATCGCCAGCCAGCAAGCTGTCCTTGAGGTCTGAGCGGCGTAGCTCTACGCGATAAGTATTAAGCGGTAGTTAAGGCATTTACAACGCGGCGAATAAATTATAGGATTGATAGGCCGGAGGTCTCGCCAGCGGATCCAATGGCCTGCAGGTAGAGCCATATGGGATTCCCGGACAAGCAAAGGAGGGAAAGATGGGGGATATCAAGGAAACCTTTTTCGACACTAAGGCGCCACTCGATTTTACCTACAATTACAGAGTGGGCACGTATCTCCAGCAGTACCTTGACAACCTCAAGGAGAAGAAGATCGTTGGGGCCAAGTGCCCGGGATGTGGGTCGGTGGTGGTGCCGCCACACAAGTATTGCGGAACATGCAACAAAGTGCGGGAGGAGTTCGTCGAGCTCTCGCAGGAGGGTACGCTCGAGAACTACACCGTGGGACATGTCACCATCGACAGGGGCGAGGTGAAAAAAGCCGAGAGCCCCTATATCCTCGGGATGATCAAACTGGACGGAGCCGAGAGCAACCTCCTGGCGAAAGTGGAGGGAGTAAGCCCGGAAGGGGTCGAGGCGGGCATGCGCTTGCGCGCCGTCTGGAAGGAAAAGCCGGAGGGCGAATACTCCGACTTGGACCATTTCGAGCCGGTATAAGGGGTGAGGAATATGGATAAAGTAGCGATCGCCGGTTTCAAAATGGCCAGCGCCCCCGATCTCGAGACCACGCGCGAGCGGTTGACGTTCGATCTCACCAGGGGGCTCCTGGACGACCTGGGCATCGAGAGGGATGATGTCGGGACCTTCATCATATGTACCAACGATTTCCTGGACGGCAGGACCATCTCCAACGTTTTTCTCGATGCCCCGGTGGGCGCGTACATGAAGGACGAGAGCAAGGTGGAGATGGACGGTATAAACGCACTGGCTTATGCCGCCATGCGCATCCTCTCGGGACAGTACGATACGGCACTTGTCTTCACCGCGGCTCTGACCGGCACTCAAGTCAGCCCTTATCTGCACATCGACTATACCCTCGATCCCGATTACGACCGCCAGTTGAAGCTTCTCAACGAGCTTTCGGCGGCCGCACTGGAGGCCCGCAGTTACCTGGAGAAGAACGGCTATCCGCATGGACTCCTCGACGATATCGCGGCGAAGGACCTCGCCAATGCCGCGCTCAACCCTAACCAGGCACGCCGCCTGGAGGGGATCACGAGCGACAAGGTAGCCAGCTCCGATTGCCTGTACGAGCCGCTGCGCGAGCTGCACTGCTATCCTCCCACGGATGGCGGATGCGTGATGCTGCTGGCCTCGGAGAAGAGGGCCAAGGAGCTCACGGACAAGCCGGTGTGGGTCCTGGGCATAGGCCGCAGCACGGATACTTACTATATAGGCGACCGCGACCTCTCGACCTCGCGATCGGCAGCCGAGGCGGGCAAGAGGGCTTTCGAGATGGCCGGTATAAAGGATCCCGTCAAAGAGCTGGACTTTGCCGAGATATCCTCTCTCTTCGCCCACCAGGAACCGCTGCTGGCGGAAGCCCTGGGACTGATGGAGAGGGGCAAGGCGGCGGAGGCTTACCAGGCGGGGAAAACGGCGCTGGACGGCGAGTTCCCCATCAACCCCTCAGGCGGTCCCCTGGGAGGTCACTCCGTCTGCGCGACAGGCCTCATGCGCGCGGGCGAAGCAGTGCTTCAACTGCGGGGAGAGGCGGGAGAGTGCCAGGTAAAGAAGGCCGACAAGGCACTGGTGCACGGGCAGGACGGCGTATGCGCCCAGCAGAACGTCGTCGCGGTCCTGGGGACCTAGGAGGTGGTGGAGATGCGTAACGTCGGGATCATAGGCATAGGATACACTCCCGTTTTCGTGAGCAAGAGGAAGGAAGTAAACATCCCGGAGATGATCTCCGAGGCGGTGGACGCCGGTTTCGAGAACACCGGCCTCACCCCGGCCGATATCGACGCCATGATCTTCGGGAACATGCACACCTTCGAGGGCGTGAACATGCCCCACCTCTGGGCCGCCGAGCATATACGCTCCCTGGGCAAGCCGGTGATGCGCATAGCAACCGGCGGGACCACCGGTATGGCCGCCTTCCACGCCGGATACTACCACGTGGCGTCGGGGATGGCGGACGTGGTCATGGTGGTCACCTACGAGAAACATTCCGAGGGTGACGCCCAGGTGGGACTGATGGGCATCATCACCCCCGAGATCATGACCATGCTGGCCGCCGGCATCGACGTAACCGGTTCCAGCGGCATGGGAGCCATCGGAGGGGGCAGCGCGGGAGGTATATCCTTCCAGGCGTCCTCCTACCTCTACCACTCCGGCGCCGGCATCGAGCATATCGACGCCCAGGCGGCCCTGGAGCGGCGCAACGCAGCCAAGAACCCCTACGCTCATCTCAAGGACCCGGAGGCCACGGCGGAGAAGGTAGCACAGACCCAGATGGTCTCATGGCCCATCCGTTTCGGCCACATCTGTCCCACCACCGACGGGGCCACGGTGTGCATCCTGGCCTCCGAGGAGAAGGCGGCCAAGCTGGCGGACAAGGCGGCCTGGGTATGGTCGGTGGCCAACTGCGCCTCCGATGCCACCACCGCCAACCTCATCGAGAGCCAGATCACCGACCCGGCGGAGCACCTGCCCGCCATCATCGCCTCCAGGCAGGCATATGAGAGGGCCGGGATAGAGGATCCCAAGAAAGAGATCGACTACGTGGAGATCTATAACGGCTTCGCCCATCAGACCCTAATGTACCTGGAGAAGATAGGCATGTGCGAGGTGGGAGAGGCCCACAAACTTCAGGAAGCGGGCGAGCTGGAGATGGACGGCCGCTGCCCGGTCAACGCATCGGGAGGGGTAGTGAGCACCAACGCCATCGGCACCTCAGCGCTCAACCGGGTAACCGAGGCCGCCCTGCAGGTAATGGGGCAGGCGGGCGAGCACCAGGTGGAGAAGGAGGTCCACAAAGCCCTGGCCCACGGCTGGGGAGGGCTTATGCAGTACGTGACCATAACCATCCTGGCGGATAAACCCAAGAAGATGTAGGAGGTGGAAGAGATGGATGAAACCAAGGTCGTAAACGGTTCGTGGGAGCTCTCCACCTTCGACTTCAGGGTCGAGGGCAGGGGCCTCAAGCTCATGCTCGAGAACATGAAGGACAAGAAGCTGGTCGGCATCAAGTGCCCACAGTGCGGTATGGTCTACCTGCCGGGCCCCTTCTACTGCCGCAAGTGCTACATCAGGATCGACGACGAGGCGGAGGTCTCCGACCACGGTGAGATCATGACCTATACCATCGGATACGCCGATGTGCGCGGCAACCCGCTGGAGGAGCCACGCGTCGCCCCGGTGGTCAAGCTGGACGGATGTGATTCCTGGATCATGGGGGTGCTGGAGGGCGTGAAGCCCGAGGAAGTTCACGTGGGCATGCGCGTCAAGGTGAAGTGGGCGGAGGAGACCATAGGTTCCCTGCAGGACATGCAGTATTTCGTACCGGAGTAGTGTTGCCCGAGACCCCGGGGGTGCGGTCCTCGCTCCCCACTCGCAGGCTGCATATCCGCGATGCAGTTCTTCTGTCGGATGTACTGCTCGCCAATGTCGCTTCGGACCGACCCCCGAGCCTCGGGCTGGTGGCAGCGCAGACGGAAACCC
>CAZGWK010000002.1:70466-151488 GCA_964529285.1 uncultured Actinomycetota bacterium
GTCGCTTCGGACCGACCCCCGAGCCTCGGGCTGGTGGCAGCGCAGACGGAAACCCTGCATTGGGGCGGCGTGCGTGCCACGCCCTTTTTATTCTTCGCTGCGGCTCTCCATCTCAGACAGCATGCGCTGCATGCTGTGGAGGAGAGCCTGCAGTCGCCCCCGGCCATATCCGCCTCCAAACGAATGCCTGCAGAGATGTATGCCTTATTCTAAGATGATTATGCATAACCGGCAACGGGCGGAGCGAAGCCGAGAGGACAGCCTGTTTGCAGCTTCCCATGCATCGTTTGATGGAATACGCCGAAAAATGCGAGTGAGGCATACAGGAGATACACCCCTTTTCGCAAGCGATCGATCGCAGAATAGGGGAAAACCGGGGATCATGCAAAATGCTTTCAGGTCAGCGGGAGTTGGCTAACTCGCCCAGCGCATGCAGGATATTCTCCACTTGCTCCAGCGAGTTCATATAGCTGAAGCTGGCCCTTACCACACCGTTCTCCAGGGTCCCCATGGTGCGGTGAGCGAGTGGGGCGCAATGCAGGCCGGAGCGCACGCATATCCCGTAGGCTTCGTCAAGACGGGAGGCCACCTCAGAAGAGGTGAAGCCCTCGAGGTTGAAGGAGACCAGGCCTATACGTTTTTCCCATTCCAGGGGCCCGTAAAGGGCGGCGCCGGGCAGGCGGAGGATCCCCTCTATAAGGTGCCGGGTGAGCTCTTCCTCGTGGCGCCTGATCTCCGCGATCGACTTTCCCTGTAAGAATTCAACACCTGCCCGCAATCCCGCAAGACCCACGGCGTTCATGGTTCCGCTCTCGAAGCGGTCCGGAAGGAAATCCGGCTGTATCGAGCTCTCGGAGCGGCTTCCCGTGCCCCCATGGAGCAGAGGCTCCATCTCCCAGCCGGGTGCGATGTATAACCCCCCGGTTCCCTGCGGACCGAAGAGCTCCTTGTGTCCCGTGAAGGCCAGGTACTGTATGCCCGCGCCGGCGGGATCCAGATCGTACCTGCCGGCTGTCTGGGCGGCATCGACGAGCAGGGGGATGCCGCGCCTTGCCGCGAGCTCGGAGATGTCGCCTATGGGGAGAAGGCTCCCGGTAACGTTAGAGGCGTGAGTGCTTACGATAAGGCGGGTGTCGGGAAGCAAGGCTTGCTCGATGCGCGATGGATCCAGCATGCCGCGGGGATCGCAATCGACTATAGAATAAGATGCCGTTCCCATACGGGCCAGGGCCTCCAGGGGACGCCACACCGAGTTGTGTTCCAGGGAGGTTATCACGGCATGGCCCCCGCGAGCGAGCACGCCCTTTATAGCCAGGTTCAAAGCTTCGGTGGCGTTCTTGGTAAAGACTATCCGGCAGGGGTCGGTGACCCCGAACAGTTCCGCCAACGCCTCGCGGGCGAGCAGGATCTCCCGGCCCGCTTGCAGGGAGAGCTGGTGGCCACTGCGCCCGGGGCTGCCTCCCACTTCCCGGGCGAAACGGTTCATCGCCCGGTAGACGGATTCGGGCTTCGGAAAAGTCGTAGCGGCATTATCCAGGTATATAGGCAGCGGTAAAACCTCCATCCGCTGATGATAGCACGCGGATTCGGAATACGGGAAACCCGCGTGTCCGAGCTGTATCGCAGAAATATTCCCACTGACGCTGCGAGTACGGCAACTCACGTGCGGCCAGGTCAAGCATATGGGGCGCAAAGGAACCGTAAGCATTCCAGGTTCGTCTGGAACCCTTGTTGGGATGGATACTTTGACTAGCTCCTCGAGGTCCGGGGCGTAAAGTAGGAAAAACCTGCGGACGATGTTATAAGGGATCAAAAGAATCGAGGGAATTGCATGGGTAACGCGTCACGCTTGAAGCTGTTTACGGTCCTGACGGCGGCAGCCATGCTGGTGGCCGCCTCTTTTTCCCTTGTCCTTGCGCTGGGCGGAACGGCATACGCTCAGAGCTCGTTCAACGACATCGCGGACCAGCCCGCGGACATACAGCAGGCCATCGAGTATTCCTGTGCGGCGGAGTACATGCAGGGATACGATGACGGCGGATTCCACCCGAACGAGGCCACAACCAGGATGGATTACGCAAAGGCCATGGTCAGGATATTCGACCGCGCGGAAGAAGAGGCCGACCCCTCCATAACCTTCACCGACCTGCCGTCCTCGCATCCCGACTTCATCTGGGCCAACCTGGCCGTGAAACACGGGCTCATCGACACGCAGCAGGACGGCTCGTTCGCTCCCGGCCAGGGAGTTCTCTTCGAACGCGTCGCCCAGGGAGCGGCGGTGGGAATGGACTTGGGCGAGGCGGCCCAGAACGTCAACACCCTTAGCGGGGGAGCTCCCTATTACGGAGGGGCGATGGCGGTATTCATGGATCTCCATCTCAAGTACCGTTACAGCAAGGTATGGCCGGGGGAGGCCTACCCCCGTGCGGAGATGGCCTTCACCCTGTACCGCATAGATCACGTAGAGTCGTGGCGGCCCTGGTACGTAAAGGAGTCTTTCAATGCCGTGCGCTGCATACCGCCCGCCACCACTTCGGGACAGTTCCAGGCGCTGAGCTTCGGCTTCGAGCGCCTCGGATGCCCCTATGTTTACGGAGGAGAGAGGGAATCCGAGGGCGGATTCGACTGCTCCGGTTTCGTTTACAACACCTTGAGCATGCGCATGGGTTATCCCATGATGAGGGTTGCTGACGACCAGTCAAGAGACAGCCGTTACCTTTACGTCACCCGCGGCGCCCTGGAACCCGGCGATATGATAGGCTTCTACGAGGATGCCGGCGGAAACCCCTCGAGCTATATCGGTCACGCCGGGATGTACGTGGGCAACGGCCTCTTCATACACTCCACGGGTTCCAACGGCGGGGTGAGCATAGACTGCCTGGACAACAACGACTACTGGGGCACCCATTTCGCCTGGGGCAGGAGGGTGGTGGGCGGACCCTACAACGACAGGTTCGATACCTGGCTGCTGCTCTACAACCCCTCCCAGGAAGACATGCCCGTGGACGTGAGATACTTGCGCCCCCAGGACGCGCCGCAGACGCAGACCTACACCCTGGCACCCCACAGCCGCTGCACCGTGCCCGTCGACGACCTCTTCCCCTGGGACGAGGTCTCCATGGAGGTGAGCGCGCCGGAGCCGGGAGTGGTGGCGGAGAGGGCCATGTATTTCGATTACGGAGGCTGGGCGGACGGCGGGACCGCCTCGGTGGGCACGGCCGAGACCAACCTGCAGGGATACTTCGCGGAAGGATATACGGGAGAAGGGTTCGAGACGTGGCTCCTGTTCGCCAATACCGGGGACCAGGCGGCGCAGGTGGAGGTTACCTACCTGCGCGAGGGAAGCAGCCCTATAATGAAAAACTATACCATGGCTCCTTGCAGCCGTTTCACCATCCTGGTTAACGAAGTCGCGGGACTGGAGCCCGGGAGCGTCGGCATAAGCTACCGCTCGCTCAACGGTGTCGAGGTGGCCTCGGAGCGTGCCATATACTTCGACTATGCGGGAGAGAGGGACGGCCACTGTTCCGAGGCGTTGACGGAGACCTCCCAGGCCCTGTACCTGGCCGAGGGTTATACCGGAGACGGGTTCGATACCTGGATACTCCTGGCCAATCCGCATACGGTCCCGGCGGAGGTGGAGATATCCTACCTCATACAGGGGGAGGAGAACGTGGTCGAGAAGAGGGCCGTGCCGGCCCAGTCCAGGGTTACAGTCAACGCTGGGGAGAAGGTCCCGGACCAGTCCTTCGGGGTCACCATCAACTCCTTAAACGGCGTGGGCATCGTGGCGGAGAGGGCCATGTACTTCGCCTACCACGGCACCATCGACGGGGGACACTGCTCGGCGGCGGTGAGCAACCCGTCCCGGGAGCTGTGCCTGGCCGAGGGTTATACGGGGGGAGATTTCGACACCTGGATACTGCTGGCCAACCCCAACCTCGAACCCGCCACGGCGCGTTTGACCTTCGCAAAGGAGGATGCTTCCGAGCTCAGCATGGATGTTACCATTCCGGCGCGCTCCCGCTTCAGCCTGCTGGCTAACGAGATCCCCGGCCTGGAGGATTGCGCCTTCTCGACGGCGATGGAATGCGACCTTCCGCTGTTCATGGAGCGCTCCATGTATTTCTACTACAAGAGCTATTCGGGGGGGACCAACTGCCCCGCCCTGGAGGGTTCATCACAGCAACGCTTTTTCGCCGAAGGTTATACCGGCGGTTGATCCCACCGGGCGGACAGGCCCTCGATCCCGCAGCGTGGGTCTATCCCGGTAATAGCGGCGCAAGGGCAAAGCCCAGGACTTCCCCGACCCCACGGCTCTCCATCGCAGCCTTGTGTTAGAATCCATGCAGGTTGTTTGGAAGGATCGCCGAGGGGGTCTGGCATGGGCAGCATGAAGTTCGTGGAGCTGGTCGCCCCGCGCAAACTCGAGGTACGCGAGAGGGAGATACCCGCCCCGGGGCATGGTGAGGTCCTGGTAAAGCTGAAGGCCTGCGCCGTATGCACCCTGGAGCGGAGACTGTTCACGGGGGAGCAGAAGATCGGCTATCCCCTGGTGTTCGGACACGAGGTCTCCGGCGAGGTGATGAAGGTCGCCGACGGCGTGCTCAACGATCTGGAGCCTGGTGAGCCGGTGGTGTTGGACCTTCTCAACCGCTGTGGAGAATGCCATTTCTGCCGCACGGGACGCTCCAACCAGTGCATATATAAGTTCGACCCCGGGCTGCCGATACTGGGCGGAATGGCGCAATACATATCGCGCCCCGCCCGCCAGGTCTTCCGCATCGACCCCAGGGTCGGATTCCTGCGGGCCGCCCTCAGCGAACCGCTCTCGGATTGCGTACACAGCCTCATGCGTACCCATCTCTCCCCGCAGATGAGGGTGCTGGTCATCGGGGCGGGGAGCATGGGGCTGCTCCACCTGGCCATCGTCAAGCACTACGGGATGTTCTGCGCCGTGACCGACATACACGCGGCCAAACTGGAAAGGGCCGAGAGCATGGGCGCCGATATCACCATCGACGTGGCCGCGGACAACCCCAGGGGATCTTTACGCCAGCTCGTGGGAGGTGAGGGGATGGACGTGGTCATCGTTACCGCCCCCGGCAAGGAAGCCGTCGAGGAGGCCCTGGACGTGGCGGGTACCCTGGGTACCATCGTGCTTTTCTCGGCCAATCCCGAAGGGATCATCATAGAGCTCGACCCGAACTCCGTACATTACGGGGAGATAACCATAACCGGGAGCGAGAGCCGCACCGAGAAAGACTTCCACCAGGCGGTCTGCATGCAGAACGCGGTCGACATGCACCTGGAGAAGCTGGTATCCGCCGTATTTCCTATCGAGGAGGCCCAGAGGGCGCTTGAGGCGGCCCTGGATCCGGCCCAATACCGCGTCGTGGTGGCCATGGACGGGACGGCGATGCAGGAATTCGAGAACCTCGGAGGTGTTTGAGGGATGTCTGTGGGAAAACAGGTGAGGATGAAGCGCATAAGCGGGGATGACGGCAGGATACTCATGGTGGCCATGGATCATGCCGCGATCGGCGGACCTATGCGCTACCTGGAGGATCCGCGCCGCGCCATCGCCGGGGTAACCAAGGGGGCCCCGGATTCCCTCCTGCTCACCCGCGGCATGCTGCGACACGGCTGGCAGGCCGTCCCCTCGCACACAGGGTTAGTGATGCGCATCAGCGGCGGGTTTACCATCCTGGAGGGGGCGCAGGAATTCCGCGACCGCATCATCTCCACCGTGGAGGATGCCCTGCGCTGGGGGGCCGACGGAGTGGCGGTCACGGTTAAATTCGGCCACGAACTGGAAGGCGAGTTTATCCAGGCGGCCTCTACCGTGGCCGACGCCTGCGACCGCCGGGAGGTACCGCTGCTCGTCGAGGCCATGGTGGCCCTGCGGGGAAGTTCAGGCCTGGCGGAGGACGAAGCCCTTGCGGTGGCCGCGCGTGCGGCGGCCGAGCTCGGCGCGGACATGGTGAAGATAAAGTACCCCTCCAAGGCGGGCAATCTGGTGGAGGCCGCCGCGGGGTGCCCCGTGCCCATCCTGGTGCTGGGAGGAGAGAAGGGAGCGGACGACGAGGTGCTGGATATGGTCTCCCGGGCCATGCAGGATGGTGCTGCGGGCGTGGCCATGGGGCGCAACGTCTGGCAGAGGGATGACCCGCAGGAGTTCATGAGGCGCCTGCGATCAGCCATGGGGAGGAGTTAGAGGGGCTGATGGAAAAGTACGGCAGCAAGCCAGACCTCGATGATTTCCGGGTCCTGGTCGAGGAGGCCCTGGAAGGTTTGCCCGAGGATTTCCGCGACCTCGTATTCGATAACCTTGCCATAGTAGTGGAGGATATAGCTTCTCCGGCCGAGGCCGCACGTATCGGCATACGCGACCCCATGCACTTGCTTGGTTTATACACGGGAGTGCCGTTTACCCATTGGGGGCGGGACAGCTTCTCCCGCCCCCCGGACGTGATCAAGATCTACCGCCTGCCTATACTGGCAGAGGCGGGGAGCAGTGGTGATATACGCGAGAAAATACGCAAGGTGGTACTGCACGAGCTGGGCCACAGGGCGGGTCTCGGAGAGGAACGCCTGCGCGAACTGGGCGCCTATTGATCTATGAGGCGCTCGCGGACAACGCTGCGCCCAGCGCGCCCACGATCTGGGGGTCTTCAGGAACGAGCATTTCCACGCCCAGGCGCTTCTCCAGCAGCGAACGCAGACAGGGGTTGCGGGCGACTCCGCCGGCGAAGACCACGTCTCTCTCCACCCCGACCCTTTTCAGCAGGGCTATGGCACGGTCGCAGATGGCTTCATGCAGGCCCCGGGCTATCTCCGGTCGGGGAATCCCCCTGGCGATGAGCCCGGTTACCTCGGACTCGGCGAACACCGTGCACATGCTGCTTATCTTCACCTCGGCCTCGGTCTCCAGGGCTATGCCGCCCATATCCTCCAGAGACAGGTCCATGGCCGCGGCCATCACCTCCAGGAACTTGCCCGTCCCGGCGGCGCAGCGGTCGTTCATCTGGAAGTCCGCCACCTTTCCCCCGCCGGCAAGGGATATCGCCTTGGTATCCTGGCCGCCGATATCGAGGATGGTGCGGCATTGCGGAAAGATGCTGTGGCAGCCCAGGGCGAAAGCCTTTATCTCCGTGATGGTGCGGTCGGCGAAATTGGCCTGGGCGAGGTGCCTGCCGTAGCCGGTGGCCACCAGCAGGTCGAAACTGCGCTCCTCCAGCAGAAGACGGCACTGCAGGAGGGGATCGAAAGTGGTCTCCACCACCCTGCTGTGGTGGATTCCTCCCCCGTCCATCTCCACCAGGGCGATGGTACGGGAACCTATATCCAGCCCGGCGACCGTCTTCATCCCGCCCTCCTTAGAGGCCGCCGGACTTAACCGGCGGCTGCGGTATGACCCCTTCCCCGGCCGCAGCGCCGGGTGAGAGCCCGTCGCAAATGTACCATATAGTATAAGGGCAAGAACCGCGAAACGTTACGTCTGTTATAGCCCGCCCTCTTCTTTCAGGATTTATCCTTGCTGGCGACCATCTCGATGAGGGCCTGGATGCGTGTGGAGAGCTGGCGCTTCCAGGTTTATACCCAGATCCCTCCACATCTCCCGGTAGTCTGTCATGATACCTCCTGTGTTCTTCCAGTCAACAGTAATGCTTCCTACAACCAACGGGATCTATACGGCTCTACTCCCGCGTAAAGCACCCCCCGCACGTCCAGAACCGATACTGCCCCGTCCTTGAGCTCGGGTTCGACGCGCAGCGAGATACCGCAGTCCACGCTGAACTCCCGGGGGGTATTGATAACCGAGTGTTTGATGCTTTCTTCGCGCAAAGCCTTTTCGCCGCTCAAGGCATAGTGGGTTGAGTCGAACAGGATGATGAAGCAATTGGTTTCTACCATAAAAATTTCTTATGTTTTCTATAGGCCTATTTAATCATTGCAATAATACATAATCCACAGCGTGTATGCAACGGATGGGATGAAATCTTCTCCGGTATGAAGGATATGCCGGTGAAGCGGTGGGACGATATTGATCCGGCTCCAGCCGTTTCTCTACGCTGCGTAAATACTCCCTGAAGAAAGGTACGTTGCCAGGCATGAGAACGCGTACTGCCTCCCGTTGTTTATTTAGACCTCACCGCGGCAAGAATATTTATCGAGGGCTGGCATCTCAAGCTGTCGCAGCACAGTCCCACCGGCAGGAGTATCGAGAGAAAAGGGGAGTAGCATGGCGGAGAAAAAGCCTGTGCCAACGCAGGAAGAGAGGTTCAAGAAGCTGCGTATATTCAACGGCGTCGTGGGCGTCATCCTGATCCTTCAGGGTGTGCTGATGCTCATGCTGAGCAACGCCCGCAGCCTGCCCCTGACCACGAACTATCTCACGAGCGATCCCTTCACCGGCGAAGCCTTACCGCCGCCTTCCGTGGCAGCCAACGTGAGGCTGGGACCGCTGGTCGCGACCTTTCTTCTCTTGAGCGGCCTGGCGCTGCTGCTGCTCACTTTGCCGCGTATCTACGAATGGTACGCGAGAAACCTCAAGAAGGGGGCCAATTACGCGCGCTGGACGGAGTACTCTATAACCGCTTCACTGATGATCGTGGTCATCGCCATGCTCTCCGGCATGTTCGATATAAACAGCCTCATCCTTATCTTCTTCCTCAACATGATGATGATCCTCTTCGGCTGGATGATGGAGCTGCACAACCAGACCACGAAAAAGACCGACTGGACCGCCTTCTACTTCGGCTGCCTGGCGGGCATAGTACCCTGGGTGGTGATCGCCCTGTACTTCTTCTCGGCCGTGGCCGAGCCCGAGGCGCAGGTACCCACCTTCGTGTATTTCATCCTTCCCATACTCTTCGTGTTCTTCAATATCTTCGCCGTGAACATGGTCCTGCAGTACAAGAAGGTAGGGAAGTGGAGCGACTACCTCTTCGGCGAGAAGGTCTACATAATACTCAGCCTTCTGGCCAAGTCGGCGCTGGCCTGGCAGGTGTTCGCAGGCACCCTGCGCGGCTAGGTCAGGCGGTTGATGAACTCCACGCAGCGGTCGATGATGAGCTGCTTGTCGTAATCGAGGGTGGCCACGTGGTAGGAGTTCTCCAGCCACACCAGCTCCTTGTCCGTGGAGCTTACGTTGTCCACGATGTAGGGCCCGTTGGACGGCGGGACCACGTGGTCGTCCCGCGAGGTGAACACGAGGATCGGTTCGGTTATCCTCGCGAGGTCTCGCTTCGTGAGCTTCATCAGCGCGTGCAGCTCGGCGGCCGCAGGCACGGGTACCTTGTCGTAGCACGATTCCTCCACGGCGGGATCCTTGATATCGCTGCCCACACCGGGGATCGTCTTGAGCACGTATTTCGCCAGCGGGGTCAGCGGCATGAGGGGGTTCAGCCTGGCCACCGCGGCGTTTATGGGCATGATGCCGGCCAGCTTGTCGGCGTAACGCCCGCCCAGGTAGCAGGTGATGGTGCCGCCCATGGAGAGGCCGGTGACGAAGACATTGTCGCAGCGGTCCGCAAGGTCCTGGAGGCTCTTTTCTGCCTCCCCCGTCCACTCGTCCCACTTGCGCGTGCTCATGTCCTTGACGGAGGTGCCGTGTCCGGGCAGACGGGGCCCCATCACGGTGAAACCCGCCTCCGCCAGCCCCTCGCCCAAGGGAAGCATGCTCTGCGTACAGCCGGTGAAGCCGTGCACCACCAGCACGCCCGTCTTTCCTCCCTCGAACGAGAACGGTTCGGCATCCGGCCATACTTGCTCTGGCATTTTCCCCTCCTTGGTCCTGGCGGCCCGGGGGATAGATTCCCCCTTGTGCCGCGTCACGACGTCACTCGCTATCGCTTGCCTGGTCCTCCCGCGCCCAATCCAGGCTGCGCTCCACGGCCCGCTTCCAGTCCCTGCGCATTATGCGCACGCGCTCGGCAGTGCCCTTGTCGGGCAGCGCTTCCCTGTCCAGCTTCCACCTCTCCTCGATCTCTTCCAGGCTTTTCCAGAAACCAGTCGCCAGCCCGGCGAGCAGCGCCGCACCCAGCGCGGTGGTTTCGGAGATCACCGGGCGGCGCACAGGCACGCCCAGCAGGTCGGCCTGGTATCTGAGGAGCATTTCCATGACGCTGGCGCCGCCGTCCACGCGCAGTTCCTTCAGTGGTATGCCCGCCTCTTCCTGCATCACCTCGACGACGTCCGCGGTCTGCAGTGCCATGGACTCTATGACGGCGCGGGCTATGTGCGCCCTGCCCGTCCCCCGCGTCATCCCGATGAGCAGTGCACGCGCCCGCGGGTCCCAGTGCGGGGCACCCAATCCCACCAGGGCGGGAACGAAATAGACTCCCCCGGTGTCTTCTACCCGGGCGGCCAGCTCGTCGATCTCGGAGACGTGCTCGATTATCTGCAGCCCGTCTCGCAGCCAGTTGACGGCAGCCCCGGTGATGAAGATGGCGCCCTCCAGGGCATAGGTGGTTTTTCCTTCCATCGCCCAGGCCACGGTGGTCAGCAAGCCCTTCCCGGAGAAGCGCGGCTCGCTGCCAATATTCATGAGCACAAAGCTCCCCGTCCCGTAGGTGTTCTTGGTCATGCCGGGCCGGAAGCAGGCCTGACCGAAGAGGGCCGCCTGCTGATCGCCGGCAACCCCGGCGATGGGCGCGGTAACCCCCAGGAAAGCTTCGGCGTCGGTCTCCCCGAAGACCCCACAAGATTCCCTGACCTCGGGGAGCATGGACATGGGCACAGCGCAGATCGCGGCAAGTTCGGGGTCCCAGGCGAGATCGCGGATGTTAAAGAGCAGGGTACGGCTGGCATTTGATACGTCGGTGGCGTGTACGCGTCCAGCGGTCAAGCGGTGGATCAGCCAGGAATCGATAGTGCCGAAACAGAGTTCCCCGGCCTCGGCGCGCCTCGCAATATCCGGCTCGTTCTCCATGACCCACGTCAGCTTGGTACCCGAGAAATATGGGTCCAGCACCAGGCCGGTCCTGTCTCTGACCATGTCCTCCAGGCCGTCATCCATGCAGCGGCGGCAGATTTCGGCGCTGCGGCGGCATTGCCAGACTATCGCCTTGCGCACCGGCCGCCCGCTTGCGCGGTCCCAGATCACCGTGGTCTCACGCTGGTTGGTGATCCCCACCGCAGCGACATCCTCGGGAGCGGCTCCCGCTTCATCGAGGGCGCGGCGCGCGGCTTCGCGGGTGCGTTCCCATATCTCCTCGGCATCGTGCTCCACCCAACCGGGCTGGGGATAATACTGCTGGAATTCCAGGGACACGCTGGATAGAGGTTTCTGATCGCGGTCGAAGCAGATGCACTTGGTGCCGGTTGTGCCCTCATCTATGGCAAGTACGATCACGTATTGCCTCCCTCGCGTCGCGGTGGAGCCTGACGGCTAATCTTCATCGAGGAGATCTTCGTCCGTTATTCCCCTTTCAAACATCTCCATCTCCTCGAAATCCAGGACCTCCTGGTCTTGTGGTCCCTCATCCTCGTCCATGCTCCTGCCCGCGGCCCCCGGCCTCCGGTCCACGAAACGGCGCTCCCGTCCTTTTGTATCGAGCCCCAGTCTTTGCAGCAGCCGGGGAAGGCTGTGGAAGACGATGCGCGTGGGAGCCACCTCGATCTCACGCTGCAGGAGTTCCTGCAGCTCCCTTTCGAGGTACTTCTTCGACATGCCTTCGGCGGGCGTGACGTGCAGGTATAGTTCGTCGAGATCGTAGGGATCGTCGTTGTGCTTATGTATCTCGAGCTGCCATTCGAGAACGTCCTTGTGTCCGGAGAGCATGGGGTAGAAAGCGTTGAGGTCGACCAGCGTGCCCTTGAGCTTGGTCAGTTCAAACTCCTTGTATTGCGATGTCCTGTTGATCTCGAGGCCGAGCCTGGGCAGGGAACGGCCGCAGTAAGGACAGGGAGAGAAGTCCAGGCCCCCTTTTACCAGGTCCCCGGTGCGGAACCTCAGCAGCACGCTTCCTCTCCAATCCAGTGTTGAATAGACGATCTCGCCGTCCTCTCCATCTTCCAGCCGTTTACCACTTTCGGGGTCGATGATCTCGATGAGCTCCATGTCGGGGAAGAGGTGATAACCCGAGCTCTCCTCCTTGGAACGGGCTGAAGGCCTGCATTCGCTCCAGGCGACTCTTCCCTCGGTAAAACCGTAAGTGGAAGCGACGACGGCATTTTCCGCCCCTACCTTGCCGAGGAGTTCCAGGATCTTTTTCTTGAGGCCGTCCGGCAAACGGTCGCCGCCCATGATCAGGGTGTGAAGATGCGAAAAATCTCTGCCCTCGCTGGCGGCCAGGCGCATCAGGTGGTAGGCGTAGCTGGGTGTCGCCGCGAGCACCGTTCCCTCGAGGCGTTCCAGCGCCTCCAGTATGCGGTGTGTGCCGAGGATGCGGCCTCCGCCCGTATGCAGGGCCGGCACACCCGCCGCTTCGGCGGCATAGTAAGTCATCCAGAAAGCCAGGTGAGGCGCGAACGGAAACGCATTGATGACCATGTCCTCCCGCTTCAACTCCATGAGCTCGAAGAGTCTTCTTCCACACTCGCGCATGCGCTGCAGGTCGTATTGCGTATACAGGATAGGAGTGGGAAGAGCGGTCCGTCCGATGGTGAAATGGTAGTGGATGGGCAGGAACTCACTGTCCATCGCCGCCGCATATCCCTTCTTGCCGCGGATCAGCCTGGAATACCTCTGCTTGATACGCAGGGAGATCCTCGCTTCCTTTATGCGTTCGGGAGTCGGCCTGAGTATGAGCGACATGGGGATATCGGGGTCCTCCGGCAGAGGTGCGATATCCGCCTTGGTGGTGAAAGGTATGCATGACATGTCTTTAAGGGTCTTGATCACACTCGGTTTGATGCGGAAATGATCGAGGAGCTCGCGGTAGTAGGGGCTGTAAGGATAGACCCGTTCCCGTATATAACGCACCATATGCTGTTCCTGGGCGGCCCGGTATTGCTTGGCCGGCAAATGGTCCCAGAGTGTCTTTGGCATGTCGGCTCTTCCCCCCTTATTTCCAGCTGCTGCGAAGGTTTCCCCGTCTGATGCTTCCTCGCTCCTTGAATATCGATAGTATCACGAAAGAACATCGCGCCGTAAGACTGGTGGGCGTCTAGCCCTTCTCGTTAGCATGCGAGGTTTATTCCCGGCCCAAATGTGGTAGATTAAAGATATAAGGTTAGTGGAAGTCAGCTCCCGAAGACAAGCGAGATTGCGGGGATCTCCGCGGCATTAGCAGAGATAGGCTTTCTTCGGGAGCTATTCTATTGCCCGTAGCGGTTCTTCGCAGGGAAAAACACGGCATTCAGCTCCCGAAGGCATTGCGCAGTACCTGCACCATGTCCTCCAGAACCGTGTCCCTGGGGTTGGAGGCGCGCAGGCGCGTGTTCAGGAATGCCTCGGCCGCAAGGGTCTCCACGCTCGTCATGGATATTCCCGCTTGCTTGAGGTCTGATGGGATGGGAAGGATACCGACCAGTTCCTCCACTGCCTTGGCGGCTTCCCCGGCCGCGCGTGGAGCCGGCAGCCCGGATACGTTGAGCCCCATGGCCATGGCCAGCTCGCGATAGAGGCCCGGGGAGGACTCGATATTGAAGCGGATCACGTGCGGCAGGAGGATGGCGTTGGCCTTGCCGTGGGACAGTCCGAAATGCGTGCCCAGGGCGTGAGCGAGCGCGTGCGCCAGGCCCAGGCCTGCGGCGGTGAAGGCCATACCGGCCAGGAAAGAAGCCATGGACATGTTGTGGCGGGCTTCGCCGTCCGTGCCGTCCGCGCAGGCCCTCTCCAGGTTAGCGAAAGCGAGCTGTGCGGCCCTTAACGATAACGACTGGGTAGGCTCCCAGGCCCGGCGGGCTACACACGATTCGACGGCGTGGGTCAATGCATCCATTCCCGTAGCGGCCGTAAGCTCGGGAGGCATCGAGTAGGTGAGCTCGGGGTCTATCAGGGCAAGTACCGGGTAGAGGTTCTGGCTGACAATGGACATCTTCTGGCGCCGCCTCCCGCCCGTAATGACCGCCACCCAGGTTACCTCGCTCCCGGTTCCGGAGGTAGTTGGAATGCATATGAGGGGCCTGCTGCGGCGCGGGATGCGGCCCGCGCCCTCCCAGGAGGCTATATCTCCCTCGTTGTTCAGCCTGGCCGCTATTATCTTGGCGGCGTCCAGGGGACTGCCTCCACCCAGCCCGATGACGAAGTCACATCCTTTCTCGCCGGCGAAAGCCACGCCCCGTTCCACGGTCTCAACACCGGGATCCGCTTCCACCTCCGCAAAATGGGAGACGGCGATGCCCTCGCCCGCTAACATCTCACTCAGGGTTTCCACCGCCGCGCATCGAGAGGTAGGACCGCCGCCCGTGACCAGCAGGGCATGTTTTCCGAAGCTTTTGACGAAGGCTCCCGCCTCCCTGAGGCAACCCTCCCCGAATACCACCTGGACGGGAAAGCGGTACGTGTTCGCCGCCAAGCTCATCCCCCTTCATCATCCCGGCTCATGCGGAGCCAGCATGGGCCGCAAAGTCGATCGATCGCCCACCATCATGCGCGAAGATCCCTATTTTCGTGGGTTTTATCGACGGCGCAAATCCATAAGTTTAGCTATCGGGAAGGGTGGGAGTAGCAGCCCCTCGAATATTCTATTGTCGGAGAACTCTAATATATAGCCATTGCCTCGGCGGCATTGGGTGCGAGGTCGTATTTGTCGGATGCCATGTACCCGGATGGAGCCTGCAATGACCGTTGAGGGCAGGTCCCATGGCGCAAAAGGGGAGGTGAAGGCGGGTTGAACGGAAAGGACGCGAGAGCGACCCTCGATGCCTCTATCCTTCTCGACGACGAGGACAGGATCCTCGAGGGAAACCGGGACGCCGAGGTCTTTCTGGAGAAACCCCTCGAGGAGGTACGGAAAGTACCCCTGTACAAGGCGAATCTCCCCCTCTATTCGGCTCTCAAAGAGCTGCTTGCCAAGACCAAGCGCGGTCGGGGGGTCGAGAACTATGCCATGGCCTACAAGGTGGGCAAACGGCTTATGCGATTGAACATCGACATGTCGCCTTATCCCCTGGAGGCGCTGGGTACGACCGGCACCCTGGTGACCATAAACAGCGCGGGCATGCGACCGGCGGCAATGGAGAGACGTGCAGCGAAGGAAGAACCTGCACCGGTCTCCGTTCCCGAGGAGGCCCCCGGCTTGCCGCAGCTCCTGGATGCCATGGCGGAGCCGGCATTCCTGTTGGACATGGACGCGAATTTCACCTATGCAAATTCGGTGATGTGCTCCTTGCTGGGCCACGAACAGGACGAGATCGTGGGGCGGCCCATCTCTTTTTTCATGCTCAAGGAGGATGCAAGGCAGGCCTTGGGATGCCTGGTCGAGGCGGCTTGCGCAGCCCCCTGGCGGGGCGAGCTGGAGTTCAACCGCAGCGACGGGACCACTTCCCATATAGCAGTCACAGTCGATGCCCTCAAGACGTCCAGCGGTAAGGCCGACCGGCTCCTGGGTCTGGGGCGGGATCACACCACTGAAGCCCGCATGCGCCGCGAGAGAGAGGAAGAGCTTCAGCGTGTATGGAGCCTGCTCGAACGCGTAGGGGTTACCCTGGCCTGCTTTACCCCCGACTTCCGCGTCACCCTCCTCAGCCATTCGGCCGAGGAGATGCTCTCTACTACTAACGATCGTGCCATCGGGACGCCCCTGCCCGACCTCTTCCCCGCCGAAGTGCGCGAGGAGATAGCGGCTTTTCTGCAACGAGCCGCCGGAGGCGAGGAGATCAGGGATGTGGCGGTGAGGGCGGGCAAGAAGAAGGAACGCCGAACGGTTTTTATGAGTGTCAGGCTCGCGGTTGAGGGAGGGGGCAGGACGCGGGAATATATGGCCATACTCAGGGAGGCTGCACGCGAGCTGTCTGAGATGGAGGAAGCCGAAGTGCTTCTCAAGGCGGCCAGAAAAAAAGAGGAGATACTGGAGCTGGCGCTGAACAGCCGGGGACCCGGGGACTTCCTGGAGGATTGCCTGGGGGGCTTATGCGAGGAGTTCGGTTGTACCGCGGCTGCCTTCTTCGGCGTGCAGCGGGGGGAAGCCGTGCTGCGCGCGCAGCTCGGCCTGGAAGAGCATGAAGTGAAGATGCTTACCCCCTTGAGGCTGCGCCCCGGCCATGCAAGGCTGTGCGGGATGCTCGTGAATCTCAACGTCGAGATCCACGGCGGAGTGCCGAGAAAGGGCTGGGATGAAGTGCATTCCTTGATCGAGAAGGCGGACACCCTTCTACCCATATTGAGGGAGAGGAGATGGCGCGGTCTGATGATCCTGCCGGCGCGCGGTGATGGTGAGGCGGCAGGTGCGTTTGCCCTGGCCGATTGCGAACCGGTAAAGGTGGAGCCATACGGAGACGCTATTATCGCAGCCATGGGCGAGGCGGTCGCACATGCCGTTTCCGCCCTGGATGCGAGGACTGCTGAAAGCGTTTACGCGGCGGCACCAGCGCAGGAGGAAACGGGCACCTCCCGGATGCCGCCGGATCATTCCACTGGAGATAAAGAAGAGAGGTCTGAGCGGCAGGCGGCCGCCGGGCCGCAAGGCGATACAGTGAAAGAATCCGTCTCTGTAAAAGCGCAGGGACGCGGAGTCGTTCCCACGCTGGCTCCCGCGCAGGAGAAGGAACACGACTATTTCGAGATCGCCAAAGAGGTCAAGGGAGAGGAGGCCCCACCGGATAACCTCGCCCTTTTCGGGGACGCGCCGGTGGAGAAGTCCATGCCGTCGCCCAAAGGCATTGATCTCGCCGCCCTCCTCTGGGATATGAAGGAGTATTACGGAAGGGGGGAGAGGAAAGGGGAGATATTCCTCGAGATAGAGGAGGATCTTCCCAAGCTGCATAGCGATAAGAGGTTGCTGCGCGAGGCCCTTATGCAACTCATAGATAACGCGCGCAAGTTCTCGCCGCCCGGTGCCCCGGTAATACTGGGCGCCGAGAGATGGGGAGACGAGGTCCTGCTGCGTGTGGAAGACCAGGGTCCGGGAATATCCCTTAAGGTTGTCGAGGAGGTCATGCGCCGGGAGCTGGAGGAGGAAGGCCCAGAGGATCGCGCGAAGATCGGCATCTCGGGACTATACCTCTGCCGTAAATACGTGGCGGCCATGGGAGGGGACTTCTCGATAAAGGGGAGATCCGGAGAGGGTACCACCGCCTTCATCAGGCTGCGCGTGCTTCCCTTCCTCGGGGAGGGCCTGTGATCTCCGAGCTCAGGATCCTGGGGGTCTGCGGGAGCCCGGTGCGGGATGGAAACGTCGAGGCTTTACTGGGGAAAGCCCTGAGTGGCCAGGAAGGTGAACCTGGGGTCAGCTGCCGGATGGTCACGCTCGCAGACGCCGGAGTGGGGGACTGCATCCACTGCAACTGGTGCCTGCGCAAGCAGGAGACCACCCGCCGGTGTTCGCTCGACGACGGCATGACCGCCCTTTATCCCCTGATCGAAGAGGCAGACGTCCTTATCCTGGCCACCCCGGTCTATTTCGGGCGCCTCTCCGGTCACGTTGCCGCCTTCATAGATCGCCTGCGCGTTTACGTGCACGGCAACGTCTCGGCGGGATTGCTCCGTAATAAGGTCGGAGGTTCCATCGCCGTGGCCTGGTTCCGTATGGCCGGTCTGGAGATGGCTCTCCTGACCATGAATCAGTTCTTCCATGCGGTCAACATGGTCATCGCCTCACCGGATATCGGGCTGCAGGGCGGGTCCGCTTTCTCTTCGCTGCAGGGGGAAGGAAGGCGCGAGGGTGAAGACAAGCTGCTCGTGCTGAAGGACGAACTCGGCATGGCCAGCGCAGTTTCGACCGTATCCCGCGCCGTGGAGCTCGCCCGGCTTATAAAAGCGGGAACGGCCTCGCTCTAGCATTCCGGGAACGCTTTGACGGGGGAGCGGTACGCCTCACCCGGTCTGGCCCGTCATCTCATATCATCTTAACGGCGCCCAGTTCACAGGCGTGCATGCAGTCCCCACAGAGGCGGCACTTCTCCATATCTATGGCGATCCTGCATTTTTTTCCCGAGCCGGGGTAGCCGGGGACGACGTTGAAAGCATCGTACTTGCAGGAGCGGGCGGCTTTGCAATCATCGCAATGCTCGGCGATGGTGCATTTATCCACGTCGAGCCAAGGCATCTTGAGCACGATTTTCTCCTGGCCGGTCTTATGTCGGTTGCAAAGATCGAAAAAATCCGCAACATGCGCGTACAGATACCAGTATTCTAACATCGGCTGGAAAGGGGACGACGCGGCGAGGCAAACGGCTCCCCTCTCGGATATATTGCAGACCACGTTTTAAAAGGCCCTCCCCATGTCGGAATGAGGCTTGACCGGGGGAGAGGGAAACGATTAGAATAAGACCGACCGGTTAGTCTAATAATTAGCATTCCTGCTGCATGGGAAAACGAATATCAGCAATTACGGCGTTGAATGCGAGGAGGTCTCCATAATGCAAGAGCAGAAGATGCGGGAATTCATCTGCGCTATCGGCAGGCGCGTTTGGGAGCGCGGCATGGCCTCCGCCAACTCCGGCAACATATCGGCACGGCTGGAAGCCGGCGAGGTGCTTATCACGCCCACGCTGGTAAGCAAGGGGTTCATGCGGCCGGAACAGCTCCTGGTCGTTACCCTGGAAGGCGAAGTGCTGAGGGGGGAGGGCTACCCGACCAGTGAGACACCCATGCACTTGAGCCTCTATCGTGAAAGGGACGATATCGGTGGTATAGTGCACGCCCATCCACCCCTTGCCACGTCGTTCGCGGTAGCCGGAAAGGCTCTGGACCTGTACCTTATCCCCGAGGCGGTGATCTTTCTGGGCGAGGTGCCGCTCGTGCCCTTCGAGGCTCCCGGGAGCCAGGAACTGGCGGAGTCGATCGTTCCTTACCTGGACCGATTCGATGCCGTGCTCATGGAGAACCACGGGGTGTTGTGCTGGGGAAGCGATGTGGAGCAGGCTTATCACCGCCTGGAAACGGTGGAGTTCTGCGCTCAGATCACCATGAACGCCCAGATCCTGGGAGGGGCCAGGGAGCTGCCCGACGGGCCCCTGCAGAACCTCCTCAACGTAAGGAAGATGATGAAGGGCGGGGGATAGGCGCTTGCTGGGACCACCCTGTCTCGCCGCATCGATTGAGGTTTTCGGAGCACGAGTATTGACCGCGCAAAAGGCACGTTATAGAATAAGACCGACCGGTAGGTCTAAATGGAGAAGAGTGATATGGCCAAGTCCCTGGGCATACGGAAAAACCCCGTAAAGGACGAGCGCGAACAGGCATTCAAGCAGGCCGCACTCAAGGTGTTCTCGTCGAAGGGCTACCACAATACCACCATGTCGGAGATCGCCATGGAGGCGGGATTCGGCAAGGGGACCCTCTACTGGTATTGGAAATCCAAGGAGGAACTCTATTTCGCCCTGGTCGAAGAGTCGCACGGCGAGTTTATTAGCCTGGTGAGGGAGGCCGCGGAGCGGGAAGAAAATGCCCTGGAGAAACTTTACTGGCTGGGCAACGAGATCGTCGGGCTGCATTTCCGCCACCGCGACTACACCAAGCTTTCCTGGAAGATGCGCGCCGAGGAGTTGGAGGCGTTCTCGCCCGAGTATGTCGAAAAACTCCGCCACAACAGCAACGAGATCAAGCAGAAACTGCAAGAGATCGTTTCTCAAGGCATAGAGGAAGGACTGCTTCCTCGGGCTGACCCCTATTACCTGGCGTGCATGTTGCTGGGATTGATGGAAGGAATGGAGATCCAGTGGCTGGAGGACCCTGAGTCCTTCGATCTGCGTACGGCAATGGATATTATCGTGCGTATGTCCAATCTGGTATTGCAGCGCCTTAGTGAGCCCGCGGGAAAATGACGGGCGTATCCCGCGAGGAACGGGCAATGGAGGATGGAGGATCGTGCACGAGGGGCGGGGTAAAGATAGAGTTTTGGCAGAGCCGCCGTTCGTAGGAATGGCTGAAATAGACGGGAGTCATCGAGTTCGCTTTTTAAGAAGGCTACGGGAGGTAGAAAATGTCCAGACTGGTAGTTCTAGGGGGTTGCGGTGCGGTGGGCAGTACTGCAGTTCGCACCCTGGCAGAGACGGATTATTTCGACGAGTACGTTGTAGCGGACAAGGATATCGAGGCAGCCCGCGAGCTCTGCAAAGAGCTTGGCGAAGGCCGCGTAAAGGCGTTTGAGCTGGATGCCGAGGATCCCGCCAGCCTGAAGGAAGCAATCTCGGGCGCGTCGGTGATCCTGAACTGCGTGGGTCCTTTCTACAAGTACGGGCCGCCCATACTGGAAGCGGCGATAGCTGCGGGCATCGACTATGTGGATATCTGCGATGACCTGGATGCCACCGAGATCATGCTGGAGATGGACGGCAAGGCCAGGGAAGCCGGTATCTCGGCCCTCGTAGGCATGGGAAGCTCCCCCGGCATGGCCAACGTGCTGGTCAAGTTCACCGCGGAAACCTTGCTCGACGGGGTGGAGTCGGTGGATATCTACCACGCTCATGGTGGAGAGGACGTGGAGGGGCCGGCGGTGATCAAGCACCGCTTCCATTCCATGGAGATCGACATCCCCATGTTCCTGGATGGAGAATACAAGACGGTCAGGCTCTTTGATGAGAGCGGCAAGGCCCTCGAGGAGGAGACGGAATTCAGGGACGTGGGTGCCTATCCCGTCTATGCATATCCCCACCCCGAGACCATAACCCTGCCCAAGTACATCGAGGGAGTCAAGCGGGTAACCAACCTCGGCCTGGTCATACCGGTCTCATACGCCGAGCTCATCAAGAGCATGGTCAAGCTGGGCCTCACCTCCGATGAGCCGCTGGAGGTACAGGGCCGGATGGTGATCCCCCGCGAGTTCGCGGTGGCCTTTGTCATCTCGTCCCGGGATGGGCTGCTCAAGGAAGCCGGCATTAATTTCCCGCGCGGTTGTCTGAAGATCGTGGTAAAGGGCACCAAGGACGGAGAGCCCCTCTCTTACGTATTCCAGATGTCCTCCAGCGGCATGGGCATGGGAGAGGGCACGGGCATACCCGCCGCCATGGGGGCCATCGTCATGGGCCAGGGCAAGATTACCCAGAAGGGCGCATTCCCTCCCGAGGCGGCCGTGAACCCCCTGGATATGATCCAGCTGGCGGGAGAGGTCATCAAGTCCTCCGGCAAAGGAGAGGGCGCTCCCATATACATCGAGCAGATCGACTCCAGCGGCAAGGTAGAGACCATTGATCTGAAGTTCTGAGCCCGTGAGGCCGGCGTTAAGAAGGGACGGGTGATGCTTGATGGGCGCTAAGTTCATTATCAGCCATGATGTGGGCACGGGAGGCAGCAAGGCGGTGCTGGCCGACCTCGCCGGAGGCATCATCGCCTCCAGCTTCACGCCCTATGCGGTTTCGTATCCCCAGCCTCACTGGGCGGAGCAGGACCCACGTGACTGGTGGGATGCCGTATGCACGAGCACCCAGCGCGTCGTCAAGGAGAGCAAAATAAAAGCGAGCCAGGTCATCGGCACAGGTTTCGCCACCCAGATGCTGGGCGTGCTTCCCGTGGATAAATCCGGCGAGCCGCTGCGACCTGCCATAATCTGGATAGACAGCCGCGCCGACGAACAGGCGGCACGCCTGGTGCGCCGCTTGGGAGGCTCCAGGGTGATCATGGCTGTGGCGGGGGCCGTACCCTCGGGCAAGGACGTCATCTGCAAGATCTTGTGGATCAGAGACAGGGAGCCGCAGGTATTCGCGGATACCCACAAGATACTCGACGTCAACGGCTATCTCGTCTACCGCGCCACCGGGAACATGATCATCGACCACACCGGCGCCGGGGTCACGGGTTTTCTGAAGAACAAGACCCGAGAATGGGACCCGCTCTTCGCGAAACTGCTGGGCATACCCCTGGAGAAGATGCCCGACGTGAAGAGCTCCATCGATATCGTCGGCTTGCTCACCCGGGATGCCGCCGCAGAAATGGGATTGGAGGCGGGAACACCGGTAATCGGAGGCATGGGCGACGTCCCTGCCGCTGCCACCGGCTCGGGCGCCCTGGAGGACGGCGACGCCCATGTATATCTCGGGACTTCGGGCTGGCTGTGCATCACCACCTCCAAGGTCAAGAACCTGGGCAAGAACGGTATCGTCTCCGTGGTTTCCGCCGATCCCGAGATGTTCATCATGATCGGGGAGACCGAGACCGCAGGCGCCTGCCTGAAGTGGTTCGCTGAGAACTTCGCCACCGCCGAGGAGATGGAGAAAGCACGGCAGGCGGGCGACGAGATGGCCATTTTCCCCATCCTGGACGAGGTGGTGGAGAAGGTGGAGCCGGGAGCAAAGCGCCTGCTCTTCACCCCCTGGATGTTCGGGGAGAGGGCTCCCATAACCGACACCACCCTGCGCGCGGCTTTCGTCAACCTCTCGCTGGAACACGAGCGCGGGCACCTGCTGCGCTCCATCTACGAAGGCGTCGCTTATAACTGCCGCTGGCTGGTGGATTGCGCGGGCAAAGCCGGCTTCAAGTGCAGTACCCTGCGCACTATCGGGGGCGGAGCCCGCAGCGATGTATGGATGCAGATAATGGCAGACGTCACCCGGCGCGAAGTGGAGGCGGTCCAGACGCCCCAGGAGGCGGGCGCCATGGGCTGTGCCCTGGCGGTGGCGGTGGCCTTGAAGGAATATGAGAGCTACCGGGATCTCAAGAAGGTGATCAAGGTGCGCAGGACCTTCGAACCCAACCCGGACTGCTGCGCCGAGTACGACGAACTCTACGGCGCGTTCCGCTGCCTGTACGGCAACCTCAAGGGGATATGCCGCACGCTCAACGAGGCGGAACAGGCCTGCAAGACGTGAGATGAAAAGGAGGAAGAAAAATGTTGTTCTACGAAGCACAACCTAAGGCGCTGCCGGAGGGAATAGACACCGGCGATTTCATCATTGCCACCTACTATGCAGCCCTGCCGCGGGACATGATCATGTACTACCTTGCGCCTTTCCTGGCGGTGGAACAGTCCACGGGCACCTGGACAGCTGTCCCCGGCGAGACACCGGAGGTGAGGGCCAAGCACGTGGCCAAGGTCATCGCCATCCACGAGGTGCCCTTCTTCGAGTACGAGGTGCCCAAGGAGGTGGAGGAGCGTACCTACGTGGTGCAGGTGGCCTACCCCTTCCGCAACATCGAACACCAGATCCCCATGCTGCTCACCGCAGTGGTGGGAAACATATCCATGGGCGGCAAGATAAAGCTCCTGGACCTGCAGTTCCCCAAGCAGTACACGGACGGTTTCGGCGGGCCCAAGTTCGGCATCGAAGGGATATACGAGGCGCTGGAGATGGAGGAGAGGCGCCCGCTCATCAACAACATGATCAAGCCGTGCACGGGTTACTCCTGCGAGATAGGAGAGAAGCTCTTCTACGAGGTCGCCCTGGGCGGCTGCGACGTCATCAAGGACGACGAGCTCATCGCGGACATGGTCTTCAACCGCTGCGAGGACCGGGTCAAGGCATACATGGCCATGGAGAAGAGGGCTTACGAGGAGACGGGGGAGCACACCCTGTACACGGTTAACATCTCCGACAACCTCCCCAAGATGTTCGAGACCGCCAAGCGCGTAGTGGATGCGGGGGCCAATGCTATCATGGTCAACTACCTGGCCGTCGGCCTGCCTGCCCTGCAGGCGCTGGCCGAGGACCCGGACATCAACGTCCCCATACTGGCGCACATGGACTGCGCCGGCGCCCTCTACGAGTCGCCCATCTCCGGCATAGCCTCACACCTGGTGCTGGCGAAGCTGCCCCGCCTGGCGGGGGCGGATTCGGTGGTCTTCCCGGCGCCCTACGGCAAGGCGCCCTATCTCAAGGACCGCTTCGTGTTCACCGCGGACGTCATGCATTATCCTATGCATGACGTCAAGCCCATGATGCCCATGCCCTCGGGCGGCATAACCCCGGACATGGTCCCGGTGTGCGTGGCGGACATAGGCAGTGAGATAATGATCGGTTCGGGCGGAGGAATACACGCCCATCCCATGGGGCCGACCGCCGGTGCGAAGGCTTTCCGCCAGGCCATAGACGCTACGGTGCAGGGTGTATCAATACAGGAATACGCCAAGGAGCACAAGGAGTTGGGGGTCGCCCTGGGCCTGTGGGAGGGCACCTTCAGGGAGACCAGCGCGGCGAGCGGCCTCAGCGACAAGATCGAGTCGATAGCGGAGCATTAAGAAAAGCGTATGTAGAGATTACTTCCGATACGTACACGTGCCAGGCCTCCACGTTCGGAAACGTGGAGGCGCTGGGACACCGCCGCGCCGAAGACGGCGCTGTCGCTTTCGCGATGCAGGCTGTCGGACGGGTTTGCTCAGACGTATCTACGATGGATCCACGATGGAGCCCATGAAGAGTATGGCGCCGGTCTGGTTGTCGCGGATGGCGAAGAAGAAGGGCCGGTCCACGATCATCTCGAAGGGCACCTCTTCGGGCATAACGGCCGTAGCTTCCATCTCCACGCTGGTGGCCGCCGCCGCCTCGGTCCCCTCCTCGTTTACGTCTATGTAAGTCTTCTGCAGGACCTTGCTGATGTAAGCCTTTTCCCCGCCCAGCGAGGCGAAAACATCTTCAAGCCCACCCTCGAAAGCCGGCTGCATGCCCATGGCCTTCAGGGGGTCGCTGAGCTCCTTTTCGTACTCCACCTTGAAGCGGGGAAGGGCCAGTTCGCCATCGCGTTCATCCAGCATTTCCATCCATTGCTCCCAGGCAGCTTCGCTCAAAGACGCGAGGAACTCGGCGTAGCCCGCGCCCTCTTGCGGCAGTACGACGAACATGCTCAGGCGGCCCCCCGATTCCTCGCCATAGGGCAGGCTGACCACCTGAAGGCCCTCGTCCTCGTAATAAGAGAACTCGCCCCACCTTCGCATCAGCGGGACGGCGATCGTGCTGCCGTCGAGGAGGTGGAAGTCACCGTCCTCCGTGTTAGACTCCTCGAAAGGTACCTTCCATTTGGCGTTGAAATAGACGGCGTTTATGAGGATCAGCGCCAGTTCGGGATAGAGGTCGCCTACGATCTCCTCGATCTTGTCGTGCGTCTTCTCCTTCACCCAGCCGTTTATTACTCCCGGCGACTCCGGGTCGGAGAAATCAAGGTTCGCGACCTCCGCGTCGTAGCTATCGCGGCAGCGCTCCACGAAGTCCTGGTTTAATGCGAAGTCCTGGTTCGCCCACATGGAGTTGGCGATCTCCAGCAGCACGTCCTCGTCGGCTTGCTCGAGGGAGAGCATGAGGTTTCCCAGCTGTGCGTTGACCTCTTGCAGGCTCATGTCCTCGAGTTCCAGGACCTCGGCCATGGCTTCTTCCGTCTCGCCCGCGGCCCCGTTATAGGCCATGGCCAGAGCGAGCTTGGCGCTCAAAGGGGATAGGACGATGTTCTCACCGTAGTCCTCATCCATCACCTGCCCGAAGAGGCCGAAGGCGAAACCGCTGTCCTCGGCCTTGAGGTTGTAGTCCTTCGCTGCGCGCTTTACGGGGTCTTCCTTTGAGGAGGAATCTCCGCATCCGGCTATCACCGGAGCTATCAGGAGCAGGGCGACCGCCGGGATGAGGAATCTCTTCATAATTTCCACCCCCAATAAGGTCTGGTCTACAGTTCCATCCGTCGCTATTAGAGATGCAGGCACAGCCGCGCCGGTTCCCTTTAACCCCCCTGGCGGACCCGGGCTTCAAAGGGCCAGGCTCTCCTCCGCCTCGGGAAGGATGATCTGACCATGGGGGATGTAGAGAGTCTGCACGCTCCTGCCGGGTGCTATCTCCCGTATGCGGCGCGACAGCTGGTGCTCTCCGAGCGTGAGGTGAGCCCCACCGGGGCGGAAGCTCCTGCCCAGGGAGCTGGAGATGCCGTTGACATGGGTGCGCAGGAGTTCCCGGTCCTTTACCGAGAAGGTGGTGTAGTCAAAATAGGTCTTCATGCGTGCCGGATTCTTTTTCACCTCCAGGGTAAGGATCTCCTTGCCGCCTTCGGACAGCTTGCAGGAGACGGTGCTCTCGTCCTCGCTGAAGTCGATATCGGCGATGAACTTCGGGAACCCCCAGATGTCGACGCCTGCATGCAGTCCCTTCTCGGAGGTCAGCGGCAGCTGCCAGATGAAGACCTCGAAGGAAAGAGAGGCGCTCATGCGCAGCACCGGAAAAAGGGGCGGGTTGAAGCGGGGACGGTAACGTGCCGGGACCATGATTATGAATTCCCTGTAGGGGCCGATCGAGCTATAGCGGTAATCCGCCGCCATGAAACCCAGCAGGCCTTTGCCGGGGTATATCTCCACCGGTACCAGCTTGGACGTGGGAAGCAGTTCCCTCAACTTGAGCGTGGGCGCCGCAAAGACTCCCGCAACGGCGAAGACATCATTGTAGAGGATGGGTACGTCGCAGGAACCGCCGGTTATCTCCACCCGGTGCTGGACGATATCTTCGAGGAACGTGCTCTCCATCATGCCCTCCTGTGCTTTTTCCGGGCCGCCGCCAGCGGACCCGCGAACCACGGTTGCGGTCGTACCGCGCCCTTGCCATGCCTGTATTATATAAGAGATGCCCGCTTTCCTTGAAACGTAAACTCCGCATGACCACGTCAGTATTTTACGAGGGTGCCGGTCCTGCGGGCATAGCGGACCGCGAGACGGAAAAAGGCCAGGCTCAAGGGAGTGAGGACGGCGACGATAACGGCAAGGGCCAGGAATTCCTGCCACAGAGTAGAGAAACCCTCGCCCTTGAGGAGGGCCCCACGCATGCCGTCCAGCGACCAGGTGATGGGCAGGAGGCGCGAGAGGAACTGCATCCAGCCCGGAAGCACGGCTACGGGGTAGAAGACCCCCCCCAGGAGTATAGAGAGGCTGCTCACCGCCCAGTTTATGGGATCGCCGCGTTTGAAGACGATGATGAAGCTGGCGGAGATTATGCCCAGGGCGGCATAGGACATTACGGTGAGGACGAGCAGAAGCAGTGCCGCGAAGACGTTTGCCCCGGCGAAGGAAACGCCGAAGCAGGCGCCTACGAGGAGAAAGGCGAGCACGGAGACGGAGGTGAATAGAAACCGCCATAGCGACGAGGAGAGGACGATGGTGGAGAGGGAGGTGGGAGTGGACATCATGGCCTCGAGGGTCCCTATCATCTGCTCTTCACGCACGCTCTCGGCGAAGGAGCCGAGGCCAGTGCGCAGGTACATGGCCATGGCCGTACCCACCAGGACGAAGGAAAAATAATCGTCTGCCGTGTCCCGCACCGCGGCCGGGTCCACGATCTTTCCCAGGAAGAAGAAGATGGCGACGGTGAATACCACGCCCGCGAGGGAGAGCAGGAAGTTGAGCCGGTAGCTCAGCTCTACGAAGAAGTCACGCTTGAGGAAGGCCAGGGCTTTTCTCATGCGTCTCCTTCCCTGCGCACCAGATGTACGAAGATATCGCCCAGACCGGCCCCCCCGCCCAGTTCCCGTCTGCCCTCCCGCATGAGCCCGGCGAGGGTCCCGAGATAAAGAAGGCGGCCGCGGTGGAGCAGGGCTACGTCCTCGCAAAGGCGCTCGGCCTCGTGCATGTCCTGGGTGGCGAGGAAGACCGTCTTCCCGCTCTCTTGCACCAGCTCCCGCCGGATGAAGTCCTGCAGGGGATAGGAGGCGTCGGGTGAGAGGGAACGCGTAGGTTCGTCCATGAGCAGGACCTCCGGGTCGTGCAGCAGGGCACGCGCCACGGCCGTCTTCTGCCGCATGCCGGAGGAATAGTCGGAGAAGGGCACGTCCAGGAATTCCGTTATACACGTGAGCTCGCCCAGTTCCGAGATGCGCCGTGCCGTAGAGGCGCCGTCCAGTCCCTGGAGAGCGGCGAAGAACTCCAGGTTGCGGCGCCCCGACAGGCGCCAGTAGAAACTGCGTTCCTCGCCGTTGACCATGCCCATGCGGCTGCGGACGTCCCGGCCGTGGTGCTGGGGATCCTCTCCCAGGACGAGTACCGAGCCCGACGTGGGCACGAGCAGGTTGTAACAGATCTTGATCAGGGTGGTCTTCCCCGCTCCGTTCGTGCCCAGCAGCCCGAAGACACTGCCGCGCCGTACCCGCAAGCTGACCCCGTCCAGGGCTCGGATTACCCCTTGCTTCCAGGAGGGTAAAAAGAAAGAGCGCCAGCCCGCGGACGGGCGCGGGTAATCCTTGACCAGCTCGCTCACGCTGAGCGCGTCTTCGCCGCCTCCTGTTGCAATGCTCATTGCCTGCAGCCCTTTCACCTGATCCTTCGGCATTAAACGGGGCTACTCTAATCTACTACAACTTTACCCTATGACCTTCCACCCACCTGGCGGAGTGCCGGATAAGACCGCTATGCCTGGTAACTGAGGGATAGGTCCGAAGCGGCACAGTAATCATCTACCGAACCACTGTCTGGGACTGCGGGGTCGGTCTGAAGCGACATTGGCGAGCAATCGTGCATGTATGGAGGCCGGGCAGGAACGATACCGTCCGGGTGTCGTACAGCACAAAACCCACTTCCCGAGATCCACGGGGTCTGTCGAGCGTAGCGAATAATCCATTAGCAGGCTTAGGCATTACATAAACCCGACTTGCCCGAGAACTATGGGGTCGGTCGTAGCGAGCGCGCAATATGCAGTTTCTGATTTCCTCATTTATTGCGTGCGCAGCCGAGCGAGACCGTTACCCCAAGGCTCGGGCCGAAAGAACACCTGTGTCTGGTATCCAGGAGCGGAGCGAGACCCATACGCCGGTCTCGGGAAAACAACGCCTATATGCGTTTAGCTACCGCGGCGAATGGCGCCAGCGATGAGTAATCGACCAGGGTGGCCATGGCGCGGGATGCGGTATCCACCCCCATCTCCTCGGCCGCGGCGGGCGGATTGAGGCCCCCGGCCACGATCAGCCCTACCCGGTCCTTGCCCGAAGGCACCTCCATGAAAGGCTGGCTCGGCCTTCCGAGCAAGACCATTTCGCCGAGACGGGACCGTTTCATCTCTGCGAGCAGGTCCATGGCTTCAGCGAGTGCCGATGCAGGTATGAGGCGGAAAGAAGCACAGACGAGGCCGTTCCCCCTGGTAGCGGCGGCGTGTACGTTGGTCATCTTGCCCTTGATAAAGATCTCTATAGGGTCAAGGGTGGAGCCCGCGTAACTGATTATCTCGGTGAAGCGGCGTGGTTTATTGCCCTCGATCTCGAGAAGACCGCCGAAACTGGATTCCACGGGGATGCCGTGGCGTAGAAAAACCGAGTTGAGGGTAACACTGCATACCGTTCCCCAGCCAGCATGATCGGCAGGGATCTCCAGGCCCCCCACCCTCTCGCCGGGCCCCGCTCGCAGCACCAGGTCCGAGAGGCAAAGGCCGGAATCGAAAGCGGGGCGCATGGCCTCCACGGCCGCGGCTTCGTCTTGCAGCGGGAAGAAAGTCAGGTTGACTACCAGCGTACCCCGGCGCGAAGGAAGATCGAAATCGGCCTGGCAAGCGAGATCGTCGATGCGCGAGTTGACGAAACCGACGCGGTCGACCGCGAGGGCGCTCTCTATCTCATCGCGCCCGTGTTGCGTGAGCACGCGCCCGCTTCTCCCCTCCAGGCGGGTGAAACCCTTTTCGTCCAGGTGCATGAGGTGATACCTGACGGTCCTCTCGCTCAGGTCCACCCCGCGCAGGGCCAGTTCCCTGGATATGGCGCGGGCACCCAGCGGCTCTCCCGCCTCCTGCAGGATCTCCAGGATGGCGAGGGTCTTTCTCTCGAGCATGGTATCGTTGTAAGCCATAACGGTAATAATTCTCCTAATTTATCATTGACAATATAACATATAATGGGTTTAATAGGCAATAGGCCACCTACAGCCGATAAGAGTATCGAGATAGGAGGCCGTTAGTCAAAATCGCGTCTGCGATGTTTATCTGGATGGAACGGGTGAACCCCATGAGAAGGATAATACCGCGAGAGGAATACTGCATCGGATGCCGCCTGTGCGAGATCCACTGCATCGTCGAGCACTCTTTGAGCAAGAATATAATCAAGGCGTTTAAAAAGGAGAGACGCCCCATGAAGCGGGTCGAGGTGGAGGAAAACGGGCATGTCTCCTTCGCTCTGCAATGCCGGCACTGCGACGATGCGCCGTGCATTACGGCGTGTCTCTCCGGGGCCATGCAGAGGGACCCGGAGACCGGAGTGGTCACCAACGACCCGGAACGGTGCGTGGGATGCTGGACTTGTATCCTGGTCTGCCCATTCGGGGCGGTTCGCCGCGACGAGCCCGGCGGCAAGGTAGTGGGTAAGTGTGACCTCTGCCCCGATCTGGATATTCCCGCCTGCGTAGCCAACTGCCCCAACGAAGCACTGGTCCTGGTGGAGGAATAGAAGATGGAGACATACGACTACGCCATCATCGGCAATTCGGCGGCGGCAATCAACGCGGTCGATGCCATCCGTCAGCTGGACGGCGAGGGCAGCATCGGTCTCTTCTGCGAAGAGAAGTACCGCTGCTATTCGCGCCCGCTCATCTCCTACCTCGTGGCCGGAGACATCAAGACCGGGGGGATGTATTATCGGCCTGCTAAATATTACCATAAAATGAAGGTAGACTTCCACGCCGGCCAGCGCGTCGTCTCCATCTCGCCGTCGAAAAGGACTCTGACCACTGCGAACAGGGAGAAGGCGGGATGGAGGAGGCTTCTGCTGGCAACCGGTTTTATCCCCTTTATACCTGCCATAGACGGTCTTGAGGAAGCTGCGTATGTCACCTTCGTCTCCTGGGACGATGCCAAGCGCATGATCAGGCTTACTGCGAAAAAGGCGAGCGCCCTGGTGATCGGTGCCGGCCTCATAGGCATGAAGGCGGCGGAAGCGCTGCACGCCCGGGGGGCCGAGGTTACGGTGGTCGAGAAGATGGACCGGGTCCTGCCTCTCGCGCTCGACGAGCGGGCTTCCGGCCTGGTGGCGGAACGCTGCCGCGACGCACGTATCGAAGTCATCACCGGAATCGGCGTCACGCAGCTGCGCGGCCGTGGCGGGAACAGGGGCACGGCGATACTGGAGGACGGCGCGGAAGTCGATTACGATCTCCTGGTGATGGCCGTGGGAGTGAGGCCGCGTACCGAACTGGCAGCTGCCGCCGGGCTGCCGTGTGCAGGCGGGATAGAGGTCGACGAGCACCAGCGCATCTTGAACCTCGATATCTATGCCGCGGGGGACGCCGTCAGGGCGATGGACGTAGTGTTGGGGGAGCCTTCGATCAATGCACTGTGGCCGGTCGCGGCGCTGCAGGGTAGGTATGCCGGCATGAACATGGCAGGCGGCGAGGTTCCGTATCCCGGGTGCAACGCGATGAACGCGGTGGAATTCTTCGGCCTGCCGGTGCTCTCCGCGGGCATCGTTAACCCTCCCGCCGAGGGATACAAGGTCATAACGCGCCGCGATGAAAGCGGTTACCGCAAGGTGGTTCTGCGGGGAGACATACTGGTAGGCATGCTTATGGCCGGGAGGATAGAGCGCGCCGGGATCCTCACCAGCCTCATCCAGGAGAGAGCAAACGTAAGAAGAGTGAAGAACTCACTCCTCGACGAGGGGTTCGGCCATATCCACCTGCCGCGCGCGGTGAGGAAAGGGCGCATCGAGGGTGCGATGGCCGGTCTCGGGCCCACGCGCAGCGGCGACAAAGAGGGGGGTTGAAGCGATGCTGAGGGGTGTGCGCTTCCGGGATGACAAGGACTTCTCCGGCTGCTCCATATTCGGCATGATGAACGCGAGGGGAGTGAGGTTCACGGGCTCGCCCATGCTCACCGCCATCGCCAACATGAGGGATCGCAGTAACGGCCTGGGCGGAGGCTTCGCCGCCTACGGTATCTATCCCCAGTACGCCGAACTTTACTGTTTTCACCTGATGTACAGCGACGAGGCGGGGAAGCGAGACGCCGAGGAGTTCCTGAAGGCGAATTTCTGCGTGGAACAGGCCGAGGTGATCCCAACCTCACCGTGCGAGGGGGTCGGCGAAGCCCCGCTGCTGTGGCGTTATTTCCTCCAGCTGCGCGATGACCCGGCCCAGGATTGCCACTTGCGGGACCGGGATGATTTCGTGGTGCAGGCGGTTATGCATATCAATGCGAACATCGACGGCGCCTTCACCTTCTCCAGCGGTAAGAACATGGGCGTTTTCAAGGGGGTCGGTTTCCCGGAGGACGTCGGGCGCTTCTTCCGCCTGCACGAGTACGAAGGCTACATCTGGGTGGCACACGGCAGGTTTCCCACCAATACCCAGGGGTGGTGGGGCGGCGCGCATCCGTTTAATATCCTGGACTGGTCGGTGGTGCATAACGGGGAGATATCGTCATACGGTATCAACCAGCGCTACCTGGAGATGTACGGTTACAACTGTACCCTGTTCACCGACACGGAGGTCATCACTTACGCGGTGGACCTCCTGGTAAGGCGGCACGGCCTCTCCATCGAGGATATGGCGAAGGTGCTGGCGGCTCCGCTGTGGGCGGATATCGACCGCATGCCGCTTGTGGAGAGAGAACTGCATACGGCCTTGCGGCAGACCTACGGCTCGCTGCTGCTCAACGGGCCCTTCAGCATCATCGTTTCCAACCTCTCCCAGATGATAGGGCTCACGGACCGCATCAGGCTGCGGCCGCTCGTGGCGGCGCGCAACGGCGATTGGATGTACCTTTCATCCGAGGAGGCGCCCATGCATCTCGTGGATGATGCGCTGGAGGATACCTGGATCCCGTCGGGCGGAGAAGCGATAATCTTCGAGCTCGGGAGCGCCGGCGCCGAGGCCGAGATGACGACCGGAAGCAAGAAGATTCTGAGCGGCGCGGTACCGGCCTGCAGGCCTGGAGGTTGATGCATTGAAGAGCTATACCATCCCGCGGTTCCTGGTGGACAGGGACGACCAACGCTGCATACGTTGCGAGGTATGCGTGCGCCAGTGCGCGAACGGCGTCCACTTCTACGATGAGGAGGAAGACGAGGTATACGTAGACGAGGACAAGTGCGTAGGCTGCCTGCGCTGCGTCACCCTATGCCCCACCAACGCACTGGTGGTACGCGAGAACCCGACCCAGGTTCCCACCAACGCCAACTGGACCCGGGAAGTGATGCAGAATATAAACAGGCAGGCGGAGACGGGCGGCGTCCTGCTCACCGGCATGGGCTGCGACAAGGAATACCGCAATTACTGGGACCACATCACCCTGGATGCCAGCCAGGTTACAAACCCCTCCATCGACCCCCTGCGCGAGCCCATGGAGCTGCGCACCTTCCTGGGAGCAAAACCTGATGCACTGGAGATCGCGGGCGGGAAAGGGAAGCCCTCCCTCGAGACCCGGCTCTCACCTCAATTGCGCGTGGAGATCCCCGTCATGTTCTCCGCGCTGTCCTACGGAGCCATCAGCTACAATACGTGCGAGTGCCTGGCGCGGGCGGCCGCCGAGCTGGGTACCTTCTACAACACGGGAGAGGGAGGGCTCCACAGGGATCTGTATCGATACCGCGAACATACCATCTGCCAGGTGGCATCGGGCCGTTTCGGGGTGCACGCCGATTACCTGGAAGCGGCCGCGGCGCTGGAGATAAAAATAGGGCAGGGCGCAAAGCCGGGTATCGGAGGCCACCTGCCGGGGGAAAAGGTCAGCGCCGAGATCTCGCGTACCCGCATGATCCCCAAGGGCACGGATGCCCTTTCGCCCGCTCCCCATCACGATATCTATTCCATCGAGGACCTCGCTCAGCTTATCTACGCGCTCAAGGAGGCCACCCACTGGGAAAAACCGGTATCGGTAAAGATAGCGGCGGTCCATAACTCGGCTGCCATCGCCTCGGGCATGGTGCGGGCCGGCGCCGACATCATCGCCCTGGACGGCATAAGGGGCGGCACGGGAGCGGCGCCATCCATGATACGGGACAACGTGGGTATCCCGGTGGAACTGGCCCTGGCGGCGGTCGACGACCGGCTGCGCGAGGAAGGCATCCGCAACCGCGCGAGCGTCGTTATCGCCGGGGGCATACGTTCCTCGTCCGACGTGGTCAAAGCCATAGCCCTGGGCGCCGACGCGGTGTACATAGGCACCGCGGCACTGATCGCCCTGGGGTGCCACGTGTGTCAGAGATGCTACACGGGAAGATGCAACTGGGGTATAGCGACCCAGGACCCCTATCTTACCAAGAGGCTCAATCCCGACGTGGGGACCAGGCGGCTGGTCAACCTGCTCACGGGATGGTCCCACGAGATCATGGAGATACTGGGAGGGATGGGCATCAACGCCATCGAAAGCCTGCGCGGAAACCGCTTGCGCCTGCGCGGCGTGGGCCTGAACCAGGAGGAACTGGATATTTTAGGTATCAAACACGCAGGCGCCTGAAAGGCGCCTGCGTGTCACGAGGAGCGAAGCGACTTGGTGACCTCGATCGAGAAGGACGTTTCGGGCGATAAATGGGCTCGTGTTTGGTGTAACGGGAAAGTTAACCCGGTGGTTATATGTTCTATAAGGAGGGTGAGAGCGGGCGGAAGATGCGGGCGCTGCGAGAGCGCTCAAGGGACTGCGCCAGTCGTACGAAACACTGTAAGTAACCTTGTTTACGGAACCGAAGAAGCGGGAGTAGAGTCAAATCAGGGACATGCGAAGGAAAAACCGTTCAGGTGGAGAAGATAGCAAAGGAATATAGAGTAAGGCGAGCAAAGAGGGTGAGTCGTTTATGAAGATCGAAGTTGATCACCATGCCGGTCTGCCCGGTGTCTTTGAGCGCAAGAACGGCAGCGTAGAGATTAACGCCAGCCAGCTCCACTACCGTGAGCTGAACAACATGATCAAGGGGGCGGCAGCCGAGGGGACCCGGGAGATAGTACTGGATAACGTCTACGGACAGCGCTATATCGGCTCGGGCATACGAAAATCCGTGAACATCGTGGTGCACGGAGTTCCGGGCAATGACCTCGGCGCGTTCATGGATGGACCGAATATCGTCGTGGACCGCAACGCACAGGACGGCGTGGGAAATACCATGAACAACGGGGTTATAGTAGTACACGGCCGCGCGGGGGATATCGTCGGCATGGGTATGCGCGGTGGTAAGATCTTTATAAAGGACAGCGTCGGTTACCGGGCCGCCATCCACATGAAGGAATACCGCAAGCACCTTCCCGCGCTGGTCATTGGAGGCGAGGCCCAGGATTTCCTGGGAGAATATATGGCGGGCGGCATAGTGATAGCGCTGGGCCTGGGAAGTGAAAAAGAAGCCGGCTTCAAGGCGCAGTACATCGGTACGGGTATGCACGGTGGCCTCATCTTCCTGCGCGGAGAGGTGGAGGAATACCAGTTGGGGAAAGAGGCGGCGGTTGCTCCCGCCGGCGAAGAGGACATCGTCCTCATGCAACCCTATATCGAGGAATACGTCGGCTATTTCGGAGGGAACGCGGAAGACATCATGAAATCGAGCTTCATGAAGCTGCGGCCGAAGTCAACCCGCCCTTTCGGGGGGTTGTACGCTTATTGAGACAAGAACGGAGAAAAGACAGAAACAAAAGCCGGCGCTGGCCGGCTTTTTTATTCCGGCAGCAGGGCGAGGAAAGGAAAACGAAGCAAAAGGGCTCGCCGGGTTTATGATAGGTATGTGGGTCCCGGCCGGAGAAGTGCCGCGCCCCGTTTGCCGGAGCCGTGGCACGTACAGCATATCTGCCCGGAGGCGATGATGAAGGTATATCTCAGCTGCACGGGAGACAGGGAGGAGCTGTTCCGGGGCATCCTGGAAGCTGATTTTGCGTTGGAAACGCTGAGCGTTGACGCACGCCCGGGGCCGGTTGCGGGAGACGCGGTTCTGGTTGACCTTGCCGCGAATGCGGGTGACTGGCGCAGCCATCTCGAGGGGCTGAGAGGTGCTATGGACGATGGCGTGCGGCTGCTGGCAGTGCTGCGTTTCAAGCAGATCCGTGCGCTGGACAGCAGGGTGCAGCTAGATGACTTCGTCGCCGACGGATTCACGGGCGAAGAGATAAAGGCGCGTTTGCGCCGCATGTGCGAGCAGGAGAAAACCGCAACGGCGGCGGTTGGGGAACTGGAGGTGGACGAAGAGCGCTACGAGGTAAGGGTGTGCGGCGCTCCCGTGGAACTGACCTTCAAGGAGTTCGAGCTGCTGCGTTTTCTCATGGCCAGGCCCGGCAAGGTCTTCACCCGGGAGATACTTCTCGAACAGGTATGGGGATACGACTACTTCGGAGGTGCGCGTACGGTTGACGTGCACATCCGCCGCATACGCTCCAAGATCGAGCGGGAAGGGCATACCTATATCCGCACCGTACGCGGCGTAGGATATATTTTTGAGCACACTTCGCACGAGCTTTAACTTTCCCGAAACAAAGCTTTAATCGCGATTTAATACCCCGATAAAGTCCGCGAAACACGCGGCTCTTAGACTCTTGCCATGGAAAGCACGCATCTCAACGTAAACGAGGAAGGTGTTTTTAAATGGTATGGGTTTTGACAAGAACAGACGGCCCGAGGGTTTGAGGAAGGGGGAGGTGATGCGCGTTGAAGAAATTCTTGCTCGTATTGGTGCTTGCCGCACTGGTCCTCGTTCTATTCACCATGCCCGCACTGGCGGAAGGAGACGGGGATACTAAGACCCCCGCGAGCATAACCACTTCGCTGGACACGGTATGGGTGCTTATCGCTGCGGCACTCGTTTTTTTCATGCAGGCCGGTTTCTTCTTCCTGGAGGGAGGTCTGACCCGGGCCAAGAACGTATCCAACGCGATGCTCAAAGGGGTCATGGACTTCTGCCTGGGAGCTCTGATCTACTGGATGGTCGGTTTCGCCATAATGTTCGGCATCGACAGCGGGGGTTTCCTCGGTACGAGCGGCTTCTTCTCCAATCTCGCCAACCCGGATTGGAACGGCCTGCCCCTTTACGTCTTCCTGCTCTTCCAGATCGCCTTCGCGGGAGCGGCCGCGACTATACTTGCCGGTGCAGTTGCTGAAAGGGTCAAATTCAGCGCTTACTGTATCGCCACCGTGTGTATCACCGGTTTCATCTATCCCGTCGTGGGTCATTGGATCTGGGCCGAAGGAGGTTGGCTCTACGAGCTGGGCATGCTGGATTTCGCGGGCTCCACCGTGGTGCACACGGTAGGCGGTATCTGCGCCCTGATCGGTGCCTCGATAGTCGGGGCGCGTGACGGCAAGTACAATGCCGACGGCACGCCCAACGCCATCCCGGGTCACAATATCCCCATGGCGGCCCTTGGAACCTTCATCCTCTGGCTGGGCTGGTACGGGTTCAATCCCGGCAGCACGCTGCATGCCTCCCCGGCCATTGCAACCATCGCCATGACCACTACCCTGGCGGCCTCCGCCGGCGCCGTGGTCGCCATGTTCATTACCTGGATACGTTACGGCAAGCCGGACGTCAGCATGTCGTTCAACGGTGCACTTGCAGGTCTCGTTGCCATCACCGCCGGTTGCGCCTACGTGAGCATGGTAAGTTCCGTTATTATCGGTATCGTGGCCGGGGCCCTGGTGGTCTTCGCCGTGGAGTTCATCGACCGCAAACTCAAGGTCGACGACCCGGTCGGAGCCATCTCGGTACATGCGGTCAACGGTATCTGGGGCACCCTCGCGGTAGGTCTTTTCGCCCAGGTATCGATGGGAGAGGCGAACGGCGTGGCCGCCGTGAACGGCCTTTTCTTCGGGGGGGGAGTGGTGCAGCTTGCTAAGCAGCTTCTGGGGGTGGCCTCCGTCGTGGCATGGGTTGCACTAACCGCCGCCGTCCTGTTCTACGCCCTTAAAAAGACCATCGGCATCAGGGTCGACGAGGAAGGCCAGAAGGCGGGCCTGGACATAAGCGAGCACAACCTCGAGGCCTATCCCGATTTCCAGCCCGCTATCTCCGAGAAGGGAGTGATATAGGATGAAGAAGGTAGAGGCATTGATCCGCCCGGAACGGCTTGAGCCGGTAATGGACGAGCTGCGCAGGCTGGGATACCCAGGGATGACCATCACCGAGGTCAAGGGACACGGAAAGCAGAAGGGCATAACCCATATGTGGAGGGGTGCGGAATACCGTGTCGAATTCCTGCCCAAGATCAAGATAGAAGCCGTGGTCCTCGAAGAGGACCTGGGCAGGGTAGTAAACGGCGTGGTCAAGGCGGCTCGCACCGGCTCCATGGGCGACGGTAAGATATTCGTCTACGACGTGGTGGACGCCGTGCGTATCCGCACCGGGGAATCCGGGTTCAACGCGATTTAACGCGGATTTAACAATGCGGAAAAAACGCTGAAACACTCAAGAGACATAATGCTGAGCGTGGATGAGAAAAATGATGATAGGAGCAGGAGAGAAGGAGGAGAAGCAATGACCACCAAGGATAAAGAGTACGTCATCAAGATGGCCCGGGAAAACGACGTCAGGTTCATCCGCTTCTGGTTTACGGACATCCTCGGCTTCCTCAAGAGTTTCGCGATCACCATAAGCGAACTGGAGGAGGCAATGGAGGACGGCATGGGTTTCGACGGGTCATCCATAGAAGGCTACGCCCGCATCGACGAGAGCGACATGATCGCCATGCCCGACCCCGGCACATTCGTCATCCTGCCCTGGAGGCCGCGGGAGCATAACGCAGTCGGCAGGATGTTCTGTGATATCGTGAAGCCCGGCGGAGATCCCTACGAAAAGGACCCCCGTTTCGTGCTCAAGAAGAACCTGAAGCGGGCGGCGGAGAAGGGCTACACTTACTATGTCGGGCCGGAGCTGGAGTACTTCTACTTCAGGAATCCCGAGTCCACCGAGGTGCTGGACCGGGGCGGGTATTTCGACCTGACCCCCCTCGACGTCGCCAGCGACCTGCGCCGCGACACCGTTCTCGCACTGGAGGAATTGGGGATAGGCGTGGAATACAGCCATCACGAGGTCGGGCCGAGCCAGCACGAGATAGACATGCGCTACACCGACGCCCTGACCATGGCGGATAACGCCATGACCTTCCGGCTGGTCGTGAAGGAGATCGCCATCCTCAACGGGGTTTACGCCACCTTCATGCCCAAACCGCTGTTCGGCCATAACGGCAGCGGTATGCACACCCACATGTCCCTGTTCAAGGGCGAAAGAAACGCCTTCCATGATGCGGACGACAAGAACCATCTTTCGGATGCGGCGAAGAAGTTCATCGCCGGCTTGCTGCGCCACGCGCCCGAGATCACCCTGGTCTGCAATCAGTGGGTAAACTCGTACAAGCGGCTGGTGCCGGGATACGAGGCGCCGGTGTTTCTCTCCTGGGCGGTGCGCAACCGCTCCGACCTGGTGCGGGTGCCGGAGTACAAGCCGGGCAAGGAGAAGGCCACGCGTATCGAGTTCCGCTCGCCGGACCCCGCCTGCAATCCCTACCTGGCCTTCGCCGCCATGCTGTCGGCGGGATTGGAGGGTATAGAAAAGGGGTACGAACTGGCCGATTCCGTGGAGCGCAACGTTTACGAGATGTGCGAGGAGGAGAGATGCGAGCTGGGCATTGGACAGCTTCCCGAGGACCTCTGGGAGGCGATACAGTTGGCCGAGAAGAGCGAGCTGCTGCGTAAGACCCTGGGAGACAGCGTCTTCGAGTCGCTCATCGAGAACAAGAAGATCGAATGGGAGCGCTATCGCGCCCAGGTCACCGAATGGGAGATGAGCAATTACCTTCCCGTCCTCTAGGGGGTCAGGTCTTGTTTTTTGCATACTCTGGTATCCGTTATCCAGGATAGCAGGTAAAAGTGGGAATAAAGATATGGGGTACCCATTTTATGAAAGACTTGACCCTGAAGAGAGGGTGGTAGGGAATGAGGATAGCTTTAGCCCAGATAAACACCATTGTGGGTGATATTGACGGCAACCGCGGACGTATCCTCGATACCCTGCGCGAGGCCGAAGCCGGGGGTACGGACCTGGTGTGTTTCCCGGAGCTGTCCCTCTGCGGATATCCCCCGGAGGACCTGCTGCTCAAGAGGGTCTTTCTCGAGGAATGCGCCGATGCACTCGAACGGCTGGCGGGCGAGGTAGGGGATACGGCTGTTCTTTTAGGTACGCCATACCTCGCGGAAGACATCTTCAACGCGGCCGCGGTCCTTTACAGGGGCGAGGTCGCCGCCGTCTACCGCAAGAATTTTCTGCCCAACTACGGCGTCTTCGACGAAAACCGCTATTTCGCGGCCGGGGAAGAGGGGTTGGTGGTGGGGGTCGCAGGCGTGCGCGTGGGGGTCACGGTATGCGAAGACATATGGTATGCCGGGGGGCCGGTTGAGTCGGAGGTAGCTTTCGGCGGCGCCGAGGTGATCGTCAACATTTCCTCTTCACCCTATCACCGCGGAAAACGCAGGGTCAGGGAGAAGCTCCTGCAATCGCGGGCGGCGGACAGCATGGCCGTCATCGCTTACGCTAACTGCGTGGGGGGGCAGGATGAACTCGTCTTCGACGGGGGTTCCATGATCCTGCATCCCGGGTTCGGCGTAATCGCTTCATCTCCCTGTTTCGCGGAGCACATACTCTATTGCGATGTGGATACGACCGGGCTGTGGTCGCGGAGGATGACCAGGCCCATACACAGGTATATGCGTCAGGGCGCTCTCCGCAGACCAGCGCGGGTCTTGGAGCTGGACGGACGACGGGGTCCGTCACCAGGAGAGCGCCCACCCCTTCCGGTCCAGGATATACCAGAGCTCACGCAGGATGAAGAGGTCCTGCAGGCCCTGCTCCTGGGGTTGCGGGACTACGTGCGCAAGAACGGTTTCACGGACGTGCTTTTCGGGCTCTCGGGGGGCATAGATTCCGCCCTCACCGCGGCCCTTGCCGCCATGGCGCTGGGGGCCGAGCGAGTGCACGGCGTCTTTCTTCCCGCCAGGTTCACCTCCCAGCTGTCCTGGGAGGGTACGCGGTCCCTGGTCGAGGCACTGGGGATATCGCTGGAGACCTACGACATCGACGAGATAATCGCGTCGCATCTGCAGCACGCCGGCGCTTCGCTGCAGGGGCCGGGAAGCGATGTAGCGCTGGAGAACCTGCAGGCCCGCATCCGGGGCAACGTGCTCATGAGCATCTCCAACAGCAGGGACTGGCTCGTGCTCGCGACCGGCAACAAGAGCGAACTCTCCATGGGCTACTGCACCCTGTACGGGGACATGGTCGGCGGTTACGCGGTGATCAAGGATCTCCTGAAAAGCGAGGTCTACCGCCTCTGCCGATACATCAACGAGCGCGAGGGCAGGGAGGTCATACCCGCGGTCATCCTGGAGAGAGAGCCGTCGGCCGAGCTGCGGGAGGACCAGAGGGACAGCGATGCCCTGCCTCCCTACGACCTGCTCGACCCCATCCTCGAGGACTATATCGAGAACGGCCTGAGCATCGAAGAGATAGTGGGAAAAGGATACGAGAGAGACCTGGTCGAGGAGGTTGTGCAGCGCGTGGACGCCAACGAGTACAAGAGACGCCAGGCCCCGGTGGGCATAAAGATCACCCAGCGCGCCTTCGGCCGCGACTGGCGGCTCCCCATCTCCGTCCACCGCCAGCACCGCAGCATATGAATGCAGGCGGCATCACCGGTGCCCGTTTTACACGTTCTGGCGCGCCGGCATATAATCGCTTTATACCTGCAGAGGGGCCGCTTAGGTCTGGGGGCGATGAAATGGGAATGCGGGAAGACCTGGAGGAAGCCGCGGTTTATATCCACGAGGGCGAGGTCCTGGCCGAAAAATACAGACCCGAGGATATGCGCAACGTGAACGAGCCCATAAGCGACCTTGCTTTCATGGCGATTTTCACCACATGGAGGGGGAGGGCGCTGCGGTTCGTACAGCTGCAGACCGGCGCAAACAGCGGGTATGCGCAGGCGTTCTCCAGGGACTGCAGTGCGCAAGGCAGCTACGGAGACATGGTCGCGGGCCTGACGGAGCTCGAGAAGGTCAAGGAAGGCATCCAGGACGGGCTCTTCGAGCGCAAGGGCCTGAACCTCTTCCTGTGATGCTGGCTCCGTACGACTCGCGCACGGGCGCGCTTACTCTTCGCATGCGCGCTAAGTTTCCGCCATGTTCCGCCCGCTGCGGCGGTGTTCCGCCCCACTTCCAACCCCGGCCGCGGCCTGCCCCGAGGACGCTGCCGCAATTCTGGCCGCATGCTGGGAGCAGGCGGCCTACGGGCCCGGCCCCGAGATGAGCTCCTTGTAGGCCTCTCCCGTGGATGTCAGGGTCCCTGCCTGGATCTTAACCCATGTCTGAGAATTGACCAGTCCGATAACCCATGCATAACCCCTTTCCTCTGTGGCGGGAGAGTATGGCAGATAGGCGAAGAGGTACTGCATCCAGAAAGGCGAGATGAACTCGAGCTCCAGATAGTGGGAGAGTTCGACCATCACCTCCAGAAAGGCCTGATCCAGGGGCGCCCAGAAACTGTAAGCGTCGCGCGCGAAGATGTCCGCCGCCATGGCTACGTTCTGCCCGGAGGCCACCTCCGAACTCGAGGCCTTGTACAACCATGCCTCGCTGACGGCGAGGCCCTTTGCGGTCGAGCGCGCCATCTCCAAGATACGCTCGGCACGTTCTATAACCAGCTCTCCCTGGATGGGGTAGATATGCATGTCCAGGTAATCCAGCCCGGCGATGCCGGAGAGGCTCTCGAAATATGCGAGATCTTCCCAGGTGCCCGCCCCGGCGCCGATCCTGGTTTCCCCCCTGTCTATCCCTGATAGTATGTGGTTCACTATCGCTGCCTGGTTAGCGACCGAGAAATCCAGGCCGGTGTTGGCCTGCTGGGTGCCAGGCTCGTTCTCAACCGTAAGGTAGTCGGGCCTGAGATCCCGCAGCACGGTCTCGACCATGGCTCTTTTTTCTCGCATGTACTCTTCGAGGGTAAGGCCGGTATAATCCACTCCGAGCGGGGAGATCTCGGGTTGCGGGAAAACGGTAGTGGTCTCGATCACCAGGGAGAGGCCGAGAGACCTCGTCTCCGCCGCAAGCCAGCGGTAGAACATCAGGTATGCGTCGGAACGGGGGAAATCGGGGTTGAGCACGGGGTATTGTACACTCATGGTGATGCCCGTAACACCCAGGTCTTTCAGGGCCTCCAGCGTGCGCTGGCAGGCCAAAAAATTATACGGCTCCAGGAGCGCTTCGCCCCGGTTCGAATTGGCGTTTATAAGCTCGACGCTGAAAACGGTATGCGTGGTCCCGCCGTTCTGGACATCTTCGAGATATGCGTCCAGCTCCTGCAGTTTGTCTGCCAGCTCGGCGTATATATCCTCATACTCCGCGGGGACTTCGGGGCTTTCCTCCAACACTTCTTTTTGGGGCGCTTCCGTACCGCATCCGGATACCAGGATCAGCGAGAGTGCAACCAGGACGACCTGGATCATTCTCATCGCTTTGTACCTCCTCTCCGCAGGCGCCGCACTGAAGCGAGATCCCTGTAAGTGAACGCAGTGCTCAGCTTACTTCTTGCGCACCGGGAACTGCAGCTCGGTGATGAGGTCCTCCTCGTTGCGGGTGATGATGAGATCGTTGTGGAAGATAGCGATCCCGGGACCCATGAGCTCGTAGCCGTTGTCGCCTATCCAGCGCATGAGCTTCAGCTGGGAGTCCTGGACCCCGGAATGCGGCCCCTTGTGCACCAGGAAGGCTACCTCCTGTGCGGGCACGGTCTTCACCCCGGCCTCTCCGGTCTCGGCCATCTCATTTATTTCCGGCGGCGGCTTCAGCGGTTTCATATCTCCTTACCTCCCTTTCAGCATCGACAATGGTTGTGAAGGATCCGTTAAGAAACAATTATATAAGTTGCATTTTAATGGAGCGACTCCAGGAAGGCCTCCAGGCGCGTGGAGATCTGGCCTTCCTGGTATTCTCTTTCGTCTACGCAGTCCCCGTCCAGGATGAGGGTGGGAACGCCCTTTGCCTGCAGGGCCCGCTTGACCAGCTGGGCTCCGCCGCAGCTCTGCCGGCATCCCCAGTGGTTGAAGTGTATGGCGCCGTCGGATTCGAGAGCTCCCGGGTCTCCGAAGTGGCGCACGGGGGTGAGACCCGCGGCGTCGAGTATCTCCAGCGGAGTGTAAGTACAGAACCAGTACACGGTGCTATCCCCGTACATGCCCGATGTGCGCGCCTCCTTCCGGATATATGCCTCACCTCATGCACCGGGACCGGCGTCAGGGATCGTGCTGAACGAGGCAATGATGCCGCTCAGGAACACCTACATTCTAACGATATATTCTTATGGTTGCGGGTATATTATAGAAAACCACTTCTTTGGTTTGGTTACTGGCCGGCTTCGAGAAAAGGAGGAAAGAAGGCATGGATAAATACGAATGCACCATCTGCGGCTACATCTACGACCCCGAAAAAGGAGATCCCGACGGCGGCATAGCGCCGGGAACAGCCTTCGAGGACATTCCGGACGATTGGGTCTGCCCGGTGTGTGGAGCGGAAAAGGATATGTTCGAGAAGATATAGGAGATAAAATGCTGCCCGTGAAGATAAGCGAGGGAGTGCACTGGGTCGGGGCGTTAGACCCCCAGTTACGCGTTTTCGACATCATCATGAAAGCGGACCACGGCACCACCTACAATGCCTACCTGATCACCGGTGGAGATAAGGTCGCGGTGGTGGAGGCGGTCAAGGCTCCCTTCTACGAGGAATACATCGAGGGCATCCGTTCCCTGGTCGATCCCGGGGAGATCGCGTACATTATCGTAAACCATACCGAACCAGACCACTCGGGTTCGCTGACGCGCTTGCTGGAAGATGCTCCCAATGCCAGGGTGGTCTGCGACCGCCAGTGCAAGAACTTCGTGAAGAACATCCTCAATCGCGACGTGGACCCCTTGCTGGTGCAGGACGGCGACACTCTCGACCTCGGCGGGGGAGTGGAATTGAGCTTCGTACACGCTCCCTTCCTGCACTGGCCGGACACCATGTTCACCTACTTGAAGAGCGAGGGTATCCTCTTCCCCTGCGATTTCCTGGGCGCCCATTACTGCGACGACCGCCTCTTCGACGATCATATGGACGATTACCATTACGCCTTCGAGTATTACTACCAGGTTATCTTCCGCCCCTTCAAGAAGTACGTTCTGGAGGCCATAGACAAGATAAAAGGCCTGGATATCAAGATCGTCTGTCCCAGCCACGGTCCCGTGCTGCGCGCTGATCCATGGGCATGCGTGGAGAAATACCGCGAGTGGAGTTCTGTGCCGGTCCCGAGCGACCAGAAGAAGCTGCTGGTATTCTACGCCAGTGCATACGGCAACACCGCCGCGCTCGCCGAGAAGATAGCGGAGGGAGCCCGTTCCGAGGGAGCAAAGGCCACGGTTATGGACGCGGCCGCCACCGAGCTGGGGGTGATGATCGACCGCATCGAGGCGGCGGACGGTATCGCTGTGGGTTCCGCTACCATAAATTCCGATGCCGTGGAACCGGTGTGGTACCTCCTCTCGCACCTGGCTACCCTTAACCTCAAGGGCAAGGTGGGAGCCTCATTCGGCTCCTACGGGTGGAGCGGAGAGGCTCCCAAGCTCATAGCGGAGAGGCTCAGGGGGCTCAAGTTCAAGGTCGAGGAGGACCCCTTCCGGGTCAACCTGGTCCCCACCGAGCAGGATCTTGCTGCTGCGGAGGAATACGGCAAGACTATTGCAAGATCACTCTGACCTCCGACAGAGGCAGGGGGATGTGAGCCAGGGCGGCTAGCCCTGTGGGGTCAGGCGTTGCGTTTCGCCTTGCTCGCATCACATCCTTGTGCTGAGTTTCCGGGGCGAAATGCCAAGACCTGACCCCATTCACTATTACCTAAGACCAACACATCGATCCGTTCTCCGTGCCGCTCAGGGTCACGCAACTGAACGCAACACCTGGCCACACCCCACGGGGAAAAGAACGAAAGTTGGGTGGTAAGTAATGGTGAATGGCTATCTTCCGTGTACCGAGCAGGTGACGGTATTTCCCGCAAGCGTGTACGTTCCTCCGGAGGGACAGGCGGGTATGCTCTGCAGGCATCCCGGAACGAGCTGCTTTATGGTAGTTGGATAACTCCCTTCCGTGAAATAGTACTGCTCTACCGCGACCTCGATCGTCTTGCGGTTGGCCGCGCAGGATGCCGCTTCGGCCTGGGCCGTCGGCCCCTTTTGCGGAGCCGAGCTGCTGTTTGGATCATTCGCATCGCTGCCGGGGGAATCAGCATCGCCGCTTCCACAGCCCGCGAATGTCAGGACGGTCAGCGCAACCAGAAGGAAAAGGATTATCAGGCGCTTCATGCAGGCTCCTTTGTCCGATCCCGATACTCTTCGCTATATATATCGGTGAGGCGCCGTCCCTTACTGAACCCCTGGGGGTCGTGGATCCGGCCCGGGAGTCATGGTTGGAATCGCCTAAGCGCAAAGGTGCCATCAGCGTTAATAACTCGCGCTTGTGAAGCTCGCATGCGGGGACGTTCAGAACTCGCCGGTGTCCATGTCCCGGATGGCACGTATAATCATCTTCTTGGCGATATGGTTCATTATGGTGGGAGGTTTCTCCAATATGGCGGCACGCCAGGCGTCCAGGGGCTGGTCCGCTTCCTTGAAGGCTTCGTAGAGAGTGTCCTGGAGCTGGTTCACGTTGGGCTCGATGTAGATCTCGTATATGTGTTTCTGGGAGCCGGAAAGCTCCTCCACCTCTTTGTCCAGCACCTCGCGGAACTCCTGCTTGATCCTTTTACCGCGGTTCCGGACGTAATAGTCGTTCAGCTCTTCGAGAAAATCCACCATATAATCGGTCTTCCTTTTCCTGCCACCCCCGCCTTTCGTTATATCATATAGACTTCCATGCCAAAATCAAACGGAACGGCTTCGCCATATGATATCATTCAGCCAGTAATTGGAATCGGATATTGCGCACGCTTGCTTTAGCAGGGAGGTCGCGATGGATGACGTATACGTGGGGCTGATGAAGCGCCTGGACGATTTTCCGGCGGGAGCTCCGGAATCGCATAATCTCCTGAATATACTCAAGATCATCTTCGACGAGAAGGAGGCGGAGCTGGCCGTCGACCTTCCAGCGGGTCTCGAGGAGCTCGGCTCCATAGCGGAGAGAACGGGACGTGATCAGGAAGAGCTCTACGGGCTTTTGGAGGGGATGGCTGACAAGGGCCTGGTGTTGTCCAGGGAGAAGCAGGGAAAGAGATACTATAACCTCCTGCCCCTCGTACCCGGCATATTCGAGATGCAGTTCATGAAGGGTGAGACCACGCCGGAGAAGCGGAAGATCGCCGAGCTCTTCGACGCGTATTACTACGAAGGATGGGGTGAGACCAGCTGGACGGCCAACACCGCACTTGCGAGGGTGATGATGGTGGAAGAGGAGATCCCTCGCGGCGAGGAGGTCCTGCCCTACGAAAAGGTGAGCGAATTCATCAAGGATTCTACTTACATGGCCCTGACCACTTGCTTCTGTCGCCACGAGGCCGAGCTCCTGGGGAAGTCGTGCGGAGCGCCCAAGGACGTATGCATGTGTTTCGGCCCTTTTGCCGAGTTCCTGGTGGAGAGAGGTTTCGCCAGGCAGGCATCGAAGGAGGAGGTGCTCGATGCGCTGGACCGCTCGGAGAAAGCCGGCCTGGTGCATATCACCGACAACATCCAGGAGAAGATCAATTTTATCTGCAACTGCTGCGGATGCTGCTGCGGCTTCCTGGGCACTATGACCAGGCTGGATATACCCGGAGCGGTAGCGACGTCGCGTTACAAGTCCGTGGTGGACGAGGAGCTCTGCAACGGCTGCGAGACCTGCGTGGACGTCTGCCAGATGAAGGCCATCACCGTAGTGGACGACCTGGCCGTCGTCGACGAGGTGAAATGCATAGGCTGCGGCCTATGCGTCTCCCACTGCCCCTCCGAGGCGATGTCCGTCATGACGCGCGAGGACTGGCAGGAGCCGGCGGCGAACATCGTCGAGCTGGGCGTTGCCTACCTCAAGGACCGCGGCAAGCTCTAGGGGTCAGCCCTCCATATTCCACACGATTACGGATGTATGACAGCAGATGATATCTCTGCGAACCGTGTGGAATATGGAGGGCTGACCCCAGGTGTTGATAATGGAGGGCTGACCCCAGGCCGTATCAATGGTTACATGTGAACGGTGGTTTCGAGGCGGCCGCAACCCCGTCTATCAGGGCCTGTTTCCTCGCGCGTTTCCACTGCTTTATCTCGTATTCCCGTCTGGCGGCCAGGCTCTTTTCCTCGCAGCTCTCACAATAAACGAGCTCGACGGGGCGTCTTCCCGAGGTGTACTTTGCCGCCTTGCCCTTGTTGTGTTCCTGCAGGCGCCTGGCGACATCACGAGCATAGCCGGTGTAATAGGTACCGTCGCAACAACGCAGTATATAGACGTAATAAGCCAATTCGGCTCCTCGGAAAAAGCCTTTCGACGCACTCCGTTCGCTCAGGACGCCATGCGATTCTGCTCTAAATCTGTAAAGACTCGCACTGGCCTGCAATTAACGAGCCCGGGAAAGCCCTTCTTCCCCGGGCGGGTAGTCTGGTGGAGCCGATGGGATTTGAACCCACGACCTCTGCCGTGCGAAGGCAGCGCTCTCCCACTGAGCTACGGCCCCATATGTGCAGGGCTATTCTATCAGACTCACATGCGACCTTGCATGAACGCAACCGCGTGACGTGAGGCTACGTCATATCATTGTAGGCCGGGCTCCCGGGATATATCCTGGGACCTGGAAGATCGTAGATATCAGAAGGCGGATAATGCCGATAGAAGGACGAGAGATTTTATGAAGAGATACTCGTATGCAACCGCTGCAGCTTTCCTGGCCTTGCTTATCGCGGCGGCGCTCATGGCATCGTCATGCGGTGATGCGGACAACACTGCTCCAGGGGAAGTCAAGGAGAGCGGTGGGGGAGCGCAACCCACGGGCGATTTCTCCTTCCTGGTTTGCGGGGACCCCCACGGCCGCACCGACCTGCTTCAGGAGATCGTCGCCCGGGCCGGGGAGGACGAGTTCCTGGTGATCGTGGGAGATATTACCACCGGTAAGGGCGTGGAGCAGATGCGGGAGATGAAGGATTACCTGGACGGGACGGGCGTCGAATATTTCACCATCCCCGGGGACAACGACATGCAGGGTGGAGACGGCTCCGTTTACCGGCAGGTATTCGGGCCCGATTACTATTCCGAGGATTCACACGGGGCCCACATGGTGTTCCTTAACGATGCCGTGCAGGGAGTGGGTTGTCCAGACGAGGAGCTGGCCTGGCTGCGGGAAGACCTGGCTTCGGTGGAGGAAGGCCGGCTCATCCTGGCCTTCGCACACGTGCCGCCGGGAGCGCCGGTGGATATGGGCCAAAACGGGTTCGTTGAGCAGGAGACGGAGAGCAACCGTGCCATGCTGGATATACTGGGAGAGGCGGGCACGCCGATCGTCTACTGCGGCCACCTGCACGCCTACATGCTCTACAGCTCCGGACCTCCCCGCGTAGTGGTGACCGGGGGCGCCGGAGGCAATCCCCATCTCTCCGAACAGTCGGGAGGATACCATCACTTCCTGCGCGTCACCGTCAGCGGCGGCGAGGTGAGCGAGGAGGTAATCCGCCTCTAAGCCGGGGGTCAGCCCTCCATTATCAACAAGAGGGGTCACGCCTCAACATTACAAGCCATTGATGTGAGCACCGAAACGCACGAAACATACTCCTGGACGTAATATGTATACCGGGAATCGTCATGGAGATATTATTTTCATACGCTCGGGGTATAATATTTCCGTTATGTCTTCAAAAATGTCGCCAACAAACAAGCGTTTCCACCCGGGAAGCGAAAAGGGGGAGATATGTTGAGCTCTTTGTTCACTTCCAGTACCTGCAAGCTCAAGGCGGTCGTCGTTTTCGCGCTGACCGCCTTCATCTTGTTCATGACCTTGGGGATATTTGCGCCTCCCCGCGAGGCAGAGGCACAGCCGTCCCTGTCCGTGAGCAAGTCATTCAGCGGCAAGCCCCTGTTGGGCGGCACCGCCACCGTCTCCATAACCGTAACCAACACCGGGGACCAGCGCGGCTACAACCTCTCCCTCAGCGACGTCTTTTCCTCTTCGCGCCCCGACCCGGAAGGGCAAGTGACCTTCGTCTCCGCCGGCGACTCCAACGGCAACCTCCCCCCGTCGTCTGTGAGCACCGACCCCGCAACCGGAGACCTCACCGTCAGCTTCGACAACTTCCGCGACCTGGAGCCCACGGAGAGCACCACTATAGACATCGTCGTCTCCCTCTCCGGCGACGCCACCTGGGAGGTGGGCGACCTCCTGGTGGACGACGTCACCGCACAGGTGAACGACCTGCCGGACGGCTCCGGCACCTGGAGACAGGGAAGCGATTCCGCCTCCACGGAAGTGATACCCATAAAGATCGTGAACAAGAGCGCAAACCAGTCCACCGGCGTAGGGCAGGCTTCCGGGACGCTGGACTGGCCGTACACCTACACCATAGACGTGCAGAACAACTACCTGCTGCCAACGGATAACATAGTGATCACGGATACCATCCCGGACGGGGTGGAATACCTGGGCATAGCCTCCGGGCCTGCGCCCTCGAGCGTGGTGAGGGACAACGTCAGCGGCATAACCACCCTAACCTGGAACGTCGGCACCCTGGCGGCCTCGGCGGGCTGGACGGTGACCTACAACGCGGGCATCCGCTACGATTATTTCGGGACCGCCAACGGCGGCACCAACCGGCCCCACGACGATTTCGACGGCGACCCTCCCCTGGGAACGCCCATCCCCGACAAGACGACGTTTCAGAACCGGGCCGACCTGGACTGCACTTTCCAGGGAGACCCCTTCTCGGACAGCGACACCGCCCAGGTCAGCGGGTGCTACGCCACCATAGAGAAGAGCGTGAACCCCACCCTGGTGGGCAACGGCACCGTGGTCACCTACACCATCAACTACTACACCTCCGAGTACTACAACATCGACGGCATCACCATCACCGACGTCCTGCCGGACGGCCAGACCTACAACGCCGACGCCGTGCCCGTGCCGGACCTGGTGCAGAACGATACCCCGGGGCCGGGCCAGACCACCCTCATCTGGAACGCCCTTCCCGAACCCATGGCCAGCGGCACCGTGCGCACCATCACCTTCACCGCCACCGTGGACTTCACCTGGCAGGCTCCTCCCATAGCCGGTGAGGACATCGTGGCCGACGACTCCATGTCCAACGAAGTTACCATCGATTCCACCTGGCACGACGAGCCGGACCCCACGCGCATGTCCCAGACCACCTCGTGCGACTCCGCGGCAGGCGTCTCCACCGGCCTGCCCTCCATCAACAAGCAGGTGAGCCTGGACGGCTCCGCTTGGACTGACGCCGTGCAGGCCACGGTGGGCGACGAGCTGTGGTTCCGCGTGCGCTTCAACACCGCGGACGGGGCTACCCCCATCCGCTCGGACATCCGCTTCAAGGACATCCAGGTGACCGACTGGCTGCCGCCGGGGACCAGCTACGTCGCCGGTTCCTACGCCCTCGCTTACTCCACCCCGGCAGCGACCTATTTCCTCGACCCGGGGTCGCAATATGACGACCCGCCCACGCCGGTGGCCATCGGCGGCCTGAGCGGGCTGGACTGGTGGCTGGGCAACATCGAGCGCGGCGGCTGGTGGCAGGTGGTCTTCCGCGTGCAGGTGGACGACGCGGCGGGCGTGGCCGCGGGGGTCGTGGTCAACGACCTCGGCAAGCTGGCGGGCGAGAACACCTTCGGCCAGCGCTACTCCGACCGCGACGGGGCCGAGGTGGGCTACGAGGAGCCGGAGCTGGTGCTCACCAAGACCGCCACTTCCGTGCCCTTGCCGCTGCTGCCCGGCAGCACCGTGCAGTACCAGATCGTCATCGACAACGTCGGGGGGGCGGCGGCGGAGGACATCCTGGTCATCGACACCCTGCCGGTGGGCATGCGCCTCTTCGATCCCACCTCGGGACCCACGGCGGTATCCGTCAACGGGACGCCCTTGAGCGAGAACGTGGACTTCGAGGAGGGGTACGACGGGGGCACCGGTATCGCCACCTGGGACTTCCAGACGGCCGCAGTGAGCACCGCCCTGCCCGCCGGGGGGCAGCTGGTGATCACCTATACCTCCCAGGTGGATACAGGGGTGGGGGCGGGAGCCGTCCTCACCGACCTGGCCACCGTGGGCTGGAACACCCAGGCGGACGGCAGCGGCCGCGTGTACCCGGGGACCTCTGACCCCGCCGACCCCAACACCGACGACGAGACCGTCAACCTGGCTCCGCTCACCATAGCCAAGAGCTTTTCTCCGGCGGGACCCTTTACCATCGGGGACACGGTCACCTTCCAGCTCGACGTCAGCGTGCCCCAGGGCATGTACGCCTACTGGCCGGAGATAGTCGACACGGTGAGCGTCGACGGAGTGCAGTACGTGCCGGGCTCCGCCGCCCTCTCCCTGGTCTCGGGCACGCCGGTTACCGGCGCTTCCTTCGACCCCGCGACAAATCCCGATCCCATCATCGACACCGGTCCCTCGCCGGGCACCACCTTCAACTGGTACCTGAATAATTTTATAGACAACAGCGGGCAGCCAACCGACTACGTCTTCCGCCTCTCCTTCGACGTGGTCATCACGGGCATCGCCGACGGGGGAGGCTGGGAGTTCTGGCCCCCCACCGCCGGCGACCAGTTCGCCGACACCGCTGCGGTGAACTGGAACACGTCCGATACCGCCACCCGCGAGACCGACCGCTCCGCCGCATCCAACACCGTTCAGGTCGATGTGGACCAGCCCTACCTGCAGCTGCTCAAGAGCAATGACGCCGCAGGACCCGTCTCCGGAGGCGATACGGTCAATTACACCGTCACCGTTACCAACACCGGCTGGTGGACCGCCTTCAACAACGTCATCGTGGACACCCTGCCGGTGGGCATGCGCGCGACCGACCCCTCTGCCGCGGTGGCCGTGACCCTGGACGCGGCGCCCCTCACCGCGGGCACCGACTACTCCGTGGCCTACAGCGGAGCCAGCGGCGAGCTCAGCGTGGATCTGGAGGGTGGCACTTCGGACACCGACATCCCGGCAGGCAGCGTTCTGGTCATCAACTACACCGCCACCGTGGACGGCGACGTGGGCGCGGGCTCCACCCTCACCAACGTGGCCTCGGTGTCCTACAACTCCCGCACCGACGGCACGGGCAGGCAGATAGACCGCACCACGGACCCCGACGACCGTAACACCGACGACTCCACGGTGGACGTCCTCGACGTGACCATAACCAAGACCATCGGCGGCCCCAACCCCGCCACCATCGGCGACGAGGTGACTTACATCTACACCATCGTCATACCTTCCGAGACGGTGGCATACTGGCCGGAGATACGGGACGTAATCGAGGCTGACGGCATAGCCTACGTCGCGGGTTCTTCCAGCCTGAGCGACGTCTCGGGCAGTCCCCTGGCCCCGGCTGCCTTCCGGGGAGGGACAGCGGACCCCTCCGAGGACTACAACGACCCCGTACCGGGGGCCACCTTCACCTGGCTGCTGGACACCATCATAAACGCCGGTCCGGGCGCGACGGGTGACACGGACTACGTCTTCCAGCTCAGCTTCCGCGCCAGGGTGACCGGACTGGCGGACGACGGCACCACCTGGCTGTGGTGGCCTCCCACCGCGGACGACAGCGCCGACGATTACGGAAGTATCCGCTGGAACACCACCGACGAGGGCGCGGGCGTCACCGACAGCGAGGAGACATCGGATAGCGAGACCACGGAGATAGACCAGCCCTACCTGGAGCTGGATAAAGCTAATGACAAGGAGGGCCCCCCGCCTATTCCAGTCTCCGGCGGCGATACCGTCAATTACACCGTCACCGTTACCAACACCGGCTGGTGGACCGCCTTCAACAACGTCATCGTGGACACCCTGCCGGTGGGCATGCGCGCGACCGACCCCTCTGCCGCGGTGGCCGTGACCCTGGACGCGGCGCCCCTCACCGCGGGCACCGATTACTCGGTCAGCTACAACGGCGCCACCGGAGAGCTGACCATAGACCTGGAAGGGGGCACCTCCGACACCGACATCCCCGTGGGCGGGCAGCTGGTCATCACCTATACCGCGGTCATCGACAGCGACGTAGGCGCTGGCTCCACCCTCGAAAACATTGCCTCGGTGTCCTACAACTCCCGCACCGACGGCACCGGCAGGCAGGTGGACCGCACCTCCGACCCCGTTGACGAGAATACCGACGACTCCACGGTGGACGTGCGCAACGTCACCGTGGCCAAGAGCATAACAGGCCCCAACCCCGCCACCATCGGCGACGAGGTGGAGTACGTCATACAGGTGACCGTGCCGGCGGAGACGGTGGCCTGGTGGCCGCAGGTCCGGGAGCAGATCAACACCGACGGCATGGCCTACGTCGCCGGCTCCTCCAGCCTTGCTGACATATCCGGGAACCCGGACGTCCCCGCCAGCTTCCGCGCCACCTCCGACCCGACGGTAAACACCGGCACGCCGACGCCCGGCGCCACCCTCACCTGGCTTCTGGGCACCGTGGACAACGGCGGCGCGGGCTCTCCCGTAGGCGATACCGATTACGTTTTCGAGCTGCGCTTCCGCGTGAGAGTGACCGGCCTGGCCGACGACGGCTCCACCTGGCTGTGGTGGCCGCCCACCGCCACCGACCGCTCCGGCGACCGCGCGCGCTTCCGCTGGAGCACCACCGACCAGGGGCCCGGCGCCGATCCCAGCAACCAGACGCCCTATACTCCCTACCAGTACACCGAGATAGACCAGCCCTACCTGGAGCTCACCAAGTCCAATGACGCTGCGGGCCCCCTCAAGGGCGGCGATACGGTGAACTACACCGTCACCGTGACCAACAACGGCTGGTGGCCGTCTCACCGCAACATCGTTGTGGACACCTTGCCCGCCGGCATGCGCGACACCGCCCCGGTGGTCACGGCGGTGACCCTTAATGGGATACCACTGACGGCCGGGGTGGATTACGACAGCTCCTGGAACGGTGGAACGGGCGAGCTCACCATAGACCTCACCCGGGGCGGCGCCGTGGACACGGCCATCCCCAACGGCCAGGCCCTGGTAATCCAGTACACGGGCACCCTGGACAACGACGTGGGGGCGGGCTCCACCCTCACCAACGTGGCCTCGGTGGAGTACAACTCCCGCGCCGACGGCACGGGCAGACAGGTCGACCGCACCTCCGACCCCGCCGATTACAACACCGACGACTCATCGGTCTCGGTGGAGCTGGCCGGCCTGAGCAAGACCTGCGACGCGCCGGGCAACCAGGCCACTATCGGCCAGGCTTACGACTACACGGTGTCGACGACCGTGCCCGCCTATACCGTCATCTACAACGCTGTGCTCACGGACGATATCGCGGACGGCCTGGAGGTGGACGCGACCCGGACCGAGCTGGACGGCGTACCCACCCCCATCGGCTCTGTCACCGCCGTCTACGATCCGGTCACCGGGATCACCGCCGTCACCTGGGACATCGGCGACTACGCCAACGCCACCGCCTCGCCCCAGGTGCTGAGCCTGGTCATAAGCGTCCACGTCAAGGACACCTACCATGACGGCACGCCGGTGAACGGCCTGCCGCCCGGGCAGGACATCTTCTCCAACACCGCGGACCTGCAGTGGGAGGACGCGGATACGGGCGGCAACACCTACAACGACTCCGCCTCCGCGCCCGACGTCACCGCCGTGGAGCCCCAGCTGACCATCGCCAAGAGCTGGCAGAACCTCACCCACCCCGGCCAGCAGCCGGAGGCGGGCGACACGCTTCTCTATACCATCCAGTTGAACAATACAGGCACCTCCACCGCCTACGAGGTGTCGGTGGACGACGCGGTGAACGCGGACATGACCTACATCCCGGCCTCCATAATCGGTCCCGGCGCCGATGACTCCGGCGCGCCCGGCCTCACCTGGGACATAGGGAGCATCGCAGCCAGCACCGGCGTAACCCTCACCTTCCAGGCGACGGTGAACGGCGGCGTGTACTGGGGTACCAACCTGGACAACACCGCCGACCTGAACCAGTATTACAGCCTGCCCCAGCCCTCCATCTATCCCGCACGCTCCTACGGGCCGGACTCGGATACCGCGCCGGCCACGGCCCGGGCCGCGGGGCTGGTGGTGAACAAACAGGTGATCGGAGATGTCTGGGTACAGCCGGGAGACACGGTGAGCTACCGCGTGACCGTCACCAACGTGGGGGACGCCGTGGCCTACAACGCCAACGTCACCGACACCATCCCCTGGCCCAACTTCGCCTACTCCGCGGGCAGCACCTCGGCCACCTGGTCGGGCGGAGGCTCCTCCTCGGCCGACCCCGCGGGGGCTCCCGGGCCCAACCTGGACTGGAACTTAGGCGCCCTGGGGGCGCATATCAACCCGGGCGAGCAGCTGGTGCTCGACTTCGAAATCGTGGTGCAGGCGGGCGCATCGCTGGGCGCGCATACCAACACCGCCTACGGCTTCTCGGACGACGGCGCGGGCACGCCCACCTATAAGGACTCCGGCATCCCGGCGGATACAGATCCCCTGGACGAGGACTCAGCGGACATCAACGTGACCGACCCCGAGATAACCGTCACCAAGACCCTGGACGACGCGGACGGTTTCGTGCCCGTGGGCGATCCCCTCTCCTATACGATACGGGTTCAAAACACCGGCAACACCTACATACCCGTGGTGCCCATGAGCGACACCTACGATCTCGTCTACCTGACCTACACCGGCGCGACGCCGCCCTCCGATACGGCCGTTCCCGGCACCATCACCTGGAACGACATCAGCGGAGGGTCGGGCCTGCTCCCCGGGCAGTTCGTGGATATAACCGTGAACTTCACCGCGGCGGCGGTTGGGACCACGCCCGATACCGACGACACCGCCTCCGTATCCACCGTCGACGAGCACGGCGACCCGGTATCCGACTCCGACACGGACACCTCGCTGACCATCACCCGCCCGGAGATAACCGTCACCAAGACCCTGGACCACCCCGGAGGCATCGTCCCCGTGGGCGACGCCTTCTCCTACACCATCCGGGTTGAGAACACCGGCAACACGGTCATCCCGGTGGTACCCATGACAGATACCTACGATCCCGTCTTCCTGACCTACACCGGCGCGACGCCGCCCTCCGATACGGCCGTTCCCGGCACCATCACCTGGAACGACATCAGCGGAGGGTCGGGCCTGCTCCCCGGGCAGTTCGTGGATATAACCGTGAACTTCACCGCGGCGGCGGTTGGGACCACGCCCGATACCGACGACACCGCCTCCGTATCCACCGTCGACGAGCACGGCGACCCGGTATCCGACTCCGACACGGACACCTCGCTGACCATCACCCGCCCGGAGATAACCGTCACCAAGACCCTGGACCACCCCGGAGGCATCGTCCCCGTGGGCGACGCCTCCTCCTACACCATCCGGGTGGAGAACACCGGCGATACGGAGATAGTCGACCCGGTGCCCATGACCGATACTTACGATCCCACCTACCTGACCTACGTGGATGCAACGCCGCCCTCCGATACGGCCGTTCCCGGCACCATCACCTGGAACGACGTCAGTGGCGGCTCAGGGCTGCTTCCGGGAGATTTCGTAGATATAACCGTGAACTTCACCGCGGCGAGCCCCGGCACGTCTCCCGAAACGGACGACACCGCGGCAGCGAGCGGATTCGATGAATACGGCGATCCAGTCTCCGGCTCGGATACCGACACCTCCCTGACCATCACCAACCCGCTGGTGGCGGTGGACAAGCACCTGGCCCCCGGCCAGGACCAGTACGTGCGGATCGGCGACCCCGTCTCCTACGAGATCACCGTCACCAACACCGGCGACACCACCATAGATATCCTGCCGCTGCAGGACGTCTTCGACGACACCCACCTCGCCTACGTGGATGCAGTGCCGCTGCATGACGCGGTGGTCGCGAATACCATCACCTGGAACGACCTCACGGCGACCTTCGGCGATCTCGCCCCCGGGTCCTCCATCGACGTAACCGTGAACTTCACCGCCACCAACCTTGGGCTGAACATCGTGGACGTGGCCACGGTGAGCGGCGCCGTGGACGTCCACGGCGACACCGCGCCCCTGGCCATCGACGACGACGACACCCTGGGCATCACCGATCCCCAGATCAGCTTGACCAAGACCCTGGACGACCCCGACGGTTTCGTGCCGCTGGGAGAGGACTTTTTCTACACCATCCGGGTCGAGAACACCGGAGACACCACCATCGTGGCTCCGGTCGAGGTGCTGGACCTGTATGACGACACCTATCTGCAGTTCGTGTCCGCAATTCCTGCCGCCGACCCCGCGAGCGCAGGAGGGATAGTACTGTGGCCCGACCTCACCTCTGGAGCTGACCTCCCGCCCGGCGGTTTCGTGGACATCACGGTCACCTTCACCGCGCTGCAGCCCGGGATGACCCCGGACACCGACGACCTCGTCCTGGTGACGGCGGACGACGAGTACGGCGACCCCGTCGCGGACGGGGACCTCGACGACTCCCTCACCATCACCGACCCCGAGCTGTCGCTGGACAAGTCCCTGGCCTCCGGCCAGCCCGACAGCGTGGAGGTGGGGGACACGGTCACCTTCCGGGTGACCATCGAGAACACGGGCGACACCGTCATGGATGTGGTGCCACTCGAGGATGTCTACGAGGCGGACAAGCTGGAGTTCGTGAGCGCCAGCATCGCGCCGGACGCGCAGGCGGCCGGGACCCTGACCTGGAACGACCTAACCGTGTCCGAGGGCGACCTGGCGCCCGGCAACTCCATCGAGCTGCTGCTCACCTTCCGCGCCCTCGCCGTGGCCGACGACACGCTCGACAACGCCTCGGTCAGCGCAGCGGTGGACGAGCATGGCGATTCCCCGCCCGATGTCGCGGATGACGCGGGCGTGACCATCGAGGAGAACACCGGCGGCGTAGTCATCACCAAGACCTCCGAGCCGCCGAACTACTCAGCCGTGGTGCCGGGCCAGGTGGTCACCTATACCATCACCTACGAGAACACCATGGAGGTGCCGGCCGAGAACGCGGTCATCGCGGACTACGTGGACACCACCAGCGAGATCGTTCCCGGCAGCATCGAGCTCAACGGGGTCCCGCAGCCCGACGGCTTCTACGATCCCGCCACGCGCCTGGTCACCGTTCCCCTGGGAACCCTCGACCAGGGCGAGAGCGGCGTCCTGGTCTTCCAGGTGACGGTTAACGAGTACGACGAGGCGAGGCCGGAGGTGACCAACACCGCCCAGATAACAAGCGACCAGACCGGCACCGTGGTGTCCTTCCCCACCATCGTCCTGCCCGTGGACCCCTTCGAGTTCAATAAGGCCGTGCAGGACCTCAACGGCGGCGACGTGGTGGGCGGCGACATCCTGCTGTGGACGATAACGGTGGAGAACATCGGCAGCATCCCCACCACCGACGTGTTGGTATACGACGACGTTCCTACCAACACCACCTACGTGCCCGGCTCCATCACCGGGCAGGGGGCGGATGACTCCAACCCGGCACGCATGAGATGGGATGTGGGCTCCATAGACGTGGGCGTGACCGTGACCCTCACCTTCCAGAGCCGTGTCAACGACGGACTGCCGGCGGGGACGGAGATAAGGAACCAGGCCGTGCTCGAGGCGGATCAGCTCGCCAACCCCAAGTTTAGTGCCCCCGAGGGCATGGAGACGGCGGAGCCCAACATCCTGCCCGTGACCGGCGCGAACCTATACTTCTTCTGGCTCATTGCCGCGTTCCTGGTGCTGGCCGGAGCCGCCCTGATCATTGCGGGCGCCTGGATGAGGAGAAGGTACCGGGCATCAACATAAACCCGTGTCCCGATAATGGGGTCAGCCCCGGACATGGGACATTTTCAGCGCAGGGCGCGAAATGAATCCTCAGGTTCTTGAAAATGTCCCATGTCCGGGGCTGACCCCAAAGGGGACTTAAAATGTCCCATGTCCGGGGCTGACCCCAAAGGGGAAGACCCCGTTGGGGGGAACGGGGTCTTTACTTGGCAGCTAGTTTGCTTGCTTGCACCCATTGAGGGAAATTGCCGGTAAACTCATGGGGGATACCTAGCTACCTCATTATTATTCTCGGAAGAACTCGGTGGCGCCTTTAACGTTTTTTACATGGTGTTTCATGTAGTGATAGCCACCGGGAAGATACGGACGGGGAAAAGTCTCATCCTGGGTTTTGTTCAAGGAGTCTCTATGCGGCGGTGTGTCTAGAGCCCGAGCATGTCCCGCAGGGTCGAGGCCTGGCGGCGCGATACCGGAACCCGGCTCTCCTTGTCGTCCTTGAGGGTGACTATGAGGCTGTTGCGGGAGAGCTTGATTATCTGATTTACCTTCTTGAGGTTGACTATGAAACTGCGGTGAGTACGGAAAAAGGTCTTCTTGTCCAGGACTCTCTCCAGCTCGGAAAGGCTGTAAGTGGTCAGGTACGAATCTGAGGCGGTGTGCAGGTTCGCGTACTCGTGTTTGGTGTCGATGTAGAAGATATCCTCCATGGGGATGAGCTTGATGGTGTCCCCCTTCTGCACGGGGATCTGCTCCAGGCGCACGGTCTCCTTAGCTGCTTGAGCGTTCATGCGGCGCGCCCTGCCGACGCGGTCGAGGATCACCTTTACCCTGGCAGCCAGCTCCAGGGGGCTGAAAGGCTTGGGAACGTAGTCATCCGCGCCGCCGCGCAGCCCGATCACCTTCGATTGTTCGTCATCAATGGCCGTGAGCATGATAACCGGGATATCGCTGGTCTTGTCGTCGGACTTAAGCTGCATCAAGACCTGCCAGCCGTCCATTTTGGGCATCATGACGTCGAGGATGATAAGGTCCGGCACCATCTCGTCCACCATCTTCAGGCCCTCCTCCCCATCCGCGGCCAGGAAGACATCGTAGTTGTCCAGCTTGAGGTTGAGCTCTACCACGTTGGAGATGGCGGGATCGTCCTCGATGAGGAGTATGCGGTACTTTCCTTCTTTCTGCTCGGCCATGTTCTGCCCTCGTATCCCCTCTTGCCGTATATGGCCTTTACCCTTTGTCAATAGAGGTTTCGTCATCGCTTCCGTTCTTCTTGATACAGAAGTGAATGGAAGCGTTCAGACATCTCTTGCGAGCCCTAAGGTTTGATGAGACCGCCACGCCGCCTGCGGCCCCTCGTGATGACATGACTGGATCGCCCGGATCCAGGCATGTCATTTCGTCCTTCTGTCGATGAAATAGGTGCTGCCCGGGATGGACTTGGCGTAGTTCAGGGTCTCCTTGGCGATCTCGCCCACCTCCCAGTGGGTGGTGATACGCCTCCGGTAATTGCTCGCTATCCCTATACTCAAGGTGATGATGGGAATGTAGTTGTCCCTCCCCAGACGGTCGATGAGTACGGAGTACCCGCGCTCGAGGTCTTCCTCGTGGTATAGAGAGCTTATCTGCTCGTCGAAATCCGAGATTACACGCTCCGCGATAGTACCGGCTTTCTCCGGCGAGGTGATGACCACGAAGTCGTCTCCACCGCCATGCCCTATGAAGTCATCCAGATTGCCGATACCCTTCACGGCTTCGTCCACGATGGAGGAGAGCAGCCTGATCGCCCTGTCACCGGTGGGGAACCCGTAGATATCGTTGAACGGCTTGAAGTTGTCCATGTCGATGTACAGGGTGGCGAACATGAGGTTCTTCGCTATGCGCCTCTTGGTCTCGGCCTCGATGGATATACTGCCCGGAAGGCCGGTAAGGGGACTCACGTCCCGCTTCTGCCTGGCCCGGATGAGGTTGATGGTGATACGTGCCACCAGGTCGGAGAAATCGAAGGGCTTGGTGATGAAGTCGTCCGCACCGGCCTCTATGCTGGCCACCTTGTCCTGCGCCTGGGTCCTCGCCGATAGCATGACCACCGGTATCTGGTTGGTCCTGCCGTCCGACTTGAGGCGGCGGCATACCTCCAGCCCGTCCAGTTCGGGCATCATGATATCGCAGAGGATGAGGTCGGGCTTGAGTTCCTGCACCAGCCGCAGCGCCTCCTCGCCGTCATGCGAGGTTATGACCTCGTAACCCTCGACCTCCAGGTTGAATCTGATGATATCAAGGATGTTCTTCTCGTCGTCGACGACCAGGACTTTGATCCGTATCTCTCTTGGTTTTTCCATGTCGGCTCCTTTTACCGTCCTGCCTCGCGCTTTTCTTCTTCCCGTGGTTGGGAACACCCCGTGTCGCTTTGCTGGCCCGCATGCGGGGAAAGAGGGAGGGTGAAGTGAAATATACTGCCTTTTCCTATCTCACTCTCGGCCCAGATCATTCCGCCATGGGCCTCTACGATGCTCTTGCTGACGTAGAGTCCGAGCCCGGTACCGTATATCTCGCGCGTGGCCCGGTTGTCCACGCGGTGGAATTTCTCGAAGATATGGGCGAGGTGATCCGAGGGTATCCCCACACCGGAGTCCTTCACGCTGCACTCCACTCTACGCGGCTGTGCGACGAGGGTCAGGGTTATCTCGCCTCCCGAGGGAGAATATTTCGCCGCATTGTCCACGAGGTTAACGAACACCTGTTCTATCTTGTCTGGATCGGCACATACCGGGTCGATGCTCTCCGGGCTGACGAGGATGATCTCGTGTTTGGGGAACTGGGATTGCAGCTTGCCGATGATTATGCGTACCAGCTTGGAGAGGTCGAAGTCGCGTTTCTTCAGCTCCAATCTACCGGACTCGATGCGTGATACATCCAGGATATCGGAAACGAGCCTGGTGAGACGGTCCGTTTCTTCCTCGATGACCTGCAGGAATTCCTGGCGCGTGCTTTCGTCGAACTCCACGTCCTGGCGACGCAGGGTGGCTGTGTACGCCTTAATGGAGGTGAGGGGAGTGCGCAGTTCGTGGGAGACCGTGGAAACGAAATCGGACTTGGCCTGCTCGAGCTCGCGCAGGGCGGTGATGTCGCGGATAACCGCGATGATACCTATACGCTCGCCGGGGCCGGTTTCGATCAGGGAGGTCTCGACCTCCAGGATCCTCCGTTCCGGGGGCCCCAGCCTGACCTCCTCCTCCAGCTCCCGGCCGGTGTTGAGGCTCTTGAGGAAGATGTTCGCGAGTTCCGGGAGGTGGATGACGTCCTTGACGTGGCGGTTATCCGTCTCGGGGAAAGGCGGCAGGTCAAGTATGCTCTCCGCTGCGGAGTTGACGAGGATGATCCTCGCTTCGTTGTTTACGGCTATTACGCCGTCGTTGATGGAATGCAGCATGGCCTCCATGCGCTGTTGGTCCTCGGTGATATGGCGGTAGAGGTTGGAATTCTCCAGCGCGATGGCGGCCTGGTTCACGAAGAGGCTGAGCAGCCGCAGATCGTCATCTCCGAAGGCGCGGGCCGTTGCGGGAGAGGCTACCTCGATCACGCCTTTGGCCACGCCCTGCCAGGTGATCGGGGCGGCAAGATATGATACGCGGTAGCCGATACTCTCCCCCCAGGGAGTCGCATCGGCCGGATCGACCTCCGTGCGCCGCAACGGCTTCTCGCTGGCCGCGGACTCGCCGGGCAGGCATTCTCCCTGGCGGTAGGTCATGCCCAAGGTCTCATTGCCCACACCGTGTACGGCTTTGATATGGAAAAGATCTCCCTCTTCGCGCAGGGAGAGTACGCCGTGTTCCGCATCTACGAGGTCTACCGCCTTGTCCAGGAGGAACTTCAGGAGGTTTCGGGTGTCCATCTCGTCTATGAGCGACCTGCCCACCTCGTAGAGGGCGGTCTGCTCCTCGACGCGGCGCGCGATGAGCAGCATGAGGTCGTCCCGTATCTCGTCCACTTTGACTCGCTCCGTTATGTCCTCGAGGATGACCACCGAGCCGCTGTTGGGCTCGTATCCTGCCTGGATGGGCGATGCGCTGATCGAGAGTATACGCTCCGGCGTTCCCCGCAGCCGCACCTCAATACTTGCGTGTGGGTGTTCGTCATCGGGGGCCATATCCGCCTCCAGGTAACTCCAGAGCGCGTCCGTGTCGAGCAGGCTAGGTTCAAGCAGTCCGCGCAGCGAGATATCGCGGGGGATATGCTCAAGGCCCAGGAGATCCCGCGATGCCTGGTTGGCCATGATCACCTTCCCGGTGGAGTCGGTGACCAGGAGTCCGCTGCTCATGCTGTCCACGATGACCTCGCTGCGCGAAAGCACCATCTGGTAGAGCTCGGCGCGCGCGATGATGGAGGCGGCCAGGTTGGAGATGGTCACCAGCATCTGTAGGTCCTCCGAGGTGAATACCCGCGGCTGCGTGCTGGCGAAGCTCAGCACCCCCATGAGCTCTCCGCCAACCATGATGGGGGCCGCCAGGGCCGACCGTATCTTCTTGCGCGCCTGGGGGAAGTATGAGAAACGGGGGTCGCCGGGTATATCGTTGACCAGGATGGGCCGCTTTTCTTTTGCCACCCACCCGATGAATCCTTCCCCCACCGCGATGTCGATCTGTTCCTCGAGTTCGGCCGGTGGAGCTCCGGATGCCTCCAGCACCAGCTTGCCGGTCTTACGGTCCAGGAGGCGGACCGAGCTGATGTCGGTATGGAAGAAGGAGGCGGTAGAGGACAGGAGGTAATGCAGCGTTTCCTTCAGGTCCACCTTCTCCATCAGCTTCGAGCTCAGCTCGTACAGGGCTTCCATCCTCTCCGCTTTGCTCTGCTCTCGGCGGTCCAGCTCCGCGAGGTACGAGAGGATGACGGAAGCGCCCAGCAGTATGACCACATTGATGAAGAGGCGGGAGCCGTCGTACGCGAGCTGGAGGCCGTCCCCTATGCAGGCAGCCGTATAGCCGGCGCTTATCACACCGGTTACGAGCAAGGCTTTCGTCCAGCGTTCGTGCAGAGATGCGGTCGCGCACAAAAGGAATAGCAGGGGAAAGAAGGGACTCATGATGCCACCCGAATAGTATACGAGGAAGCAGATCAGGGCGGCGTCGAAACCCAGCAGGGACAGCCCCCACCACCCGACATTCAGAGATGACCGCAGCCAGCGAACAGCGTGATAACCTATGCCCAGCAAGGCCATGACCGCAACCGTCACTATCCACGGCCAGTACTCTATATCTTCCCCGGAGTATAAGGGATAGAACCCCACAACGAGGAATGCTATCCAGTGAGATAGCGGAAGAAGCTTGGCCGACTTCATGCGATTTTCCCCTTTTCAATGTCGTGTTTAATATCGAAATCGCCGGGGGTAAACTTGACAAAAACAGGCTTTCCGGGGTCACATGTTTGACCTCGATGAACTTCGCGCGCCTTTCTTCTATACTTGATATCTGGGCGTTGATTGTAGGAAAGTCAACATAAAAGCTCTGACCCGAGGATGGGCAGGGATTGAGTGAATAAGGTGGCATTATGGCGCTGCAGGTAGGGATAATCGGCCTGCCCAATTCGGGCAAGTCGACCATATTCAATGCCCTCACGCGGGCGGGAGCCCAGGTCGCTGGCTACCCTTTCTGCACGGTCGACCCCAATTACGGCGTGGCGGTGGTGCCCGACGAACGCCTGCAGAAGGTAGCTTCCGCCGCCGGGTGTTCCAGGGTGATCCCGGCCGATGTGCGGTTGGTGGATATCGCGGGGCTGGTGGAGGGGGCCCATCACGGTGAAGGCCTGGGTAACCAGTTCCTGGCGCATATCAGGGAGGTTGATGCCCTCGCCCACGCCGTGCGCTGTTTTGAATCGCCGGATGTGGCTCACGTGCGGGCCGAGATCGATCCGGAGCTGGACATCACCGTGATCAACACCGAATTGATCCTCGCCGACCTTGACGCCGTGGAGAGGCGCAAGAGCAGGATCTCCAAGGCGGCCATGACCGGCGACCGCGCCAGGTCGAAAGAACTTGCCTTGCTGGAGAAAGTAGGAGATTATCTGGACCGCGGGGTGCCGGTGCGCGCGCTGGAACTCTCGCAGCAGGAGAGAGAGGAACTCGACGACATGTTCCTGCTCACCGCGAAGCCCGTCATCTACGTGGCCAACCTGGGCGAGGAACAGCCCGCAAGCGGCGGCCGGTTCCTGCAGTCTGTAAGGGACCTGGCGGCGGCCGAGGGCGCCGTAATGGTGGCCTTCAACGCCAAACTGGAGGCGGAGATAGAGGAGCTGGAGCCGGAAGAAGTGAGGGATTTCCTCGATGCATACGGCATCGAGAGCCTGGGACTGGAGGAGTTCTCCTCGCACTGCTACGCGCTTCTGGGATTGATAACCTTCTTTACCACCGAATCGGGAGAGTGCCGCGCCTGGCCGCTGCGCGAAGGAAACACAGCACTGCAGGCAGCCGGAAAGATCCACACCGATATGCAGCAGGGCTTTATCCGCGCCGAGGTGATCCCGTGGGACAAGTTCCTGGAATACGGTTCATTCCATGCCGCCAGGGACAAAGGAGCCGTGCGGGTGGAGGGAAGGGACTACGTCGTACGTGACGGCGACGTAGTCCTCTTCCGTTTCTCTTGATGCGGGGCTGGACCGGCCGGGTCGGACTCCCTCGCATCGACAGGACTCCGTATCCCTCGTGCTCGCTAGTGACAGCGCTGTCTCACCCATGTAGTATTTTATGACTGTAGTACCTATTGTTGATCGTTTGCCCCTTTGGGGGGTATATCCCGGCAGGAGGTGTGTTGATGGACATCGAGATGAATCCCAACCGGCTGGTACGGTTTCTGGGAAAACTCCCCGAGGAGTTCACGAAGCGGGATATCATCAGGTTCGTGGAAGCGAACGATATCGAGATGATAAACTTCCGCTACGTGGGCGGAGACGGCAGGCTCAAGCAGCTCAACTTCGTCATCAACAGCAAGGAAGACCTGGATATGTTGCTCTCGGTGGGAGAGAGGGTGGACGGCTCCAGCCTTTTCTCCTACATCGACGCCGCATCCAGCGACCTCTACGTCATCCCTCGCTACAAGACTGCGTACGTAAACCCCTTCACCAGCAGGCCCACGCTGGACCTGCTCTGCTCCTACTACACGCACGAGGGCGAACCCCTGCCGAGCTCCCCGGAGAACGTATTGCGCAAGGCGGCCGAGTCCCTGAAGGCCGCTACGGGCATGGAGTTCGAGGCCCTGGGAGAGCTGGAGTATTACGTGTTCTCGGGTAAGCACAAAGTATATCCCACCGACCCGCAAAAGGGATATCATGAGTCGCCGCCTTTCTCCAAGTGGGAACAGCTCCGCTACGAGGCCATGAAGACCATCGCCGAATCCGGCGGCCTCATAAAGTACGGGCATACCGAGGTGGGTTTCATCTGCGATGGAGAACAGGAGATGGAGCAGCACGAGATCGAGTTCCAGGCGGTCCCAGTGGAGGACGCCGCGGACCAGCTGGTGATCGCAAAATCCATCCTTAGGATGATGGGGTACAAGTACAACGTGCCCATTAGCTACGCTCCCAAGATAGTGGTGGGCCATGCGGGCAGCGGACTGCATATCCACACCAGGCTGACCAAGGGCAGGCAAAATATCCTCGTGGAAAGCGACCGTCTGAGCGATGTCGCAAAGAGGGCGATCGCAGGTTATCTAAGACTGGCGAAGTCGCTGACCGCTTTCGGCAACACCATACCCCTTTCCTATCTCAGGCTGGTGCCCCACCAGGAAGCGCCCACCAACATCTGCTGGGGTGACCGCAACCGCTCCACGCTGGTCAGGGTGCCACTGGGCTGGCTGGGCATCAGCGATATGGTCAAGGACGCCAATCCCCAGGAGACGAGCGAGTTCGCAACGCAGGGAGAGAAACAGACCATCGAGTTCAGGGCGCCGGACGGCTCGGCGAGTATCTACTACCTTCTCGCCGGACTGGTGGTGGCGGCGCGACATGGTCTCCAGATGAAAAACGCCATCGAGTACGCGGATAAGTTGTACGTTGACGTAAACATCTTCGAGGAGGAGAACGAGGCCCTACAGCAATCGTTACCCCAGATGCCCACCTCATGCTGGGAATCCGCCGCATGCCTACTGGAGGACCGCGATATCTACGAGGAGGACGGGGTCTTCTCGCACGCGGTGATCGACGGTACCGCGGAGATGCTCAGGAGTTACGACGACGAGGATCTGAGCGAGAGGCTTTGCGGCAACACTGAGGAGATCCAGAGACTGGTCGACGAGTATTTATACTGCGCTTGAGAAATAGCCTTGTTCGGTAACAGGGGGCCCCGCTACAGGGCGGGGCTTTCGCTCGTCAGCCGGCGAGCAGGGCACGGGCATCCTCCAGGTTATCGAAGACGGGCTGCATATATTCCTCCAGCCCCGATTCGAGCGAGCCAGCCAGGTCGATGGGTGGAAAGATGGAGGACTGTGAAGCGGAGAGCTGCGATTGGACCTCCGAAATGAGGTCGTTGTGCCCTTCGATGTCGCCGGTTTCGCCTCTGCGACATGCCTCCAGGAAAAGCTGTGCCGAGTTCTCGAGTCCGGAGACCGCCCCAGAGGCGGCCTCCAAGTCCAGTCCCTCGAGTTTTACCGCTTCCAGTGAGGCCATGGATTCCTGAAGCGCGGCGGCAGCGGCGGAAGCCTCTTGTATGGCCTCGGAAAATGATGTGGGCTCACTATCCACGGCCTGGTTGTGGGACTCCACCGCCGATAGCAACGCCTCGCGGCCCTGGGCGTAGGAAACCTCGGCGGCACCCAGAGGCACCAGGCTGTGTAGAATGTCTCCGACCTCGAGCAGCCCTGCCTCGAGTTCGGCTTGTGCACTCGAGAGCAGCTCCAGCGCTTCCAGGATGTCCCGGGTGGGGTCCAGGTCAGCTTCCGCCGCAGATTCCCGGACCTGCAGCGCCAGGCCCTCGGTGCGGCCGATCTCGCCCGACAGCAGTGCCAGCGATTCCTGCTGCTTGATGGCCAGGCCGGCAAGGTCGCCGCTTGATTCCGGAGCAATCCAGTCTTCGGCTATGGAGGCAGTATTGTCCACTACACCGCGGGCGATATAGACCGCCGCATCGGGATCTACGAACTCCTGCGCATGAGACGAGCGGGCTCGCCAGATCAGTAGAGCGCATACCGCCCCGCCAACCAGGACTAGAACAGCCAGTCCCCAGATGACCCAGGCCAAACGACCAGAATAACGCCTCATCTAAGCACTCCGCGTGTAAAGCACCTCGCAGTTCCTTTGACCTGGTTCCTTGAAGAGAACGATACCGTTCCGGGTAGAGCGGCGCTATATCGCGGTCTCACCCTTCGCTCTTTTTCAGGAGGTGACGGATGACCAGGCCTGCTCCCGAGTGAGGGTCTATCTCCCGGGTCTCGACCAGCTTGGACATGAGTTCTATCATCTCGGGGTCTTCCCTGAGGGCGCGCAAGACCGTTTTTCCCACCCGGCTGTTGATTATCTCCAGGAGTTCCGCCAGGATACGGTCCTTGGCCTTCTGTTCCAGCAAGCCCTCTTGTTTGAGGTAATCGTAATGATCCAGGATGGCCTGGGCCAGATCCTCCACGCCTTCGCCGCTTGTAGCCACCGTTCTCAGCAGGGGAGGCATGCGGCCGTTTCTGCGCTCGGACATCTCCAGCATCATCAGGATCTCTGTGTAGGTCCGTCCGGCATCCTCGCGGTCCGCCTTGTTGACCACGAAGACATCGCCTATCTCCATGATACCGGCCTTGATCGCCTGGATCTCGTCGCCCCCCCCAGGCATGGTCACCACTATGGAGGTGTGCGCCAGTTTGACGATATCCACCTCGACCTGCCCGGCCCCTACCGTTTCCACGATGACCATGTCCTTTCCGAAGGCATCGAGGATATTCACGGCGTCGTTGGTGGCGATGGAGATGCCTCCCAGGGCGCCTCGCGTCCCCATGGAGCGGATAAAGACCTCGGGGTCGATGGCAAGGTCCTGCATGCGTATGCGGTCGCCGAGTATGGCACCGCCCGAGAAAGGGCTTGTGGGGTCGATGGCGATTATCCCGACGCTCACTTCCTTGCTGCGCAGCACCTTGGTGAGGGAAGATACGAGAGTGCTCTTGCCCGACCCGGGAGCGCCGGTGACCCCCACGATGTGGGCGCGACCCGTATGTTCGTGCAGTCGGCGGATGGGATCCTCGGCAGCCGGGTCGCCGTTTTCCACCATGGTGATCAACTTGGCTACGGCACGCCTGTCACCTTCGAGCAGACGGGAATATATATCGTCCATGTCGCCTCCCTCGTGCGTTCCAGCATCTATTCTTCATGTTAAAACGCATGAGGTCAATGGGGTGGGGTCTAACTGTTTACGTGGACGGTGCCGGGATATATCCTTCATACATGTTCGAAGTGAGAGTGTTAAACGTTTCCCGGGGTACCGTCCTGGCGGAAGAGGCGGTAGTTGCGGAAACCCCGCAGGCGCGGCGGCGCGGCCTGTTGGGAACGGATTTCCTGGGTGACGGAGCGGGGATGCTCATCCTTCCCTGCCGCCAGGTGCACACCTTTGGTATGCGCTATCCCATAGATGTCATCTTCATCGAAGATTCGTGGAAGGTGAAACGCATCACGCACCGCATGCGGCCGAACAGGCTGAGCGCCCTCGTACTGGCTTCGCGTGCGGTACTCGAGCTGCCCGCCGCAAGGGCGGCGGAGACGGGAACGCGGGAGGGCGATATACTTCGTGCCCAGCTTTTGCGGAACGGGTTTCTCCCCGACCTCTGACGTTCCGGCTTCCGCCTGGACCTCCATGATGCTCGGCCGTAATCCTTTTGCGAGTTAAACGGATGAGGGGTCAGGTTGAAACCGGACCCCTTGTGATAATATCTTTCTACCAGGAGAGTGAGGGGAAATGTCCACGATAGAGCGGGAAATATACAGATACCGCCGCGGCGCCGAGCGTGAAGATACGGCCGACAGAATAGTTGTCGAGCTCCCCCTGGAGATCAACGTAAACGGTGCGCCCCTGGTTGCGCTCATGCGCATGCCGGGTATGGACAAGGAACTGGCTGCGGGTTTCTGCCTCACCGAGAACGTCATCGCGAGAGCTTCCCAGATAAAGCTGCTGAGGCACTGCGGCCGGCTCGAGGAGGAAGCCGGCCGGGGTGAAGATGCAGCGGGTGACGCGCTCGATAGCGGCGACACGGTGGACCTGGAGGTGGAGGGGCCGGGCGAACGGGAGCGCTTCTCGTCCGCCTACCTGGTGCGCACCGGCTGCGGAGGGGCGGACCTGTCCGCCATCGGGGACTTGCGCGAGGCGATGATCACTTCGGAAATACGCGTCGCCGAGGACGTCATCTATTCAATAGGGGCCGAGCTCACCCGCAGGCAGGAGATCTTCCGGGGCACGGGTGGGACCCACGGTGCGGGCATCTTCTCAACGGGGGGCGAGGCCGCGGTAGTGGCGGAGGACGTAGGCAGGCACAACGCCCTCGACAAGGCGGTGGGATGGTGCGCGCTGCGCGGCATATCGCTGCAGGACAAGATAATGGTCTTGTCGGGCCGCATCAGCTACGAGATGGCCCTGAAGACCTCGAGGGTAGGGATACCGGTGCTGGTTTCCATGGCGGCGCCGACCTCCTTGGGACTGCGGATCGCCGAAGCCGCGGGCCTGACGGTCGTGGGATTCTCCGACGGTAAGCGCTTCAACCTCTACACTCACATGCGGAGGATTACAACGTGAGGGACGGCAGAGCGCACTCCCCCCAGCAAGGTGATTTCATCGCGGCGGTCCTGGCGGGGGGCCGGGGAAAGCGCCTCGGTATGAACAAGGCCCTGCTGAGCATCAACGGCGGTATGGTCCTGGACCGCATAATCTCGATCCTGCGCAATATATTCCCTTCCATACTCCTGGTTGCACAGGACGAGGGTTCCCCGCTGGCTGGGATGGCCGGCCCGCAGGTACGGGTGGTCGCGGATATCATAGCTGGTAAAGGCCCCCTGGTAGGCATATACACGGCACTGGAGAACTCGCCTGCCCCCTACGTATTTGTCATGGCGTGCGACATGCCCTATCCCAGCCCGCCGCTGATTCGCTGCCTGCTGGCGAAAGCGCCGGGCAGGGAGGCGGTAGTGCCGCGGCGCGGAGAATACATCGAGCCGCTCTTCGCCGTATACAGCCGCGATATCGTGGGCATGATTCGCGCTCGTATCGAGGAGGGCCGCCTGAAGATACACGAGCTCATCCAGGAGCTGGACGTGGTCTACGTGGAGGAGGAGGAGATCGCGGCATATGACCCGGGCTTCCGCTCTTTCTTCAACATCAACACGCCCGAAGACCTGTAGCGGATGGGGTCAGCCCCGGACATGGGACATTTTCAGGTGACATATGACCTGATTGATGCGGCTATCTCAAAATGTCCCATGTCCGGGGCTGACCCCATAATCGGGACAAAAATGTCCCATGTCCGGGGCTGACCCCATAGTATAATCTTCGCATAGGTTGTGGCGTTGGATGGATCTCTTGACCGTATCTTTTCAGCTCACCGGGATCGTCCCACGCTCCTTGAGCTGGATGGGAGGTGGATGGTCGTGCAGGAACTGGAAGCACAAGAGCAGCATATTAAGGCGATCGATGGGGAGGTATCGATAAGACGTAACGAGAACGGGATACCGGTGGTCGTCGCGGACGGTTTCCCGGACGCCCTGTACGGGCTGGGCCTGGTACAGGCCTTCGACCGCGGCATGCAGATGGAGCTCACGCGCCTGGTCGCCCGCGGACAGATGTCGGAGTATCTTCCGCCCGACGAGAACTTCATCGCCATGGACAGAGCCATGCGCAAGTACGACATCTGGGGGTTTTCGCGAAAACAGGCGGGGATACTGGAGGAAAGCGTGCGGGAAGAGCTGGAGGCATTCTGCCGCGGCGTCAACGACCAGTTCGTGGAGTGCCCGCCCGCGGAGTTCGGCCTTATCGGCTACGTTCCCGAGCCCTGGAGTCCCGCCGACTGCATAGCCATCGCCAAGATCATGTCCATCGTGGACATGGACGAGACCCAGGGGTGGATCAGGAAGTTCATCGTACAGATGGTGCAGAAAGGCGTAAGCCCGGCCATGCTCGCGGAGATCTTCCCCTACATGAGCGAGGAGCCGGACGGGGAATACCTGGAGAAGCTGTGCCGGGTGAAGATGCCCGAACCCTACGTGCCGGAGACGGTAAAATGGGCCGTCATCCCCAGGGAGAAGACCAGCAGCCACTGGATGATATCCGGCTCCAGGACGGCTACGGGGAATGCTATGCTCTGCGGCAGCCCTGAGCTCGATACCGCCCGCCTGCCAGCCCTGTGGCAGGAGATACTTATGTACGCTGAGGATTTCTACTGTATGGGCGTGTACATACCAGGGATACCGCTGCCTGCGCTGGGGAGGACGAATCACCTCTCCTGGAGCGCCACCTACAACTGCATGGACGTCATGAACTACTTCCTCGAGGAGGTCTCCGATGGCAAGTACCGCCGTGGTGACGAATGGGTGCCCTTCGAGATACGTGATGAAGTTATCAAGGTAAAAGACGCCGAGCCCATAACCGTGCGTTACTACGAGAACGTGCACGGGGTGCTGGAGGGAGACCCTGATGAGGACGGATATTACCTCTGTCTGGCCATATCTCACCGGGATGCCGGCGCCCGTTCCTTCGCGGAGTTCAGCCGCCATTACCGCAGCCGCACGGTGGAGGAGTGCATGGACCACCTGGCTTGCTGCGATGCCCTGAGCTTCAACTGGGGACTCGCGGACTCCGCGGGCAATATCGGCTACCAGATGAGCGGCCGCTGCCCCATCAGGCCGGAAGGTTGGGTCGGCGTTTTGCCCCTGCCGGGTTGGGACGAGGCCTACGACTGGAAGGGCTTCCATCCGCGGGAGTTAAACCCGCGCCTGCTCAATCCGGAGCAAGGTTACTTCGGCACCTCGAACCAGGACCTCAACTACCTCTCGGACGTGCATATCCAGACCATGCCCATGAGCGATGACCGCGCGACGCGCATCGCGGAGCTCCTCGCGGAGAGGAACGACCACTCGGTGGAGAGCATGATGAAGATGCACTACGACGTATACAGTAAGCACGCGGAGTGGACCATGCCCCTCATCCGCCACCTGCTTCCCGATGAGGGCAACGGCAAGCTGCTTGGCGATTGGGACCTGGTTTATGCCTCAGATTCGGTGGCCGCGAGCATCTTCGAGAACGTCTACTTCGAGCTGGTGAAGACGGTCTTCGGGGATTACGGCGCGGGCAGGGAGGTTATCGAATACATCCTGGACAACTCGGAGCTCTACTACATGTACTACGGGCAGTTCGACCACGTGCTGCACCGCGAGGAGTCGCTGTGGTTCGGCGGCAGGACGCGGGACGAGGTCTATGGCGAGGCCGTTGCCAGGGGCCTGGAGATGGAGGCGGATCCCTTCGGTTCAGGCCGCAAGGTGTTGATGAAGAACCTGGTGTACGGGGATATGATGCCGGACTTCAACTACGGTCCCATCGAGATCATCGGCTGCCGGGGCACGGTGAGCCAGGGAGCCATATTCAGGGCGCCGGGAGACAGGACCGCCACTTTCTCGCCCACCATCCGCTTCATCAGCGATATGGGCTCGAACAAGTACTATTCATGCCTGGCGGGCGGCCCTTCCGAGAAACCGACTTCGCCCTGGTATGCCTCGGGCGTGGAAGATTGGCTGGCGGGCAGGTATAGGCTGATCGATCCGGGATCGATGTAGGGGAAGAGGTAGGTGATATCATGACCGGCAAGGAGAGGATGCTCACCGCCTTCGCACGCAGGGAGCCGGACGCGGTGCCGGTATGGGAGATGGCCTTCAACGAGGAGTCCATCATCAAGCTGGGCAGATTCTATACGGATGACCTGCCGCCGATGAAGTTCGCCCAGCAGATGACCATGGAGGAGAAGGTAAAGCTGCTGAACACCCTGTTCACCGTGGCCAGGGAGCTGGAACTGGACGGTCTCACCTCCATCGGCCTTCTGGGCACCGAGCCGGTCGACGACGAGCACGTCAAGGACGGCTGGGGCAGGATCCTGCGCGTAAGCGAGGAGGGGGAGGCCACCGCGGTAGGAGGGCCGGTTTCCGATCCCGCGGATCTCAAGGGTCTGCAGGTCTATCATCCCCAGCCCACCGATTTCCTCATGCTCATGGCTTCGGTGGGAAACCTCGGTACGGACGTCGCCCAGGTCATGGTGCAGCCGGGGCCTTTCCGCGAGAGCTGGAGCTTGCTGGGGAGCATGGAGAAGCTCCTCTATCATTTCATCAAGAACCCGGCATTCGTGAAGGACCTGGCCCAGGTGGCCACCGACTATATCCTCGAGGTCATCGACATGGCGTACGACAACGGCGCGGACATCGTCGCCCTCGACGGCGACCTGGCTTTCAACCAGACCACCCTCATGTCGCCGGCCCATTACGAGGAATACGTCTTCCCCTACCACCAGCAGATAGCCGAGCACGCACATCGCCGCAATAAGCTCATCTTCAAGCACTCGGACGGAAACATGTGGCCGATAATGGACGGCATCGCCGACGCGGGTTTCGACGGTTTTCATCCCGTGCAGCCCCAGTGCATGGACATCGGCGAGGTGAAGCGCAAGTACGGAAACCGCCTTTGCATCCTGGGCAACATCGACTGCACCTATCTCCTGCCCTTCGGGAGCGAGGAGGAGGTGGTGGACGTAGGGGAGGACGTAAAGACGGAGAAGTTCGTCCAGGCCTACCGCGAACACCGGCCGGACATCCTGGGGCTCTCGGCCCTGCTCTCCTCGACCATGCAGCGCATCCCCGAGGTGATAGAGGCGGTGCGCGCCGAGGATTCCGGTGCCGTGATCATGGTGGGGGGAGCGCCCTTAACCCAGGATTTCGCCGACCGCTCGGGAGCGGACGGCTACGCACCCAACGCCTTCGAGGCTGCTAAGAGAGTACGGGAGCTGCTGGGCTAGCGTCCGTTCTTCGTCCAACCCTGGTGCGAGGCAATGGGAGATGTTGAGAGTTACCAGAAGAGGTTGGCTATCCCGAAGGCGATGAAGATGACCCCCGAGGCGCGGTGAATCCATACCCGGGGGATGGATTTTCCCAGCCACATACCCACCAGGGCGCCGATGAGGGATGTCGCCCACAGGGCCAGGGTACCCCCGATGAAGACGAATAGCGGCTGCGAGTACTTAGCGGTGATGGCTATAAGCGAGAGCTGCGTCTTGTCCCCCAGCTCCAGCAGGCAGACGAGGAGGAAAGCGGTTATGAGAGGCCCGTGTCTCCCCTTGAGCCGCCCCTCTTCTTCTTCCTCCGCCCTCTCCTTGCGCGGCAGCAGCGCCAGGATACCGAAGATGATGAAGATGCCGGAGACGGTGTATTTTATAGCGCTCTCGGGCACCAGTTCGTAGACGATTACCCCCACGGAAACCGCCAGGGCGTTGAGGACGGCGAAGGCGCAGGCGGCCCCCAGGAAGACTGGCTTGAAGCCGTAGCGGGCCGCGAGGGTGAGGGTTATGACCTGGGTCTTGTCGCCCAGCTCCGCTGCGAACATCAGGCCGAAGGAGGCCAGGAGTGCTTCCCACCACATGTAGCAAGACTACCATATTCATTGCTGGACGTTTGGAAGTCCGTATCGCGTAAGCGACAGCGCCGTCTTTGGCGCGACGGTGCCGGAGTGCCTGGACAAGTTCCGGAAAATGATTTATCTGGGGCTTATTCTTCAAATAACCTGTCCCAAGCCTGGCACGCATACGTTGGATGGTGGCTATAACGCCTGGTTCTCGAGAAAATGCGCTATCTTGCGGGCGTACTCATTCCCGGCCACCAGGGAGACGTCGTTGTGCCCCGCCCCCGGTACCAGGTAGAGCTCCTTGGGCTCCGGGGCCGCCTCGAAGAGGTCGAGTCCCTCGCCCACCGGGATGAGCTCATCCAGCTCGCCGTGGATGACGAGAATGGGGCTGCGGGTACGGGGGAGCTTCGAGATGGAGTCGTAGACCTCGCCCAGGGGAACGCCGGGCGGCAGGAAGGGAAAGAGCTTGCGCGCCACCCTCTTCAGGGAGGTGAAGGTGGACTCGAGCACCAGGGCCTTGAATGCGCGCCCCTGCGCTATCTCGCAAGCCACACCCCCGCCCAGCGACTTCCCGAAGACCACGATGTCCGCATCCTCGACGCCCCTGTCGTGCAACCACTGCAGGGAAGCCTTGCCGTCGAGGTAGAGGCCTGCCTCATGTGGTTCGCCGCCGCTCTTACCGTAGCCGTGGTAGTCGCTGAGGAGCAGCCGGCATCCGGCGGCGGCCAGCTCGCGGTGGATCAAGGACCAGCTGTAGACCTCCTGGGCGTTGCCGTGAAAGAAGAGGATAACCGGCGCTCCCTCCGGCTCAGACCACCACAGGCCGTGGATACGCACACCGTCTTCGCATTCCATCCACACCTCTTCTGCGTCACCGGCCCAGCCGGGAGGCGGCATGTCGAGGGGTAACCGGTCGGGGTAGTAAAGATACTTCCTCGCCAGGCTCTCTATTCCCTGCATTTCATCACCTCGGCATTATTGTATGCGATACCCTCGCGGGAAGGCGAGGGGCGTGCCGGGACCGGAGCCCAACCTACCTCGCCCATACCTCTCGGAGGGCTAACGGAAATATACGGCTCACAAGAGCGGCCGGCTCCTGGGTTCCGGATCTCCCTTCGAGCATGTATCGCCTGGAGTCGGGTTCAATTGTTCGTGCCACCCGTTTGTTGTTGCGCAAGCAACCACTTGGGGGATGCTAAGACGGATCTCCCGCACCGTTATAGTTAGTGGACGGCGCGGCGCATGGGGCAGAAGATTACCCGCCATATCGCTTGAGCCAAGATGAGCAGGGTGACATTAGGGTACGCGGCATGAGTGAGCGATCGTGCTTGAAGCGGGCCCAGCGCAGCTGAAGCTCTTACTCCTGGTATCACGCGGCCGGCGTTGTTTGTGGCGCCGATCGTATCCGACGCCCGAACGAGCGAAGGAAAGAGCCGCCGCGGTGAAGAATAGAATTAACATCAGAGTCGGGTGGAGGAAGAAGGGAGCCGATCATGAAAGGGAAGATGTTGGGGAAAACAATCATCGTGGTACTGTCCGCGTTATTGATGTGTATGCTCATCGTGGCGATAGGCTGCGGCAAGTCCGATGAAGGGCAGGATGACGGACAGCAGGTGACCACGGAAGAGATGAAACAGTCCTTCAACGTGGAGACGGGGCAGTATTTCGATTTCAGCCTGGAGTCCAACCCCACTACCGGCTATACCTGGCAGGCCACCCAGTCCCCGGACGATAAAGTGATACAGCTGGCAAACAGCTACTTCATGGAGCCTTCCGGCGATATAGTTGGCGCTCCCGGAGAGGACGTGTGGCAGTTCCGGGCGGTCGGCGCCGGCTCAACCACCATGGTGCTGGAATACTCCCAGGCCTGGGACACCGAGACGCCCCCGGCCAAGCGCTACACCCTGAACTTCACCGTCACCCAGGCGGACAACGAAGTCAACCAGTCCTTCAAGGTCGAAGCGGGGCAGACCTTCGAGCTGACCCTGGATACCGACCCCTCCGCTGGCTATGCCTGGACCATGACCCAGCAGCCGGACGCCAAGATATTGAAGCTGGTCAGCAATAATGTCACGGGCGGCGGAACCCCGGGGGCGGCGCAGCAGCAGGTATGGAAATTCGAAGGGGTAAGTGCCGGAAACACCTCTTTCGTGTTGGAATACAGGGGCCCGGGCGATAATGCTCCCGTAGAGAGGAAGGACACGGTCAAGGTAACCGTGACCGCTGCGCCCACGCCGCCGCCCACGCCGCCCAAGACCTACACCGATCCCTCGCAGCCGATAACCGTGGGACGCGGAGAGACCTTCATCCTGCAGGTGAAGAGCACGGCGGGGACAGGCTACGAGTGGCGGCTGGTCGAGGAGATAAACACCAGCATGCTCAAGTTCATGGGCTCCGACACCAAGGCTCCTAGCGAAGTAGGGGGTGAGACCGTCACCGAGTTCACCTTCGAGGGCCTGGGCCCAGGCCAGCAGGCCATCAAGCTCGGCCTTTACGGGCCGGGTGACGACACGCCGTCCCAGGTCGTCCAGTTCAACGCGACCATGAAGTGAACGCTATCGCCGATTGTAGATCGTCAGGGTCGGGTCTCCTGGATCCGGCCCCTTCATATCGCCCGCCCGACCCGGCCCTGATCGGTGATGAAGAGCCTGGTTTATTATCCACCGCACGGGGTATCCTCAATATAAGTGACTGTTGGGGCTGCCGCCAACGCTTCAGTCCTGTACGCAAAGATTCTGTCGGACCGTTCTCACAGGGGGTCAAGCCATGGAGAAGAACTATAAGTGTTGGCCGCAGGGAGTCGCCAGGAACCTCAGCTATCCCGAGGTTCCCGTCTTCCAGATCCTGCGCTCGTCGGCCCTGCAGTGGCCGTGGCGCAACGCAATTATCTTCGGGGGGATGGAGATCACCTACGGAGAGCTGGACCAGCTCTCCGACCGCTTCGCTTCCGCCCTGGCGGATATGGGGGTGAAAAAAGGGGACAAGGTGGGCATACACCTGCCCAACTGCCCCCAGTTCGCCATCGCCTACTACGGGCTGCTCAAGGCCGGTGCGGTGTTCGTGCCCATCAGCCCGCTGCTGGCAGAGAGGGAACTGGTCTTCGAGTGCAACGATGCCGAGGTGGAGACGTACATCGGCCTGGACATACTCTTCGACATGCCGCGGCAGGCCCTGCCCAAGACGCCGGTGAAGAACACCATCATCGTCAGCCTCGCCGACTGCTATCCTCCGCTGTCGGCCCCGGTCAAGATGCTGCAGAAGCAGCCCGTTCCCGAGGGAACTATAGATTTCACCACCCTGGTGACGGATTACCCGCCGCAGCCGCCGCAGATAGAGTTCGACGTCAAGGAGGACCTGGCCCACATCGCCTACACCGGCGGCACCACCGGCAATCCCAAGGGCGTGATGATAACCCACTACAACGCGATCAGCATGAGCTGCCAGTTCGGCTACTGGCTCCAAGGGGGGGACGTGTCCTACGAGGACGGAAAATTCGGAGTCAAGTACATGGAGGGGGACAGCGAGGAGAACTGGCCCATGAAGAGGGGTGGCGAGATCTCGCTTGTCGTCGTTCCATGGTTCCATGCCATGGGGGTAATGGGTTATCTCAATATTCAAGTGCTGGGAGGAATTACCATGGTAGTCTTCCCCCGCTTCGAACCCACGGAATACCTGCAGGCCTTCGGTAAATACCGGGCCACCGTCTTTGGGGGCGCCCCCCAGCTATACGTCCCGTTGGTGGAACATCCGGATTATGCGGACACGGATATGTCGGAGGTAAATATGGTGGTATCCGGTGCGGCCCCCATCCCCCAGTACCTGCTGGAGACCATGCTGGGGAAGATAAGCGGCGTGGTCTGCGAGGCTTATGGGCTCTCCGAATGCACCCTGGGCTGTTCGATCAATCCCCCCAGCCGGGAGGGATACCGCCTGGGCTCGGTGGGGCTGCCGGCGGCGGATACCGAGATAAAGATCGTGGACGCGGAGACAGGAGAGGAAGAGAAACCGGTAGGGGATATCGGGGAGATCATTATCAAGGGTCCCCAGGTGATGAAGGGCTACTGGAAGCGTCCCGAGGAGACGGCCCAGGTACTCAAGGACGGCTGGCTCTACACCGGGGACATCGGAAAGTTCGACGAGGACGGTTACCTGTATATAGTCGACCGTAAAAAGGACATGCTCATCTATAAGGGCTACAACGTCTACCCCCGCGACCTGGAGGAGGTCATCAACGAACATGCAGCGGTGGCGCAGTCGGCGGTGGTGGGCAAGTACGACGACCGCAAGGGCGACGTACCCATAGCCTTCGTGGAGCTGGTCCCGGGAGCCCAGACGACCGAGGAGGAACTCCTCGACTACGCCAACGAGCAGCTGGCCGCGTACAAGAAGATACGACTCCTCAAGATCGTGGAGGCCCTGCCGGCCACCGCCACCGGCAAGGTGCTCAGGCGGGAGCTGCGGGACCAGGCCCAGGAGCTCGAGATGTAGACACGGCCATCTCGCGGCTATCGCGTCCAGCCAAATAATCGCAGTGTCCCGATTAGGGGGTCAGCCCCGGACATGGGACA
>CAZGWK010000002.1:151588-163327 GCA_964529285.1 uncultured Actinomycetota bacterium
TGTCCCGATTAGGGGGTCAGCCCCGGACATGGGACAGAATCAAGGAGGAGACCCTGGATATTACGGCGCCTCCTTTCTTTATACGAGGTTGTGGAGTGGAGTCGCAGTCAGGGTCTATCATATGAATGAAGCCCTTAGCGAAGTCAGGGGGTCTCATTCAAAAGTATCAGTTCGAACGGGAGGACGGATGGCGGAAGATGAAGCGCAAGACAAGATGAACTTCCCGCCGCACTGCCGGATTCTATCCGCAAGAACGGAGATAGAGGAGGGCGGCTGGAGGGAAGCGGTGGTCTCCAGCGGAGACCACCTCAAGAGGGTCCTGGACGAATACGTCGAGTTGGGTTTCGAGTGCCTGCTGGAAGAACTCGAGGCCTGCGATATAGAGGGCTGCAGCGAGTGCTTTAAATCCGCGGGCGAGCGTATTTTCCGCGTCTACGTGCGGCGGGTCTAGGCATCTTGTCTTCAATCCGATTTCTTTTATTTCCTTATCGCGCGTACTCGTGCCAGGTCTTGACCTTCGGAAAGCTCAAGACACAGGCACCGTCGCGCCGCCCTCCGGGCGTTGCTGTCGCTTACGCGATGCAATCTATCGAACAAATGGCAAGTAATCGAAGGTTTGTCAGTCTACCGGGAGGCCTTCTTTCTTTAGCCATTCCTCGAACGGGACAAAATCAGGCACGCGGAATTGCCTGCTGGCGAGGTCGGCCGCGATGGGATAGGTGCCGAACTGTTTGGCCGCCGCCACCGCCGCATGCACGTGCTCGATCGGGGTGCCCACGGGTACGAGGTTCAAGAGGAGAACGAATTTCCCGCTGCCGGCCCCTTCATTTATCACTTTGCGCACGTTCTCCACGATAGCCTGCGGCGGTCCCTCCTCGATAAGGTTCGGGCGTACGTTCAGCATCAGGCATACCTTTTTCTCCTCGGCGTAATCCCTGACCGTGGATATGCCGATCTCCTCGTAATCCTCGTTCCACACCAGGAGGAAGAAGGGGCGGAGTGCTTTGAAGGCGTTGCCGGGCACCATCATGTCCATCTTCACGTCCAGCACCTCGCGCGGGTCTTCCACCGATCTCTCGCCCCAGCTGCCGGTATCCATCACCGTGCGCAAAGGGGAGTTGGCAGCCCGGATGATCTTTTCTATGTAAGGGACGCAGAACTCGCGTACCATGTCCACGGTTACGTTTGGCTGCGATGCCCAGGCGTCGGCCATAATCACGATGGCGGCGCCCGTTACATCTGCGATCTTGTCTATCCACGGCACTACGACCTCCATGCTCACAAACTCCATGAGGCGGTGGGCGAAAGCGGGATTGCGCCTCATGTCGCGGATGAGGTTAACGTATCCCCTGATCAGGACGGCCATGGTGAAGGGTGAACAGGCATAGGCCATGGGAGGTACTCCCACGAGATATATATAACGCTTGTAGGATTCCAGCACGTAGGGCATGCGCCCGTCCAGCCCGGGGCGGGGAGGGCGCAGGCGCCTGAGGTCGTCTTCGCTCTTGATGAGCGGGTCGGAGGTGTCCACGTCCGGCTCGCTGCGGTCTCGCCAGATAAGCTTCTGCCCCAGTGCTTCCAGCTCGATGTTGTAGAAGTCGAACACCGGGGACCAGAAGTCGAAGCCGAAATATTCCGACATATTCCACGATGAGTGGATGAAAGGTTCTGGCTGCGAGAAAAAGACCTTGCCGCTGAGTCCGTGCATGCCCATGGCGTAGGTATAGGGTTGGGTTATCACCGGCACGCGGTCGGGCTTACCGTAAATGCCCGCGATGAGCCTCTCGTAACCGTCCAGCCGTCCGACGCGCAGTCCGTAAGCATAAGCCATGGCCTTGTTCAGTTTTAACATCACCTTCATCTGCAGCTTGATCATATCCGCGGGCATCATCTAGACCACCCCCAGCAGCCGGTCCACCAGTTCCACGGCATCGGCGGCGTTATCCCCGTAACCGTCCGCTCCTATCTGTTCGGCATAGCCCCGGGTTACCGCGGCTCCTCCCACGATGACCTTTACCCTGTCACGCATACCGGCTTCCCGTACCAGCCGTATGACTTCCTCCATGCCGCGCATGGTGGTGGTCATGTAGGCGCCCAGGCCCAGCACGTCCGCCTCCAGCTCGCGCGCCTTTTCCACGAAGGCGGTCAGGGAGACGTCGGCCCCGAGGTCGATCACCTCGTAGGAGGCGCTGCGCAGCAGGGCGATGACGATGTTCTTGCCGATGTCGTGGGCATCGCCCTCCACCGAACCGATGATCACCCTGCCCTTGTAGGAGACGTCGCCGCTCTCCAGCAGCGGATCGATGCGCTTCATCACTTCTTTGTAGGCCTCGGTGGCGAGGATCATGTCGGGCAGGAAGTAGGTGCCCTCCTGCCAGAGCTTGCCCGCCTCATATATGCCGGCCACCGCACCTTTCTCGAGGATATCCTTGGGCTTGACTCCACCCTCGAGGGCCGCGGTGGTTATCTCGTCTGCCTTGACCTCGTCACCCTCGACGACGGCCTTCTTCAAATCCGTCTCCCATTCCATCCCGGAACTCCCTTCCCGTTGAGCTCTTATGCCGCTTATACGATCATTCTAGCCTTCAAGAAAGATGATTAAACGAAGCATGTTTTGAACGGACAGGGGAAGAAAACCTTCGTGAGGCGCGACAGACGGCTGCGCGATTGCCGTCGCTGGAAACCGAAAAGGTCAACGAATTCGTTAAGGATACCGGCAATATTCCAATTATTGCCATCTGGGGCAAGGATGAATCCTGACCCCAGCGAAAACGCGGCACCTACATAATCGCCACTGCGTAGATCATGCCCACGATGCCGCCGATGACCAGAATGGCACCGAAAGTATACTCCAGGACAGAGTGGAGCTTGTACTTCTTAGTGAGTTCCGCCTCCATTTTATGGCTGATGATGAAGGGGCCTTCCCCTCTAGCGATGGAAGAGATCTCACCCGACCTCCGGGTGCTGCCGTGGACGAAGATGGGCTGGCCCACGCGCAGCACCGACTCGGTGATGCGGTATCCCCTCACGCTCTCGTTATCGAATGCGTCCAGGACACCGTCCACTACCGTCTCGATCACGCTGCCGGACGAGGAGTCGTAGGGGCTGCCGTATCCCTCGTGGGTCCTGGTCTCGGCCACGAAATCCGCCCCGTCCGGGAAAACCAGGCACTCGCCGCTTGAGTCGCATACCTGGAAGGGCACGTGCTCCTTGCGGTCCTCCACCGTGTTCCAGCTCTCCCTGGTCGTCCAGTTGCCCTGGCTGTCTCGCTCCCTGCGCTCCACGCGGTGCTCCAGCTTGTAGCGGTAATAGATGCAGGGAATATGTCCGGTGGGGGAGAGCAGGGGCTGATCCGCCTTGACCGTACCCACCAGCTCCACCCTGGCGCCGGGGACGGCATCCGCCATCCTGGCGGCCTCCGATGCGCTCACCGTCGCCGTACCGGCCATGGCCGCGAGTTTCTTACGCGCCCTGAAGCCCAGGTAAGCCAGAACGATGCCGGCGATAAGGGCTACCGCGCCTATTCCCAGCACTATCCATTGCGAGTTCTCCATCACTACCACCTCCTTACAGGGAGATATCGGAACCCCCGCCACAGACCATAACCCCTCCGTCTGCCCGACCCCCAGTCCTTCTCTTCCCCGCAGGGTGTGGGTCAGCGTCTTGCGTTTCGCCGTTTAAAGCATCTTTATTTACGAAGGTCCGAGTGAAATGCCAAGACCTGACCCCAATTCCCATTAACTCAGATCAAGAAAGGAGGCGCGGTACGCCGCGCCCCCCATAATTCAACCACAGAGATGATCAGCCCTCGCCTTTTTCCTTCTGCTTGGCGATCTCCTCCTCCCGCAGCGACCTGCGCAGGATCTTGCCCACCATGGTCTTGGGCAGCTCGGCGCGGAACTCAACCAGGCGCGGAGCCTTGTAGGCGGCCAGGCGCTCGCGGCAGTAGGTGATGATCTCGTCCTCCGTGCACTCCACGCCCTCCTTGAGCACGATGTAAACCTTGACCGTCTCGCCCCGGTACTCGTCGGGAATTCCTACCGTGACAGCCTCCTGCACCTTGGGATGCTCGTAGAGGACCTCGTCCACCTCGCGGGGGTAGATATTGAAGCCGCCGGCGATGATCATGTCTTTCTTGCGGTCCACGATGTAGAAGTATCCGTCCTCGTCCATGGTGCCGATATCGCCGGTGTAGAGCCAGCCCTCGCGCAGGGTGCTCGCCGTCTCCTCCGGCTTCTCCCAGTACCCCTTCATCACCTGGGGGCCGCGGATGATCAGCTCGCCCGGCTCATGCGGACCCATTTCCTGCATTCCCGTCTCGGCGTCCACTATCTTGGCTTCGGTGTCCGGGAAGGGGATGCCTATCGAACCTACCTTCCTCATGCCCATGATGGGGTTGGAGATGGTGACCGGCGAGGCTTCCGAGAGCCCGTAGCCCTCGCAGAAGATGCCTCCCGAGATGCGGCTGAACTGTTTTATCACCTCAACCGGGATGGGGGCGGAGCCGGAGTTGCACAGCCTCAGCTTGTCCACGCCGTAGTCCAGGGCCTCGGGATGGCTGAGGATCGCCACGTAAAGGGTGGGCACACCGGGGAAGAAGTTCGGCTTATACTTCTGGATGGCCTGCAGGAGCATGTTGATCTCGAACTGCGGGATAAGTACCATGGTCGCCGCGTTGAAAATGGCATTGTTCATGCCTACCGTCTGTCCGTAGGAGTGAAAGAAGGGGATGACGTCGAGGTAGACGTCCTCGCCGGTGTCCGAGAACTCCTTCGCCCACATGGCGCACTGCATGGCATTGGCCAGCAGGTTGCGGTGGGTCAGCATGACCCCCTTGGGCAGCCCGGTGGTCCCGCCGGTGTACTGCAGCGCCGCAAGGTCCACCTCGGGGTCTATCTCCACGTCCGGCACCTCCGGATCCGCGCTTTCGATGACTTCCTTTAAGTAGTACGTATCGGGGCCTTTCTCGACGTTCGGAGCGCCTGGGGTCTCCATGTAGTCGGTGATGCTGGACGCGATGATCCTTTTCAAGGGAGACTTACCCTTTACCGCCTGGATGCGTTCGTCGAAGAGGTCGAGGTAGATGAGAGTCTCGGAGCCCGAATCGTTGAACTCGTATTCCAGTTCCCGCTCCACGTGCAGCGGGCTGATGTTGACCACCGTCGCGCCCGCCTCCAGGACGCCGTAATAGGCGATGATGAATTGGGGGCTGTTGGGGAGCATGAGGGCGACGCGGTCACCTTTCCTTACCCCCATCGCCTTGAGGGCGGCGGCCAGGCGGCGCACGTGGTCTCGCAGGTCGCCGTAGGTCAGCTTCTGGTCGAAGAAGATGGTGGCAACGTTCTCGTCGTACTTCACGCAGGTCATCTCCAGCAGTTGATACAGGGGTATCCTCGGGTAGCGGATGCTCTCCGGGACGAAGTAATCGTAGTTCTTAAGCCAGACCTTCTGCATTTTTCCCCTCCCAGGTTAGATTGATTTGTCTCTGGTAATTGACTTAATAATATATCTATAGCCTGCGTCCCCGCATGTCAACCACGTCGCGCTTTGTGCTTCACGTCCCGGTGTAGTCGTAGAAACCGCGGCCGCTCTTGCGGCCCAGCAGTCCAGCCGCCACCATGCGCCGCAGCAGGGGTGGGGATAGGAACTTGGCATCGCCCGTCTCATCGTAAAACCCCGCGGCCGAGTCCATAACCAAGTCCAGGCCCAGGTTGTCGGCGATCTCCATGAAGCCCTGGGGAAGATTGAACCCCAGGCGGTAGGACTTGTCGATGTCCTCGACTGTGGAAACCCCTCCCTCCAGCAGGCGCACCGCCTCGAGGAGGTTGGGCATGATGAAGCGCTGCAGCAGCCTGCTGCGCCTGGCTTCTCGCTCGGCGTCGGATTCCCCGGCGAATCTGTCCAGGTTCATGTAGCTCTCCCTCTTGCCGCTGGAGTAGTCGTAGAATCCCTTGCCGCTCTTGCGGCCCAGCAGTCCGGCCGCCACCATGCGCCGCAGCAGGGGAGGGGGGAGAAACTTGGGGTCCCTGGTGTCTTCGTAGATGGCCATGGCAGCGTTCATACCCACCTCCAGGCCGGCATTGTCCACGATCTGCAGCGGCCCCACGCCGAAGTCGAAACCCCCGGTGGCGCGGTCGATGTCCTCGGGAGTGGCGATCCCCTCGTCCACCATGCACATGGCCTCGATGGTGGAGGGCATACTGGCCCGGTTGGCGACGAAGCCCGCGTGATCCTTGACCACAAGTACCGTCTCCTTGCCCAGGCTGCGCGCCCACTTGTCCGCCGCGGACATGGTCTCGTCCGAGGTGAGCACGCCCTTGATTATCTCCACCAGCTTCATGAGCGGCACGGGGCCGAAGAAATGGATACCTACCACCTTGTCCGGCCGCTTAGTGGCGGACGCGATGGAGGAGATGGGTATGGCCGAGGTATTGGTCCCGATGACGGTATCAGGGGGGCATATCGCGTCCAGCCGGGCGAAAAGCTCCTTCTTGAGCCCTATTCTCTCCGGTATCGCTTCGATAACGATATCGGCGCCCGCAGCCTCCTCGAGTTCGCAGGTGGTCCTGATATTGGATTCTGCGTTCTCAGACTGCCCTGCACTGATCTTATCCTTGGAGAGGAGCTTGCCCAGCGAACTCCTGATGGCGTCCAGCCCCGACTCGAGACACGCCTCGCTCACGTCGCACATCACTACCTGGTATCCCGCCAGGGCAGAAACCTGGGCTATGCCGTTGCCCATGTATCCCGCGCCCGCCACGAAGACGTTCTTTATGTCCATAAGCTCCTCCCATCATTACCCTATTCTTCCTCGAGGACCTTCGCCGTCTCCTCCGGCCGGTTGAGGTAACCCAGGAAGACCGTATCGCCCTTTATGGCTATCTCGCCGATCTCCCCCCTTGGGACCTCGTCGCGGTTTCCGTCAACCACCTTTACCTCTATGCCTGCAAGCGGGAGCCCGATGGTGTGCAGTTTGTGTTCCTCGCTGTCTTCCAGCATGGTGGTGGTCACGTTGCCCATGGTGGACTCCGTGAGCCCGTAACCGATGACCGTCTCCGCTCCCATCTTCTCCTTCACATCTCTCAGTATCTCCGGCGGGCAGGGCCCTGCGCCCATGAACAGGAAACGTAGCGAGGAGAGGTCGTATTCCTCGAAGCCCGGCGTGAACATGAGGATAGCTGCCATGGCCGCAACGCCGCCCAGCACGGTTATGCCTTCCTCGTGGATATAGCGCAGCACCTCCGCGGGGCTGAAATCGTCGAGTACCATGGTCGCCTTGACCGCGGCGCAGCCCGCAACTCCGCCGATGGCGCCCGCGGAATGGAAGAGGGGGAAGAACACCCCCACGACGTCGTTCTCGTCCACGTCCAACCTGCTCAACCAGGCATCCAGGTTAAACTTGATGTTGCGGGCGCTGATCATGGCTCCCTTGGGAACCCCGGTCGTCCCCGAGGTGTAGATGATGACCGCGCTGCGGCCGTCGTCGCCCGACTCCTGGCGTTGCCTCGCTTCCTTCACGTCCGCGCTCCGCCCCTTTTCCCGCAACCCCTCCCAGGCGTGGTGCGGGAACAGATCCGTATCGCCCAGGGTCACCACCTCGCGGATAAACGACCTTTGCCGGATAGGCTCCGCGAGCATGGCGGCGAAGTCGGTGTCCCTGAACTGCGGGCTCATGAGCATGAAATCCGGCTTGGAATCGTCGAGCAGGTACTCCAGTTCACGCGCCTGCAACCGCGAATTGAGCAGCACGGCTTCTCCCCCCGCCATTATAATTGCGTGAAAGGCGAAGGCGTGTTCGGGCACCGTCGGCATGAGCAGGCCTACCCGCTCTCCCGGCTCCAGGCCCAGGGCGATGAGCCCCCGCGCCAGCAGGTCTACCTCCTTGAGATATTGTGCATAGTTAATGCGCCGTTCGCGGTGAACGATGGCCGTCTTGTCCGCATACAGAGACGCCGCCTTATCGACGAGATCCCACATGGGAAGCACCCCCTCGCATCAGCTGACCAGCTTCTGTTGTGAAAGGGGGCCGAGTTCCCTCAGCCCCCTCGTCCGCATCGCAGGTTTGCGGCGCTACTTCTTCGCCGCTTTCTTAGCCGGCTTTTTCGCCACCGCTTTCTTAGCCGGCTTCTTGGCGGGCTTCTTCGCCGCCGCTTTCTTAGCCGGCTTTTTCGCCACCGCTTTCTTAGCCGGCTCTTCCTTGATGACCTCGAAGTACTTCACATCGTGGATGCTACCGGTGCGTTTCTCGTTCCACACGGCGCGCATTCTCATTCCGACCTTAAGGTCCTTCTCGTCGGTCTCGTTGCATAGATGCATCATGCGCGTATCCGCCCCGTCCAGGGTCACCCAGATGGACGTGAAGGGCACCTGCTTCATGGCGCCGTTGTTGGGGTCGATGTAGGGAAAACGGACGATGGTGAAGCCCTCCAGGGTACCCTCATCGCCTAACTCGACCCATTCGTTCATCTCCACGAAGCACTTACCGCAGTTCACGCGCGGGGGATTGTAAACCGTGCCGCATTCCGGGCACTTGACCCCCATGAAGCGCTTGTTTTTCCGCAGCTCGTTGAGGTACTTGCTCCAGTAATATCCCAGATGCCAGTGGAAGTCGTACTCCAGGTGCCCTGACTCGTGGGTGAGGAGCTCGTAGCCCTCTGGTGTGTGCGTCGTCTTGCGCTTGTCTTTATATATTCCCATGAATGTCACCTCCTCCTCGCCTCAGGGCAGGTCCGCGCCCAGGATCATCAGGTCCGTCCAGCTGCAGCCGCCGAAACCCGTGCACAGGGCTCTCTTCACGCCCTTTACCTGGCGCTCGCCGGCCCTTCCCATGACCTGCCAGGCCGCCTCGCCTACGCGGATGAGGGCGGTGGCGCCGATGGGGTTGGTGGAGATGACCCCGCCTGAGGGGTTGATGGGCAGCTGCCCGTCCATCTCGAAGGTGCCCTTGCGGATGAGCTTCGGAGCTCCCCCGTGTTCGCAGAACCACAGGGAGTCCATCCACTTCACGCCGCAGGTGGAGCAGGGGAGATATAGCTCCGCCACGTCGAAGTCCTTGAGCGGGTTGGTGATGCCCGCCAGCTTGTAGGCGGCCGCCGAGGCCCGCTCCAGGGTGGGCATGAACTTCCACTCCAGGTCGCCGAAGTGGGTGTAATCGTGGCGCACTACCGAGCAGTGCACCCATGCCGGCTTGGGGCAGAGCTTCTTGGCTTTCTCCTCGTTGGCGAAGATCACCGCGCACGAGCCGTCGGAACGGGGGCACATGTCGAGGAACTTCACCGGGTAGGAAAGCATGGGCGAGTTCATCACGTCTTCCACGGTCACCTGCTGGCGCGAGTGAGCGTAGGGGTTGTTGAGGGCATTGTTGCGGGCGCGGGCGGCCACCCTTGCGGCGTCCTCCTCCGTGGCCCCGTAGGCCTTCATGTACATGGAGTACTCCGTGGCCAGGGGTCCGATGGCCCCCGCGAAGGGGTCCCTCTCCAGCGTAGGGTTGGCGCAGGTGGCGATGGCCGCCTGCGTGTCGGACTCGGAGTTCTTCTCCCAGCCCACGGCCAGGACAACGTCGAAGAGGCCGCTGGCCACGTGATAGTAGCCGCATGCGCCCACGGTGGTACCGGTGGTGCCGCCAGTGGTCACCTTGAACACCGGCTTCATCACGGCCCCCAGGCCGTCAACGGCCCACATATCGACGTAGTTGATGTTCTCGAAGTGGTCCATGTTGCCGACGACGATGGCGTCGATGTCGGCCATGGTCAGTTGCGCGTCGTCCAGGGCCCGGGTGACGGCCTCGGCGATGAGCTCGGTGCCCGAGACGTCCAGGCGCTTGGCGGCGTGGTGGGTCTGGCCTACTCCTATGATTCCTACTCGTTTACCCATTTCACGTCACCTCCTTATTTCCCCAGGACCCATACACAGTGGGACTGGCCGCACATGCCGTTTACGCCGTGTACCAGCGCGGTCTCGACGCCTCTAAGCTGGTGTTTCTTGGCTTCTCCCCGCAGCTGTTGGGCGGCCTCGGCCAGTTCGTAGAGGCCGGCCGACTGTACCGGGTTGGCCGAGAGGCGGCCGCCTGATGCATTGACCGGCAGCTTGCCGTCGGCATCGAACCAGCCACGCTCGAGGTATTCGCAGGCCATGCCGTCGTCGCAGATGCCCAGGCCCTCGAGCCACAGGGGCTCCATATATGAGAAGGCGTCGTAGATCTCTGCGAAATCGATCTCTTTGGCCGGATCGCTGATCCCGGCCATGTTATAGGCGGTCTTGGCGGCCTTTTTAAGGGCGCGGGTATCCGCCAGGTCACGGTCCCCGAGACGGAAGGCGTCGGAACAGTGACCGACTCCCTTCAGCCACACGCGCTTTCTGCTGGTCGTGAGCTTCTTGGCCTCACGCTCCGCTGCCAGTATCAGCGTACAGGCTCCGTCGGTCACCGGAGAGCAGTCCAGGAGCTTGAGGGGATCGGCTATCTTGCGCGAGTTCATCACGTCGTCCACGGTTATCTCCATGGGCTTGAGCGCAATGGGGTTGCGCATGGCGTTGCCGTGGTTCTTCACCGACACCAGGGCGAACTGCTCCTCCAGCAGGCCGTACTTCTCCATGTACCTGCGTGCCTGCAGGGCCGCCGAGGAGACGGAGTCGAGCCCGAGCCTTCTCTCCACCAGGGGGTCGAAGGCGCAGTTGGTGATGCCGTTCATGCTGCTCTCGGTGCCCTTGTGGTGGGCGCACACTACGGTGACGCCGAAGCTGCCGGAGAGGATACGCATCATGCCGTAGAGGGCCGCGAAGGTGCCGTCCCCCTCCACGGTGGTTATATCATTGCCGTATCCATCCGCTGCGTCGGCGACGGCCATGCAGGAGATGGTACGGCCGTCCCAGAAGTCACTCGATGCGGTGACCACGTTGTCCACGTCGTCCTTGGAGATCCCCGCGTCAGCGAGGGCCTTGGTCGTGGACTCGAAGACCATCTCGGCGAAGGTAAGGGGGCTGTTGCTCCCGTACTTCGTATATCCTATTCCTATGATCGCTACTCGTTCCATATATCTCACCCCGCTTCCCTATGTTATGGGACGGAAGTGCTTGATATCGAGGAGATTGCCCTCGCGCTCGCCCTCGAACACAGCTTCCACTCGCATTCCGACCTTGACTTCCTCGGGGTCCACATCGCCTATGAAGTGGACCAGGCCGGTGTCGGCACCGTCCATCATGATGACTCCGTAGGCAAAGGGGGCCTTGCGGGGGTGGAGAACCGGCTCCTCGTAGCGCACCACCGTATAGGTCTCGACGGTACCCGTGCCCGGCAGCTCCATCCAGTCGTGAAGATCCTCATAACAGTCGATGCACTTGATCTTGGGCGGCACGAAGACCTTCCCGCAGCTGGGGCAACGGTTGGCCCAGATCTTGGCGTTGTCCCGCAGCTCGCAGTAGAAGCGGCTCAAAGTGCTCCCCACCGTCCAGGAGTAGGGAACGCTTATCTTGCCCTCGTCTACCAGGATCTCTACATCGTCCTTCCAGTTAGGCAACTACCTCACCTCCCTTTATAAAACCATGCTGCCATTGAAGTGCGTTCATGACTTTCTCATCCACCACCTCCTCGCGAGGCCGAAAAGCTCAAAAGGACTTGAGTTGTCAACGCGTTGATACGCGATGGGATCGCGATTGGACTTTTTCGACAACTATCAGCACGACACAGCTTTGTATTAAGCAAGCGTTAATATTCTATAACTTTTGGGATTGCGCGTCACCTTC
>CAZGWK010000003.1:0-54251 GCA_964529285.1 uncultured Actinomycetota bacterium
CCTGACCCCAAAATGTTGCTTTTATGCGTTGACAGGAGACGGATAGTCACTTATCATGGCCAATATTGCTTGTCCACGGCAAATATTAAGTAACGTAAAGATTAACTATGACAAATAAGAAAGAGGCGGAACTCGAAAGATTTACGAGCGAGCTGTGGGATTCCATCATGCGCATCATCCACGGCTTCCGCACCGGCATTACCGCTGACGAAGACTTCGAACTCACCTTTCCCCAGGCAATGCTGCTCATGGAACTGCAGAGGCGCGGCACCTGCAGTATGGGCGAGCTCTCCCAGCGCCTGCGCATAACCCAGGGGGTGGCCACCCGCATGGTGGACCGGCTGCTGGAGAAGGACATGGTGGAGAGGGAAAGGGGCGAGGACGACCGCCGCGTGGTGCTGGTGAACGTGACGAAGAAGGGCAGCAGGATAGCGCGGGACATCGAAAAGAGCAACCGCGAGAAGATGAAAGAGGTCTTCAGGCGCTTGCCGAACGAGGAGAGGACGGAGCTCCTGGAGCTCCTAAAGGAAATAGAGCGGCGGTTCGAAACAGAAGAGACGCCTTAGCGCGCCCTCCTCGAAAGGACGGAAAACCGGGTGGCGGTTACGAGATATTCAAGGATGTGTTGAATTGAAGATATTCGAATTCATTGCGAGCCAGTCCGAGAAGCGTCCCTGGCTGGTGGTGGCTATCGTCGGTCTGGTCACCTTCTTCCTGATGGCCGGATTACCTCGTATCAGCACAGAGCTCAGCCAGGAAGCCATGATGCCCAAGGACTACGAATCGGTGCAGGCCCTCGACGAGTTCAACGATGCTTTCGGGGGCTTCTCCAGCGAGAACGTCCTACTCACGGCCGGGGACGTGACGGACCCCGAAATCGCCAGGGTGCTCTTCGCACTGAGCCCGGAGATGATGGTGGAGGCGGGATTCGCGGAAGGACAGGTGCCGAATATCGAGACCTACCTGGATTTTCTCAAGTACACTTTTCCGCAGATGCTGGAATCGATGGATTTGGATATGCCTATTGATATAGGCAGCTTAGATGATGCCCTGCTAGCGCAAGCGCTGGAATTCTATCTCGACCCTGACCCCGATTTACCTTTTCTGGACACCTTTGCAAACCTTGCCGGGGTTGACTTGTCCGAGCAAGACAAGGCTCAATTTACGGCGTTCTTAATTAACAACAGCGAACAGATAAAAGAGAAGTTCATCAAGGGCGGGGAAGACGGCGCCTACACCAATACACTGATAAATTTTCAGCTCGACCCCAACCTCAGCGAGAACGAACTCACCGCATTGGGCGGAAAATTCAATGACTTCATCGGCGCGGAGTTCGGGAGCATCGAAGGAGTCGAAACCTATCTCGCCGGGGACGCCTCCATGCAGAAGGAATCCATGGATTTCATGCAGAAGGAGACGACCAAGCTGATGCTCATCGCGCTGGGCTTGATCATGCTCGTCCTCTACCTCACCTTCCGTCGTTTTTCCGACGTGGGCCTGCCGCTTCTGATCATCTTCGTGGCCATCTTCTGGCTGCTGGGATTCATGGGCTGGGTGGGCATCACCTACACCACCATGAGCGTGGCCATCATGCCTCTGATGCTGGGCATCAACATCGCCTACGTCATCCACATCCTCAGCCGCTACTACGAGGAGAGGGAAGACGGGCTGAGAGTGGATTTCTCCGCCACCACCTCCATCAAGACGGTGGGGGTGGCGGTGTTCCTGACCGCCATCACCACCATCATCGGGTTCTCTTCCTTCCTCATCACCGATATACCTCCCATGCGGGACTTCGGGCTCCTGTGCATGTTGGGCATCGCCTTCAGCTTCATCCTCTCGCTGACCCTGCTGCCCGCCATCGTCATCCTGCGGGACCGCCACAAGAAGGCGGAGAAGCTTGAATCCCACCTGGAGAGGATGCGCGCCCGGCGCCGCGACGCCTGGTACGGGCGGTTCACCGACAGCGCGCTGGTTCGCATGGCCGCGGTGGCGGAGCGCCATCACTGGACGGTGGCGTTAGTGACCCTGGCGCTGGTGGGCTTTGCTGTCTTCGCCATGTTCAACGTGAGGACCGGCGCGGACATCAGCAAGATGTTTCCCGAGGACATGCCCAGCAGGGAGGCTGCAGAGATGATCACCGAGATCTTCGGGTCCCAGAACTTCGACATCATCCTGGTCGAGGGAGATGTTTACGATCCCGCCAACCTTGAAGCCCTGCTGGCCATGGAGGATGCCATCGTCTTTGACGCGCGCAACCAGCCCGGCAACACTGACTACTTCAACCGCGAGGCCATAACCTCCATCGCGGATGTGGTTGAGAACGGGGAGAACGGAACCCTGCCCGGTTCAAGCGAAGCCGTGCAGGAAAAAATCGCACAGATGAAAAATGTGCCGCAAGCCGGCATGTTCATACCCATTGAACGTGAGGGCCAGCCGATCATGACCGTGGTCATGCTGAACTCAGGCTTTCCCGAGACCGAGGACGAGCTGAAGATCAAGACGGATATCATGCGCGACCAATCCGCAAAGGCCATGGAGGAAACTGACCTCGAGCTCCGCTCCACGGGATTCACCGTGCTCATCGCCGACCTGTTGGGCAACATCCTGCCCACCCAGATCAAGACCTCCGGCCTGGCGCTGCTGCTCTGTGCACTCATACTCATCATAGTCTTCAAGTCCTTCAAGTACGGCATTGGCACCCTGGTGGTAGTGATATGCGGTATGATGGCGGAGCTGATCTTCCTCTTCGCCATGGGATGGCCCCTGGATATCATGACGGTCATGGTCTCTGCCCTGGTCATCGGCGCTGGTATCGACTTCGGCATCCACATAACCCACCGCTTCAGGGAGGAATTCCATGCCAACGGCACTTCCCTCGAGGGGGCGCTCAAGAACACCGTGAAGCACGTGGGGCGCGCGCTGCTGGCTGCCGCTTTCACCACCTGCGGCGTCTTCGCCGTCCTGGGCTTCTCCAACATGGGGATGATGCAAAGGTTCGGTTGGGCCACAACCGTGGGCCTGTTGGGTGCCCTTTTCGGCGCTATCCTCGTGCTTCCCAGCGTGCTGGCCATCGTATCGAAATATGGCAACAGCAACCGAGGGCGCGCCGTCGCAACAGCTGACGGAGGGACGGAAACGACGGCCGGTGGGTATGTATCCATGGCAGCCGGCCCCGCACACGCGCCGCAAGACGAGCCGGAGCCCCCGCGCGGCGGCGCATAACCGTCCGCGCCGCATACGCGGAGAGCCCTCCCGCCGGGTTTGGGATATAATCGTAGCGTCCCGTCCGGGAAGGCCCCGGCCCATCCCGGATAAAGCCCATGCGGACTCGGAGCGGAAGATGGCATTCATCCAGCGCATAATCCCGGGGGTGTGCAAGATACAGCTCTCCATGCCCTACAGGATGGACCACGTGAACGTCTACCTCCTGGAGGGCTCGCCCCTTACCCTCGTCGACACCGGCCCCATGATGGAAGAGATCGAGGAAGACCTCACGGCAGCGCTGCGGCGGCTCGGGCACGAACCGTCCCACCTCGAGCGCATAGTGCTCACCCACACCCACCCCGACCACATGGGCCTGGCCGCCCGCCTCAAGGAGGCAAGCGGCGCGGAGCTCCTCTGCCACCGGCTGGCGGCTCCCAAGGTCACGGACTACCGGGGGGCGGTGATGGACGAGATGGAGGAACTGCTCCAGCTGAGCCGGATGCTCGGCCTCCCCCCCGACCTCATGCGGCTGAACCAGGAGATGATGGACCAGTGGCTGGAGGTAGCGGGCTCCACGCAGGCCGACCGCCTGCTGGAGGGGGGAGAGCTGCTCGCGGGCGAGCCCTTTGCCCTGAGGATTATCTATACCCCCGGCCACAGCCTGGACCACATCGTGCTCTCGCTTCCGGACTACCGTCTCCTGGTCACCGGGGACCTCCTCCTGGAGAGGATAACGCCCAACCCCGATATCTATCCCGGCGAGGAGGGGGAGATGCTCAGCGGCCTGCCGTCTTTCCTGGAATCCATAACCGGGCTCATGGACATGCCGGTGATCCAGGCTCTCCCCGGACACGGCAACTGCATCTCGGATTTCCGCGGCCGCATCCGGGACATCCTAATCCACCACGAGCAGCGCAAGCGCTATATCGTGGCCAACCTCAAGGGACGCGAGATGACCATCCTGGAGATGGGCCTGGACCTCATCCAGTTCGTCCAGGCCGATACGTCGCCGTCCAACGTATTCCTGGCCATGCGCGAGGTCTTCGGCCACCTGGTTATCCTGGAGGAAGAGGAAAAGGTCATCCGGGAGGTCCGCGAAGGCACCTGGTTCTATCACGTCGAATAACTTTATCCCTATCACCATCAACCTTTAGAATAACGCCAGGAGGTTTAGGTTGATATGATGACGGCGTTGGCCGGGTCTGTTATCGGGAGAAGAACCAGATGATCCTTGCGCTGGCGGTGGTCCTGGCCCTGGTCGCGACCACCATGATCAACTACAGCGGCTACATGCAGAAGCGGGAGCTGGATAAGCTCCCCCTTATCGGTTCCCAGAAACCCCTGCAGACGGTGAAGGAATTCATCAGGTGCCGTCCCTGGCTGGAGGCCCAGGGGCTGCAGTTCGGCGGGACCTTCATCAAGGCCATTGCCGTGGGCCTGGCGCCCCTTTCGGTGGTGCAACCCATAAACACGGCAGGTATCGCGGTGCTGGCCATCCTGGCCATCACCAGGCTCGGGGAAAGGCCCTCCATCTCTGACTGGCTGGGTATCGGCACCATAATCGTGGGCCTGATCATGCTCGGCCGCACCCTTATCGGCGTGCCGAGCAAGGCCTTTTCCTACAACCCCTTCGTGCTGTGGTTTTTCGTCTTTTTCTTTTTCGCCGTGGCGGGGCTTTCGCTGTATAACGGGTTCGCCAAGAAGCACCCCAATGCACCCAACCTCATCGCCGTAGCCTCCGGGGTGTTGATCGGGCTCACTGCCGTCATCATCAAGCTGGGGTGGAACGACGTGGGGAGCCGCTTCTGGGAGAACGGTTTCCGCAACGCCCTCCTCTCTCCATATATCTACCTGATCATTCTTCTGCCCATCATCACCCTGGTGCTTGACCAGATCGCCATGCAGCGGGGCAAGGCCATCATCGTGGTGCCCATAACCACCGGGATGTCCAACCTCATACCCATAATAATCGGCATCGTGGCCATGCACGAACCCATGCCCTCCACCGCCGGGATGTTCCTGCTGCGCCTGGTATCCTTCGTCTTCATCATCGGCGGTGCCATAATGCTCTCCCTGCGCCGCGAGGAAAGCGCGGATAATAAAACCGGAAAGCCCGGGAGACCGCGCTCAATCAAAAGGTCCGCGCGGGAGGTCAGGGTTTATGACCAGGAAAAACATCCGAACCTATAGATCAGGTCGTACATATTGCACCGCGCATGCTAAGCCGATAATCGGAGTTTTGCCTGTTCGTTGTCGGGGATAACAGACCACATACGCGCATAGCCCAAACCCCCCAGAACCCCACGGGCCCGAGAACTATGGGGTCGGTCGCAGCGAAGCGTAAAGAGCGGAGCGAGACCTCATGCCCCAAGGCTCGGGTCGCAAAAACAATGCACGTGTGATCTGCGCACCCGCGCTCGAGGAATAAAATGGAGCCGGTGAGAGGAATCGAACCTCCAACCGTCCGCTTACAAGGCGGGTGCTCTACCATTGAGCTACACCGGCCCACCGCCTCCATTATATAAGACTACTGATACCGCATCTCGTCCAGGAGGCGGCGGACCTCTTCGCTCACCCTGTCCTCGAGCAGGGAACGGGCGCCGCCCGCAATCCTCTCTATCTTCTCCCGGGTCTCTTGCAGCGCCTCCCCGCTCATCCCGAGCAGCGACACCCCGTCTATGGTGCCGGCGCCGAAACCCCTCACCACATCGAGCAGCACGCGGTCGGACGTGGCCACGAGTACTTCGTTGCCGGGGACCAGGCGGCGCACGACCCTTTCGATGAAAGTATCGGCGGACTGCTTCCTGCTGGTGAAGATCACGCTCATGCCCTCGCGTTCCTGGACCACGGGTTGCGCCTGGCTCGAAGCGGCGGCATCGAACACCACCATCACCAACTCGTAGTAATCCGGCGATGCGAGGGGGGACAGCTTTTTCAGTAAACCCTCCCGCGCGGCCTCATGATCTTTCTTCACGGTGAGCGCCAGTTCGGGGTGAGCGTATATGAGATTATAGCCGTCCACCAGGAGCGCTTTCATAGCCCTTTCCTCTGACGGATGGACTCATATATGATAACCGCCGCCGCCACGGATACGTTCAGCGACGACACCTTGCCGAACATGGGTATGCCGACCAGGATATCGCAGTTCTCGCGCACGAGGCGATGCAGGCCCTCCCCCTCCGAGCCCATAACCAGGGCAAGCGGGCCGGTAAGATCGGCCTCGAAACAGGACTTTTCGGCGCGCGTGTCCGCGCCCACCACCCACAGGCCCAGCTTCTTAAGCTCCTTCATCACGCTTACGAGATTAGGCACGGTGGCTATGGAGAGGTTCTCAACCGCACCGGAAGAGGAATGGAATACCGCCGGCGTCACCGGTGCGGCTCGGCTGCGCGGCAGGAGCAGGGCATCCACTCCCGCCGCCTCGCAGGTCCTCGCGACGCTCCCCAGGTTGCGGGGATCTGTAACGCTGTCCAGCAGGACCACGAACGGGTCCTGACTGTCCGCCAGTGAGGCATACACCTGCTTGAAAGCGGCGTAACGGTATGGTTCCACCCTGAGTATGACCCCCTGGTGGCTGTCGGAGATGGCCAGGCGCTCGATCTCTTTACGCGGCAGGTAGCTGACGGCCAGGCGCCTGCCGCGCGCGGCGGCCTTGATGTCGTCCAGCACCCTTCCGGGCTGCATTCCCTCCGCCAGAAGGAGCTCGTACACAGCTCTGTCGCCCCTCAGTGCCTCCAGTACGGCGCGCCTCCCCTCTACCTGCTCGTACCGCAACGTCGCTCAATCCTCCTTAAAAAATCCCTTGGGATCGGTTTGCGGAAAAACACCGCTTTCATTCGGGTGGTCCCACGAATTTCCAGCGCTGCCCCTCGCGCAGATCGTCCACGCGTATTCCGAGTTCGCGCATTCGCGCGCGGATAAGGTCCGCGATCTCGAAGTGCCCCGCCGTGCGGGCGGTAGCCCTGATCTCCAGGAGCAGCTCTACCAGGCGCTCGGCGGTGGGGAACGCTCCAGCACCGCCTTCCGGCTCCTCCGCAGCCTCCCCGCTTTCCGCTGCCCCCGAGCAAAGCCCCAGCGTGGTGCACATCTTCATCAGTATGTCCCTGCCGTGGCTGGCCACCATGGGGGCGGCAGGCGTCTGGTAACGCTCCTGCTCGTCCAGGTAAGTATTGAGCTCCTTGACGAGCTCGAAGATGACGCCGATGGCGCGCGCGGTATTGAAGTCGTCGTCCATTGACTCCTCGAAACGCCTTTCGAAATCGAAGTAAGAGTCCGTGAGTTCGACCTCCCCCTGGGTGCGTTGCGGAGCGGTCCTGGAGGAGGGTTTCGCCAGGAAGGCATGGAGGGCGAAGAGGCAGTTCTCCAGCCGTTCGTACGCCCGTTTAGCCTCTTCCAGCGCCTCCGGACCGAAGTCGATGGGATTGCGGTAATGGGTCTGCAGGGCCAGCAGCCGCACCGCGTCTGCGGGATACCTCTTGAGGATATCCCTCACCAGGATGATGTTCCCCAGCGACTTGGACATCTTCTCCTCCTGGATGTTAACGAAACCGTTATGCAACCAGTAACGCACGAAAGGCTCCGAGCCGGCGAACGCCTCCGCCTGAGCGATCTCGTTCTCATGATGGGGGAAGATCAGGTCCTGCCCTCCCCCGTGGATATCGAAACCCATGCCCAGGTAGTGCAGGGACATGGCGGAGCATTCGATGTGCCAGCCGGGGCGCCCCTTTCCCCAGGGCGAGTCCCATGCCGGCTCCCCCGGTTTCGACGCCTTCCAGAGAGCGAAATCCATGGGGTGGACTTTCCTTTCGTCCACTTCCACCCTCTCCCCGGCTCGCATCTCGTCCAGCGAGCGGCCCGACAACTTGCCGTAGCCCGGGAAGCTCTCCACGCGGAAAAAAACGTCTCCGTCTACTGCGTAAGCATAGCCTTTGTCCACCAATCCCTGGATCATCTCTATCATGCGTGGGACGGTCTCGGTAGCGCGGGGGGCGATGTCGGGGGGCATGACGTTCAATGCCCGCATGTCCTCCAGGAAGGCCGCCTCGTAGAGAAGCGCGATATCGGCAGGGTCCTTGCTCTCATCGCGGGCGCGGTTGATAATCTTGTCGTCCACGTCCGTAAAATTCTGCACGTAGAGGACGTCGTAGCCCTTGTACAGGAGGTATCGCCGGATGACGTCAAAGACAAGGTAAGCGCGGCCGTTGCCGACGTGTATGTAGTTGTAGACCGTGGGGCCGCAGACATACATGGCGACTTTGCCCTCCCCGCGGGGGCGGAACTCCTCCTTGCTGCGGTTCATGGTATTGTAGACGACGAGGCTCATGAGCTGCCGTTCCCTTCATCTTCGCTTTTTTCTGACTGCAGAGGTTTGCGGGTATCGCCGAGCCTTTCCTCGACCATGTGCAGTTCTTCCTCGGCGCGTCTGAGCTTGTCTTCGGCTATCTCCAGTTCCAACTGCGTGCTCACCAGGCGGTCCTCCAGCTTCCTGATCAGGCCGTCGATGACCTCTATATGGTCCATCACCGGGTCCGGTATGAGCTCGTGGTGCAGGTCTACCACCGGCTCTCCTTCCTGCATGACCACCCTGCCGGGTATGCCGACGACCGTGCAGCGGGGCGGCACGTCCTTTATCACCACCGCGCCCGCGCCGACCTTGGAATCGTCGCCGACGGTGATAGGCCCCAGCACCTTGGCGCCTGCGGCTATGACCACGTTCCTGCCCACCGTGGGATGGCGCTTGCCCTTCTCTTTGCCGGTTCCTCCCAGAGTCACCCCCTGGTACAGGGTCACGTAGTCCCCTATCTCAGACGTCTCGCCGATGACCACTCCCATGCCGTGATCTATAAAGACTCCTTTTCCGAACTTCGCGCCCGGATGGATCTCTATCCCGGTCATGAAACGGTTGGCATGGGATATCAGGCGCGGCATGACCGGCACTTTCCTTTGCCACAACCAGTGGGCGGCGCGATGCAGCCACAATGCGTGCAGACCGGGGTAAGCAAGCACTATCTCCACCGTGCTGCGGGCCGCGGGATCCCTGTCGCGTACGGCCTCTATATCCTGCCTCATTGTCTCTAACAATCTGCCTCCTCTATATCTCTGCACCAAGCTCATTATATCGGACAGCAAGGCGATATTTCAGTGGTTACCGGGGCCGGGTAATCTGGCGCGGGTTGCGGGCAACGACGGGTGGGGTCAGGACAAATCCTGACCCCAACGGACGAGCCGGCTTAACCTCTATCTCTATCACCTTCCCGCAAATCAACCACTTATATGCCTCAAGATCATATGCCGTGCTTTATATGTTCTAGCGCCCGCCTCAACCTGTTGATACACTCCTGCTGACCGAACGCCACGATGAGGTAATGCAGTGAAGGGCCCTTGTCCCTGCCGGTCAGCGCGACCCTCAGCGGCATAAGTATCTCCCTGGGCTTCAGGTCCCTGTCGGCGAAGTGTTGCTTGATAGTCCCGATAACATCGTCGGCATCCTCGAGCTTCTCGACGCTGGAGTCCTCGAGTACCTCCATCGCCTTTTCGATGACCCTCTCCGCTACCTCCCCGCGCAACCACTCAGCCGTATGTTCATCGGGGGTCAGCGGCGGCCCGTAAGGTTCCAGGTATGCGGGCAGTTCGCCCAGGTTCACCAGGTTGTCCAGCACCGACTCCACCATGAGGGCGAAATTCGTGTTCTGCGCCCATTCAGGCGCGAAGTCCCTTGCGGTCTCCACGAGCCTGTCCTTACGCATGGCGCGCAGGTGTTTGCCGTTGAGCCAGTCAAGCCGCTGCCTGTCGAATACGGCGGGGCTGGCCGACAGGTCGCCGATGTCGAAGAGGCGAACGAGTTCTTCCAGTTCCAGCACCTCCCTGCCCCCAGGCGGCGACCAGGAAAGCAGCGCCAGGTAATTAGTGATGGTCTGCGGCAGATATCCTGTCTCGCGATAATCGCGCACCGCCGTGGCGCCGTGGCGCTTGCTCATCTTGGCGCCATCCTGTCCCATGAGCAGGGAGTGGTGGAGATAGACGGGAGCGGGATACCCCAGGGCATCGAAGAGGAGCACGTGGCGGGCCGTATTGGTCAGGTGGTCCTCGCCGCGTATTACGTGAGTTATGCCCATGGTCGCGTCGTCGACCACGACGGAGAAATTGAAACCGGCGCTTCCGTCCGAACGTACGATGATAAAATCGCCCAGTACACCGGGTGGAAAGCGGACGAATCCATGCAGCAGGTCCTGGAATGCGACCTCGCCTTCAGGGACCCGGAAACGCAGCGCCGGGCTCCTGCCCTCCTCCTCCCTGGCTTCTACCTGCTCCTGCGGCAGGTCGCGGCAGGTACCTTCGTATATGGGAGTGCGCCCCTCGGCGAGAGCGCGCTGCTTGCTTGCCTCCAATTCCTCCTGCGTACAGTAGCAGGGATAGGCCTTCCCGGCAGACTGCAACCTGCGTGCGTGCTCCCGGTAGAGCTCGCCCCGTTCGCTCTGCCGGTACGGCGCGTGCGGTCCGCCTACGTCCGGACCCTCGTCCCAGTCCAATCCCAGCCAGCGCATATCGTCCAGTATTGCGTCCTCCAACTCGCGGCTGGAACGCGCGGGGTCGGTATCCTCCACGCGCAGCACCATCTCGCCGCCCTGTCCTCGAGCGAACAACCAGTTGAAGAGCGCCGTACGCGCCGAGCCCAGATGCAGCTTCCCCGTGGGAGATGGGGCAAACCTGACCCTCAACATAACACCACCTTGTGGAATCATCGCGCTGGAAGTCTCCTATGCCGCGATTCTATCATACACCGGGGGTCAGCCCTCCATTTTCCACACCAGGGGCCAGGCCTCAACATTACACATGATCGTGAACGTATGGTAGCAGATGAAACCCCTGTGAATCGTGTGGAATGTGGAGGGCTGACCCCTTAGACGGCGCGCGGGGTTGCGTCTACGAAAAGATCCCCTTCGCCGCTGACCGACCAATCGACGTCGCTCTCGACGCCGAATGCCAGCTCGAAAAGCGCTTGCGCGAACCCGATGACGGATAGATGCAATGTCGGGTTTTCGAGCCGCATGTGCAGTCCCGTGGCTCCCATCCAGAACTCGCTCAGGTTTCCGAGGCCGCGGTAGGCGAACTGCGTTCGGAAATCCGCCTCGCTCATGAGTCCTTCTATGGAATAGAAACCGCCCCTGACGAACCGGCGCTGCGCTTCTATCACCGTGGTCGGAATGGTCTCGCCGAGCTCCTTTTCGAGCTCCACGAACACCTCCTGCAGCCCGGTCTCACCGTTGATCGATATCCGCCTGTCAGTATATGCGCTGCCGATGAGCCCCTCTTCCGGCTGCCACCGGAACCTGGAGAGAACGGCGGGTCCACCACACACAGGGCACTTCTCCAACTCTATATCGCCCTGGACGTAGGAATATTCCTTTCTCAAGGCGATTCCCTTCGTCTCTACGGAATGCTCGTGGCGAAAAGCGGATATCTCGATGATATCCTGGGGGAGCTCCCTGCACGTTACCCCCCACTCACCTCCCACGATAGCTTCACAAGCTCCCGCTATGGTGCCGCACCACAGGGGAACGGAAAAAGGGTTTTCGACCTTGATCTCCAAAAGGTCATCATCATCGTACTCGAGCCGGAATCCCATCAGTTCGGCTTTGCCGAATCCCATCATGAGCGTGGAGTTCATCTGAAAATCGATGATAGGGCTGATGTCCACCTCTCGTCTTCTTATAGCCTCCCTGGTCTCATCGCTCATAAACTGCGCGACGTAATCGCGGGCTCCCCTGCGCCGGCTCTCTATCACGACGGTCTCGATTGAACGCCCTATGATATTCCCTATCCCGGCGAAGAGGGGGTCGAGGTTCTCGCATTCTATGAAGACCACGCGATGCCCGGGATCCCTGCTCTGCACGATAACGCCGCTATCGAGCCAGAGAAGTTCACGCGTGATATAGGAAGGCACTCCGCATTCCGGGCATAGCCATGTCTCGGCCATCCAACGCCCCTTTGTTTTCCGGCTGCAAGCAAGAGCCACGTGATGCTATAGGAATATTGTAACAGATGATGACACGATAGTACGGTTTCACTCCCGGTTTGTGGTGGCCGGATACCCCATGTCTTTATCGCCGTGAGCCAGAGCGCTCATATGGATGGTATGACCTCGACGAAAAGGTCCCCGTCGCCGGTGACTTCCCAGTCCACATTGCTTTCTCTGCTGAAAGCCTTCTCGAAGGTACCTTGAGTCAGGCCTACTGCCAACAGTGGCAGGGCTGCGTTCTCTATACGCAGCAGAACACCCTTTCTGCCCATTTTCAACTCTTTCAGGTTGCCCAGCCCCCTTATGGCCACCTGCTCTCGCATGTTCTCCTCGCTGATGACCTCCTCGACCGAAAAGAAGCCGGAACGGATGAAGCGCTTCTGGGCCTCCACCACCAAGCGCGGTATGGTATCCCCCAACTCCGCCTCCAGCTCTTCGAATATGGGGTCGATCATGGACGGGCCGGTCATCACCATCCTGCGGCCGGTGACCGTGCTCCTCACGGAGCCGTTGACCTGGTCCCAAGTGAATTCCTTCAGCCCGGTGGGTACTCCGCAGCTGGAGCACCTCTCGAACTCGATGTCGCCCTTCTTATAATCCAGATCATAGCCCTTCCACCGCAGCCTCTCCTTGAGGTCGGTCGGGTTTTCGGACTCGAAGATGGTTATCTCGTAAACACCGGGGACCGTTTCCTCGTATGTGAAACCCGGCTCAAGTCCTATTATCGCCTCTATGGAACCGGCGAAGTTGCCCACCGACAGGGGGACGGAATATGGCCTCTCGGCGAGTACGGTGACGTAATCGTCTTTTTCTCCTCGAAAGCGGACCTCGGCGAGTGACAGCTTTCCATATCCCATCGCTCGCCAGATGAGGAAGGTGGAATCGAACACCAGATCGAGGTCGATATCCCCCGCCCGTATAATCGCCTTCAAGTCATCCGAGACGACGCGGTCCATGTAGTCGCGGGTGGAGCGGCGCGAAGCGTCAATTATTAAGCGCTCTATGGGAGACCCTATCAGCTCCGCGACGCCTTCGAAGAGGCTGTCGAGATTGCCGCTTTCGAAGAACACGAGGCGGTGCCTCGTCTCCCTGCTGGCCTGGATGACGCCGTTGTCCAGCCACTCATGCTGGCTGTTGATATACATGGGGACGCCGCATTCGGGACACGTGTTTATTTCGGGCATATTCTCTTTCCTGCCGCATGAATAGGATCCAGGGTCATCACCTCGCGTTTAAGCTGTACCCGCTCGTGGGATCTCTGGTAATGTGCCAGTGCTCTATCGGTTCTTCTCATATACAGTCGCCTTTTCACAGCTATACCTGAAACGATTCTGGTATTCGTATTCGTGTTCATTTGCCGTTTGGCGGGCCTCGTCATTAGTAGTCTGCTGGACGGGTTTGTTAAGCGGTCATACATATGTTCTGGTCAAGGGAATATTACATCACGCCACCTCGAACAGGCAAGTCAGAAGAGTTCAAGACCGAGGGTCGCAGACACGGCGTCAAGGTTGTGGTAAGAATAGGAGAGACGGATACGGGACGGGAGAGGTGGTGAGCTGTACGGACATAGGGCTCATCGTCGTCGGCGGGCTGAATACCGACATCGTGGCGCTGGGTGTAGAACGGCTTCTCTCCCCCGGCGAGCTTACACGCAGCGGACGGCTGCTCGTAGGGCCCGGGGGCAAGTCCTGCAACCTCGCGCGCATGGCGTCTCCATTGATAGCTCCCCGCACTGTGGCCATGATAGCGAAGACATGCCGTGATCGGCTCGGACTGTGGAAGGTCCCGGTAGACGCGCTCCGGGATGCCGGCGTGAACACGGACTTCCTTAAGATCGAGGACTTCGCAACAGCGGGAGAGTATCCGGGTATCGCCCTCATCCCCGTCGACCGCAACGGCGAGAACCAGATATACTGCGTCCCCGGTATAAACGACGCCTTCCAGCCCCGGGACATCGCAGACGCTGCGGGACTCTTCGCCGGCACGGACAGCGAACGCATGCTCGCCCTGACCCTGGAACTGCCCCTGGAGACGGCATTATATGCGGTCCGCAAGGCGGTCTCCGCGGGGATGAAGGTCATCCTGGATCCAGGCGGCATCGCGGAGGAGGAGGATTACGGCGAACTGCTCGGCTCGGGCATATACCTCCTCGCTCCCAACGAACACGAGGCAAGGGTTTTGACGGGAATAGGAGTGGAGGGCATGGCATCCGCGCGCGAGGCCGCCGCGGAGCTGCTCTCACAGGGAGTGGAAAACGTCGTCCTCACCCACGGAGAACGCGGCGCTTACGTGTTCAGCCGCGGGCGCGAGAAGCACATAAAGGCCGCATGCAGCAGCGAGCCCACGTGCGCCGATGCTACGGGATGCGGGGACCAGGTGACAGCCATACTCTGCTCTGAGATCCTGAGGGGAAGGGACGTGATCGAGGCAAGCGAGCTCGCCGTGCTCGCCGGCACCCTGCAGTACCAGCGTCCGGGCATCCGACCGCTCACGAGAGAGGAGCTGGAGGCGCACCTCACACAGGAGGACCGACAGTGAGGAAGAGACTTATCATCGATACCGACCCCAACATCCACGTGCGGGGCAAGGACATCGACGACGCGCTGGCCATTATCTTTTCTATCGCCTCACCGGAAGTGGAGGTGGAGGGGATCACGATCAATTTCGGCAACGTCAAGGCGCCGGTGGGATACCGGGCGGCAGAAGATATCCTCGCGGCCGTCGGTGCAGATATTCCGGTCATGCAGGGCGCCGCGTCCGCCTCAGAACTGGGAAAGAAAAACGAGGCGGTCGATTTCCTCCTACGCACCGTCGGCGAGAACCCGGGCCAGATATCCCTGCTGGCGCTGGCACCGCTCACCAACGTGGCCACCGCCTGCATGCTGGACGCGGGATTCGCGGCTGGCTTGAAGGAGATAGTCGTGATGGGAGGAACGCTGGACTTCTGGATATTCAAGTACCTCGGGGAGTTCAACTTCCACCAGGATGCGAGGGCGGCGGCTACGGTCATGTCCCACGCTGCAGCAAAGACTCTCATCACCATGGACGTGTGCTCCCAGGCCGTTTTCACGCGTGAGCACCTGGACAGGATCAAGTCCGCCGCAACCGGGGTCTCCGGCTTCTGTGCCGGCTTCATAGCTCCATGGCTAAAGCTTAACAGCAGGATCTTCTTTCGCAAGAAGGGATTCTTCCCCTGGGACGCGGTGGCGGCATCATACCTCGTCGACAATGCGCTCTTCACTAACAACCCCTGTACTTTCAGTATCGTCGAGGAGGGCCTCAGGAGGGGTAGGCTGATCGAGGTGAAGAGGGCGAAAAGCCTGCACAGCACCAACGGGAAGAGACCGGTCAACGTTCCCCTGAAGTTGGACGGCGAAGGATTCATGGACCTCTTCATGCAGAGGCTTATGATGCTTTGACCATGCCGGAAGCGCAGTAACGCTCCCCTTGCTCAACTATCGTTAACCAAGAAGTAACCTGGCAGTAGGCCATAGTTTAGAGCTGTCTTGTATCCTTTTGAAATGAGTCAATGAGCTCAGTCCAGAGTTAAGAGGAGGCAAGATGAACGATCACAAAGATGTAGAACGGCTGGGCAGGAAACTGTATATCTGGGGAACCGGCATTGCGTTTCTCTTTTCCATCATCACCATTACGTTCATGCAGATACTGGTCTATAGTTTCGGCGTTGGTCTGATGGCCAGGACGGCCCTCAATACCATAGCTCTCGGGGCCGTCCTGTTCGTTGCCGCGGTCCTTTTCGCCCGGCGCGGATTCAAGCCCATCCGGAATGCGGTCATGCATTTCATGGATGCGAGTACGGAGCGGGAAAAGAGCGAGTTCGCCGTGGAGGCGGGTACATCCATGGAACGTTTTCCGCTGCGTTTTTCCCTGATGATCTTGGCGCTCCTGGCATTCTTGTTCATCGAGACGGGATTGCTCCTTCTACTGCAGAAGGAACTCCTGGGAGCTATCGCCTTGAACTATATACTCATGGGTTTGGGCCTCAGCCTCGCCTCGGCCTTTCTGGCGTTTTTTATCCTGCACCGTTTTCTTGATCCGTTGCGCGAACTCTGCTATCCATACTTGAGCAGCCAATCCGGTGTGCGGGGCGTCACCATAAAGGCGAGGATCATAGCCATGGCCGTATTCCTCACCGTGGTCTTCGTCATCCTGGGGTGGACGACCGCCGAAGTATACACCATCTACGAAGTGCGAGACCAGATGCTGGAAAATTGCGAGCTGCATGCGGCCTTGGTAGGAGACACATTCGACGATATGCTCGCGGCGGAGGTCAGCTACGATGCACAGGAAAACGTCGTCGCGGTCAACAGGTTGCACGATGACGAGTACGCGGTTCTCATCGACGAGAACGGAGAGCCCCAGGCCGAATTCACAATCGGCGATATGCAGGTGAGTTCCATAGACGAGGCCTTTCTTACACAGGCCATGGAGAGAGCGGTTTCCGAGCAGTTCGCTACCGGTTCGTTCAGCAACGACAGCGGTAGTATGATTGCCGCCTTTGCACCCACCGGGTTTTACGGCACGCGCATCGTCACGATAGTACCCTTGAGCCCCTTCCTGGGAGACGCCACCAAGGTCGGCTATACTTTCCTTTACCTCAGCCTGATCATCGCCCTCATATCTGCCGTGATCGTATGGCTGACGGTGGTCTCTTTCAGTAAGCCCTTAAACTTGCTGGTCGAAGCGGCATGCGTAGTGGGAGAGGGTGTCCTCTACCAGGAGGTACGCATAGACTCGGCGGACGAGACAGGCAGGCTCTCGCTCACCTTCAGGGAAATGCTCCTGAACCTGCGGGCGATGCTGGATTCGTCTAAAGACACAGCCCTGGCCATTATGGGGGAAGCGGCCAAGACGCAGGAGATAGTGAACGACAGCAGGGTTTCGTTGGAGGGGATCAGGAAATCCACCGATAAGTTCTGTGCCAACACCAAGTACGAGACCAGAAGGCTTAGAAGGATAGCCGTCATGACCTCGGGAATAACCAAGGCCATCGAATCAAGGGTCAGGAGGAGGCCGAGTCTGAAGGATGAAGTCGTCCATGCCGATTCAGCTCGGCGCGAGGCGGAGTTGGACGCGGAATTCGCGGACTGTGTCCATGCGGAAGGCGCTTGCGCGTACGACGAAAAGGGAGAGGCCCACCAGGCAGATATCTCGGGACACGCGGCTGCAGGACTTCTCGACAGCATCGATGCGGCGGAGCGCAGTCTGCCCTTCGAGAGCGACCTCGACTCCTTGAGGGAATCCATCCAGAAGTATAATGTATACGAAAGGGTACTGGACTTCACGGTAGCCGCGTTGGATATCAGGAAGCTGGGTTTCGAGGCCAGCCGTATCAACGAGGAGATCATCGCGAAGTTCGGGGGGTACAGCCAGGAAAGCCTCGGGGGGTCTGCAGTGGAGCTTCTCGAAGGCACGGGCGAGATCTCTCTCGTCTCCCGCTCAGACCTGGTTGCCTCGGCCGAGCTCTCCAGGGATACGGCCGATATACTGCAGCGGATTATGGACTATCTGCCCCTGGTGATGCAGATCCTATACGAGATCAATTCCATAACCGAGTTCAATGCCGAGCTCGCCGCAGAGTTATCACATTCATTACGGGTTCATATTGAGTCAACGGAACTGCTGGAGAACTCCTGCCAGCGCCTGGCAGAGATGGCTATCCTCCTCCAGGCTCAAACGCAGGAATTCAAGACTGCAGGTAGTTCCGGGTCGAACGGATAAAGCCACCAGCCTTGCCATGTATGCGAGAGATCCGTTACGAGTCATTGTACGCATGGTATAATATGGAATCTCTTCTTTCTGCGCCTCAAGATCCAAGCGGGCCTGTTTGTTAGACCTGCGAGATGGTCCCCTCAACCATGAAGCGTACGTTCTCGCCGATGTCCACGGCGTGGTCGGCGATGCGCTCGAAGAACCTCGCGACCATCACCACGCGAACGGCGACCTCGAGGTCCTCCTCGCGACCGCGGTCGAACTCCTTGAAGAACTTGCGGTTGAGCTTGTCGACCGCGTCATCCATGGCGTCCAGCTCCAGGGCTATCTCGACGTTGCGATCCTTGAAGCATTCGATGGAGCGCTCCACCAGGCGGTTTGCCCGCCTGGCCATCTCATCGATAGCATCCCGTATCCACGTGCTGAGGTAATCGGCGGGAATGTAGTTGACGGCGGTAGCTATGTTCTCGCACAGGTCGCCCATGCGCTCGAAATGCCGGGCAATGCGCATGATGACGATTATCTCGCGAAGATCCCCTGCCACCGGCGCATGCAGAGCGATGAACTCGAGGCCGCCTTCTTCGATGCGATGAACATACGCATCGAATACATCATCACCTGCAATGATCTCATCGGCAAGCTCGCGGTCCATGTTAAGGAAACACAGCCTCGTTCTCTCTATTGTCTCCACGAGGTCGCTGTACATACGCAGGGTCTCTGTATATAACTCGTCGCGTCTCTCGTGAAAGTCTTTTCTTGCCTCCAAGTGGTCACTCCATTCTCTATCGCTTATTTCCAACTTTGGCAGCTCTTACACTTGAGATGGAAACTGAAGCCCCCCTGGGCTGAAGTGCCGTCTACCCATTTCGTACTCTCAAGATTAAACCGAGGCGGTGACGCGGTCAACCGCCCGATAAAGCCAGCTCCTCGATATGATAATGGCCACACTGAAAGAGATTTCTCCAGTCACGGTGATTATCGATCAGGCGGAGAGTGAACATCGATCGCGCTATGTGGGACTTACGGTGCCCTCTACCATGAAGCGGACGTGCTCTCCTATATCGACGGCATGGTCAGCGATGCGCTCGAACCACCTGGCTATCATGACCACGCGGACCGCCACGTCCAGCTCCTCTTCGCGGCCGCGGTCGAACTCTTTGAAGAACACGCGGTTGAGCTTGTCCACCGCTTCATCCATCTCGTCGAGCTCGAGGGCCATCTCCACGTTGCGATCCTTGAAGCAATCGATGCACCTGTCTACCAGGCGGTTCGCACGGCGGGCCATCTCATCGATAGCGTCCCGCATCCAGGGGGTTATGTAATCGACGGGGATAGACTTCACCACGATGGCGATATCTTCACACAGGTCGGCCATGCGCTCGAAATGCTGGGCCATGCGCATGATCACGATGATTATACGCAGATCGACCGCCACCGGCGCCTGACGGGCGATGAGTTCCAATGCTACTTCGTCGATGCTCTTGATATAGTCGTCAAAGCGGTCGTCACCGGCGATTATCTCGCCAGCGGCTTCCAGGTCGAGATCGAGGAAACAGAGCCGGGTCTTCTCGATGGTCTGCAACAGATCGCTCCCCATGTGCAGCAGCTCTGCGTTCAGCTCATCCAGCTGCTCGTGGAAATCCTTTCTCATCTCCAGGGCCAAGTCGTCACCTCATTTCCTAACCGAACCTGCCGGTTATGTATCTCTCCGTCCTCTCGTCCTCCGGGTTGGTGAATATGGTATTGGTTATGTTGAATTCTATTATCCTTCCGGGATCTCCCTGCTCCTCTATCATGAAGAAGGCGGTGAAGTCGCTCAGGCGGGCCGCCTGCTGCATATTGTGGGTGACGATGACTATGGTATACGAGCTCTTGAGCTCCGAGAGCAGGTCCTCGATACGCTGCGTGGCGATGGGGTCCAGGGCGGAACACGGCTCGTCCAGCAGTATTACCTCCGGCTGTACCGCCAGCACCCGCGCTATACACAGTCTCTGCTGCTGGCCCCCCGACAGGGAAAGGCCGTTGCTCTTGAGCTTGCCCTTCACTTCCTCCCACAAGGCGGCCCCTTTCAGGCTCTCCTCCACGACGCCGTCCAGGGTAGCCCTGTCCTTGATGCCGAAAAGGCGCGGCCCGTAGGCAACGTTATCGTAGATGGACTTGGGGAAGGGGTTGGGCTTCTGGAAGACCATCCCCACCCGCTTGCGCAGCTCCACGACGTTGTAGTTCTTCTCGTATATGTCGTCCCCGTCCATGATGACGGTTCCCTCCACCCTTGCCCCATCCACCAGGTCGTTCATGCGGTTGAGGCAGCGCAGCGCCGATGATTTCCCGCATCCCGAGGGCCCGATCATGGCCGTGATGTGGCAGCTCTTCATATCGAGTTCGATGCCCTCCAACGCCTTGAAATCTTCGTAATAGAGGTCAAGTCCGCGGAAACTGGCCTTAATACCGTTGTTCTCCACTCTACTTCACCATTCCCAATCGTTTCTGATATAACCTGGCGACGACGCGTGCCAGCAGGTTGAGCAACAGAACCACCAGCAGGAGGAAAGCCGCCTCCCCGTTGGCCACCCTCATCCAGTCCGAAACCAGTGCGCCCTCGGTGTAGGTATGCCATATGTTTGCGGCCATGGGAGCGGCCGGCTGCAGGGGGGAGGTAGGTATCTTCCTGATGAAGATGCCCACCGTGAAGATGATGGCGGCGCTCTCGCCGATTATCCTTCCTATGGTCAGAACCGTGCCGGTGGTTATGCCGGGCATAGCGCTGGGCAATACGACTTTCTTTATCGTCTCCCAGCGGGTGGCCCCCAGCCCCATCGAGGCCTCCCGATAGGATGCCGGCACCGCCTTCAAGGCCTCCTCGGTGGTACGCATCACCGTAGGGATGTTGAGCAGGGTGAGGGTGAGGGCGCCGGCCAGGAGCGAATAACCCAGCCCGAAATAGATCACGAAGAGGACCAGGCCGAAGATGCCGAAGATGACGGAGGGGACGGTGGACAGGGTGTCGGCGCCGAAGCGCACGGACCTGGTTATCCATCCCTCTTTTGCGAATTCTGACATGTAGATGGCCGCCCCCGCACCCACGGGGACGACGATGATTATGGTCAGAAAAGCGAGGTAGAAAGAGGATACGATCATGGGGCCAATACCCCCTCCCTCCTTCATGGCCTGCGGTTTACCCATGAAGAAAGAGGGAGTGAGCGCCGTGGTCAGACCCCTCCAGAAGATGGTCGCGATGATGAAAGCCAGTATACCCAGGCCGAGGATAGCGAGGCTCCAGACCGTAACGGTTGCCATGCGGTCGTAGACGGCGGCCCTCCTCTCAGCTTTCAATATATTGGCGCGCATGAGGCCGTCCACGTCTCTGCTCAGGATCGCGGTTTTGCATGCATCTCCTGCCACCTCGACGCGCGGACTTTCCATCTCCACGTCCGTTTTCACTTCCACTTTATCTCTCCGCCTTCCTCTCGCGGGTCACCAGCCTCACCGTGATGATAAGGGCCATGGACAGCAGCAGCAGCACCAGGCCCATGGCGAAGAGGGACGAACGCTGCACCCCGGTGGATTCCCCCATCTCGATGAGGATCTTGGTAGTCATGGTATGAGTGGGCGAGGTCAGGGAAGTTGGGAAAGCGGTCGAGGGCCCGATGACCAGGGCCACCGCCATGGTCTCACCGATTGCCCTGCCCATGCCCAGGATGACGGCGACTATGATGCCCGGCTTGGCCGCGGGCAGCAACACCCTCCTTATGGTCTGCCAGCGGGTCGCGCCCATGGCAAAGGAGGCCTCTTTGTACGCGGGAGGCACTGCCTCGAGGGCGTCTTTCGATATTGTCGCGATGGTAGGTATTATCATGATGGCCAGGATGATCGAGGCGGCGAGGATGCCGATGCCCGTGCTCTGGGTTAGGGTCCGGATCCAGGGCACGAGAACGGTGAGCCCCAGCCATCCCAGCACGATGGAGGGCACGCCCGCCAGTATCTCGATCCCCCTGGTCGCGATCGACCGAACCCGCCGGGGGGCCATCTGGGTCAGGAACAATGCCGAGCCGATGGCAAGGGGGGTGCCCAGGAGGAGCCCCCCAGCGGTGGTCGCTAGAGTGCCTGTTATGAATATCAGCATGCCGTACTGGCCAGTTTTGGGATTCCAGTCGGCGCCGAAGAGATTGGCGGGGCCGGCCTCGCGGAAGGCGGGTACCGCCTCCCTTGCCACGAAGAAGATAATGAGGATTATCCCCAAAACCGTCAGCATGGCCAGGACAAAGAGCGTCTTCTTGACGATCCACTCCCTGTCGATCACACCCTGCAATGCCGGCCCCCTTGCCTTGTTGTATGCCTACAAGCCGATCACGTCGTCCAGACCGCTTTAGATCTCGGTCATGGGGATGTACTCTTCGGATACCACGTTGTCCTGGAAATCGTCCGAGAGCACGAAGTCGATGTAAGCCTCGGCCAGACCCGTAGCCTTTCCCTTGGTGAACATGTGCAGGAAGCGGCTGATGGGATAGGTGCCGTCAACGGCGGTGTTCTTGTTCCCCTCGACGCCGTCGATGGTTACCACGTTGACCGAACTGTCCAGGTAGCCCAGGGAGATGTAACCGATGGAATTCGGAGTGGAGCTGACCGTCTGCCTCTCGATACCGTTGCTGTTGGTCTCGATGGCCCCTGCTACCGGATCCTCCTTATCCAGGGCTTTCTCGTCGAAAACCTCCCTGGTACCCGAAGCCTCATCGCGTATCACCACGTTTATGGCCTCATCGGGACCGCCTATCTCACTCCAGTTGGTGATGGCACCGGTGAAGATTCCCTTCAACTGCTCGGCGGTGAGGTCCGTGACCGTTACATCCTTGTTGACCACGACCACGACCACGTCCAGTGCTACTTCGTGGTCCACCAGGCCCAGGCTTTCCTCCTCTTCCTTGAGGCCACGCGACGCGTTGCCGATCTCCACTACGCCCTCGGCCACGTTGGAGACGCCCACGCTGGAGCCGCCGCCCTGCACGTTGACGGTGACGTCGGGATTCTCGTCCATGAACATGTCCGCCGCCTCCTGTGCAATGGGCAGCACCGTGGTAGAGCCCGAGATGTTCAGCGTTCCGGAGAGCGTCGGCTCCTCCGGCTCAACGGGCTCCTGGCCGTTGTCACCGTTGTCACCGCAGCCCACGGCGGCAAACATCATCAAGGCCACCACCAGGGAGACCGCAATGATCAAGCCCAGTCGTCTCTTCTTCGTCATTCCTTTTCCTCCTTCTTTCTTCCTATACCTTCTAATCCTTCACTCCACCTGTCTTGCAAGGTTATTTAAAGGGCGCCGCATGTGAGTGCAGGAAACACCCGCCTGCGGAACATGGGAGGACTCTCCCGCGCCGGGTCAGGGTCTTCGGAAGCCCCCCCATTTTGGGCGATGGGATATCGCCCCACCTGATGTCCTTGCTCGTCCTTACAACCATAAACAGCTACCATGAAGTGCTACGATTCAGCTCGGCATCTCTTCTCTTTTTCGGCAATCCTCCATTCCAATGACCATTCAAAAGGCCACGGATTAAAAACGGGTGTAATGAAGTTAAATTCTTAGCAAAAAGAAGGTTAACATCAGGTAAATCGGGGCACGACCGGATGCCGAAAGCGAAGAGCTCTTATGCATCGCGCTTATGGGGTATCCTGCTTCGGTCTCGCTGGTATGTGTCAAGAAGCAGGATATAGTGCTTCTCCGCGCTCCCGCAGGGGCAGGTGAAGCATGTAGGTCGAGCCCTCGCCCTCCGTGTTGCAGACCCTGATCCTTCCGCCGTGGAGGTCCGCGATACGCCGTGCGAGTGACATCCCTATTTGCGGCTTATTACCTTTACCGTCGAGAACTGCCTGCTGCTCTAACAGCACTTCCTTCACGCTGGTGGGGTCCAAGCCGAGGTCACCGTCTCCGGGACTGGTAACGCTGATAACCACGCCGTCACCGCTCATGTGCTGCTGGATGAGGACCTTGCTGCCCAGACGATTGGTCCTGATGGCGTCATCTATGAGGTTGCCCAGGGCGGCCCTGAGAAGTCGGCGGTCCCCGTGCAGGGATGCACAGGGGTCCTCCAGCCGGGTCTCCAGTGTTATCCCGAATCTCTCTGCAAGGACGGATTTGATCGCGAGGGATTCCTCGAGTAGTTGGTTTACCGGTATCGTTTCCAGCATGTTTCCCATCTCGGGACCACGTTTCTCTCATCATCGGCATACTCCGCCAGCCGACTGGAACCTTGAGATGTATTTCAGTAAAACACCGCGGTCTTAAATGGGGGTAAAAATAAGGAGAAATCTTCCTTAAAGAAAGATTAACTCCAGTTTAAGCGCCTAAGCGACACCGCGCTGCCTGTGGGGCAGGTGGATGGTGAATGTCGAGCCCTCGCCCTCTACGCTGCGCACTCCGACTCTACCGCCATGCAGGTCGGCGATGTCCTTGACTATGGAGACCCCCAGGAGTTCGGCATCGACCTCGTCGACATCGTACATCCCCGGAGCTGCCGCACGGCAGAAAAGGTCGCGTATACTGCGCAATTCCTCGTAGGGCAGGCCCCTGCCGTTGTCTGAGATGACGATGGATTCCCTGCTCGGGTCAGAGTGATAACCCACGACGACTTTTCCTCCGGGCCGGTTGTGCCTGATGGCTATCTCGACCAGGTTGGTCACGGCCGTCCTGAGCAGCCGGCGATCGCCGCGCAATGTCGCACCGGCGTCCTCGAACTCCGACTCAAGTGAGATAGCGTGCTCCTTCGCAACCGCGCCTTTGACATCCAGACACTCCTCCAGGAGTTCCTTTACCCTTATCTCTTCTAGCAGCATCTTCTCACCTCCTTTCCCTGATGATTCCGGCCGCGGCCCCGCTCACCATGCGGGACCGCCCGCTATAGATTATTAAGACAGGCGCACATTAAAAGCGGGTTTAAGCCAGGGAAAATGTTGGTGAATTCCCGGTAAAATCGGACCAATGAGCCAGTTGCATAAACCAACCGGTACGGTGAGAAAAGGGGTTTGTGCGACAGACTCCAATGCGAGCTTTTCAAGCTCCGGGCAGTTTGATGGCGAAGGTCGAGCCCTCTCCCTCCGTGCTTGCAACGGTAACCGTTCCTCCGTGCAGTTCGGCTATGTGCTTGACGATGGAGAGTCCCAGCCCGGTTCCGCCGGTCTCTCTTGAACGGGCCTTGTCGACGCGGTAGAACCTCTCAAAAACCCTGGGCAGCTCGTCACCGGGAATACCGATCCCGCTGTCCTCGACCTCCATGCCCACGCTGCCGTCGGACTGTTCCGTTCGCGCTCTAACCTTTACCACCCCACCCGTGCGGTTGTACTTTATCGCATTATCGATGAGGTTGTTCAGGGCAGTGCCCAGAAGTCTGCGGTCACCTTTTATGGCTATGCCCTCCCCGCCCGGCTCGATCTGCAGCTCCACTCCATATTCCTCCGCGAGCTTCCCCTTGGAGTCCAGGCACTCCCGGAAGAGCTGCGTGAGGGGGAATACCTCGACCTGAAGCGCCGCCTCCTTGGCCTCCAACCTGCTCAAAGTGAGCAGGTCCTCGATGAGCTGAGACAGCCGTGTGGCTTCCCGGTCCAGGTCCCGCAGGAAACGCTCGGCTCTTTCCCTTTCCTCCACCGCGCCGCCCAGCAGGGAATCGGTCAGGGCCCGGATGGTGGCCACCGGAGTCCGCAACTCGTGTGAAACGTTGGCCACGAAATCCTGCCTTATCTGGTTCAACCTCTTGAGGGTCGTTATATCCTCGATGGCGCTGACCGTGGCCACGACGTTGCCTTCCGCCCCGATAACGGGATTTGACTTCAGGTGCAGGGACATCCGGCGGGGATATATCAGCTCTATCTCCTCGTCCAGGCTTTCCCCAGCCACGGCTCGCGAGACGGTCACGTCCATCTCCCTGCTGGAGAACGCCTCTATGGTGCGGCGTCCGGCAGCTTTCTTCCCCTCCACTCCCAGGATCTTCTCGGCGGCGGGGTTTAGCAGCACTATCCTGCTCTCGGAATCGGTGACCATCACTCCAGCCGAGATATTACTGAGCACCGCCTCCAGTTTCCCGCTCTCCTCGGCCGCATCCTCCACTTGTCGCCGCACCTCTTCGGCCATGGTGTTGAAGTCTCGCGCCAGCTCGGAGAACTCCTCGATATCCGGCTCGGCCACCCTGCGGTACAGGTCTCCTCTTGCAAGTCCGGCCGCAGCCTCCCTCATGTCACCTAGTTCCGCGCTTACGGTCCTCTCCGTCCAGATGCTCACCGCGACGATCACCACGAGCAGCGTCCCGAAAGCGGCAAGGAAGATCCACCACACCTGGAGGACAACCGGCATGACGTCCTCTTCCTGCAGGGAGACGCGGGCCACCCCGACGATATCGCCACCTACGACGATAGGGGCAGCAGCATATATATAGTTGCTGCCCAGGGTGCGAGATTCGCGCCGGGCCGATTCAACCTCTCCCCGGAGGGCGGCCGCTACTTCGGGACGGCCGGAGTGGTCCTCCATCTCCTCGGCCGGAAAGTTGGAGTCTCCCAGCACCAATCCCTCATTGTCTATGACCGTCAGCCGCGCTGGCAGGTCTTCGGCGAGAACATCGAGATAGGAGTCTATCTCGGGGCGGTCCATTTCCTCGGTAAAGAATCGCTGGAAGTCCCGGGCGAACAGTCGTGCTTCTTCCTCGAGGCTTTCCTGCTCCCTGGATATGGTATAGGAACGTATGGGTATGATTACCACCAGGGCCACGACGATCAGTACGGCTGCGATCAAAAGAGCATATCTGAAGATCAGGATGCGTCTCAGGCTTTTCATCAAACCTGTCCGCCCGCCTCGAAGCGGTACCCGACGCCCCGTACGGTGATGATGCGCTGCGGGTTCGCCGGGTCTCTCTCTATCTTCTCCCTCAGGCGGCGTATGTGCACGTCCAGGGTCTTGGTCTGGCCGTAGAAATCTCCCTCCCAGGCCTTGTTGAGGAGGTATTCACGCGCGAGAGCCTTGCCGGGATTGTGCATGAACAGCTCCAGCAGGCGGTATTCCATGAGGGGCATATCCACAACTTCGCCGTCAACAATCACCTCGTGCCTCTCTTTGTCTATCACGATATCACCCAGCTGAAGGCGTCCACCCGGTTTTTCGGGCTCCTCTGGTTTTGACCGGCGCAGTACGGCGCGGACGCGTGCGATCAGTTCGCGCATGTTGAAGGGCTTGGTTACGTAGTCGTCGGCGCCCATCTCCAGCCCCAGGATCGTGTCCACGTCCGAATCCTTGGCGGTGAGCATGATCACCGGGGTTGAACCCTGCCGCCTGATCCTGCGGCAGATCTCCATACCGTCAATCCCCGGCAGCATGAGGTCCAACAGGATGAGGTCATAAGCTCCTTTTTCGTACAGCCCCCATCCGGCTTCGCCGTCCAGGGCGATGTCGACCTCGAAACCCTCTTTTTCAAGGCTGAACTCCACTGCCTCCGCGAGAGGCCTCTCGTCCTCGATGATCAGTATCCTTTTCATATACCTTTCCGATCTCTCATTCTTTCCGCTTTAAATATAACCTCCCTTCGCCCATTTTCAAGGCTTATCCTTCATGGGACCGTGGGGCCGGCAGCCAACCCGCCCCATTTTCTATGAGCCAACGACCACGCCAAGGCAAACCCGGGTATCCTGAATGTCCGCATATCGATGTGTCGTCTGAGGACTGCGATATAGTCCGGGCGCGAGCATCATAGACTTGCCCGTAGCGCACTATAATGCGGCATACGAGAAGGGACCCCGCGGGGTCCCTTCTTCCCTTGGGGGGGAATCGGTCTATCTGAACAGCAGGAAGATCAATTCAGCAACCTCGATGTTGTCGATATAGCGGCCTCGTACCCCATCGTACTCGTTTGCGAAGAAGTGAAAGAGTATTGCAGTCCAGCCCTTGGCATACAGGGGTATGAGCGCGTTGGTATGATCGCCGCTGTTCCACTCCACGCCGGGAACGTTGCCGGCGCCGTTGTTGATGACCGGCTGCATGCTGCCGGCGGTGGCCGAACCCGGTCCGCAGAGGTATCCGCACTCGTGATCGCCGGTGACGACGAGCAGTGTCTCCCTCCAGTTGCTGTTCTTGCGCACCCAGTCCGCCACGGCTTCCACGGAGTTGTTGAAGTCGATCTCCTCCTCGATCATGCGGCCCACCGTATTGGCGTGGCTGGCCCAGTCGATGGCGCCTCCCTCGACCATGAGGAAGAGGCCGTCCCTGTCGTTGTCCAGCAAATTCAGGGCTCCCCTGGTCATCTCCTCGAGGGTCGGTACCGACTCGGTGAGGGGAACGACGTAGGGAGCGGCGCCGGCGTCGCCACTGCGCGACTGCTGCAGGGTCTGATACACCTGGGGCGTGCCGCAGACGCGGTCAGGGGTCTTCCCTTTCATCAGGCCCATTGTAGCCCTTTGCTTAAGCGTTTTCCGCAGGGATTGTCGTGATGAAAGCCGCCAGGAATACCGTCAGGGCAAGGAACAGCACAATGCCGATCCTGGCGATCCTCTTGTTTCTCGCCGCCGATAACATCTACATCTCTCCTTCCGAATCAGGATCTCATGACTGCGAATCTACTTGAGTACAAGAGCCGCGCATCACCTCCTTCGTCCTTATCCCGCCGAACAAGGTCGAGCGTAGACGGCGCAGTTTAAACTCGGGTTTAGCGATGGTAAAGGTTCGGTGTGAAACAGCGTAAGAAATGGTTAAAGGAAGTGATTATGAATATTTCATCAAGAATTTAATGGCTTTTTACCTCCTATAAACCCACCTTTAATCTGCGCATGATGGACTGTGTACTGTAAAGGCGTATCCACCGCTCGAGTAAGGAGGCAGTCATGGAGGGGCTTTCCGATTTCCTTGATGACAACCTGTCCGAGCAGCCCGACCCGTCGCGCGAGAGTTCGCAACACTGGCTGGACGCGCATTTTCCTTTTAAGGAGAGCAATCGTGAAGACGATGGATGCGGCATCGAACTCCTGGAAAAACCGGGAGTAAACGGATGCTTCGCCGCGAGGACCGATCAGTCAGGCGAGTGAAGAGCGAGGGAAAAGGAGGAGAGATCGTAATGGTGAACATGATGCAGAAAGCTATGCTGGACGGCATGAGGTTTTACTACAAGACCGCATTCTGGTATGCCGACGTCGTCCAGGACCAACTCCAGAAGGCCTGGAAGATGGCCCTGGAGCAGAACGGGAAGATACAGGGAGAGATGGAAGGCCTGGTCGCCTCGTGGACACTCAACGCAAAGAAGGGAAGAGACGAACTGCAGGACGATCTGGAGAAGGGTTTCGGCGCGGTGGAGGAGAGCCTGGACGATATTAACGTCGGTTCATTGCCGCTTTCGGCTATGTATGCGAACTGGCCGGAGATGCAGGCGGAGGCCTTGCGCACCTGGATGGGCATCTGGGGTCTTCCCGGGGAGGAATCCGGCGGAAAGGGCGCCGGGGAAAAGGGGGATAGACAGGCAGCCAAGAGCAAGTGAACCCTACTCCCGCTACCAAGGCAACGATCAAGCCCGAGTTCAGCGGGGAAACAGCCGGGGTCCTCGGGCCCCGGCTCCTTACACTTACGGGAGGTAGACCATGACGGAAGAATTCCTAAAAGTTTCGTACTTCCTGCAGGAACTTGAGGATGCCAACGGCAAACTGCTTTGCGACCTCGTGTTCATGGCACGCTTGGCAAATATTACCTTAGGTATCATGGCCAGGACGGTCTCGCGCGAGGACGAAGACGTCGACCTGTATTTTCACACCCGCAGGACCATAGACCACCTGCAGCGCGAGGTAAAACGTCAGAGCCGGCTGCTGGGTGCGCTAAAGAAGGAGCTTATACACATGAGGGACGGCGACGCGGGAGCCGTTCCGTCTTGCTCCCTGTTCGAATACGAGAAAGTGGATTCGGGCCGGGTCATAAACTGACCTCGCCTTTCTCCCTCCAGGGAGCGGGGGGAGGCTCTTCCCCTCTGCGCAGAGCTTCTACGGCTTCGCTCCACCACTGCAGGGAAGGGACGATCCAGGCACATGCGTCGTCCCGGCCTTCCTCGTTCACGAAATCGACGCGCAGCAATACCCTCGCCTTGGTCTTGCCCAGGAAGGAACGCGGATTGGAGACGCCGCGCACCGACTGCAGGGGGATGAAGAGATATTTGCGCGGGATGAGCATGCGCGAATGGATGCCCTTGTCCGTCAGCGCCAGGATCCCGTTGCCCCTGATCTGCCTGTAACCCTTCGAGAGCACGCCGAAGCAGTTGCTGTCCTCGATGTTATAGACCTTTTCCCCATCCACCATCTTGCGCATATCCTCGATGGCCTCGACCCTGAGCTTTTTAAACCACCAGATGAAGAAAAAGATATCCGCGACGACGCTTGCCAGCACTACAAGGATGATGATGATGAGAGTTACCATGTCCCGCTCCTTTCGCTCCGTTGTCGATTATATCGAGCTGCGGCAGGGAAAGATTGAGGACAAACGGGATAACAATGTGCGTATGCCACGGATAGTAAGATCAAAAAAACTGTCCAGGCATCGCCCTACTACCAGGGCCCGTGACCCGGAGTCTCCGGGCCGGAAGAATACCCGAAACGGAAACGGGGGCGGGAGATCCCGCCCCCGTTTTTCTAGGTTACTATGCCTTTTCCCACAGGGTGGCGTTGCCGTTGCCGAAACCACCGCACAGGGTGGCGACGCCTCGCTTGGCATCGGGGTAATCGGTCTTCATGATGTTGTTGAGGGTGATGACGATGCGGGCCCCGGACTCTCCCAGGGGATGGCCCAACGCCAGCGCCCCGCCCCATACGTTGACGTTTTCGAAGGGAGCGTTCTCCGCAATGCCCAGCTCGCGCAGAACCGCCAGGGACTGCGTCCCGAAGGCCTCGTTCAGTTCCCACACGTCGATATCGTCAACGCTCAGGCTTTTACGCGCCAGCAGCTTCTTCACCGCCGGCACCGGTCCGTAGCCCATTATCGTCGGGTCGCAGCCGGCCATGGCACCTCCCCCGTACCTGAGGTGGTAGGAAAGGCCCAGCTCGTCGGCCTTCTCACGGCTCATGAAGAGGGCGGCGCAGGCACCGGTGGTAAGAGGCGAACTGATGGCCGCGGTTACTATCCCGTCAGGACGGAAAGCGGGCTTCATGCCGGCCATCTGCTCCAGGCTGGGATTGTCCCGAATCCACTGATCGCGGTCGCACATGAACTCGTTGCCGCTCTCGTCGAGCGCCTTGACCGCTACGATCTCGTTCGCGAACTTGCCCGCGTCCCGCGCAGCGGCGGCCTTGAGGTGGCTGTGGTATGCCATGAGCTCAGAATCCTCGCGAGAGACGTTGTAAAGCTGGGCGATCTTCTCGGCCGTGGGGCCCATGGGCAGCTCGGTGGGGTCGTAATACTGAGCTACGCGCGGCGGGAAATCCATACCCATGGCCATGGGGACGTTCATCATGTCCTCCACGCCCGACGCTATAAATATATCGCCCTCATCCGCCATGATCGCGCGGCAGGCGTGTTCGATGCAGGACATCCCCGAGGGGCACTGCTGGTTCACGCCGTTAGTGGGCACGCTGTCGGGATAGCCGGAAGCCAGCCAGCCCAGGCGGGCGATGTCGTTCTGCATCCCCGTCTGGTTCGCGGTACCGCAGAACACCGCGTCGATGCCCTCCGGTTTCACCTGTGGGTTACGCTCGAATAGGGCCTCATAGACGTAAGTCAGGAGTTCGTCGGGCCGCAGGTTCCTCGCCCAACCCTTCTCGGCGTGTGCCCTGAAGTTGGGTGTCCGTACTCCATCAACCAGTACGGCTTCTTTGAGTTCTGCCATGTCTGATCTACCTCGCTTTCCGCTTTTCCGGCCTGTTTCAACAAGCCATGGCCTGATGATTTCCTTCTCAGGTTACCGAGAGGTAGCGCTATTATAACAGATTTACCGGCATGGATTTACACTTGTTGAGTTATGGGATAAATGCTAACAATAGAGCGCCCGGCGTTCCGGCTCCATGGCGTTGAATGCCGCCTCGGCCTCCGCGGGAGGAAGGGTGTAGAGCTCTCCGTCAGGCTTCTGCATGATGCAGCCGGAACCGTGCAACAGCCTCACGTTCTCCCTGGTATCTTCCTTGTTTCCCCAGCATACGATCCCGCAGTTGCCGCAGGTCATATGTTGACGGTAGTCCTCCAGGGCCACGTGCGCAAAGCCTCCCGTCATGGGAGGGCGCTTGCGGTAAGAGTCGACGGCGCGGAAGAATTCCGCGAAGAGCTCTTCGGAATCCTCGGGGTCCGGAACTTCGAAACGGCCGGGGGACCAGGTGGACCATTTCCCGGACCTCGCGAGCCCATTGAAACCGCCGCAGGTGAAATCGCACAGGAGCTGGTCCCTGCGGGCCGCATGGCTGAAGGTAACCCCACCGAGGGTCACGGACGTCTTCTTCTTGTTGTCGAACATCCCCAGTGCGCAGCTCTTGTAGCAGAGCTTGCAGTTGTCGCAGAAGCTTTCTTCCTCGGGGATGGGCTCTGTTGGCACCAGCTCCGCGTCTGTTACGGTCGTGCCCAGTATGATCGCGGTGCCGTATTCCTTCATGCCCACGTTCCCTGACCAGCCGTAGGAACCCAGGCCGGAGCGCACGGCGATATAGCGGTGGCTTATGTCCGGGTGCAGTTTCAGCTGCCAGCCCTCTTCGTCCTGCCGGTATTTCATATTGGCCGCCGAGCCCTTGGCCGCATATCCTTCCTTCTTCAGCATCTCCGCCAGCTCCCAGGAGAGGTCCTTGGAGCGCAGGTTGGTCCGGATGTTGTCCTCCTCGTGTCCGAGACGGTCCTCCTTGGCCAGGAAGGCGTGCGGTCGCGGTCGAGAGGAAGGGCGAAACTGACGGCCGAACGGGCTCCCTCGAGGCAGTACTCCAGGTCGGTGCTGGGGGGTCCGCCGGCCAGGGTCTCCACGGTAGCTACGCCCACCCTGATGGCGCCGCGCTCCACCAGGAACTCCTCCACCATACCGTTCAACGACAAGGAAGGCTTCTCAGACATGTCAACGGCCTCCTTAAAAACACCGCTCTCTCGCCACAGCTCTATTCTTATCATCCCGGTTCTCCCGGGCCACCGTACGGTACAGCTCCCTGGGTCCGGGGAAGGGCTCGTTTCTGTCCAACCTCACGAGCTTCATGGCCCCCTGGTCGCAGGCGATGGTGCACACGCCGCATCCCACGCACTTCTCGGGATCGACCGCCGCCCGGCCCAGCTCCTCGTCCATGCTTATGGCATCGAAAAAGCATCTCTCCTCGCAGGTGCCGCAGAGCACGCAGTCCTCGTTGGCACGGGCGACGAAATTTGAAGGTGCGAAGGCGGCGGGGTTATCCCACCTGGTCCTGCCCCGCAGCACCGAACAGCAGCAGTCGCAGCAGAGACAGATGACCATGTGACCGCTGTCTGAGTAGTTCTCGGTCGTTCCCACCAACCCCAGGTCCTGCATCTCGTCGAAATAGCTCTTGGCCTGCTCCGGGGTGACCTTCCTGCCCAATCCCATCATGTCGAAGTAGGGGACGGATATCCCCACCATGATACAGAAGCCGATGGGGTTGCGGTCCTTGCATTCCCTGATGCCCATCTTCTCGGTGCGCGTGCGGCAGGGACAGGGCACCAGGGTCAGGTTGTCGCAGGCATCGATGATCTTGTGCGCCTCCTCGGTGTCCAGGATCTTCTGGTCGTGTTCCACCGCCGCCTCCACCGGGATGACCCGCATGATGGGCGTGCCCTCCTCGGAGCTCTCATAATATTTGTAGAAGCCGTCCCGGATGAAGAAGTCCTGGTAGAGGCGGGCGGCCTCCAGGTCGTCAGGCCCGACCTCCTGGCTGAAAACGTGCAGGTTGACGAGGGAGGCTATCACCGGGAAGGCATAGGTGCCGCCGAAGCCCATCAAGTAGCCTTTGCTTGCCAGGCCGTCAAGGACCTCCTTCGCCTCTGCCTCATTCATGCCCGCGGCCTCGGCCACCTCGGCGGCCGGCTTAAACTTCATGGGCATCTCCAGGTGCTGTACCAGCTCCGCCTCCTCCGGTGTGTAGAGGAGCTTGAGATAATCGATGAAAGCTCCCGAGTAGGAGTCCCCGGCCTTCGGGGCTCCCAGGGGCCCCGAGTCGATCTTCTCCGCGATGCGGTAATACGTTTGTCCCTCGCTCATCTCGCCTCCTAAGACAAAAGAATCATACCCATCCTGACCTGCCGGATCTGCTAAAGCTAGACTAGTCGGCCTCCGGGGGCCTGATGTCCTTCCATCGTTCACCAACCGGGCAGGCCTTCATACAGTCTATGCAGAAATCCACATCGGTTATGAAGATCTGGCCCATTTCCGTGAATAGATCCCGATACCTGGTATGCTGGTAAGCCATGCGCAAAAAGACCGGCCATTCCGAGGGTTTTGACGGGCGCATGCGTTTGAAACCCATGGACCAGTAATCGAAGCAGGGGTCAACGAAATAGCGCCCGTCTTTCAGGGCTCCCACGGGGCAGGCCTTCTCACACTTGCTACATCCCGGGCTGCATAGCTCAAATTCTCGACGGAGGTCCGGCTCCAACACCGCCTCGGTCACAACGGCCGCCAGGCGCTGATGTGGACCGAATTCAGGCGTGAGCAGAAGGTTGGAGCGGCCTATCTGGCCCATGCCGGCGCTCACCGCCGCGTGCTTCAGCGATATCTGGCCCACAGTCCTGATATGGGGAAGCCTTTTACCGGTATACGGGTCAAGTTTATATATCTCGGCCGGCTTGTCCGCGGATACGGGAAGGGTGAGAAAGCCCTTCCTCTCCAGAAATCTACCAATCTTCTCCGCCGTCTGGTCGAGGAGCCGAGAGGTCTGCATCTTGTTGCGGGTCCAGAGCTTGATGTCCGGCGCGTAGACCGCGCCCAGGCTGTGGGCCACGGCCATAACGATAACGCTCCTGGCTGAAGGCATGAGATCTGCTGCCGGCCTGGCTGGATCAGCCAGGATGAGCTCTCGGGCGTCCGCTATCCCCACCAGGTCTATGCCCTCAGCCAAGACCATTTCCTTAACCGAGGACGCGTTTACCTTTAAATTTCTACCTCCCTTTCAGGCATGTTTTCAGAAGTTATTCTCAAGGCTCCCCGTGTGATCAGCTCCCTTGAATTACTAGAAAAAGGGTGAAAGCTGCCTTGACCGACAAGCCATTCATGTGTAAAATTTTTTACGAACGTAAAATTTCTATATTACAGCGCTGGGATTTGTAAAATCAATCATCACCCCGCCATCGCGGTGAGTCCCAGAGCCCCATCCAGTTCCCTCACCGCCGGCAACCCCGAGTCGGTGGTGACCTTGGCTCCTCGAAATTCCAGCCTCAGATGCCCGTCGAAATCAAGCTCCAAACGCCCGTTTTCTGCTTCACCCATCGGGTTCTCTCCTTTTCAGACAGCAGTATCGCCGCTAGGCCTGTACTGGTGCATTGTTAAACAAAGCTAGCAAATATCCCTTTGGGATTTGATATGACAAATGCGATCCTTTTCTCGTATCAGTTCGCTCACAGTCGTGTCAGATATCTGGCGTACTCGGTATATACGGGATTCATCTGGGTGAAATCCGTATCGTAAAGGGAGTACTTCATAGCCGGATACGGGTTACCGGACTTCCTGCCGACCTCCGGTATGCCCTCCAGCAACGTCTCCATATGATCCAGGGTGAAGGCAAAGGCTATTTCGTTGTCCTCCGTCCGGGCCACCGCGCGGTCGCCGTAGCCGGGAAGCACCACCTGGGGCTTGTTCAGCTTGCGCGTGACCAATACGCCGGCGATGCAAGTGCCGGAGAACCCGGAAAACCGGGACTCGATGGCCTCCCCGGTAACGTAGCCGTACCCCTGCACCATCCTCACTACCTGATTGGGATTGCCGAAGACCATCACTACATCCGGCTTTTCGGGCATGGATTCGAGAGGAGCGGCATAGAAGCCGCTGTACTCGCCCTCCGGGAGGACGGACTCGGCGTAATTGCCTAAAAACTTCATTGCCGCATCCATGTCCTTCACCCAGCCCATGGCGCACTGCGATTCGGGTATCTTCGTCGGAGGGTCGAACCTTCCCATTCCGAAGGCGGGAAGGACCATGATGCAGGCCTCGTCCTCACCCCTTACGAGCACCGCCATTCCCATGCGTCCCGCAATGTCCAGGGCCTGGCAGTAGGTTATCTTGCGTCCGAAGTCCTTCCCTGGCCTGATGGCCTCTATCCCCTCTTCCTCCTCCTTCTTCACCATCTTGACTCCCACCGGCCGCACCCAGAGGCGCAGCAGCTCCGACAGTTTCCCGGACTGTTCCTGCCATTCCACGCGATCACTCCTTTCATGACTTTACCATTGTCGTTCTCTTGCCCATGCTTTGCATAAAGAACAATCTACTGGTTATTCCCTAACGTGGGCTGGCCGCAATAAACTCGTTTATCAGTCTGGCGATCTCCGCGCCCTGGTCGTCCTGCAGGAAGTGACTCGCCTCTGGGAGCCGCACGTGTGGTTGGCCTGTGGCGCCCGGAATGTTGTTTATCAAGCGGTCCTGGGTCTCTTTCGATCCGAGATTGCCCGGATCGTTACTTGCCCAGATGGTCAGGAAGGGCTTTTCGTATGCGGTCAGACCGATCCACGCACCTACGGTGACACCTGGAAGATCATTGACCAACGACGGGAAGACACGCGGTCCTGCCATGTAGATCCGGCTCGGGAACGGCGCGTCATATGCGGCTTCCTCTTCTGGTGACAGATCGAAGTAGGTCATAGCCTCAAGCACCTCCGCGGGATGAAACGACTCGGCGGTCATAGCATACTCCATCCAATCCGCGAAAGACTCTAACGGGTCGCCGGTGGGGATCAGCCGGTTGCCCTGTTCATCAAAGAATGGCTGCTGCTGCGGTGGAATACCGGCAAACGGCGCAACGATATCGGGGTTGAGTTCATCGGGGTTTTCGACTTCTGGAAAAGATTGTACGCCAGCGGGAATGACCGGCAAAGTGCCATCACCGACTACGATGCGATCGAACCATTCGGGGTTCTCCCCCGCGACGTGAAGCCCTATCAGACTGCCCCAGTCCTGGCAGAACAAGGTTATGTGCTCGAGATTGAGAGCTTCTATGAACTGCTCGAGCCGGTCGACGTGCCCCAGATAACTGTAATACTCGATGTCTATCGGTTTGTCAGACCGTCCCATGCCGATATGATCCATGGCGATAACCCGGTGGCCAGCATCCACGAGCACAGGGATCATCTTGCGATACAGGTATGACCAGCTCGGCTGACCATGAAGCAGGAGGATGGGATCGGCGTCGGCAGGACCTTCATCTACATAACCCTGGCGAAGTCCGTCAATCTCCACATATTTCGCTTCATAGGGAAAGCCGGGCAGGTCTTTGAAGCAAGCATCGGGGGTACGTACGAATTGGACGCCATACGCTGTGGTCATGATATCCGGTTCGGAATAGCATTCCCGGTCTGTGCCACCCTTGTCTATCGCTCCACCATCTTCACTGCCACAGCCAATGACCGTTGGCATGCATAGAAGAATGGTGATGATCGCTATCCATACTATTTTATAATGGGCTATAGTCCTCATGATCATGGCTTCTCCTCCGGTCTCTTGCCTTTGCCTTTTCAACCCGGAAAACCGCATATAACCCCATTGGTCTGCGGGGCAGAGATGCTGCCGCCACTATCTCTGGGGAGCGCATATCCAGGGTGAGAAAGCCCCTGAATAGGCCTACGACCTATTGCCTGTATCGGGCCACCCGCCAGTCGCCTTCTGGATCGCTGTGCCCGGGGCCGTCGACCTCGATATCCACCCTTTTGATGGTCCCTGTGAACTCGAAGGGAGGACGGTACTCCGGCCACACGGCCGAGGTTGAATCCGAGCCTACCTCCAAGCCCTCAACCACGGCATATACGGTGAGGTTCGTATGGGGAATATCGCCCTCTCCCACCTTGTGTCCCGCAATATATAGGGCTGCCGTGCCGGCGAAATCCTCCGTCTTGCGGAACTCCACGCGCAGGGTGACCTCACCCTCCGGCAGCGGTTCCGCAGAGGTGACCACGTAGTGCTCGCGCGCCAGCCAGTTGGAGACGTAATGCAGCCTGCCGTCCTTCACGCACAGAGAGTATCCCCCGTCCAGGCCCCCGTTGGACAAGATAACCCCCTCCGCCCCGCCTGGCGGTATCTCGACCTCGGCGGTGATGGTATGCGAGCGGTTCCTCAGGTCCGGCGAACCCGGGCGCACCAGCTTCACCGGGTAATAATAGGAATACCTCTCGCGGTCCTCGAAGATATGCGGCCTCGGGAGCAGGATGTGCGCCATGATGGAGTCGTCAAGGGGCAGCACTCCGTATCTGCCGGCCTCCGTCCACCACAGGTCGAGAAGCTCCCGCACCTTGTCGGGGCGCGCGGCGGCAAGGTCGTGCACCTCGGAGAAATCCTCGTCTATGTTGTAGAGCTCCCATTCGTCCGCGTCGAAGTCTCCGTCGTGGGCTTCGTGATCCATGAGGCTGAAGGACCACCTGAAGGTGGCCGATATGTGGGCGGTCACCAGCTTCCACCCTTCCGCCCACAGGGCGCGGTGGCCGAGCATCTCGAAATACTGCACCTTTTTGGGCGTGGGGGCATCGCTGTCCGCGAGGCTGTAGGCCATGCTCTCGCCGGCCAGGGGCATCTGGGGATGGCCTCTGACATGGGAGGGCATCTCTATCCCGGTCAGTTCCAGTATGGTAGGGAGTACGTCCACCACGTGATGGAACTGGGAACGGACCGCACCTGTACCCCTGATACGGGCCGGCCAGTGGATGATGAGCGGGTCGCGCGTACCCCCCTCGTGCACCATCTGTTTGTACCAGCGGTTGGGCGTGTTGCCGGCTCCCGCCCAGCCGGTGGCGTAATGGGGATGGGTGGAAGGGCCTCCCCACTCGTCTATCTTCCCGAGCATGTCCTGCAGCGTCTCGGGCGTGAGGTTGAAGAAGCTCATCTCGGAGGCCAGGCCGTTGGCGCCGCCCTCGCCGCTGGCGCCGTTGTCGGAGAGCAGGATGACCACGGTGTTCTCGAGCGACCCAGATCGCTCGAGGAAGTCTATGAGACGCCCGATGTGGTGGTCGGTGTGGGAGAGGAACGCGGCATAGACCTCCATCTGGCGGGCAAAGAGCCGCCGCTCGTCCTCGCTCAATGCGTTCCATGCTTTCACTCCCGGATTGCGCGGCGGAAGGTCGGTGCCGGCAGGTACGATGCCCATCTCCTTCTGTTTGCGCAGTGTTTCTTCCCGGATCACATCCCAACCCTCGTCGAAGCGGCCCCTGTATTTCTCTATCCACTCCCGGGGCGCGTGGTGGGGCGAGTGTGTGGCACCGGGGGAGAAGAGCATGAAAAAGGGTTTGGATGGGGTCACCGCCTGCTGGGCCGTGATCCACTCTATGGCTTTGTCCGCCAGGTCCTCGCTGAGGTGGTATCCTTCCTCGGGGGAACGGGGCGGGTCCACCTTGTGGTTGTCGTACCACAGGTCCGGCTCCCACTGGTTGGTCTCCCCCATGAGGAAACCGTAGAAACGCTCGAAACCCTGCCCCAGGGGCCAGCGGTCGTAGGGGCCGGAAGCGGTGACGTGCTCGGGCGGAGTCAGGTGCCACTTGCCCAGGCACATGGTGTTGTAGCCCCGCTCCACCAGGACGGCTGGAAGCATGGCCGCCTCTCTGGGCAGGTGACCGTTGTAAGCGGGGTAACCGTTGGGGAACTCCATGACCAGGCCCGTGCCCACGCTGTGATGGTTGCGCCCGGTGAGCAGGCAGGCGCGGGTAGGAGAGCATAGTGAGGTGGTGTGGAAGTTATTGTAACGCAGTCCGCCCGCAGCCAGGCGGTCGATGTTGGGGGTCTCGATGAGCCCGCCCATCCCTCCGAAACATCCAACCTGGGCGAAGCCGGTGTCGTCGAGGACGATCATGAGGATGTTGGGCGAGCCCTCCGGGGCTCTGGGGGGCATGGGCCAGGCGGGCGTGGATTCCGCCTGGGTACGGCCTATTACCCCGGGGAAACGCTCGCCGTCGGTATATTCGATGTAGTCCGGCATAGTGCACTCCTTCCAATCACGCCGTTGATACGCCGTCGTCCTGACCCGTTATAACCGGCACTTTTTATCTCCGAGTGATAAATACGTTAATTATCTGTTAATGCCTTTCAGTCTCGCCCCTGATGGTATCTTACTGGCATACCGCACCTGCCGCCGTTTTCATGCCAGGGCATGCACAGTTGATCGGTGGCTTTACTCCTTGCCCTCCCGGAAGCGGGGGCGATAGACGGGGCACCTGGACACGCACAGTCCGCAGCGCAGGCCGCTGAAGCCCGGGACGCCCAGCTTGATGTAGTACTTGAGGCAGGTCGCCTTGTCCGTGCCCAGCCCGCCCTCGTTCAAAGCTCCCACGGGGCACGCCTTCACACAGGCATAACCGCAGCGCTCGGGGCGGCACAGCTCGGGTTCGCGCGGCTTTCCCGCCGGCAGCCCCGCATCGGTGAGCAGAGCCACGAAGCGTACGCGTGCCCCGTGCTCCGGGGTCAGCAAGAGGTTGTTGAGGCCGATCTCCCCCAGCCCCGCCTCCACGGCCATGTGCCGGTAGGAGAGGTTCTCCCACAGCACCCTGGCGTTGAGCACGTCGCGGACCCTGGGGACGGCGGTGAGGTGGCGCAGCAGCTTGAGCATCCATGCCGGCCTCTTGTCCAGGTTCCATCCCGGCATCTCCAGGTAGGGGACGGGGAATACCTTGTACCCCCGTTCCTGCAGGTATCCCGCCGCGTCGAAGAGCGCGTGGTTGAGCCTGGTGTTGGCCATGTGGAAGTTGACGGTGTATTCCTTGCGCGTCGCCGGCAGGTCGTCCAGGGGCAGGTCCAGCATGCGCATTCCCAGGAGCACTACGGAACGGGCGCCATCCAGGTAGTCGCCGGGACGGTGTCCGGGCGGTGCCTTCTCCCCGTAGGCAACGGCATCCGCCACGCCGAAGAGCTCCGTGCCCGCGGCTTCCTTGAGCCCGCCTAAGAGTTCCATATCGTCTCCACCTTTCCGTTCAAATAAATGACTTCTGAGTACCTGGCATGTCAACCGAAATCAAGGCCGCCTGCGCCGTATGAAATCAAGGATCCTCTCGCTGGTCTCCTCTGGGGCGTCCTCCTGGATAAAATGCGCCCCACCGTTTATTACCTGGAGCTCGCAATCGGGGATTGCGCGCATGAACCTGGCGGCGACAGGCAGTGTACAGAAGGGGTCGTGCTTTCCCCACAGGATGAAAGTCGGTCGGTCGAAACGACGCAATTCCCGCTGCAGGTGGAGGAGATAGGGAAGGGCCACGCGATAGGACTTCAGGGTCCTGGCCAGGGTGAGCATACCGTCATCTCGGCTGATGAGCTCTTTCCAGGTCTCTCCATCGGGACCGCTCAAGGCCCTAGGGTCCACCAGGGCCTTCCTCTGCATGTAGTGCAGCATCACTTCCATGAAGCGCTCGTCGGATGCCATCATGCGCTGCACGGCCAGCGGCACCAGGATGGACAGAAGGACGGGGCCGGGTATGCGAAAATCCTTCAGGAATATGGTGGTATCCAGGATGGTCAGGGTCGCCACTCGTTGGGGGTTGTGCACAGCGTAGCCGATGGTGAAAGGGCCCCCGACGTCGTGGCAGACCAGGTGGGCCCGCTCGATGCCCAGGGCGTCGATGAACTTGCCCAGAAAGCGTTCGAACTCCGGAAAACGATACCTGCTCCTGTCCTGGGGCTTGTCGGAGAGGCCGAACCCATACAGGTCCCAGGCTACGACCGAGTGGTGCTCCGCCAGGATGGGGATCATCCCGCGATATAGGAAGCTGGAGCGTGGGATGCCGTGGGTCAGGACAATAGGGATGCCGCCATCTGCACCGCCGCGTCGGTAAAAGATGCGGAGGCCCTCAACCTCGACGTACTCCCCGCCCTGCCTGTGGGCCTCGATCACCCCGTGCACAGATTCGGGTTCCGTCATCATTCCAGTCTCATTCCCGGGACTCCGCTGTCTCCATCTCTCAGCAATAGAGCTTCCTGCGCTCCGGGTCCATGCTCTCGAAGGCGGCCTTGGCCTCCTCGTAGGGGAGGGCGTAGAGCTCGCCGTCCTCCTTCTGCAGAACGCACCCCGAATTATGAAGAAGCTTCACGTTCTCCCTGGTCTGCTCCAGATCCCCCCAGCAGACGATGGCACAGTTGCCGCAGGTAAGGTGCTGCGTGTAGCCCTCCAAGGCAGGATGATTCTCAACTCCGCCGGGCGGCATGGACGGCCGTTTATTATACAGCTCAACGCCCCTCACGAATTCCTTGAACAGCTCATCGTGGTCATCGGGAACGGGGATACGGCCTGGGGACCATGTAGACCACTTGCCCGACTTGGCCAGGCCGGTGAAACCGCCGCAGCAGAAATCGCAGCGCAGGTAGTTCTTGCGCACGGCGTAGGAGAATCCGGCGCCCCCGATGGTCGCTTTCATCTCCTGCTTCTTGTCGAACATCCCCGGCACGCAGACCGACGTGCACAGCTTGCACATGTCGCAGAAGCTCTCCTCCTCGGGGATGGGTTCGGTGGGCTCCAGTTCGGCGGCGGTGATAGTGGTGTCAAGAATCACCGCGGTACCGTAGCCCTTGATACCCACGTTTCCCGACCAGCCGAAGGAGCCCACGCCGGAGCGGGCGGCTATGTAGCGGTGGCTGATGTCAGGGTGCAGATAGAGCTGCCAGTCCTTGATCTCGGTGCGGTACTTGAGGTTGGCCTTGGTGCCCTTGGAGTGGTATCCCTCTTTCTTCAGCATCTCCGCCAGCTCCCAGGAGATATTGGTCGCCCTTATATTGGTGTCTATGTTGTCCTTCTCGTGGCCCAAGCGGTCCTGCTTGGCCAGGTAGGAGCGTATGTGGTTCCGGTCCAGGGGAAGGGCGAAACTGACGGCCGAACGGGCTCCCTCGAGGCAGTATTCAAGGTCGGTGCTGGGGGGCCCGCCGGCCAACGTCTCCAGAGTTGCGACGCCCACTCTGATGGCGCCGCGCTCCATCAGGAACTCCTCCACCAACCCGTTCAATGATACGGAAGTCTTCTTCGGCATGGTAACAACCTCCTTAAAGGCACCGCTTCATCTTCTTAGATAGATAACCCGTTTGAACGGCCTTGCGAGCCGTTCTCTTGACCTCGAAGCTCTTGGGCTCTGCGTAGCAATACCTTTTCGGTGGAAAAGGATGCCACTGGCTATGCAATGCGCGGAGGGGGAACGAAGACCTCCCGTATCCCGGTCCGCTCCAGCGTTATGGCCTCGCTCGCGCAGTGATAGGCGCAGACGCCGCACCCGATACACTTCTCATCGTCGATGCATGCCACGTCTTCCACCAGCTCGATGGCCTCCATGGGGCACATGTCGACACATACCTCGCAAGCGTTGCAGAGATCCCCGTCGACTGCGGCCCTGTGCGAGGTGTATGTCTGCATGGGTGCCGCTCCGCGATAGTAGAGATCGAAGGTGGCGCAGCAGCACTTGCAGCAGTTGCAGATGGCGAACTCGTCCCGCTCCAGGTCGTTCTTCTCGTGGAAGAACTTGTGTACCAGGCCAGCCTCCTCGCACTCCTTCAGTATCCTCTTGGTCTCCTCTGCGGAGATCTCCTTACCGAACCCGTAATCGATCATGAACCTGGCCGACCGGCCGAAAGTCAGGCAGTTCTCCTTTTCGTCCGTTACCTCGCAGGACTCGCCGAGGAGGCTCTTGTGATGGCGGCAGTAGCAGTAGCTGACGGCGAAGGTGTCGAATTTATCCACGATCTTCTCCGCGTCCTCGTAGGGCATGACGCTGTCCAGCTTCATGTCCACTTCGCATGCGACGGGGACCACCCGCGTTATGGGGGGTATTACCTTGAACACCTCGATCACGTTGTCGTAGTTGGCCTGTATCATCTGCGTCAGTTCCTCGAACAGCTCTTCGAACAGGGCCGCGAGCTTCTTTTCCTTCTCGCCCGTCTCTCCCCGTACCATGGTCAGTTCGAAGAGGCCGGGGAAAGGCGGCATGAGGGTATAGACATCTATCCCCGCGCTCCTGCTGGTGGTGACCATGAGCGCCCCCTTGTGCAGCAGCCCGTCCAGCATGGCGTCAAGAGAGGCCTCGTCTAAGTCGCAGCGCTCCCTTATCTCCTCCATGTTCAATGAAGGCTTGTCGAAGATATGGATGAAGGCAGCTTCCTCCTCGTCCAGGATGGTCCGCAGCAGCTCGAGCAGCGTATCGGTCACGGGCATGGGGATAGGCCCGGCGCTGTTCATGGCCGCGGCCGCCTTCGTCCACAGGTCCTCAGACATCCTTACCTCCCTGATCGTTTCCTGCAATGGATTCTATTATTCTTATTATGGGTACCTGCTTACTGGCCCCTACCCGCCACGGTTCTCCCGGGCCACCGTACGGTACAGCTCCCTGGGTCCGGGGAAGGGCTCGTTTCTGTCCAACCTCACGAGCTTCATGGCCCCCTGGTCGCAGGCGATGGTGCACACGCCGCATCCCACGCACTTCTCGGGATCGACCGCCGCCCGGCCCAGCTCCTCGTCCATGCTTATGGCATCGAAAAAGCATCTCTCCTCGCAGGTGCCGCAGAGCACGCAGTCCTCGTTGGCACGGGCGACGAAATTTGAAGGTGCGAAGGCGGCGGGGTTATCCCACCTGGTCCTGCCCCGCAGCACCGAACAGCAGCAGTCGCAGCAGAGACAGATGACCATGTGACCGCTGTCTGAGTAGTTCTCGGTCGTTCCCACCAACCCCAGGTCCTGCATCTCGTCGAAATAGCTCTTGGCCTGCTCCGGGGTGACCTTCCTGCCCAATCCCATCATGTCGAAGTAGGGGACGGATATCCCCACCATGATACAGAAGCCGATGGGGTTGCGGTCCTTGCATTCCCTGATGCCCATCTTCTCGGTGCGCGTGCGGCAGGGACAGGGCACCAGGGTCAGGTTGTCGCAGGCATCGATGATCTTGTGCGCCTCCTCGGTGTCCAGGATCTTCTGGTCGTGTTCCACCGCCGCCTCCACCGGGATGACCCGCATGATGGGCGTGCCCTCCTCGGAGCTCTCATAATATTTGTAGAAGCCGTCCCGGATGAAGAAGTCCTGGTAGAGGCGGGCGGCCTCCAGGTCGTCAGGCCCGACCTCCTGGCTGAAAACGTGCAGGTTGACGAGGGAGGCTATCACCGGGAAGGCATAGGTGCCGCCGAAGCCCATCAAGTAGCCTTTGCTTGCCAGGCCGTCAAGGACCTCCTTCGCCTCTGCCTCATTCATGCCCGCGGCCTCGGCCACCTCGGCGGCCGGCTTAAACTTCATGGGCATCTCCAGGTGCTGTACCAGCTCCGCCTCCTCCGGTGTGTAGAGGAGCTTGAGATAATCGATGAAAGCTCCCGAGTAGGAGTCCCCGGCCTTCGGGGCTCCCAGGGGCCCCGAGTCGATCTTCTCCGCGATGCGGTAATACGTTTGTCCCTCGCTCATCTCGCCTCCTAAGACAAAAGAATCATACCCATCCTGACCTGCCGGATCCGCTCAGGCGAGCCCCTTTTCCTTGAGGGCCTTTTTCAACTTGCGCCTGTATATGAGATCCTGATAGATGGATCTGGGCTCTATCCCGAAATAATTACCGTACCAGAGCCCGGCCATGGTCAGTCCGTCCTTTATCATCTCCGGCACACTCACCTTGCGCGGGTGCCTGCGGCGTACCTCAACCGCCTCCTGGAAGGTATCCACCCTTACCCTCCCGCCGTCGGGTCCGGGGACGACTATACCGGATTCCACCAGGGTACGGTAGCGGTCGGCCGTCTCCTTCAGACTCGGGCTGCAGACCAGGGCGCAGTTGCCGCAGGAGAGGGGATAGGGATTTCGTAGTCCTTTTATGACCCCTATCTTTCGTGCATGGTCCATGAGGTAGCGAGAGCGTTCCGGCTCGTCCTTCGGCAGCCTCTCCTCGGATATCTCGTCCATCAATTCCTCCGATATGAGCTTGCTGGTGGTCTTTCGAATCAGGTCGTAGCGGGGAGCAGAATCCCCGGCCATAACCGTTTTTATCTGCAGGGTGGAATGGATCTTCCCTCTGTCGGCGGGATCCGGTTCCTCGGTTATCCAGCTGTTTATCCAATGCTCGCCCCAGGTGGACCATTTCAGGTCGGAGCTTATGGAATGGAGGCCGAAGCAGGAGGTGTTACAGAAGTCGATATTGCGCCTCTTGCCGCGGGGGTGAAGCTCGCCGTTGAGCAGCACGTACTCCTCCCCTTCCTCCGCGAACATCCTGGAGACGCAGGTCTTGGCGCACAGCTTGCAGTTGGCGCAGAAGTTGTCCATGAAATAGCGGGGTGGAATAGGAGGATCGCTCTCCAGCACCGCGTCGGTGACCACCGTGCCCAGGTAGCACGCCGCCCCGTACTCCATGGTCATGACATTGCCCGACCAACCCATGCCGGCGATGCCTGAGGCTATAGCTCCGAAGCGGTGGGAGAAGCTGGGATGGGTAGCCACGACATTTAAGGAACGGCGGTAATCGGTATTGGCCGGGACCTCTTTGGCACGATGCCCCAGGGAGACCAGGTAATCGGCCAGGTTCTTGCTGATGCGATAGGTAAGCTGGTTCTTGCGTATCTGGTCCACCTCGTGGTTGGACTTAGAGCTCTTGGAGAACCAGTCGTTTATGGCGTCCGTATCCATGGGCAGGGCGATGGACACTATCGACCTGGCACCGGGCAGGATATAAGTGGGATCCAGCGAGGGAGGCCCATCCAGGCGCTCCGGGCCGGCCAATCCTACTACCTCTACGCCCTGCTCTTGCAAGAAATCCCTTATCCTGTTCTCCAGTCTCCCCATGCGACAAGCTCCTCCGAAAAGATATGTTGGGCGACGGCCGTCTTGACCTGCTGGCCTTGCTTGTGATATAAATTTTTACGAATGTTAAAATATTATACTAAAGCTTCACGATTTGTCAAAGGGCAGATGATTTTAAAGGAAACACAACAAAGCTATGAAGAGAACGACTCAGAACATCAATTATGGAAGCAAACCTTTGCCTGATGATGGCGGTGAAAAGGCGGCCAAGAGCGAGGTCACGCGGGAGAGGATCCTGCGGGCAGCCCGTAAAGCCTTCGCCGAGCATCCCTACAACGCCGCCAGCTTCCGCATGATAGGGAAGGAGGGGGGTTTCGACCACCCCCTTATAAACTACTATTACCCCCGCAAGTCTGACCTCTTCGAGGCCGTGGTGTCGGAGATATGCGAGGAATTCTACCAGGCCAACCTGGCCTGCTTCGAGGGATTGGACAAAATGCTGCCCCGGGAAGGCCTTTCCCTCTATCTCGATCGATTCCTCGATTTCAATATCGAGAACCCGGAGCCCTTGAAGATCATGATGCTCAATGTAGCACAGGTAGACAGGCTGGACGAGATCCCCGGCTACCAGCACATCCCGGAGGTCATGGCCAGGACCAGGAGAACCTTCGAGGAGATGGCCAACCTCAAGGCGCCACCCGAGGAGATCGGTATGTTCCAGAACAGCTTCAACGCCCTGGTCTTCTTCTACCTCGGCGCCGGTGTCTGCCAGGCGGAGATACTGGGTATGGATCCTCACAGCTCCAGTTATCGCAAATGGGTCAAGGACACCTTAATGTACCTATTCCTGCCCCACCTCGAGAAACTCATCTTCCCCGATCAGGAGAGCGGGCGGGGATGAGGGAACGGAAGAGCCGCCTGTCCTCGACGTCGAAGGTGCGCAATACCAGCAGGGCTGCAACATAGATGAGGAAGAAGGCGATTATCATCTGCGCCGGCGGGAGGACGTTGCGCAGCGGCATGAAGGCCAGTGCTGACGTAAGGGCTGCCAACAGCGGCTTCCAGAGATTGAAGATGCGCGGGCTTACGCGCATGTGTTTCCACGAGAAAAAGATGGTGATGGCGAAGAGGCAAGCCTCGGCCACCAGTGTGCTCACGGCCGCGCCCACCAGTCCCAGCAGGGGGGCGAGTATCAGGCAGAGGGCAGTATTTATGGCCGCGCACAGCAGGATGGCGATGACCGAGAAGCGGTGTTTGTATTGTGAGTTCAACAGGTCTATCAGGGGTATATAGGCGAAGCTGAAGAGGGGGATGGCGGCCAGTATCCACAGCGCCGGGCTGGCGGCCGCATAGGACCTGCCGTAGACCGCGGATATTATATGGGGAGTGTAGATGGCGAGCAGCGCTGCGAAGGGCAAGCTCAAGCAGGCCAGGTATTTCACCACCAATCGGATGGCGTTGCGGTGCCTGTCGCCGGACGACTTGCCGATCCTGGCCAGGAAAGGAAAGACGGCGGTCATGCACGTCGCCGGGATGATGGCCAGCATCCAGATCACGCGGTAGGCCGAACTGAACAGGCCGGCCTGGTCGTCCCCCTTGAACAGGGACAGCAGCACAGTGTTGGAGTATCCGAAAAGGAAGGTCAGCACCCCGATGACCCCGAAGGGCAGGGCGCCTAATGCCATCTTCTTCCAGAATGCCAGGTCGAAGGAGAACACCGGCTTTCCCAGCTTGCGGGTGAGGATGATGAAGTCCATGGCCATGGAAATAGTGGCTCCCACCATCATGGCGAAGGCTATGCCCATCAGGCCGTAGCCGCCGAACAGGAGAGCCGTTCCCACCCCGAAGGTCAGTAATATGTCGACCATGTCCACCAGGGCCTGGTACTTCATGACCTCGAAGGCCTGGAAGATGGCGTCGAAGAAGCGCCTCAGCCCGGTGAAGATCAGGAGGGAAAGACCGATGAGGAAGATGGGCAAGCGGGTATCGGCCGAGCGGGAGGAGAGGACCAGGATCATGTAGATGATGCCCATGCTCGCTATTCCGGTGATCAGGCGCAGTATAGTAAGGTCGCCGATGTACTTGGCCACGTCTTCCTTGTGGTTGGTCAGCTCCCTCACCACCATCTTGGGCAGTCCCATCTCCCCCACGATGACCAGGACAGAGGCCAGCGCGAGGGCGAAAGAGAAGGCGCCGAAACCCTCGGTGCCCAGTTCCCGGGCGATGAAGATGGTGAAGAGGGGCATGAGGACCGCACGGAAGGTCCCGCCACCGATGATGAATGCTATGTTCTTCGCTATTCTTTTTGCGTCGCTCAGCGGAGTTCCCTTCCCTGTTTTCCGGCTCGTCCTTCACTTAAGTCCATGCGGACATGCTTGCCAAGTATGCGCGCGCAGTTCTTCTAAGTCAATCGGATATATCAGGGGAAACATTAGGGATGGTTCATGCGCGGAGGCGGGTTATTCGGCTTGCGGTCTTTCTGACTTCTTCCTGCGTACGGAAGGTCTGCGCTTTCTGGCCACTACCTTGTCCACGAACAACTCCAGTTCCTGATGAACGAGTTCCATGGGAAGCGCCCTCTGATCAAAGGCATCTCCTTTGAGAACAAGGGTGGGCTTCTTCATGCGCTTCATCATCTCGCGGCGAAAGTGGGAAAGCGTCCCCTCGGCATGTTTGCAGGCATGATGACCGCAGTAAACGCAGCAGTCCGCGCCGAGGTCTTCGACGGCACGACATATGTCCTCGAGCCAGCGAATCGACATCGACTCGGCTCCCATCTGACGGGTCATGGGGAACTCAAAGGCTATCTCCGCAAGCGCTTCGAGCATGCTCTCCTTGGTGGACATATCCACGGGAGGGAAGAACTGTATCCAGATTGCGTCTCCCAGGATGCTGATCCCCCTCTGTTCCGCCCAGCCATAGAGCCCCTGGAAATCGAAAAGGAAGGGTATATAGCTTATATAGACACGGGCGATCTCTTGCTTCGCTTCAGCCCCCGTGCCGTTCATCCTCTCCTTGCTGACCTCGACCATCCTGCGCATGATGTCTACGGCCTCCTCCCTTCCCCAGAGCTGTGCCCTTGTCGCTATGAAGGTGAGGTTGAAGATATTGGGAACCGGGCAGGGCCGGGCTTTCTTCAATTCCCAGATCTCGTGATAGAGCTCCGCTGCCCTGTATACCCGCTGCATGACCTCGCGCAGCCTGTCCTCCCGAAGTCTCTCGCCGGCGAACTCCTCCAGGTCCGCGATGAGCGCCGTCAGGTACTGCAGGTATTTGCTCCTCTCTACCGCCGATGACCCCGTGGGTTTCTCCAGGATGAACTGTGGAATATCGAGATAGTCAGCGGCGAAGGCATGTATCTTGGCGTTGGGATCGCAGCTTCCCACTGAGTTTGAGACTATGGCGTCCGGCCGCAGCGTGTTGCCCATGCACAGAGAACCTACGGTGATGGTATTGGCCGAACACAGGGAGTCGGGAAGCCCCATGCTCATGGCGAAATCCCAGTACCGCTCGCCCTGTCCCGTGCAGACGTTGACCGTCAAACCTCCCACCACCTCCGTCGACAGGGGGATGAGATTCTCGAAGGCGAAGATTATCTCCGGGGGGAAGGTGAAGGGTATGTAGACGACTTTCTTTCCCGCCTCCCGGGCCTCACGTGCCTGCTTGAAAAGCGCCGCGATCTTGCGGATGAAGAAGACCTCCGTACTCCTGGCGTCCTTCATGCCGAACAGTCCGAGGACGGTGTTTCTGAGGCCGGGATGGAGAGAATCGATTATACCCTCCAGTTCATCGTCGCTGAACGTCTCGGGAAGCTTGTTTATGAGGTCGAGGATGCCCAGAGTCCGTTCGAGGGCGTTCTCGCCCTCTCTCACCCGCGCTTCCATGTCTATGGTCCTATCTCGAGAAGCAACCGGCAACAGCAACTCTCTTATTCATACCCCGATTCCTCGAGTAGGAAACAGGCTGGCCGCTTAGACTGTCTCGATGCTTCCTTTTCCGTCCCCGGCCACTACGCCCTCGAGCCAGGAGGCGATGTATGGAAACACCTCATCCGCGGCACTGAGCCCCAGAATGAGGTCGAGGTGGCCGAAGCCCTTGAAGGCGCGGAAATCCTTCACCTCGCTTGAGACCCGTTCAAAACCGTAACGGTACACCGTCTCGGGATGCACCGGATCGAGCTCCCCGGTCACGAAGAGGACCGGTGCCTCCACCATGTGTGCGTGCTCGGTGTAGTTGCATGGCTTGTCCGGGAAATCCCCCAGTAGCGCCCTGCACTCCAGGAAATCCTTGCTCAGCGCGGCATCGAAGAACTGGTATATCTCGGCGAAGGAGACATCGCTCAGTCCCGACAGCAGCGTCTCCAGGTAAGTCTCCTCGTTCATGTTTCTCATATTGGCGAAGAAGGCGAAAACCGGTTTCAAGAGCAAAGGTCCCGTGCGGGGCATGAGACGGAGGATAGAGGTGACGGTCTCCTCTACCCTGACCTGTCGGCGCCGCCTGCCCATGCCGTCTATCGCCGCCCTTATTCCCCGCAGCACCAACCTGGCCGGGGGAGTCTCGATGATCCAGTGATGCCAGTTGCTCCTGGGCCAGCGAAAACATACCGGCCCCCCCAGCGAGACGTGCGCCGCGATGCTGCCGTTATGTTCCCTGGACAGCTCCGGGTCCGGCAAGATGCGCCTGCAGCCGTCCCCATCACGATAGCCCAGACCCATGAGGTATACGAAGGAGACAACCGAGCCCATGCTGTGGCCTATCAGGACGGGTCTTCTCCCGGTCACCCCGGTGACGTGTTCTACCAGGGCCGGCACGTCGAATATGCCTTTATCCTGAATGCAATGGGAGAAATCCCCGGAGTCGCTCTTATAGGGCTCCCGCCCCGTGCCCCGCAGGTTGCTCACCCAGACGTCGTATCCCCTGCGGGCGAAATAGAGCGCGAAGTTGCAGTCCTCGCAGGCGAGGTCGAACTGGAAGCCGTTGCTTAGAATTCCCGCGATGAGGATGAGGGGGGCGCCGCCGGGGTTGGGATAGTGCTTACCCCTCAGGGTGACGCCGTCCCTGGTTAACGCCTCGAAAAGCTCCGGGGTAAAGTCCTCGGGGATGAAATCGGGATAACGCGGGGTTAAGGCATTGCGCGGCTGTATTCCCCTGCGTCCGACGGTGATGGCGACTGCCGCTGCGCACGCCGTCATTAGCTTTATCCCGGTCCTGTTCATTGCGATTATTCCTTTCCAGGAGTGAGTTCTACGCGGACGTCGATGCGGTCATCGCCATCGCGAGTGCAGTTCATGTATTTCAGACTCCTCTCGACCATTCTTCCCAGCAGGGGTCAATCCCGGGAGGCGAACCAGGTCGCGAAGGTCACCGCCCTGCGCACCAGGCCGGGGAAGAAGCGGCGCAGGTAGTAGAGAAGATATGCCTCGCGCCCGATGAGCAGGAGGAACCTGTCCCGGGCTACGGCCTCCAGGACGAGCTGCCCCGCCTTCTCCGGGTCCATACCCCGCTCCTGCAGCATGGCCTCGTACTTCTCCGTAAACTCTCCCTGCCGCTCGTTACTGGCGTAGGCGCGAGTTCCCTCCCCGATATTCGTGCTGATCGCCCCGGGACATACCAGGGTCACGCCCACACCGCGGCGGCGGCATTCGATCCACAGAGCCTCAGAGAAGCCGGCCAGCCCGAACTTGGTAGTGGTATAGGCAATGTGGAAGGGCAGCACCACCAGACTGGAGAGGGAGCCGACATTGACCACGTGCCCCTCGCCGCGCTCGATCATCTGCGGCAGGAAGAGGCGGGTGCCATAGACCTCTCCCATGAGGTTGATGCCCGTTATCCACTCGATATCATCCAGGGGGATGTTCACCAGTTCCCCGCCCACGCCCACTCCGGCATTGTTCACCAGAACGTCCACGCGGCCCCACTCCGATATCACCTCTTCGGCGAGCTTCTCCATCTGCACACGGTCCGAGACGTCAGTCAACTTGGGAAGATATCTTCTTCCGATATCCTCCACCATGGATGCCGTCTCGCCCAGCCCTGTTTCGTTTACGTCCACCAGAACGAGGTCGCACCCCGCCCGGGCGAAGGCCAGGGCAATGCCGCGCCCGAATCCGGACGCAGCTCCGGTCACCAGCACCTTCTTGCCCGTGAACCATTCCGGACTTCTCACACGCGAACAAGGTCTCTTCAGCATCTCGGCACCTCCTGATGCGTTCCGTTGCGGCGATATCGCCCGTGGCTGTAACTCGAGTCCTCATAACATACACATACAGCACCATACAAAAACGTCTTTAGAATCCGGTGACTCCCTGTTAAGCTTATAACGGTACTTGCGCCTTTACGGTGGTGGTGGGGACCGGGCCTATTACCCGAGGAGTGAAAACCATGCAGGGAAGGAAGATATTTTTCACCGGTTACCCGGGTTTCCTCGGGCGCTGGCAGGTAAGGAGTATCCTCGCCGACGACCCTGACGTGGAGTTCACCTTTCTCGTGCAGGAGAAGTTCCTGGAGCGAGGGAGAGAGGATATCGCCGCCCTGGAGAAGGAGGGCAAGGCTAGGCCCGGAAGCCTGGCTATGGTCGCCGGAGACGTCACCGATCCCCTCCTGGGCCTGTCCGAGGAGAGCTACGGATCCCTGGCCGCCTGGGCCACCGAGGTATGGCACCTGGCGGGCGCCTTCGACATGCTCGTAACCCAGGTGCCGGCACGCAAGGTCAATTACTGGGGCGTGCGGCATGTAATCGATTTCTGCAAGGCCTGCTCCGACCTCTCTCACCTCGTCCACTTCAGCTCGGTGGTGGTGCATGGCGCTAGGCAGGGACTCATCCTCGAGGGAGAGCTGGAAGCCGGCCAGCAATTCACCAACAACTATTTTATGACCAAGTTCTGGGGCGAGGCAGAAGTGCGCCGGGCCATGAAGGAGGGCCTGCCGGCGATCATCATCCGCCCTGCCGGTATCCTGGGTGACTCCAGGACCGGGGAGACGGACAAGTTTGACAACTTCTACCTCGTCTTCTGGGTGCTGCGCCTCCTTGGCAGGCTCAAAATACCCTTGTACCTCGGCGAAGGTGAGGCGACGCCGAACTTCGTCCCTGTTAATTACGTGTCGGACGCGGTGACTGCCATCACCCGTAACCCCGCCGCCGTAGGCAGGTGTTTCCACGTCGTGGACCCCGATCCGCCCACCCTGCGGGAAATACTCTACGAGCTCTATAAGGCGATGGCGGGCAGGAAGCCCTCCATTACTGTCCCTATCCGGCTGGTGGACTTCACGGTCAAGGGACTCGGCTGGATATTGAAGTTGGCAAAAATCCCGCCCGATTCCTTCACTTACATCACCCGGGTCGGCCTCTTCGACGCCACTAATACGCTGGAGATGCTCGAGGGCACCGGCATAACCTGCCCGCGCATCCAGGAATATTATCCGGTCATCTATGACTGGTGGCTGTCCAACCGCCGCCGCTCCAACATGCAGGCGAAGATGTAAA
>CAZGWK010000003.1:54351-129962 GCA_964529285.1 uncultured Actinomycetota bacterium
GCCAGCTCGCCCCGGTGCAATATCTTGTAGAAGTACCCGAAATCGTAGGTCACACTGACCTTTATGGCGTCCCTCGTGCATATGGCCTGGCAGTCGTTGCAGGACATGCAGTCGGGAAAGGGCTTGTCTATCATGTAGCACTTCTTGTTCTTGCCCACCCCGGCCACGTACAGGCACTCCCCCGGGCAGATGAGGGCGCAGTTGCCGCAGCCGTTGCACAGCTCGTGGTCGATGACCACGTGGCCCGACGTCCCGTGTTCCGGGTTGTCGTATGTGGGTACGGTCATCCTCTCTTTAATGGTGAGAAAAGCCATTTTTTACCTCCCGCTCCCTTAGAACACCGTCCGCTTGCGGCCGTCTTCCCACCAGTCGACCTCCTGCAGCTCGCGTTCGACCATGCCGTCCGGTTTGCCCATCGGATAGCCCAGGGCGATGCCCTCCACCAGGACGTAGGGCCACTGTATATCGAGCTTCTTCATCCACTTGGCCCCGAACTTGAGCACGTCGACGAAGCCAACCCAGCAGGTACCCAGCCCCAGGCTGTGGGCCGCGAGGATCATGTTCTGGCCGGCGATGCCGCAGTCAAGCTCGGGCTTGGCCGCCCCCCGCTTGTCCTTGAGGATAAGGATGACGGTAGGAGCCCCGTGGAAGAGCTTGAGCTTGCCGTCGGCGATGAGGGTGGTGGCGCCGAAGGGGATGGGGTGCAGCATGTTGGGCAGCAAGCGGGCGTAGATCTGTGTATACAGCCAGGCCAGCTTGCCCAGGGGGCTGTCCTGCCAGTTGAGCATGAACTTGAGCATCTTGCAGCGCATCTGCACGAATCTCTCCATATCTGCGATCATCTCGCGGTCTCTCACCACGATGAACCTCCAGGGCTGGGAGTTCCCCGCCGAGGGGGCGAACCTCCCCGCCTCCAGGATGCGGCGCACCAGCGCCTCCGGCACCTGCTTGTCCTTGTACTTGCGCACGCTGCGCCTCTCCAGGATGACCCGCTCGACCGGGTTCCAGTCCATGCCCTCGTGCCAGGTGTACATGTCCGCGAACTCGGACGCCTTGGCCGGTTCTCTCTCCTCCATCTCCGTTTCCATAGTCTCCGTCATGTCTCCCCCTTTCCTACTCCTCGAACACCCTCGCCTCGGGAACCCCGGGGGCCACCAGGCACTTGAAGAGGTTGAGGCGGTTGAGCTGGTTGGTGCCCTCGTATATCTGCAGCAGCTTGGAGTCGCGCAGGAACTTCTCCGCCCAGCGGTCCTGCCTCAGACCCGCCTGCCCCATGAGCTCCAGGGCCAGGTGGCAGTTCTTGATACCCAGGTCGGTGCCGGCGAACTTGGACAGTGACGCCCAGCCCGATGCGCGCCTGGCTTCCTCGTCAGTCTGCCCGTCCATGATGATCTTGCGGTATATCTTCGTGGTCGCGTCCATCTTGTTGGCCGTCGGCATGATGCGGTCGAGCATCGAGACGGGCATCCCCTTCATGTAATAGTAGAGCGGCTTGATGTTCAGGAGCGAGGCCATGCCGTAGAGCCCGGTGATGTGGGTGCACTCCATGTAGGTGAGGCGGGCCAGGGCGGCATTGGCGTACATCTCCGCCAGCAGGCTCTGCGCCCATTCGTGGTTGATGAGCAGCTTCCCGTCCACCTCCGTCTCCCGCGCAAACTGCAGCGCCGTCTCGAAGGCGCCCCGCGCCACTCCGGCCCCCATGGCCCCCACGCCGGGGCGGGTGAGCGAGACCACGAAGTCGATGAGCTGCATGCCCGATTCCCTGGGGCCCCTCTTCAGCCCCTTCATCTGTTCCACGTTCAGACATACGTTCTCGTCGGGGATAAAGCAGTCCTCGAAGACCATCTCGCTGGCGGGGCAGCCCTTCTGCCCCATCTTCTTCTCCATCCTACCGAAGGAGAAGCCCGCCGTGCCGTTCTTGACGGCCATGAGGATCATCGTCTCCGCCGGCCGGCTGAGGTCCTCGTAGGCGATGAGCATGTGCCACGTGGATACGTGGCCGTTGGAGATGAAGACCTTGGTGCCGTTGACCACATAGCCGCCCTCGACCTTGCGCGCCTGGCACTTGACGTTTGCCTTGGAGAGCAGTTCGACCTCCTCCGCATCGGTGCCCGCCCCGGGCTCCGTCACCAGGCCTGAGACCAGGCATGGTTCTCCGTTCTTCTCACCCTCCACCACCTCGCGGCAGACCTTGTCGATGATGCGCAGGTTCCACCCGGCGAAGAGGATGGAGATGCCGAAGTACTGCACCCCTATGAGGTTGCCTATCCCCGCGCATACCGAGCACAACTCCTCAACCACCGGGATCAATGACCCCAGGTTCCACCCCTTGCCACCGAAGATCTTGGGGATCCACCCCGTATAGAAGCCCCAGCGGTTCGCCTCCTTTACCAGGTCCCAGGCGAGGTAGGTGGGATCCTCCTGCATCTTGCGGTCCAGCTCCAGGGCGTATGGCCGGGCCACGGTATCGTTGAACCTGCGGGCCAGCGCCACGGTCTCCCTTATCTCGCCGGAGACGGCCTTGGGCATCTTGCCCAATGTATCCAGGCTGCACATCACGTCCTCGAGCCTGGGGTCCCTGTCCAGCAGGGTCGATGTCTTTATACCTTCGAACATGCCATACCCCTCCTCACCAGGCCGCTTCCCCGTCTATTATGCGCTTGATGTAGGCCAGACGCCGCAGGGGCGTGATGCCCATGAGCGACTGGATCTGCTTGGCGTCGCGGAAACGCTTCTCCTGCCCGTAGTCCTTCATGTAACCGTACCCGCCCAGCATCTGGATACCGTCGGTTGTCGCCTCCGCGGCCATCTGCTGTACCTGCAGGGCGGCGGCGCGCGAGGCGAGCTGCCATCCCGGCTCCTCGCGGTCCACGGCACGGGAAGCGCTCTCGACCAGCAGGTCTGCGATCTTAACCTTGACCGCCACGCCCGCCAGTAGCATCCTCATCTCGGACCAGTCCACGATGAGCCTTCCGCCCTGTTCCCTCTGCTTGCTGTACTCCAGGGCCTCGCTGAAGGAACCCTTCATGGTTCCCGCCGCCATGGCCGCGGCCGCCACACTGAGCCGGTCCGCCGCCGCCTCGAAGCAGGTGCTACCCTCGCCCTCCGCTCCGACCGGGCGACCCGGAACCGCGGAGAGGGTGAGGTCCACCGCCGGGCAGGCGTGCATCCCCAGGCTGAGCACCGGTTGCGATATATCCACCCCGCCGGCCTTGAGGTCCACCAGAAAGAAGGAATATCCTTCGCCTCCTTCTATCCTTGCGGGCAGGAGGGCGCTTGTAACCAGACCTCCCAGCACCACGTATTCCACGCTGCCGGACAGCTCGTATCCCCCGTCCTTCCTGACCGCCCGGGCGGCGTTCTCCACCTCATCCGGATTATTAAAGGATGGAAAGGCGATGAGGACCTGCTGGAAGGAGCCGTCCTCGGACGCGACCTCAACGAGCAAGCTCGTCGCACCGGCCTGCCTTATGATCTCCTGCGCCAGGGCGTTGGTGAAGATAGTACCTCCCAGGCTGGCGTCCACCTGGCAGACCTCGTCGAGGACCAGGCAAAGGGCGGATATCGGCTCCGCGGAACCACCCGCATCCTCCGGAAGCATGACCGTATAAAACCCCACCTCCATGGCTTTGGCCAGGACACCCTCGAACAGCGGGCCGAAGGGATAATGGTCGTGCTCTTCTCGCTCGTCCAGCAGCTCCTTTCCCGCGAAGTCCCTGGCCATATCGTCCAGCATCTTCAATTCTTTGCTTGCATCCGCCCTCATCTCGGTTACCCCCTTTTACCCCGAACGATAACGTTTCATTCCTCGAAGACCCTGACATCCGGCAGGTCTCTTGCTATCAGGCATTTAAAGAGATTGAGCCGGTTGAGCTGGTTGGTGCCCTCGTAGATCTGCAGCAGCTTGGAGTCCCTGAGACACTTCTCCGCCCTGCGGTCCTGCCTGATGCCTGCCTGGCCCATCAGCTCCACGGCCATGTGGCAGTTCCTTATGCCCAGGTCCGTGGCGGCGAACTTGGAAAGCGATGCCCAGCCCGATGTGAGCCGGGTATCCTCGTCCTTCTGGCCGTCCATGATCAGCTTTCTGAACAACCTGGTGGTCGCATCCCTCCTGTTGTTCGCGGGCATGAAGCTGTCGAAAACGGAAGTGGGCAGATACCTGTTGTAATAATAGACCGGCCTGGAGTTCATCATCTTCGTCATGCCGTGGATGGCATTGACGTGACCGCATTCCATGGCGCTCAGCCTGGCCAGGGCCACGTTCTTGTGCATCTCAGCCAGAATGCATTGGGCCCACTCGTGTTCGATCAGCGGCCGGCCCCCCACCTCCGTCTCCAGCGCGAACGCCAGGGCCTCCTGGCAGGCTCCCCTGGCAACCCCGGTCGCCATGGTGCCCACGCCCGGGCGGGTCATGGAGACCACGAAATCGATGAGCTGCATGTTCGCTTCCTTGACGCTCCGCTTGACGTACTTGACGTCGTCGCGGCAGATACAGACGTTCTCATCCGGGACGAAGCAGTCCTCGAAGACCAGCTCGCTGGCCGGACAACCCTTCTGCCCCATCTTCCTCTCCATCCTGCCGAAGGAGAAGCCGGCCGTACCGTTCTTCACCGCCAGCATTATCATGCTCTCATCCGGCCTTTCCAGGTCCTCGTAGGCGACGAGCATGTGCCAGGTCGACAGGTGGCCGTTGGAGATGAAGACCTTGTTGCCGTTGACCATATATCCGCCGTCAACTTTTTCGGCATGACATTTCACCCTGGCCCTGGACAGCAGCCCTACCTCCTCCACGTCGGTGCCCGCACCCGGCTCGGTTATCGCGCCCGAGACCAGGCAGGGTTTTCCCGTCCTCTCGCCCTCCACCACCTCCCGGCAGATCCTGTCGATCAGGCGCATGTTCCAGGAGACGAAGAGAAATGAAAGGCCGAAGTAATGCACCCCCATCACATTGGCGATACCCAGGCACTCCGATGCAACTTCCTCCATCACGGGCGCCATGGCGGCGAAGCTCCATCCCTTGCCGCCGAACATCTTGGGTATCCACCCCGTGTAGAAACCCCAGCGGTTGATCTCCTCCACGAGTTCCCAGGGGAGATAATCGGGGTCCTCCTGCACCTTGCGGTCCAGTTCCAGTGCGTACGGCCTGACCACCGTCCTGCTGAACCTCCTGCCCAGTTCCATGCCCTCCTCGTACTCTTTGACCAGGCCTCCGGGCAGCTTCCCCCCGGCCAGCAGGCTGCACATCACGTCCTCGAACTTCGGCTTAAGCCTCTCCGGCAGATCCGCATCCATTTCGACAGCCATACCCCTCACCCCGGATCCTTTCCTGGAGCCCCCTGCTCCATCACCCCTACACCTTTTCCAATATGTGGACGCACATGGCCGCCTCGCCCATGCCCAGGAAGCCGCCGCCGTTCTCTGCCAGCGCGATGCGGGCCCCCTCCACCTGCCTGGGCCCCGCTTCCCCACGCAGCTGTAAAGCCAGCTCGTACACCTGCGCAAGGCCAGAGGCGCCGATGGGGTGGCCGCGGCATTCCAGGCCGCCGCTGGTGTTCACCGGCAGCTTGCCTCCCAGCGACGTAGCCCCGGACTCTGCGAAAGGGCCGCCTTCGCCGCGGGGACAGAAGCCCATCTCCTCGTACTGCGCCAGCTCGCCGAAGGCGGTGGCGTCGTGCACCTCCGCCAGGTCCAGGTCCTCCGGCCCCAGGCCGGCCATCTCGTAGGCGCGGCGGCTGGCCCGCTCCCCGATGCCTTTCAGGCCGCTGCCTGGAAGGGACCCGGCCGCCAGCACCGAGGCTCGGATGCGCACCGGCTTCGCGTCCGGGAATCTCTTGAGCGCCCGCTCCGAACAGACGAATGCGGCGGCAGACCCGTCACCTATGGGAGCGCACATGGCCCGCGTGAGCGGATAGGCCACCTGGTAGTCCTCGAGGACCTCATCGACGGTCATGTCCATCTGGTACTGAGCCATGGGGTTCATTGAGCCGTTGTGGTGGTTTTTGGCCGCGATGGCCGCGAGTTGGCGCTGGGTGGTGCCGTAGGTCTTCATGTGCATGCGCGCCCCCATGGCGTAGATGTCCATGAACGCGGTGTGACCGCCGCCCTTCTTCTCCTTGCCATCCGTGCCGGATTCGGCGGCCTTCTTCGCGGCGTCGGCCCTGAAGGACTCGATTATACCCTGCACGAACTCCACGTCCGCGCCGGAGGCGAAGCCCTCCATCATCTTCTTCTTGTCCTCGGGAAACCATACCTTCTCAGCTCCCACCGCAAGTACCAGGTCGTAGAGGCCCGCCTTCACCGCCATCCAGGCCCCCTGCAGCGCGGTGGAGGCCCCGGCGCAGGCGTTCTCCACGTTAGTGATGGGTATGCCCTGAATGCCAAGGGGTGCCAGTGCCACCTGACCCCGTATGCAGTGCTGCCCCAGGCTCATACCCCAGCCGGAGTTGGAGAACCATGCCGCCTCGATGTCGGCCTTGTCCACGGCCGCGTCCTGGAAGAGGGCTTCCATGGCACCGGCGGTCATCTGCTTGATGCCCAGTTCCGGGTACTTCTGGAAGCGGATCATTCCTACTCCTAGGATAAAGACGTCGTCTGCCATTTATTCTGCCTTCCTTTCCCTGTCGTAGGTGTCTGGGGTCACACCCAGCTTCTCGATCTCCTTTTTAATCACGCGGTGGGTCTCCGTCTTGGGCAGCGCCTCGATGACGCGGTAATAACGGGGCACCGCGAACTTCGCCAGCTCACCGGCGAGGAACTCCGGGATGTCCGCGGGGTCGACGGTCCTGCCCTCCACCGGCACCAGGGTGACCATGATCTCGTCCTCGGCCAGCTCCGAGGGTACGGCGTAGACCGCGCATTCGAGGACGTCGGGGTGCTTGAGCACGGCCTGCTCCACCTCGTAGGCGGAGACGTTCTCTCCCTTCACCCGCATGGACTCGGTGTTGCGGCCGACGAAATATATGTAGCCGGCTTCGTCCGCGTACACGAGGTCGCCCGTGTACAGCCAGCCGTCCCGCATCTTGTCGCTGGTGGCCTCGGCGTTCTTGTAATATTCCACCGAGCCCTTGCGCTCTCCCACGTAGGCGATGAGCTCGCCGGGCACGCCGGGAGGCGCGTCGTTGCTCTCGGCATCCACGACGCGGCACTTGGCCCCCATGGCCTTGCCCATGGAGCCCACCGGCGCGGTGCCGAGGTTCATCAGCACCACCCCGCCGCCGTCCACCGCTCCGTAGCCCTCGCAGATCTCGAGGCCGAAGCGCTTCTCGAACGGCTCCCACATCTCGGTGGGACAGCCCGCCGAGAGGACGAAGCGCACGGGGTTTTCGGCGTCATCAGGCCTCTCCGGCTGCTTCATGAGGATGGGCATCACCGCCCCCAGGCCGTTGAAGGTGGTCGCCCCGAAGCGCCTCACCTCGTCCCAGAAGCGGCTGGCGCTGAACCTCTCACCCAGCGCCACCTGGCCCTCGCAGTGCATGGCCGGGGTGACGGTGAGGAAGAGCGCGTTGGCGTGGAAGAGAGGGTAACAGGTGTAGGCTACGTCGTGCTTGTCCGTGAGCAGACGCCCTATTATGGACAGGGCCTTGACGTTGGTGGAGTCGTAGCGGTACACGACCCCTTTGGGCAGCCCGGTGGTTCCCGAAGTGTACATGATCACGCACAAGTCCTCGGGGTCGTAGAAGTCCGGTGGGGTGGAAGCGTCCGAGCCGGGGCCGTAGGCGGCATCCAGGTCGTCCATCCCCTCCGGGACGGCGAAGCTGCCCGGGGCCTCCTGAGCGTTGACGATGACTTTTTTCACCTTGTCCAGCCGCTCCGCCACCGCCTGGTAGTAGGACAGGAAATCGTGGTCGATGACCACGAAGGAGGCGTCGGAATTGTCGATGACGTGGGCCAGCTGGTCACCCCGCAGCGCCACGTTCACCGGCACGCCGTACATGCCCAGCTTCTCCAGGCCGAAGAAGACGTCAAGCCAGCGGGGTGAGTTCTTCATGATGATGGCCAGGCCTACGCCCGGTCCTCCCCCTTTATCCTTGAGGAAATTCGCCACGCGGTTGGCATGCAAGTTCATCTCTCTGTAGCTGAAGACCTGGTCGCGGAAGCGCAGGAAGGGGCGGTCCCTCAATTTCGACGCCTTCTCCTCCAGAAGCTCGGCGTGGGACATGTCCTTGACCAGGCTCAGGGAGCGGGCCTCGGCGATACTGCGCAGGTTCTCCCTCAAGGTGCCCCGGCGGTATTCGTCCGCCATGAAAAGGGCCAGGGAGCGCATGAATCGCCAGCCCAACCAGAGCTTCGCCTTGAGTATCTTCTTCTCCTCCGGGGTCATACCACCACCTCTTTCCGTGCCCTTTATGCGTCTCGGAAACCTATATCGTCGTTACGGCCAAGCTCATACTCATGCGCGTTCATCGCCGCTCCTGCCGGCAACGGCATCCTGCGGCAGGTCGGCTTGCGCCGCGTAGAGGACGTTCAGGTACCTGTCCATAAAGACGGGGTCCTCCACCTCCTCGGCGCCCATCTCCGTCATGAGGATGAGGGTGAAATACCCCCCCACGTAGAACCAGGCAACTACGCGGGGGTTGATGTCCTTCCTGACCTCGCCAGACTCCTGTGCTTTTCTCACCATCCTCTCCGTTGCCCGGATATTCAGGTTGATGAAACCCTCCAGTTCCCGCCGGAAATCCTCGTCGAAGGAGTTGTTGAGTACGAAGGCAAGGAACTTGCGCATGCCCGGATTCTCGCGCACGAAGTCCAGGTAGCTCGCCGCTATGCGTTTGAGGGACTCCAGCGGATGGTCTCTGTATTCCTTATAGATATCGTCGTAGCGGGTGATGAGCAGATCCTCGATATAGCGGCAGCAAGCCAGGAAGAGTTCCTTCTTGCTCGGGAAATACTTATACAGGGTGCCCTCCGCGATACCCGCCTCCCGGGCCAGGAGGGCCGTCGTGGCCTTCTCGTAATTGGTACGCGAGAAGGCGTCGATGGAGGCCAGGATGATCTCGCTGCGGCGGTCGCCCTTAGCCATCTACTTCCCCCTCGCACTGCCTGCCTGCATTCGCCTTTCCTCCTGCCGCTTGCGGCTATCACCTCAAGCGCTCGGCTTGGAAAGGCCGTAAAACAGGGAGACCGGTCCTCTTCCACGTGCTCTTGCCGCCGGTTAAGAAGTCGCTCACAGCCGGAATGACTCCCTTAAAAAGTGAGCGCTCACTTGCCCCTAGCCCCAATATTTATATAACGACGATCCGGCTTCTGTCAATACAACATGAGCGATCTTAGATGAAGCGATGAGACACGTCATGGAGGTTGCACTCACCACGTTTGGGGGTTCGACCCCGGTCATGAAAAGGGGAGGGCCACCGTGCTGCAGCACGCCCTGGCATCCTCCGAGACCGTGACCGGCCTCATCGTGGCGGCGGCCCTGGTGCGTCCCGATATGCAGCTGGCCGGGGTGAAGGTGAGTTCGCTGCGCAAGAGAATGAAAGAGAAGGCCTTCGCCAGGGGAGCGCGGCGAGAGGTCATCTCCGAATGCGAGCATGCGGGGTTCGAGCTGGATGAATTCCTCGCTATGGCCCTCGAGGCCATGCAGGGCATCTCCGGCGACCTCGGCCTCTAATATTTCCTGCCTGAGCCTGGGGGTAACGGTCTTCGCTCGTTCTCGCAGGTTGCTTATCCATAGCTAGGCCATACTCTCGTACATGCTGCTCGCAATGTCGCTTCAGACCGACCCCACAGTTCCCAGGCAGTGTTTTCTGGCAGGCGACATCCTTCCCCAGGATAGTAGTTGCTTAGACCATATATATAGCCCTCGATCTTGTTGTTTACTAAAACAGGACGACACCGGGACGTAATCTTATTTCGCTGCCATGTGTATGCCCCAATGGAATTTTCAGCGCATATAGAGCAGATCGGTCTCGTGGTTCTAATGAAGATATGTTCTAATCGGCAGTCTCTAAAAGCACGACGGCCATGGCGGCGATGCCCTCTCCGCGGCCAGTGAAACCCATGCCCTCCGTCGTGGTTGCCTTCACGGCCACGCGTTCCGTTTCGATCCTCATGGTCCTGGCGATACGGTCCCGCATACTTTCCAGGTAGGGAGAAAGGCGGGGTTCCTGGGCGACGATAACGCAATCGGCATTGACTACCCGATATCCCTTCTCCCGCAATATCCCGGTCACCTCCTCGAGGAGCACGAGGCTGGAGATGCCCTCGTAAGCGGGGTCGGTATCGGGGAAGTGCGCGCCTATGTCCCTCTCGCCGCATGCGCCCAGCATGGCGTCCATGAGCGCGTGCACGAGCGCGTCGGCGTCCGAATGCCCGGCAAGCCCCCTGCCGTACGGCACCTCGACGCCGCCCAGCACGAGCTTTACGCCCCCTGCGAAGGCGTGGGCGTCAAAGCCCAGGCCTATGCGGTTCTGCAACCTCCAAACCCCCTTTGGCCAGCAGGGCTGCGGCCACTACGAGATCTTCCGGGTAGGTTATCTTCAGGTTGGTGGTCTCACCTTCCACCACCCTGACGCGATAACGGTAGCGCTCCAGCAGAGCCGCGTCGTCGGTCGCCCACACCCCTTCCCGGAAGGCGCGCTCGTGGGAATCCTTCAGGGCGGAAGCGCGGAAACATTGCGGCGTCTGCACGCCCCAGAGGCGGTTGCGGTCGGGGGTCCTGACCACCCGGCCACCCTCCACTTCCTTGATGGTATCCACCACCGGGACGGCCGCGATTATGCCCTCGCAGTCCGAATCCCGCAAGGCCTTGATGGCGCGGGCGAAAAGACCCGGGGTCGCGAGCGGCCTCGCGCCGTCGTGAATAACTACTACCTCCGGAGCAGAGGAGAGGGCGCGCAGTGCCTTGAAGACCGATTCCTGCCTCCACTCGCCTCCCTCGACTACGGCAGCCACTTTCTCTATTCCATAGGTTATCAGAATGCCTTCTCTCGCCCTCTCCGTATCCTCTGCATTGACCACGAGGACGATCTCCTCGATCTCTGGAACTGCCGAAGTGTTGAGAAGGGAGCGCGCCAGCAGCGGTATGCCGGCCAGCTCCAGGAATTGCTTGCCCCCCTTGCCACCCAGTCTTTCGCCCCGACCCGCGCCCGCCACGATGGCGGCGGCCCCAACAGGCATGTTCATTTCCCCCTTAGCGAGGCGAAGATCATCCTCCCCGCCGGCGTCTGCAGGATGCTGGTAACCAGTGTTTCCACTTCCTCTCCTATGTGCTTCTTGCCCCCCTCGACCACCACCATTGTCCCGTCGTCGAGGTAACCGACTCCCTGGCCCGATTCCTTGCCCTCCTTGATCAGCGACAGGGTGATCGTTTCCCCGGGAAGCACGACCGGCTTGAGCGAGTTGGCCAGTTCGTTGATGTTCAATACCCGGACCCCCTGGAGTTCGGCTATCTTGTTGAGATTGAAATCGTTGGTCATAACCGGAAGATTCAGGGATTTGGCCAGGGCCACCAGCTTGGAATCGACCGCCGAAAGCTCGGGAAAATCCGTCTCCTCGATGCTTACCTGCATGCGGTCCTGCCTCTGTAGCGCGTTGAGCACGTCCAGGCCGCGCCTTCCCCGGTTGCGCTTCAGCGGGTCCTCGGAATCGGCTACGCTCTGGAGTTCGTTGAGGACGAAGCGCGGCACCACCAGCTCGCCCTCCAGAAAGCCGGAATAGCAGATGTCGGAGATGCGGCCGTCGATGATCACGCTGGTATCCAGGATGCGGGAGGTCATGCTCCTGTCGGGCTGATCCTCCGGGTACAGGGAGGGCCGCGAGGGGCGGAAAAAACTGAGCAGGTCGTCCTTCTTCTGCACCGCGATGACGTAACCCAGCACCCCGCAAGTGGCAAAAAGGGTAAGGATGAACGCCCAGCCCCAATTGTTCAGCCAACCCCATTCTGAGCGGAACAGAAGCACGGAAACGGACGGAAGAAAGGCGACGAGAAACCCGGCTATGATGCCGATGGCTCCCATGAGGAGATCGGTGCCCGGGATATCCTGAATAGCGTGCTGGAACCGGTTGAGAAGCCTGGCTACGTACCTTCCCGCAGCTCCGCCGATAACGAACCCCAACCCCACGCAGACAAAAATTGAGACGATGAAGCCGATAAAATAGTAAGTCGGGTCGAGATTCTCCAGGTACTGTGTCTTGATCAGCTCTCCGAGCTCATAGCCCCCGATCCCCCCGATGATCATGAAAATCAGTCGGACGATAAGGACTACCATTAATCTTTAAACACCCGTCTTGGGTATAGCAGCCCTCCCTTCCGTCGTATTCCCCGGGCGGATGAAAAAATGATAAAACCCGGAGTTAAATATTATAAATATTACTATATCTTCATGATGAAGAAGAAAAAACCTCCTCGATCATGCGCACGGCAACTTCCACCTCTACATCCACCGCGTACATCAGCTCGCTGGCAAGTATGTCCCGTGCCTGAGTGAGCATGCGCTTCTCTCCCGACGAGAGGCCCTTCTCCATGTCCCTCAGGGTAAGATTGCGCACCACCTCGGCTACCTGGAAGATGTCTCCGCTGCGGAGCTTATCGCGGTTCTTCTTATAGCGGTGGTTCCAGTTACTTGGCATCGGGGTCTGTTCCTCTCCGAGCACGCAAAGGACCTTTTTTACCTCTTTCTTGTCGATGATGCTGCGCAGCCCCACCTCGAGGTAATTCTCGGCCGGTACCATGACCTTGAGGTTGCCCTGGCACATGCGCAGGACAAAATATTTCCTGGTCTCCCCCTCGATGTCCTTTTCGGAAATCCCCTCGATGACCCCCGCTCCATGGTGAGGATATACTACGACGTCTCCAACATGAAACATCTCATCACCTCTTGTGTCTGACGGAGTCAACTCGATCCTTCTCCATACTAAGTTGTATCTTCAATAGATCAGGTGGTATCGCGTGAGGTTTTGATCTCACCAAGCCACTACTGACATATGTTCGCTAAAACCGCTTCTGAACAATACCGTCCGTTCTTCCGGGGAACGATAAAACATCATCAACGCGTTCAGGTCAGGCTGTAGACGCCCAGGGTATTGATACGGTCGTTCTCCCTCTCCATAACGCATTGCAGATCCAGTCCGAGCAGGCAGCAGATGCCGGCGAGATAAAAAATGGCATTGCCCAGTTCGGTTTCGATGACGTCCGCGCAGTTGGGGCAGAGTTCCCCTTCGATATGGCTCTTGACGTAGTTCGCCACCTGGGAAAAAGTCGCATCTTCGGGTAGTTCCTGCTTACTCGCCTCGATGCTCAGACAACCGCAGCTGGTCACCGTCTTGGCCAGGGCACGGTTGACCCTGGTGGCGGCGTCCTGGAGCTTGGTCATAACATCGAGGATACTGCGGTTGCGGACGAGGAATTCCGAAACGGTCTTCTGAAATTCTGAACAATCAGCTTCCTGCATATCTATTACCTCCATCCCAACTGACTAGATTCATTATAGGTTCGGCTTTTCTGGGGTGTCAAACCGGCGCCGGCGCCAGCCGCATGCAATCACATCTCCTGATACCATAATATGGTTATTCTATCCATGCGCCGCCATGCCTGAGCGGCGAGGGAGGACCCGGTACGTGCGGGCGCCGGTGGTTACATATATCTCTCGACGAGTGAGGATTCGGCGATCCTGCGCAGTCCTTCCTTGATGGCCTGGGCGCGTGCCTTTCCCACTCCCTCGACCTCGTCGAGCATCTTCTCGGAAGCCTGCATGATACTCTGAACGTTCTCGAAATTCTTCACAACCTTCTCGACCACTGAAGCCGGGAGCCGCGGGATGCGTTCCAGGACGCGATATCCCCGCGAGGAGAGCGGCCGGTCCAACTCGTCGTGGGCACCCGAATACCCCAGGGCCTGCGCGACGTTGGTGAGCTGCAGGAGTTCTTCATCGCTCAGGCGCGCAAGGCTGCGCTCGACAGCCTCCACCGACTTGCCCCGCTGTTCAACGCGATAGTCGCGTATCACGTTCCTCTTCTCGCGTTCCACGCCGGAAATAAGCTCCTCCATCTGCAGCTCTATCAGCCTGCCTTCGGTCCCCAGCTCGGCCAGGTACACCTGCATCTCGTCGGCTATCCGCTGCATCATCTCGGCTCTCTGCAGCACGCTGACCGCGTCCTGCAGGCTCACCAGGTCCTCGAATTCGAGGGCGCTCAAGGTAGCCGAGACCTGGTCCAGCCGCGCCTTGTATTTCTCCATCGTCTGCAGTGCCTGGCTCGACTTACTGATGAGCACGCGCACCGACAGGATGACGTGGCGCCAGTCGTCCTTATACATGGTGACCCTGGTCATGCGCTCGGACACCGCGATGACCAGTTTGCCGGTCTGCCTGGCCACTCTTTCGGCGGTGCGGTGCCGCGTACCGCTTTCCGCCGTCGCTATGGAGGGATCCGGTACGAGGTGAACGTTGGCGAAACGTATCCTCGCTATGTCCTCGTCCAGTACCACTGCTCCATCCATCTTGGAGATCTGGAAGAGGTTGGCGGCCGAAAACTCCCAGTTGAGCTCCACCCCGCCGTTGACTACCTCCAGCACGTCGCTGTCGTCCCCCACGACGATCAGAGCCCCCAGCCGGGAAGCCATGAGGCGGGCGAGCGCTTCCCGCAGCTCGGTTCCCGGTGCGACGAGCTGCAGGACATCCAGGTATTTCCTGTCCCTGTTGTGATCTTCCATGTCTACTTAACATCCTCGCATACCGAAAAGGACGGCTGCGACATAAAACGCTGGACTCCTTTATCATAAACAATGCAGCCCGCGTTCACCAGCGCAGCTCTCTTTACTCGTGTCCGCCTCAAACAGCGGCGGCGGGAACGGACAAAACATGGGACGCGCGCCAGGCTCTTGTAAAAATCAGGTCAATCCGCACGAGGCCAACGCGCTGCGTACGTCGTTTACTCCCTGGAGCTCCAACCCGCGCGGCCTGTTGCGCAAGCGCGCCTTATCCGAGAGAACCAGCGAGCGGAATCCCAAACGAGCCGCCTCCTTCAACCTTTCTTCCGCCCTGGAGACCGGCCGCACCTCCCCGGTCAGGCTGACCTCGCCCAGGAAAACCGTTTCCGGGGGGAGGGTTTTTTCCTGCCTGGATGAGGCGATGGCCATGCATACCCCCAGGTCGAGAGCAGGTTCGCTCACTTTCAGCCCACCCGAGATGCCCACGTATACATCGCGGTCCGCAAGGCGCACCCGTGCTTTCCTCTCCAGCACGGCGACGTCGATAGCCAAGCGCCGGTGGTCCATGCCCGTGGATACCCGTTTGGGAGAGGGAAGCCTCGAGGGGACCACCAGTGCCTGAACCTCCACGAGAAGGGGGCGGCGCCCCTCCATGATCACCACGGAAGCAGTCCCGGAGACGGGCTCCTCGCGAGCTCCCAGAAAATATCTGCTGGGGTCTTCCACTTCGCTCAGCCCGCCGTCCGTCATCTCGAATATCCCCAATTCACTCGCGGAACCGAAGCGGTTCTTCGCCGCGCGTAGAATACGCAGTGAGTCGAACCGCTCGCCCTCGAAGTAGAGCACGCAGTCCACCATGTGTTCCACCGTCCTGGGACCAGCGAGTATCCCTTCCTTGGTCACGTGGCCCACCAGAAAAACGACGCAATCGAGGTCCTTCGAGAGAGACTGCATGCGGGACACGCATCCGCGCATCTGGTTGACGCCGCCGGGGGAGGAATCCAGGTCGCCGTCTCGCATGGTCTGGATGGAGTCCACTATCAGAACCTGCGGAGTCAGCTCGTGCGCGGACTCCATAACCGCGGCGATATCGGTCTCGCACAGCATATAGAGCTCGGGGTCGAGAACGTTTATGCGGCGGGCGCGGGAAGTGATCTGCGCGGCCGATTCCTCTCCGCTTACCATCACCACCTTCGCCCCCCGCCCCGCCAGGGATGATGCGGCCTGCAGGAGAAGTGTGGACTTGCCGATACCCGGTTCGCCTCCCAGGAGCACCAGGGAACCCGCCACCGCCCCTCCCCCCAGGACGCGGTCGAACTCCCCTATTCCCACCTCGAGGCGGGGCTTGTCGTCTTCGACTGCGCCCATGCGCAGGGGTTCTGCCCTGGGCCCCGAGGCGCGGCCCCTCGCGGTCTCCGCCCTCTCCTCTCTCATGCTGCCGAAACTGCCGCAAGCGGGGCAGCGGCCCAACCACTGGATCGAGGCCTCCCCGCATTCATCGCACGTATAATGGGACCGCTCCGCCTTCACCCCTCACTCCTCGCCGTTCAAAAAGCCCGGGCATCCGCATTCGAAACAGATTATACACACGCCCACTGTCATGCCTCCCGGGTTGATGAAGATACTTGATGCGATGGCGGCTGGAAAATCGCTATCCGGCCGCAAGGCCGGTGAAGAAAGCGCTGCGGCGTTTGGCCGGAAATAACCGGCCCGCAATGCAAGGCCGGCCGCATAGGCTGGAGCCCGGCCAGAGGCCGGGCTCCATTTATGCTGATAATCGTCAGTTTAGCTTGTTTGCCTACATACCAAGCCAGCTGTCCACGAGGTCCTGGTTGGCGGGATCGCTCAACCACTCCTCGACCGCATCTTCCTCGAGGCCGGTGCCGTAATCCTCGATCACCAGCTTCTCCAGGGTTGCGAGAGCTTCATCGGACATCTCGAAGTTCTCCAGCCACTCCGCTACCTCGGCGAAGTCCGCGGAGAAACCATCCCTGGCGAGGACATGGAGTTCCTCAGCGCCCCCGTACAGTCCCTCAGGGTCCTCGAGGTCCTTGAGGTCGTAGGCCGCGTAAGCCCAATGGGGATGCCACAGCGTGACGATTATGGGCTCCTCGGCAGCATACGCGCGGTCCAGCTCGGCGAGCATGGTCGGGGTGCTTCCCTCAAGGAGGGTGTAGTCGTCAAGGCCGTAACCGGGTATGATCTCCTCACGCGTCAGGCGCGTGAGCCCGGCGCCGGGCTCGATCCCCACGATCTCTCCGCCGAACATCTCCGCATTGCCCTGGAGATCGGCGATGGTCGTGAACTCCTCCAGGTAGGCAGGCACGGTGAGCTCCAGTGAGCCCTGGTCGTACCAGATCTTGATGTCCTCGAGCTGGCCGCCGTATTCCTCCCAGTAATCCTCGTGGGTCACCGGCAGCCAGGCATCGAAGAACAGATCAAGGTCTCCCGCAGCCAGCCCGGCATAGACCGGGGCTACGTCCAGCTGGGTGAGCTCGACCTCGTAACCCTCACCCTCCAGAATGTTCTTCCAGAGGTAGGTCACGGCTACGTCCTCGTCCCAGGGTATCCACCCTATTTCGATGGTACCCTTCTCCTCGGGCTGTACGCCGTTTCCGCCGTCACCATCACCATCATCTCCGCACGCCACTATGGCCAGCGAGAACGCGGCCAGCAGCATCACGGCAAGAACGGCGATGAGCATGCGCTTGGCGAAAAGCCCGAGCATTTCCCCTCTTCCTCTACTCATACACTCCTCCTTTCATCGAAGTCTGCCAAAAAAGCCAGACCTCTCCGCCGCACCACCTCATGCGGTGCGAGCTCTTACCTCTACGCGGGTCCGGCCAAGAGAGGCCGTTATCCTATCCAGGAAAATAGCCAGTATCACTACGGCTATTCCACCCTCGAAACCCAAACCTATATCCAGCCTGGTAACGCCCCTGAACACAATGGCTCCCAGGCCTCCGGCTCCCACTATGCCCGCGATCACCACCATGGACAGGGCGAGCATTATCACCTGGTTGACCCCGGCCATGATGGTGGGCATGGCCAGCGGCACCTGTATGCTCCTTAATACTTTGAACGGCGGCGCTCCGAAGGCTTCCGCCGCCTCGACGACTTCCTTGTCCACCTGCCTGATACCCAGCTCCGTAAGCCTCACCGCGGGAGGCATGGCGAAGATCACCGTGGAGACGACGCCGGGCACCTTGCCGATGCCGAAGAAGACGATGGCCGGAATGAGGTACACGAAGGCCGGCATGGTCTGCATAAAATCGAGGACGGGACGGAATATCGTGCTTGCCACCTCGTTCTTCCCCGCCAGGATGCCCATGGGGATGCCCATTGCCACGGCGATGATACTGGCCACCAGGACCAGCGAAAGGGTGGACATGGCGGCGTCCCACATCAGCATGCTGTCGATGAACAGAAAGCCCAGGAAGGCGAAAATCCCGAAGGTGAAGCGGCGCAACTTCCAGCCTATCAGGCCGAAGATACCGCACATCACCAGGGGCGGAGGCCACAGCAGCAGGTCTTCCAGCTTGTCGGTCATCCATTTGATGACCGTGCTGATGAGATTGAACAAGCCGCCCAGGTTGGTCGTGAGCCATTCTACGATCGATTCTATCCAATCCCCCAGCGGCACGCGGTACTGGAAAAAAATGAAGCCCAGCCCCGCCGTAACTACCAGCAGGACGACTGTCCTGATAACCGCTTTCGCCCTCCGGGTCAGAAACGGCCCTTTTTCGACCTCCATGCTATCGACGGCTTTATCTACCACGCTGTCTCCCTACACGCTTTCCTCGCTGGATTTTTCCTCGCTTGCCTCGCCGTTCGATGAACTTTCTTCCTGCCTCTCACTGTTATTGACGGTGGGAATCTCGCCCAGGGCCAGGAGCAGTTTTACCCTGGGTATGACCCCCACCAGCCTGCCGTTCTCCACCACTGGCAGGGGCAACTTGCTCTCCGCCGAGGTGACCAGCAGCTCGGAAACGGGGGTATCGGGCTCCACGTAGGAGACGTCGTAATGCAGGATATTGTCCAGTTTCGACTCCCCTTTTTTCAGCGCCTGTATTACTTCCTCGTCCAGGGCCGCCCCGTACAGCCTCCGTTCCGGGCCGACCACGAAGAGGGCCGATACCTGGCGCTCGCGCATGGCCTTCAGGGCCGCCGACGGCCCCTCGCGGGCCAGTATGACCGCTATCGGTTCCTCCATTATCGAGGCTGCCGTGAGGACGCGCGAACGGTCGACGTCCTGGATAAAGGCCGCAACGTACTCCGTCGCCGGATACCTCAGGATATCCTCGGCGGTGCCTATCTGGTCTATACGCCCGCTCTTCATGATGGCGATGCGGTCTCCCAGGTACATGGCCTCGTTCAGATCGTGGGTTATAAAGACGATGGTCTTCTGTACCTTGTCCTGCAGATCGATGAGCTGCTCCTGCATCTCGCTGCGAATCAGGGGGTCCAAAGCGCTGAAAGCCTCGTCCATGAGCAGGATATCGGAGTCCGTGGCCAGGGCCCTCGCGAGGCCTACACGCTGCTTCATGCCGCCGGAAAGCTGGTCGGGGGTCCTGTCCTCCCAGCCCTCCAGGCCTACGAGCGCCAGGGCTTTCCTTGCACGCTTGTCGATCTCGCTCTTCTCCTCTTTCTTGACCTCCAGTCCCCAACCGGTGTTCTCCAGTACCGTGCGGTGGGGAAAAAGCGCGAAATGCTGGAACACCATGCTTACTTTGCGGGCGCGCAGCTCCCTGAGTTCCTTTGTACCCAGGGTCGTGACGTCGGTACCTTCGATGAGGACCGTGCCCGCCGTCGGTTCGTAGAGGCGGTTTATGCTGCGCACCAGGGTGGACTTTCCCGAACCGGAAAGGCCCATGACCACGAATATCTCCCCTTCCACAACGTCGAAGGAGACGTCCAGGACCGCGAGCACCGCGTCCGTCTTCTCGCACACTTCGTCGTCCGCCATGCCATCGCGCAGCATCTCGTACGCCCTATTGGCGTGTCTTCCGAATATCTTGTATATGCTTCTCAGCTCGATCTTGTTCATGTCAGCGTACCACCGGGGATAGGGGTGTATTTGTCTGTGTATGCGAAAACAGGCAGCGGGGAAAGCAGATTCTTGCATGCATCTCGCGGTCTATTCAGGCATAGAATACGCGCTGACTCCTTCTTGCTTCTCCACCAAAGTATCCGGCTCGGGCTTTTGCTCCTATCAAAATAAAATGCCCATTCAGGCATAAAAACAAACTATTGAACATCGTTCCTAACCCCGATCGCTATATATTTTACACGACATAACTTGCTCAGCCAAGTGAAACAGGCAACGTGCCTGCTCGCCGGGCTATTTCCAGCAGATCAGGCAATGCGGAAATCCATTATGCCCCGCTCAGAAATATACCACATCGAGGCCGCCCGCAGCAGCGACCCGGCCATGCAACCGCCGCATGCTCTGCGTGTTACAATCCTTACAGGCGGCGACAGATATTTTAGGATGTGACGGGGATGAAGGTTCTGGGCATCGTGGGCAGCAAACGCAAGAAGGGCAACACGTCTATCCTGGTGCGCGAGGCCTTGCGGGCGGCGGAAGCGGGGGGAGCCGAGACCACGCTCATCCACCTCTGCGATCTCGACATCCAGGGATGCAGGGGCTGCGAGAAGTGCGCCGAGACCCATAGATGCGTCATCGAGGACGATATGCAGGGGGTATATCCCCTTCTTCTGGAGGGCGCCGCCTTGATCCTGGGTTCGCCCGTCCACTTCTACAACGTGTCCTCGGGTATGCAGGCATTTCTGGAGAGATGCTACTGCCTGGAGGCTTTCTCAGCCGAGGACAGGTCCTGCTGGGTGGGCCTGATTGAGGCCCTGGGTGGCGCATATGCCGCCGTGGTGGTCGTCTTTGAACAGCACGACGAGAGTTGCATGGGGCCGGCGGCCGACATCATGACCAGGACCCTCAACGATCTGGGCTACCGGGTCATAGACACCGTGGAAGCAAGCGGTCTGTGGTCTGCGGGAGAGGCCGCCGAAGACCGGGAAGCCCTGCGCAGGGCCAGGACGGCTGGCGAAAAGCTGGCCAGGATGCTCCGGCTCAGGAAGGAAACCGAAACCCACTTCGGCGAGGAAAAACAGGGCTCTTAGAGATAGCTTGTGCCGATATCAATCTACATAGGGGAGGGGTGGATACCCCTCCCCCGCTTTACGCGCTCAGGTGGTCTGCAGGAGGTCGGCGCCGCTCTCCGGGGCCTCTACCTTCTCGAAGGTTATGCGTCCTTCCGCGTCGGTGGCGATGAGGATGGTCGAGCCAGGCAGGTATTCCTTGGCCAGTACCTTCTCCGAGAGAGGGTCCTCGATCAGTTTCTGGATGGCGCGGCGCAGGGGTCTCGCGCCGTACACCGGATCGTAACCCTCCGAAACCAGCGTTTCCCTGGCGTCGTCGGAGAGTATTATCTCAATCTCCTGCTCGGCAAGCTGTTCCTTTACCCGTTTCATGAGCAGGTCCACGATCTTCTTTATCTCGTTGTGGCTGAGTTCGTGGAAGACGATGACGTCGTCTATGCGGTTAAGCAACTCGGGCCGGAATGTCTTTTTCAGCTCCGAGAGCACGCGGTCCTTCATCTTGTCGTAATCCATTCCCGTATCTTTCTGGGTGGTGAAGCCGAGGGAGGTTCCCTTGCTGATGTCCCTGGCCCCCAAGTTGGAGGTCATGATGACCACGGTATTGCGGAAGTCCACCTTGTGACCCTGGGAATCGGTAAGCCGGCCGTCCTCCAGAATCTGCAGGAGCATATTGAACGCGTCGGGATGCGCCTTCTCGATCTCGTCCAGGAGCACCACGCTGAAGGGCTTGCGGCGCACCGCCTCGGTGAGCTGTCCGCCCTCCTCGTACCCGACATAACCCGGAGGCGAGCCCACCAGCCGGGATACCGCATGTTTCTCCATGTATTCGGACATGTCGATCTGGATAAGCGCGGACTCGTCGCCGAAGAGGAACTCGGCCAGCGTGCGCGCCAGCTCCGTCTTCCCCACCCCGGAGGGTCCCAGGAAGATAAAGGAACCGCCGGGGCGCTTGGGGTCCTTGAGGCCGGCCCGGGTGCGGCGGATGGAACGGGAAACCGCTATCACCGCCTCGCTCTGGCCCACCACGCGCTCGTGCAGTGCATCCTCCATGCGCAGCAGCTTGGTGCTCTCTTCCTCGGTGAGCTGGCTGACCGGGATACCAGTCCAGGAGGAGAGGATACCTGCGATGTCATCGTCGGTGACCTGCAGCTGATGGGAGCCGAGGGGTATCTTCCAATCCTCCTCGAGCTTATCCATCTCGCCGATTATCTCCTTCTCCTTGTCCCGCAAGCCGGCTGCTTTTTCGAATTCCTGTGCCGCTATGGCCGCCTGCTTTTCCTGGCGCACCTGCTGGAGCTTCTCTTCCAGTTCCCGGAAATCGGGCGGCGCGGTCATGGCATGTATGCGCAGGCGGGACGCGGCCTCGTCAATCAGGTCGATGGCCTTATCCGGCAGGAAGCGGTCGGAGATATAGCGGCTGGCAAGCCTGGCCGCGGACACCAGGGCATCGTCGGTTATGGCCACGCGGTGATGCGCCTCGTAACGGTCCCGCAGACCCTTCAATATATCGATGGTGTGTTCCAGCGTCGGCTCTTCCACCATGATGGGCTGAAAACGCCGCTCCAGGGCCGCGTCCTTCTCCAGGTGCTTGCGGTACTCGTCCAGGGTGGTCGCCCCTATGGTCTGGAGCTCACCGCGAGCCAGTGCCGGCTTCAGGATGGAGGCGGCGTCTATGGCGCCCTCCGCCGCACCGGCGCCGACCAGGTTGTGCAACTCATCGATAAAGAGGATGATATCGCCGCGGCTGCGTATCTCCTTGACGACTTTCTTCAGGCGTTCCTCGAAGTCGCCGCGGTAGCGCGAGCCTGCCACCAGGGCACCCAGGTCCAGCGTATAGAGCTGTTTCCCGTTGAGCAGATGCGGTACCTCGTTGTTGACTATCTTCTGGGCGAAACCCTCGACCACCGCGGTCTTTCCCACCCCCGGCTCGCCGATAAGCACCGGGTTGTTCTTGGTGCGGCGGGATAGTACCTGCATCACCCGCTCTATCTCTTTGTCACGCCCGATGACCGGGTCCAACTTGCTCTGGGTGGCCAGCTGCGTGAGATTGCGTCCGAACTGATCCAGGAGCAGGTTGCCCTGGGCCGGCGCCTCGCCGGCCGCCTGGGCCACTTCCTTGGTCCCCGCGGCACCCGTCAGGAGCTGCACGACCTGGTTGCGCACCCTGTCCAGGTCCGCTCCGAGCTTGGTCAACACCTGGGCCGCGACGCCCTCGCCCTCGCGGATGAGGCCCAAGAGAATATGCTCGGTACCTATATAATTGTGGCCCAGCTGCAACGCCTCCCGCAGGGATAACTCCAGGACTTTTTTAGCCCTCGGCGTGAAGGGGATATGCCCAGTGGGAGCCGAGCTGCCTCTTCCGATTATCTCCTCTACCTGACTACGTACCGCCTCCAGGCTCATGCCCATGGACTCCAGGGCCTTGGCCGCCACACCCTCGCCCTCCTGTATCAATCCAAGGAGAAGGTGTTCGGTGCCTATATAATTGTGGTTGAGCATGCGGGCCTCTTCCTGGGCCAACACAACAACCCGCCTTGCCCGGTCTGAAAACCTCTGAAACACTACTTATCCCTCCAAAATATTTCTCTACAATTCATACTAATTATTATTCTCGTTCCTTGCAAAGACGTTTCGCCATGCGTTATCTCAAGTCCTCCGGCGAGCGTCTACCCTCGATGCACACCAACATGGCTTTCCGTCTATCTAAATCGTCATCGCCCGGGCCTTACTTGAAGAACGGCCGGTCAGCGGCTCGTTCCGCGGTTCACACTATATATTATTCCCATAAACGGGCTCCGGAACGCCAGCGGTCCCCATGAGATACGACGCCCCATCAGATGTATTGTTCCAGACATCTGCGCATATGCGAACTTATCGGCTGTTCTTTTTCGACGGGAGAAATCCTTCGGATTATACGCCGCGCGGGGTCTCGGAGCGGAGGTGCGGGAAGAGTATGACTTCCCGTATGGAATGTGAGTCCGTGAGCAGCATCACCAGGCGGTCCACGCCGAGGCCGAGTCCTCCCGTCGGCGGCATGCCGAACTCGAGGGAGCGCAGGAAATCATGGTCCACGACATGCGCTTCTTCGTCGCCCCCCTCCCTCTGCCGGGCCTGTTCCTCAAAGCGTTCCCTCTGGTCCATAGGGTCTATGAGCTCGGAGAAAGCGTTGGCGATCTCGCGACCGGCCGCGATGAGCTCGAACCTCTCGGTCAGGAAAGGATCGTCGCGATGGGCCCGGGCCAGCGGGGATACCTCGCGCGGGTAATCCATGACCAGGGTCGGCTCCCACAGGTTGGGCTCAACCAGCTTCTCGAAAAGCTCGGTGATGATCTTGCCGGCTCCCCATCCTTTTTCGAGGGGCAATTCGTGCTCTTCCGCAAGGGCGCGCAGTTCCCCTTGCGGCGTGTCCGCGCCTACCGTGCGGCCCGTCGCCTCGCATACCGCCTGCACGAGCGTAACGCGGCGCCACGGGGTCGCAAAGTCCAGGGGTTCGCCCTGGTAATCGAAGGCCAGCGATCCCTTCACCGACTGCACGACCTCCGTGAGCATTTCCTCCAGGAAACCAGCGAGGTCGAGGTAGTCCACGTATGCCCAGTAGAACTCGAGCATGGTGAACTCGGGGTTGTGTTTGTAAGATATTCCCTCGTTACGAAAGTTGCGGTTTATCTCGTAGACCTTCTCCAGGCCGCCCACGATGCAGCGCTTGAGATAAAGCTCGGGAGCGATGCGCAGGTAGAGGTTCTCTCCCAGCGCCTGGTGGAAGGTGGTAAAGGGGCGGGCCGTGGCGCCGCCGGGGATGGGCTGCAGCATGGGGGTCTCCACCTCCAGGAACCCGCGCGCGTCCAGATAGCGGCGCAGCTCCTGTATGGCCTTTACCCTTACCATGAGGTTCTTCTTCACCTCGGGGTTGACCATGAGGTCCAGGTATCTCTGGCGGTAACGCAGCTCGATGTCCTTGAGGCCGTGCCATTTCTCCGGCAGGGGCCTGAGGCTCTTGCTCAGCAGCGCGAACGATGCGACCCTCACCGTGAGCTCGCCGCGCCTGCTTTTGAATACCGTTCCCTCCACGCCGATCCAGTCACCGATGTCAAGTTCCGCGAACATCTCGTATCGCTCGGCTCCCATGGAATCCACGGAGGCCATGATCTGCAGCCGGCCATCGCGGTCCTCGAGATCGGCGAAACATGCTTTGCCGTGACGGCGCAAGGCCATGATCCTGCCGGCCATGCTGGCGGTGTAATCGCTCTCCTCTCCGTTCGCGAGGGTCTCGAAGCGGTCGCGGATGTCGCATGAAAGATCGCTGCGCGGATATCTCAAGGCGTAGGGCTCTACGCCGCGCCTTCTCCAATCCTCCAGTTTCTCCAGGCGCCTCTTGACCAGGTCCCCTTCGTCCTGGAAAGCCGCGGGTTCCGTTTCATCGCCCAAATGATTCACACCCCGATTTCCGCGTCAGCGCTCGATATGCAGAATACGGTATTTCAATACCCCGGAGGGGACCTGTACCTCCACCACCTCGCCCGCCTTGTGCCCCATGATGGCCTTGCCCACCGGAGACTGGTCGGATATGCATCCATGGTCTCCACGCGCTTCGGCCGCGCTGACCAGACGCAGGTGCATCTCGTCGCCCCTCTCCATGTCCTCCAGGCGCACGGATGAACCTATGGTCACCCGAGAGAGATTGATCTCCTCTTCCCTTATCACGCGAGCGTTGTCCAGGGTGTTCTCGATCTCCATTATGCGGCCGTGTACGAAGGCCTGCTCGTGCTTGGCGTCGTCGTATTCCGAGTTCTCCGTGATATCGCCGAAAGCCCTGGCCTGCTCTATGCGCTTGGCCACCTCCCAGCGTTTCACGTTCTTGAGATGATCGAGCTCCTCCTGCAGCTTCTGAAAACCTCGCTCGGTAAGGACTATGTCGTCCTCCTTCTCCTCCCGGAATTCTCCAAGGTTCGGTTTTAATACTTTGTCTTCCATCTTCTCATCCTTTAACTGTTCGCACGATTCAGTGGGATTCCATGTGACATGAGATAACAAAATGCTATTATAGGCCAGCCCGAAAGACCAGTCAAAGCCGCGGGTACGCCGCGGACCATATGCCGGAAAATCCTCTAGCGACTCCCAGCCCCGACCTGTTCGATCGCCGCATAAATCTTGCGGGGCGAGGGTATAATGGATGCGAAAACAACGGTGGGAATCATCAGAGGGGAGGGGAGGAAAACTGCTCGAGGAGCTTTTCCAGCCTTCAGCGCTGGCGGTGATAGGAGCCTCCGAAAAAGCCGGCAAGGTGGGGAGAGTCGTCCTGGAGAACATACTCGACTCCGGTTACGCAGGAAGGGTCTTCCCGGTCAATCCATCCTACCGGGAGGTATTATCGCTACCGTGTTATCCCTCCGTCTCCGATCTGCCCGAAACGCCGGAACTCGCGGTCATCATCATCCCCGCCGCGGCGGTCCAGGGCGTTTTGGAGGAATGCGGAAAGGGCGGGGTGAAGGCGGCGATCATCATCTCGGCCGGCTTCAAGGAATCGGGCATAGAAGGATACCGCATGGAGACGGAGCTGCGGCGGTCCGCCGAACTCCTGGGCATGGACGTCCTCGGGCCCAACTGTCTCGGAATCGCCGACACCTCTACTCCCCTGAATGCGACTTTCGCCACCAGGGCCCCGCTGCCGGGCAAGGTGGCTTTCATGTCGCAATCAGGTGCCCTTTGTACGGCCGTACTGGGGTGGTCGCTGGAGAACCACCTGGGCTTCTCGCGCTTTATCAGCCTGGGCAACAAGATGGACCTGAACGAGAGCGATCTGCTGGAAGCGCTGGAGAATGACGGCAATACCTCGGTGATCGCCGCTTACCTGGAGGGGATCGACGAGGGTGAGAGGTTTCTCGACGTGACCGCGCGCGTAAGCCGTTCCAAGCCGGTGATCATCTTCAAGGCGGGAGTCACCCAGGCGGGTGCTCGCGCCGTCTCGTCCCATACCGGCACCCTGGCCGGCTCCGAGAAAGCTTATACCGCCGCCTTCAAGAAATGTGGAGCGCTGCGCGCCGATACCGTGGAAGGTCTGTTTATGCTGGCAAGGGGATTCTCCGCGCAGCCTCCACCGGCAGGGCCCCGGGTATGCGTAGTCACCAACGCCGGCGGACCCGGTATCATAACATCCGACGCCCTTGAGCGCGCGGGCCTTACCCTGGCCTCGCTGGGAGAGGAAACCGCACGCGGGCTGCGCGAGGGGCTTCCCGAGGCGGCAAGCGTGTACAACCCGGTCGACGTGCTTGGCGACGCGGGAGCGGATCGCTACCGGCTGGCTATCGAGCACACGCTCGCGGATCCAGGAGTTGATTCGCTGCTCGTCATCCTGACCCCACAGGCCATGACCGACGCTACGCATACGGCGCGCGTGGTGGCGGAATGCGCAGGGGGATCGAACAAGACCGTCTTCGCCGTCTTCATGGGCGGGCAGGAGATGGCGAAAGCAGAGGAAATCATGAGAGAAGCGGGTATTTTAAACTTCCAGTTTCCGGAGGAAGCCGTATCCACCCTGCGCAGCATGAATGCTTACACCGACTTCCTCTCACGACCCCGGCAGACCTGGGTGCGTTTCGACGTGAACATGTCTAAGGTGCGAGACGTTATAGACAGGATGCGCGAGCAGAAACGCAACGAACTGGTGGAAGTCGAAGCAAGGGAGATACTCGAGGCTTACGGCCTTCCCGTTGCGCGCACGCTCATGGCGACGAATCTCGAGGAATGCATAAGACACGGACGCGAGATAGGCTACCCCGTGGTGATAAAGATATCCTCCCCACAGATACTGCATAAGACGGACATGGGTGGAGTGGTCGTGGGTATCGAAAACACCGACGAGCTCATCTCGGCATACGAACAGGTCACCGCCAATGCCCGCAAGTTCTTTCCCAGGGCCGATATCTGGGGAGTGCTGGTGCAGGAGATGCTGCCTCCCTCGCGCGAGTTGATAGTGGGCATGAACCGCGACAGCCAGTTCGGCCCCCTGCTGATGACGGGCCTGGGCGGGGTTTACGTAGAGGTACTCAAGGACGTGAGTTTCCGCCTCGCCCCGGTGAGCGAGGAAGACGTCATGGATATGCTGCGCGAACTGAAGAGCTACTGGTTGCTCAAGGGAGCGCGCGGCGAAGCGCCGGCGGATATTGATGCGGTCATTGAATCCGTCCTGCGCATCTCCCAGCTGGTCACGGATTTTTCCGAGATATACGAGCTGGACATAAACCCGTTACGGGTCCTGGAGGACGGGAAAGGTTGCCTGGCGGCCGACGCCAGGATCGTTCTAGAGGAGTGAGTAAAATGGTATGTCTTTACCTGACTTCGGAGGTCGGACTCTCGGGCTTGCATACGATGTGTATAGGGCTGGGCATGCGCTTCCGGGAAGAGAACCTGCGGGTGGGTTACATAAAACCCGTCGGACACCGTTACTACCTCGTAGATGGAAAGGTGACGGACGAGGACGCAGCTTTCATGTGCCAGACCCTGCAGCTCGAGGAAGACCTCGACGATCTCTGCCCGGTGATGCTCACTCCCCAACTCGTTTTCGAACACTACCATGAGGGCGCGGAGGATCTGCTCGCGCGGGTGCAAGGGGCCTTCGAGCGTGTAAGCAAGGGCAAGGATTTAGTCATCGCGCAGGGGGCGTACACCTCGCTGCAAGGCCGTTTTTTCGGCCTCTCCGCCTATCAGCTGGCCCCTGTATTCGGCGCGCGGGTCATACTCGTGGAGCGCTTCGACGACGCCTTCCTGGCCGACAACGTGCTCGCTGCGCGGGACGATTTCGGGGCAAGCCTCATGGGCGTCATTTACAATATAATCCCCCCCATACGCGAGAGCTTCGTCGAGGAGATCATCACTCCCAACCTGGAGAGGGAAGGAATACCGGTGCTGGGGAGGGTTCCGTCCGACCGGCTCCTTACCTCTATAAACGTGGGCGATCTATCCAAACTCCTGGAAGGACGGGTCCTCAGCGGCGAAGCTTACCTGGACAACCTGGTCGAGGATATAGTAGTGGGGGCCATGGGCCAGGAGCATGCCCTGTCCATTTTCCGCAAGCGCCACAACCTATGCGTGGTGACGGGCGGCGACCGCACCGATATCATGCTGGCGGCCATGGAGGCCAAGGCACGTTGCCTTCTCCTCTCCGGCAACCTCTATCCCTCCAGCATCATCCTGGGCAAGGCTGAGGAGCTGGGCATACCGGTGATCATGGTCGCTAGCGATACCTTCACGACCGCAGAGCGAGCGGACACCATCATCAAGAGCGCGCGCACCCACGAGAAAAAGAAACTCGAAAGGCTGCGGGAACTTATCGACAGTTTCGTGGACCTGCGGCGCCTGAGGGAGCTTGCGGGAATCTAGCGGATGGCCACCAGCAAGGGATACGGATTCACCGCTGCGCCCCCGTTGGGGTGCCACTCGAAGTGGAGGTGGGGGCAGCCGCGCGCATTTCCGGTATCGCCCACGTAGCCGATGACCTGTCCTCCACTTACCCGGCCCGATGCCGCATAACCCTGCAGGTGCATATAATAATATAGATGGCCATTATCTCCGTATAGAAAGACATACAGCCCTGCATTGCCGCCGCTGCGCTGCACAACCGTGCCGCTGGTGATGGCCACGCAGGGAGTGCCGTAGTCGGCCATGACATCGCATCCCTTGTGGCGGCGGCCGCCTGACCGCGGGGCGCCCCAGTCGTTGACGAAGCTGTGTGGGCCGGCCACGGGGAAATACAGCCCGTTCACGGGTCCCACGTTCCAGCCGCCTCCGCCGCCTCCGCCGCCTCCGTATCGGTTGCTCAACAGCGAGGCCACCTCGGAGTCGATCCCGGCCAGGAGGGCTTTCTGCTCGTTGAGCTTGCTCTGTATGTCGCTCCTCTGGCTCTCCAGGCTGTTCGAGTATGCCTGGTATTCGGCCTTGGCGTTCTCGAGTTCGGCGCGGCGTACCCTGATCTCGGCCATGAGGCTCTCGGCGGAGAGGATCGCCTCGGCATCGTGATTGCCGATGCGGGACATATAATCGTACGAGTTGACGAAGGTATTGAAATCCTCGCATTCCAGGAGCACGTCGATTGCAGAAGCATTGCCCTGCTTGTACATCGCCACAAGACGCTCTGCCAGGATGCCCTGCCAGAGCTCGTATTCCGCCTCGGCCGTCTGCAGTTGTACCTGGTTAGCCTCGATATTGGCCTGCACGGAGGCGAGGCGGGCCTTGGTCTGGTTCAGCTCGGAGGTAAGGCGGTTCAATTCCGCCTGGAGGGAGTTCAACTGTTGTTCTACCTGCCGTGCCTGTTCCTTCTTCTCGCTTAGCGAGTCCGCTACCGCGGGCGGCGCGGACTGGCCCAGCAGCAAAAGCACGGCCACAAAAAAAAGGGTTACGCGAAGAGAGTTCTTGAGGACTCTTACGGTTCCTGTCCTTCCGTTATCGTGCACCCGAAAACCGCCTTGCTCGCATGTACTCACTCTGTATTGTAGGAAAACTTTCGCGAAACAGTCAAATCACCCGTCCTCTCCTGCATGCCAAAAATGCTATATATGGTAATTATCATCACTCTCCAACACTATATATAGATAATGACCCCGGGCGGCTCAGCTTGTCCGCCATGGTCACACCAGGCATGAGACCCGTCATGAATGGAATATGTTCCGTGTTCCGGGGTCAGCCCTCCATTATCAACACCTGGGGTCATGCCTCAACGCCATCTCGAGGATGCGGGGCCTTCCGGTCAGATCGGAGTGGATCTCCGCCTCTTCATAACCCATAGCGCAGGCTGCCCGGGCCAATCCGTCCACCTGGTCCTCCCCTGCTTCCATGAGCAGGCGGCCCGAGGGAGCCAGCCAGGACAGGGCCTGCCGCATGAGACGCAGGTGGACCTCGGTGCCTTCAGGGCCCGCAACCAGCGAGGAATAGGGTTCGTTTTCCCTTACTTCCGGGGGCAAGGAGGAGAAATCGCTCTCCTTGATATAGGGTGGGTTACATACCATGAGGTCGATCTTTCCCGCCAGCTCCGCATCAAGGGCCCGACAAAGGTCGCCGCGACGGAAGGATACCACGCCCTCCAGCGCCAGCCGCGCGGCGTTGACGCGCGCTACGGCGAGGGCATCCGGACTGATATCCGTGGCATAGACGACGGCGGCAGGGCACTCCCGGGCCAGGGAGAGGGCTATGCAGCCGGAGCCTGTTCCCATATCGACCGCCAGCGGGTGGCCCGGCGCCGCTCTAAGCATGCGCACTGCCTTCTCGGCCAGCATCTCGGTCTCGGGGCGCGGGATGAGTACACGGCGATCTACCTCCAGTTCCAGGTAGCGGAAGCCGCTTTTACCGGTGATATATTGAAGCGGCTCGTGCGCGACCCTGCGCTGAACGGCAGCCATGAAACACTCGCTGCTGGAGGCTGGTATCGGCCTGTCGGGGTATGCATAGAGTTCCGTGCGGCTCTGGCCGGTGCAATGCGCGAGGAGCAGTTCGGCGTTGAGGCGTGGCTTGAATACTCCGCTTTCCTCCAGGCACTCCGCCGCCCACGCGATCAGCTCCGGGGGGCTCAGAACCGATGCAGCATCCGCATTCAATCCACACCGCCCATCTCGGCCAGCCTCTCCGTGCGGTCCGCGGATGCCAGTGCTTCGATTATCTCCTCCAGATCGCCGTCCAGTACATTCTCCAAGCTGTAGACCGTCAGGCCTATGCGGTGATCGGATATGCGCCCCTGGGGAAAATTGTAGGTGCGGATGCGCTCCGAGCGGTCTCCCGTTCCGACCTGGGAACGTCTCTCCTCGGCCTGTTCGCGCTGCTGGCGTTCCTGCTCCATGCGCAGGAGGCGTGCGCGCAGGATGCGCAGAGCTTTCTCCCGGTTCTGCAGCTGGCTCTTCTCGTCCTGGCAGGAGACCACCACACCGGTGGGTTCATGGGTCACGCGCACGGCCGAATCGGTGGTGTTCACCGATTGCCCGCCCGGTCCGGTCGAGCGAAAGACGTCGACGCGCAGGTCGGCGGGATCGATGGTCACCTCGACCTCCTCTGCCTCGGGCAGAACGGCAACGGTGGCGGTAGAGGTATGGATGCGCCCACCCGATTCCGTTACCGGGATACGCTGTACGCGGTGTACGCCGGATTCGTACTTCAACCTGTTGTAGGCGTTTTTACCGCGCACCGAGAAGATGATCTCCTTGAACCCCCCCAATTCGGAAGGGCTCGTCGATAAGATCTCCGTTTTCCAGCCCTTGCGGTCGGAATAACGCGTATACATGCGGTAGAGATCGCCGGCAAAAAGGCTCGCCTCCTCGCCTCCCGCTCCGGCACGGATCTCCATGATAATGTCCTTCTTATCGCGGGGATCCGGCGGCAGCAATAAGGCTTTAATCCTGCGCTCCAGGACCTCGCACCTGCTCTCGGCATCCTGCAGCGAGTCACGCAAAAAATCTACCATCTCCTGGTCCTGCTCCTCGCGCAGCATTTCGCCGGCTTCCTGCGCTTCGCGCTGGGCCTCCCTGTATTCGCGCAAGGCCGCCATCACCTCCGAGAGCTCCGCATGGCTGCGAGCGAGTTCGGCGTAGCGCTGGCGGTCCGCATAGATGTCGGGTCGTGCGAGCTGCCTCTCGAGCTCCTCGTAATTGCGCTCTATCTCCTCCAGCCGCTCCGTGAATCCCATATGGATCTCTCACCCTTGCTTTCCCGGGTACTCCTCGTCCATGAGAGTCTTGAGTGCGCTCAGCGCCACCTCGGCCTGCTCCCTGTCGGGCCGGCGCGTGGTCAGTCCCTGCAAGGCCAGCCCGGGGGCCGTAATGATCTGCATCCAGGGTGACCTGCTGCGGTCCGCATACTTCATTATCTCATAGGATATGCCCGCCACCAGGGGGATGATCGCTATCCTCTCGAGCACGCGCAGCCATACGGCAGGTTTACCCAGAAAGGAGTAGGCGATAACCGTTATCACCAGCACCAGGAGGATAAAGGAGGTGCCGCAGCGCACGTGGTCGGTGCCCTCGCGCAACGCCCACTCCGGCTCCAGTGGATACCCGTTTTCCAGCAGGTGGATCGACTGGTGCTCGGCCCCGTGGTACTCGAATACGCGGCGCATCTCTCTGGAAAGGGACACCAGGAGGAGGTAAGCGATGAAAAAGGCGATGCGCATGGCGCCCTCCACCATGTTCCAGAGCCAAACCGGGCTGTCGTCACCCAACATGTTCGGCGCCAGCCAGGTCGGAAGCAAGATAAAGAGGCCTACGGCCAGGGCCAGGGCCAGGGTGATGGAAACAGCTTTCTGGAGCCAACCGATGCCTTTGCCTTCGCCCTCCTCTTCCAGGGCAATATCCGCGGAGATGGAAAGCGCCCTCCAGCCGAGGACGAGGCTCTCGGCCAACACGAAGACACCGCGCAGAAACGGCTTGTCCCAGCCCGGGTGGCGCACCAGGAAGGAACGGAGCGGCTCCGCCTGTATATGGATGCTGCCGTCAGGCTTGCGCACCGCCAGGGTCCAGAACCGCCGCCCGCGCATCATCACGCCCTCGATGACCGCCTGTCCTCCCACCCTGTAGTCCGTTTGCCGCTCCCGGGAATGCGCACCGGGACGCGGACAGGATGACAGGGTCGCAGGGGGAGGGGTCATGCGCGCACCTCTATGCTTCCACCCTTCGCGCGATGGGGAACTGCTTCCGGTAATCGTCGATGTGATCTCCGGGCGAGAAGAGCAAAGCCTATTCCTGCGCCTCGGCCTTTTTGGCCTTGTCTTCCGCCGGCTTCTTGCGCTGCGGCCTGTGTTTGCCGTAACGGCGTTCGAAACGCTCTACCCGGCCACCCGTATCCACGAGCTTCTGTTTGCCCGAATAGAAAGGATGGCACTGCGAACATATCTCCACACGCAGCTCAGGCTTGGTAGAACGCGTTGTAAACTTATTGCCGCACGAACATGTGACCGTGGCTTCTACGTAGTCCGGGTGTATTTCCTTTTTCATCCTACTCTGACCTCCGCCGTCTTCCGCGCAACCTCGTAAGTATAGCAACACGCGCGGCTCTTGAACAGGTTCCGGGAAGACTCCAGTCGTGGTCCGAGCGGTGCGGAAAACGGCTGTCATACCGTTCCGCCGCCGCTCAAACCCTATGAGATCGGCGACCTCGCGATCTCGCTCAGGAACTCCGCATTGTTCTTCGTATTGCGTATCTTGTCGATTAGCAGTTCTATCGCCGCGCTGGGATCGAGGGCGTGCACCACCCTGCGGAGCTTCCACACCACCTGCGCCTCTTCCGGCGACATGATCAGCTCCTCCTTGCGGGTACCGGACTTGTCTATCTCGATAGCGGGGAAGATGCGCTTGTCCGCCAGCTTGCGGTCAAGGTGCAATTCCATGTTGCCCGTTCCCTTGAACTCTTCGAAGATGACCTCGTCCATGCGCGAACCCGTCTCCACCAGAGCGGTTGCCATGATGGTCAGGCTTCCCCCGTCCTCGATGTTCCGCGCCGCGCCGAAGAAACGCTTGGGCGGATACAGCGCCGTTGAGTCCACTCCACCGGACAGTATGCGCCCGCTTGTCGGCGTGGAGAGGTTGTAAGCGCGCGCGAGCCTGGTGATGCTGTCCAGCAGTATGACCACGTCGTGGTTGTGTTCTACCATGCGCTTCGCCCTCTCCAGGACCAGCTCGGCCACCTGTATGTGGTTGTCCGAGGGCTGGTCGAAGGTCGAGCTGTTGACCTCGCCGTCCACGGAACGCTCCATATCCGTGACCTCCTCGGGGCGTTCATCCACCAGCAGCACGATCAGTTTCACCTCCGGATTGTTGGAGGTGATGCTGTTGGCGATCTGTTTCAGTATGGTGGTCTTTCCCGCCTTGGGGGGAGAGACGATGAGGCCCCTCTGGCCTTTGCCGATGGGCGCGATGAGGTCGATGATGCGGGGTGCCGTAACCTCCTCGGGCGTTTCCAGCCGTAATCGCTCCAGCGGAAAGAGGGGGGTCAGTTGCTCGAACTGCCTGCGGTCCCTGCATACCTCGGGATTGTCGCCGTTTACCTTCTCGATGCGCAGCAGGGCATTGTATTTCTCGCTGTCCTTCGGCGGACGTACCTGTCCCGTTATCTCGTCGCCGCGCTTCAAGTGAAAGCGCCGGATCTGAGAAAGGGATGCGTATATATCGTCTTCGCTGGGCAGGTAGCCGCGGGCGCGCAAGAAGCCATAGCCTTCGGGCAGAATGTCCAGGATACCCTTGCGGATAAAGAGCCCCTCGTCCTCCACCCTGCGGTTGAGGATGTTGTCGATGAGCTCCTGCTTGCGCAGGCCGGTTATCCCGGTCAAACCCATATCGCGGGCGATGCCCTGCAGGTCTACCAGGAGCATGGATTCGAGCTTATTTCGGTCCAACGTCTTTTCCAAATCTTCACCTCCTTTCTCAATAGTCTGAAATAAAACCTAAAGGTCCTTAATCTTCTCATAATCTTCCAGGAATCTCTTTATGCCTATGTCGGTCAGGGTATGGCGTGCCATCTTCACCAGGACGTCGTAGGGGATAGTAGCGATATGCGCTCCAGCCAGCGCAGCCTCGGTAACGTGTATGGGATGGCGCAGGCTTGCCGCGATGACCTGTGTGGATATCCCATAGATGTCGAATATGTCAACTATCTGTTCTACCACCGTCATCCCCCTGTTACCGATATCGTCCATCCTCCCCACGAAGGGGCTTACGAACGTGGCGCCGGCTGCCGCCGCCAGGAGGGCCTGGTTGGCGGAGAACACCAGGGTCACGTTGGTCTTTATACCCTCTTTCGTCAGGGCGCTCACCGCCGCCAATCCCTGTGAGGTCATGGGGATCTTGATGTTGATATTCTCGGCGATGGCCGCCAGCTCGTGAGCCTCGCGCAACATACCCTCCGTATCCATGCTCAAAGCCTCTGCGCTGATGGGACCGGGTACGATGCCTGCGATCTCTTCCAGGCAGTCACGCATGCAGCGCCCTTCCCTCGATACCAGGGAGGGATTGGTGGTAACGCCGGACAGGATGCCCCACCCGCTGATCTCCCGGATATGATCTACGTTGGCTGTGTCCAGAAAAAGTTTCATCGGCAACCTCCATGAGCGGGCTCACATAAACTGTGCGGCCCCTGCCTCCATCCTCTCCTTCTTCGCTATCTCGTAAGCTCTGTTGATTATGTAATCGACCACCTCGGATACGGCCGAGTCGAGGTTGACGCTCTCTATGGTCTTGACGCCCGTGACCATGGCAAGATGAACTATGTAGTCCTGTATCTTGCGGATGTTATCGAAGTATTCCACGTATCTCTGGAACGGCCGCGTACCCTGGGTCTCGACCTCACGGATGTAGAAATGGCTGCGGTGCATTTTTTCGTCGCCCACCGTAACCAGCAGGGGGACGATCAAAGCATCCGGGAACTGCTCGGGCGCTATGAGGCCGGGCACGATATGCGCCCCCTCGATGATGATATGCGTACCCTCCTTGAGCGCGCGGTTGATAATGGCCCTGACCCCCACAAGCACCGACAGGCTCTGCTCGCGGAATCCCGCCACCACCGAATCGACGTGTGGCGGAAGGGGGTGAATAAGCGCCGACTCGGCCTCGAATGACGAGGTGTGGATGGTCGGCATGAGTTCGGTCGAGAAGAAAGCGCGCATTACTTCGCGTATGGCATCCGTGGAAACGATGCGCACGATGCTCAAACGCGTCGCCAGCATGGTAGCTATGGTAGATTTTCCCACCCCGGTCGAACCTCCGATGAGCACGACCAGGGGCTTGTTCATACTGCTGAAGGAGTTGTAACGCCAGTAATTGACCGCGTAATGCTCTCCCGTCTTTTCCATGAGAAAGTTGTAGATCAGCTTGCGCAGTTCGTTGGCCTGTATCTCCAGCTTGCCCTCGGAGATGAGATATTCCTCGAGATCCGCGGCCACGTAATAAGCCTGTCCGGGCGCGAGTCCCGAGGCCATGATGGCATTTGCCGTCAGTCCCTTAGAGAAGGGGACGCGGTGGTGTTCCTCGTCGAGGATGGTTATCCTCTTCTTCCTCTTTCCCTCTTCGTCCTGCATTTTCACTCCATGACCTTCTGCCATATATGCTCGAAGAAATCCTGCAGCCCCTTCTCGCTCCCCGTCGTAACGGGAACGTTGTGAAAAAATACGACCTCCCTGCCGCTGTCGCGCGCGCAGCGCGTAACCACGTCCACGGCCGCCGCCTTGAGCTCCGTAAGCAGTATCTCCGCTTCCCCCGCTCTACGCAGATCTTCCTCGAGATGGCCGCGGTCAGACAGGTGATGGCTCCTGCCTACTACCGTGCAGCCTTCCTTCTCCTCCAGGTATTCCTCCAACAATATCCCTGCTTCCTCCGGGGCGGTTGCAACAAGGAAAACTCTCTTGCCGCGGATGGATTTCAAGGGATGAGGCCTGAAAATCGTATTAATTATAACGATATCGCCATTTATCCACTTTACCCTCTCGCTGAGCTCCTGGATTTTAGGGGGAGATGCGAAAGGTTCTTCAGCCATTGTAATTATAACCCCATCGGAAATCAAGAGCCGGTAGGAGCCCAGAAAGCCCAGGGCTTCCCCCATATCCTGCGCCGCGCTTATTACGCATACCGCCGCGTCCGTAGCGACTGGCGGTATACACGAACCGCTCCCCTCCATGATCACCGCCTGCGCGGAAAGGCTTTCGGCCAGCCGAGCGGCTTCAACGCAGTTGGTCACGAAAGCCTCTCCGGCCATTCCCCCACCACAACGTCTCGAACCCACGGTCACGACACCCGATATCAGCGCATCCTCGTAATGATCCGAGGCAGCATGCATACCCCTGTGCAGTTCCGAGAGCAGAAAATCCTCGCCGATGTCCGGCTCTTCGACCACGTAAGGCTCCGCCGGGCCTCCCCTTCCCATGGCCACCACCACCGGGTTTCTTCCCAACCGTTCGAGATATCGCGCCATCTCGGCGGATACCGCTGTCTTACCGCACCTCTTCCCCGTACCGATGATCGCGCACGAGGGCTTGGAGAGCACGCGCTCCCTGCGCGGCGGCCGGAACTCGAAATCCGCTCCGCGGTATATCGCGCCGTGCGCCAGGGCGGTGGCCGCCAGTTTCAGGCGCAATGCGGGGCCAAGCACCGGGAGGTCGCTCAAGTCCACAACCGCTTGCGGCTCGAACTCCTCCAGCACTCCGGCTATGTCCGCGAGCGGGTCTTCGGCGACTATGACTTTGACTCCACCAACGTCCAGCTCCGCAAGGTCTCTTATCTTCTCGGTGCCCCCGAGAAAGAATAATGCCACCGGTTTGAGGCCTTCACGTTCCTTCAGCGCCCTTACCGCATCCAGGGTGGTGGCGGGATGGTGTTCCCCGTCCACCAGGAAAAGAGCCTTAAGCCCGTCTGGCATTTTCTCATCTCCGATCGTACGTTGCCTTCCCGCGGCCCGCGCCCGGGGATAACGATCTTGCTCCGCGATTCGCTGCTTGCATGTCTGATGTGGTAAGCAAGCGAGCTTGCCGCGTCGCTACGCTTTTCGCGATACGGCTTCTCGCTCTGCGAGAATCACCGTTGCGCCGAAGACGTCGCAATCGCTTGAACCCATGCTTTCGGACACACCTTCTCGTCTCGTCCCGGTGTACAATCGAACGTTCGTCTCAGGATGGTCCGCTAGAGGTCGGAGCCGATTATCTCACGCGCCACCGCCGACAATTCGCGCTGGGACTTGCTTATCCCTACGCCGAATTGCGCGATGACATCACGCCCGCCAAAGGGATATTTACGGAATATCTTGATCAGGTCCTCCCTTATCTCGATTATGTTATAGCACGGTTTGGTATGCCCGCGCAGGCGCAAAGACGATATCGTCCCCGCGTTGACCACGTACATATCCTCGAGTTTCCACACGTAGGGGACATGCTTATGGCCGGTCAGGACGAGGTCCACATCTGAATATATCAACAGCTCCAGCACGTCACCGGCGTCGAAGACGATGTTTCTTTCCCGTCCGGTGCCCGGTACGGGGAGGAGGTGATGGTGCAGGGCGAAGATCTTGAAACCTGGAGCGGAATGGAAATAGTCGACTATCCTTCCGTATTTCTCCCTGCCTATCTGTCCGGAATCGAGGTCGGGCTCGCTCGAGTCCATGCCCATGACGAAAACTCCCTCCCACTCCAAGCTCTGGAACAGGGGGCCGAACAGTTCCTGAAAATGCAGGTATCCCACATTGCGTGAATCGTGGTTCCCCGGGATCACCACAACGCGCTCACATTCCAGCCCGTCCAGGTAAGACTTTGCGGTCATGTACTCCTGGCGAAAACCCTCGTTGGTAAGGTCCCCGGTAACTATTACGATGTCCGGGCCCAGTTCGTTGAGTTCGTAAACGGTACGGTTCATGAGATTCGCCACGAAGTGGTAGGAACCGATATGAAAATCGGATATATGCGCTACGACTATGGGGGATTTGCTTATAGGATAGATCCTCGGCGGCATTGCCAACACGCTCCACAAGGCTTGCTTCTCAAGGAACCCGCATGGGGTTTGATTCCGCTACTAATGCTCTGTCCAGCTTCGCTACATCTAATATAGCACACCACCGTACACTAAGGCCTTGCCCTTTCCTTGATGAGAAGATCCATAAGTTGCCAGGCCGGAAAACGCGAGTGGCTGCCGCTCGCCGCACCTTTCTCGCTGAAGGAGGTCCCCCCGTCGGGCACGATATGCGGGTAGTATATCGCGAAAGGGACGGGGTCCGCCACATGGGTACGAACCTCAAGGGGGGTAAAATGGTCCGGCATGAGGAGGAAGGCGAAATCCTCGTTCAAGCGCACCGTCTCGTCGAGAAAAGGCCCCACGATATCCCTGTCGAAATTTTCCAGGGCCTCGACCTTGGCCTCCCAGTTACCTTCATGGCCTGCTTCGTCAGGTGCCTCGACGTGCAGGTAGACGAAATCCCTGCTGCGCAGGCTCTCCAGGGCATACCGCGCTTTGGCCGCATAATCCGTGTCGTAATAACCGGTGGCTCCCGGAACCTCGACCACTTCCAAACCGGCCATTATGCCCAGCCCTTTGATGAGGTCGACGGCGGTGACGATCGAGCCTTCCAGGCCGTATTTTTCCGGGATGGTCGGCAAAACGGGAGACCTGCCCTGGCCCCAGGGCCAGATCATATTCGCCGGCCTCAGGCCGCGTTCACGGCGCCATTCGTTCACGCTGTGCTCCGAGAGCAAACGCTTCGAGGTGCGTATCAACGCCACCAGCCTCTGCGCGCTGTCGCCTTGGGGCAGTATGGACCGGATCTCTTTTCCCGCCACGTCGTGGGGAGGCTTGCAGCGGTCCTCCAGGAACTTCAAACCCTTGAGGACCAGGAGATGGCGGTATCCGATTCCCGGGTAGAAGGTCGTATATTCGTCCCCCAGTTTTTCCTGCAGCAAGTCCAGGAGCTGTCTCGCCTCTTCCGTCGTGATATGCCCGGCGCTGTAATCGAGGAGGACACCTTCATCTTCCGTCACCAGGTTGCAGCGAAAGGCTACGTCCTCGCGTCCCAGGTCCACGCCCATGGAGACGGCCTCGAGGGGCCCCCTACCCGTATAATATGCGAGCGGGTCGTAGCCCATGATGGAATAGTTGGCTACATCGCTTCCCGGCGTCATTCCCTCGGGTATAGTCTGAGCGGTCCCGGTCACTCCCTCTTTGGCCAGGAAATCCATATTGGGCGTGTGCGCAGCCTGCAGGGGGGTCATGCCTCCGTACGCCGCGACGGGATAGTCAGCGGCTCCATCCGGCACCAGGATAACGTATTTCATCCCTACCTCCCGTGGGATCACATGCCAAGCTTCTCCAGTATCGTCTCCATGTGCGGCTGTACAGCCGGAGGTTCCTCCACGCATCTTACGGCCAGGTCGGGATCCTTGAGACCATGCCCGGTGAGCACGCACACCACCAGCGCTCCCCTCGGCAGCTCCCCCCGCCTGAAATACTTGTACAGACCGGCCACGGATGCAGCAGATGCTGGTTCCACGAAAACACCTTCATGGTCAGCCAGTATGCGGTAAGCATCGAGTATTTCATCGTCGGACACCATATCGATCAGGCCCTGGGATTCATCCGCCGCCGCGACCGCCCTCTTCCAGCTGGCGGGATTCCCTATGCGTATCGCCGTCGCCAGCGTCTCCGGCTGTTCGATGGGGTGGCCCCTCACTATGGGCGCCGCCCCTTCGGCCTGCCAGCCCATCATGCCGGGCAAGCGAGAGATCCTGCCCGCCTCCCGGTATTCGCGATATCCCTTCCAGTAGGCGGTGATATTGCCGGCATTGCCGACGGGTATGAAATGGTAATCCGGCGCACGGCCCAGCACATCGCAGATCTCGAAAGCCCCCGTCTTCTGCCCCTCTATCCTGTAGGGGTTGAGGGAGTTCACCAGGACTACGGGAAAGTCCTCGCTTATCTTTCGCACGAGCTGCAGCGCCTGGTCGAAGTTGCCGTCTATGGCGATGACCCTGGCGCCGTGGATCAAAGCCTGGGCCAGCTTGCCCAGGGCGATGGCCTTGCTCGGTATCAATACGGCGCAGTCGATGCCGGCACGGGCCGCGTAAGCGGCGGCCGAAGCGCTGGTGTTTCCTGTGGAGGCGCAGATTACCATCCTGGCGCCTTCTTCAACCGCCTTGGACAGCGCCATGGTCATACCGCGGTCCTTGAAAGAACCGGTGGGGTTAAGGCCCTCGTACTTGAGGAACACCCTGGCTCCCAGTTGCTTACCGATATAGCCGGCCTCTATCAGGGGGGTGTTGCCTTCCAGCAGCGTGATCACCGGCGTCTGCGCGTCCACCGCAAGGAACTCCCGGTATGATTCGATCACGCCCATCCATGAAGAACCCAATGTTTTCTCCTTTACTGGCCGTGGAGCCTGCCGCGGTCGTCTCGCGCCATCACTAGGACTCTTCCGGTTCGGTGTCCTCTACCCTGATCACGCTGACGATGCGGTTGACGGCCTCCAGCTCCTGCAGCCCCCTGACCGTTGCGCGGAGGCTCTGCTCACGCACGGCGTGGGTGATAAGGATGATGCGCGCCTCCCTGCCCATGCCGTGCTGTATGACCGATTTGATGCTCACTCCGTTATCCCCGAAAACTCCGGCTATCCTCGCCAGTACCCCCGGCCGGTCTGGGACCTCGAAGATCATGAAGTACCGGCAGACGACGTCCGCCATGTCCTTTATGTGCTTCTCGTAGAAGCAGGTGCACCCGACCATGCGCCCGCCCGAGAGCATGTTTCGCGAGATGGAGATGATATCCCCGACCACTGCGCTGGCCGCGGGCAGGGAGCCGGCGCCCTTACCGTAGAACATGAGCTCACCCACGGCATCACCGGATACGAAGATAGCATTGTTCTCGTCCCTCACCGTCGCCAGGGGATGATCGGCGGGGATCATGGTCGGGTGGACGCGTACGCTGATGCCGCCCTCCTCGTCTTTTGCCACGGCCAGGAGCTTGATCACGTAGCCAAGGTCCCGCCCGAAGGTGATGTCATCCGAAGTGATGCCGGTTATACCCTCGGCGTAGACGTCATCCAGCGTAACGCGCGAGTTGAATGCCATCGAGGCCAGTATGGCCAGCTTGGCGGCCGCATCCCTGCCCTCCACGTCTGCGCTGGGATCAGCCTCGGCATATCCCAGCGACTGGGCTTTGGCGATGGCCTGTTCAAAGGAAAGACCTTCCTCGGTCATGCGCGTCAATACGTAGTTGGTGGTCCCGTTTACGATACCGAGTATCTGGCTGACTGCGTTTCCGGCCAGGCTCTGCTTGAGAGGCAGCAATATGGGGATGCCGCCTCCGACGCTGGCCTCGAAGGCTATGTCCACTCCGGCCTCCTCGGCCGCTCTCAAGATCTCTCCGCCGTGAGTGCTCATGAGCTCCTTGTTCGCCGACACCGCGTGCTTCCCAGCCGCGAAAGCCTCCAGGATGAAAGTGCGTGCGGGCTCGATCCCCCCCATGACCTCTACGATGATGTCTATTCCGGGGTCCTCGATCACGCTCCGGGCATGCGTGGTGAGCATCTCGTCGGGCACTTCCACGTAGCGCTGATCCGCCAGATCCTTTACCGCGATGCGTTCGATCCTTATCTCACAGCCTGTGCGCCTCGAGATGGCTTCCGCGTTTTCCCTCAATATGCGGATGACCCCCGAGCCCACCGTGCCGCAGCCTAACTGGCCTATTCTGATTGTCCTTGCATCTTCCATCATCCGTTCCTCCGCTTCCCGCTCGCCTCGAATACAGTTATTCTACCAGGAAGAAGACGCACACTCACTTACTGATGTACTGATGATGGCCACGCCGGGAAAGCTGACCGCATATATCCAAGTGTTACAGATATCTGGATCAAGCCCGGGAATAGCCCGTATAGAACCCCACTGCCCGGGGACTGCGGGTTCGGTGCGAAGCGACCGTCGCGAGCAGTATACCCGAGAGAAGAACTGCGCTACGGTTATGCAACCTGCGGGTGGGGAGCAAGGACCCCTCCGCGGGCTCGGGAAAATACCATGATATAATCCGATTATGAAACCAAAGAAGCCTGTTTTGCAGTTGGCCCTGGACTTCGTGGATCTGGAAAGGGCCGTTCAGGTCGCAGAGGAAGCGGTCGCGGGCGGCGTGGACTGGATCGAAGCCGGGACGCCTTTGATCAAGAGCGAGGGGCTCAACGTCGTGCGCACCCTGCGCCAGCGGTTCCCCAACCACGTGATCGTGGCCGACATGAAGACCATGGACGCGGGCCGGGCCGAGGTTGAGGTCGCCGCCAAGGCCGGTGCGAACATCATAGATGTCCTGGGAGCCGCCTCCGATTCCACCGTAAGAGAATGCGTTGAAGCGGCCAGGAACTACGGCGCGGAGATCATAGTTGATCTCATCGAAGTCGGAGACCCCGTGGATCGGGCGCGCGCCGCCGAGGCGGCCGGAGCCGACTATATTGCCGTACACACCGCCATCGACGTGCAGATGCGCGGTGGAGATCCCTTCGAAAGGCTCAAGGTGGTCGCGAACGCCGTTAAAATCCCCATCGCCGTCGCGGGAGGAATAAATTCTGAGACGGCGGCACGGGCGGTTCAGAGCGGCGCGGACATCGTAATCGTCGGCGGCGCGATAATCAAGAGCAAGGACGCCCGCAAGGCTGCAGGGGAGATCAAGAATGCCATATTGACCGGCGAAACGGTCAAAACGGAGCTGTACAAGCGGGTCGACCTGGAGAACGTGCGAGAGATTCTCCTGCGTGTATCCACTCCCAATATCTCGGATGCCATGCATCGTTCAGGCGAACTGGAAGGAATATTGCCCATCAGCCCGGGCTTGAAGATGGCGGGACCGGCATTGACGGTACGCTCCTATCCGGGAGATTGGGCCAAACCCGTGGAGGCAATAGACCTTGCAGACGAAGGCGATGTAATTGTCATCGACTCCGGCGGCATGGGTCCTGCACTGTGGGGCGAATTGGCCACCCACAGTTGCATCCAGAAGAAAGCCGCCGGGGTAGTGATAGACGGGGCTATCCGCGATACCGTAGAGATACGTGCCCTCGGTTTCCCGGCCTTCTCCCGCCTGATAACCCCCACCGCAGGGGAGCCCAAGGGTTTCGGTGAGATAAACGTACCCATAAAGGTAGGGGGGAGGCGCGTATATCCCGGGGATTGGATAGTAGGAGACGATGACGGCGTGATCGTCATACCCAGGGACAAGGTGGTGGAGATAACCAACCGCGCCATGGACGTGCTCGAAAAGGAAAACCGTCTGCGCGGAGAGATAGAGGCGGGTTCTACCCTCTCCCAGGTTGCTTACCTGGAGAAATGGGAAAAGAAAAAGTAAACGCCTGGGGTCAGCCCTCCATTATCAACACCAAGGGTCAGCCCTCAACATTCAACACGATTGTGGGCGTGAGATAGCACATGAAACCTTTACGGATCGTGTGGCCCTCCATTATCAACACCAAGGGTCAGCCCTCAACATTCAACACGATTGTGGGCGTGAGATAGCACATGAAACCTTTACGGATCGTGTGGAATGTTGAGGGCTGACCCTACTCTTTGCGGCGGCGCCACTTGTTCAACCACTGTTTCTTGACGAGATCCGCAGGTTCCTCCTCGCCCGGCGCTGCCGCCTCTATCTCTCCCTCCCCGTACCCTTCGTCGCCGCTTTGCGACGGTTCCAAGGTGGGGGTTTCGCCTATCAACAAGGCCGCACCCTGGTAATTGGGGACCACCCATATAAGGGCGGTAAAAGGGGCCTCGGCGCCCTTGCGTTCGGCTATGGCCGACAGGAAAAGGGAAGCCTTGGCGGGATCCGCAGCGCGGCGCAGGATGAGCGTCATATCGCGAGGTCCTATCACCCCGGCCACCACGGGATCGCACAACACCGCGATATCGCCGGGTTGGAGTCTTATCTCTTCGACCTGTACGTCTTCCCCGGAATCGGAGCCGAGGAGCCCGGGCTCGCCTCCCGACTGCCCGAAAACGGATCGCGCCTCACCGTCGTGAAAGAGAAACATCTCTCCACCACCGCTGCGGGCCGCGTAGGCCGTCGCCGAGCTGGCGATTACCACCGCGAGATCCAGCTCGAGCCCCTCCTGGGACCATTTCTCCGCGATATTCTTGTGTACGTGGCGGAAGATACGCACGAGCATGCGGCCGTAATCTGGAACCTTGAGGTCGCGCCCTCTCTGCTTGAAGAACTCAAAGAGCAGTGAAATAGTATAGCGTCTCATAGCGAGCTCTTCGAGGCCGGTTTCCTCCGAGCATACTCCGGCTGCGAACACCAAACCGGATGGGCTACCGCCCTCCTTCATCTTCAAGACGAAATAAGGGATATCGGGTGGGGTCTCCCTTTCCCCGCTATAAGCTATGCCGATCTCGGCGCTTCCCTCCTGAATCTTTTTTCACCTCCCGATGCCGAAAGCGATACGTGCCCTCAGCGCACTTTCAAGGCGCACTCAAGCCCAGGCTCGTTCGCCACGTATCAGGTCCTCGTAGGTCTCTCTTTCCCTGACCACGGCAAAGCGTTCGCCGTCCACCATGACCTCCGCGGCACGGCGGCGTGAATTGTAATTGGATGACATGGTAAAAGCATAGGCACCTGCGCTCATCACGGAGAGCAATTCCCCGGGGTCGCTCCGCGGCAGCGCCCGCCCCCTGGCGAGAAAATCTCCGGACTCGCAGACGGGCCCGACCACATCCACGGTCTCAAGCTCCCGCTCCGTTTTCAGCACGGGGGTAATCTCGTGGAAGGAACCGTACAGGCTGGGACGGATGAGATCGTTCATCGCCGCATCGACCACGATAAAGTCTTTTTCACCGGTACTCTTACGGTACAGCACCCTGGTCAACAGGACACCCGCGTTGCCCATGATCATGCGCCCTATCTCCAGTATCACGGTACAGCCTGAATCCTTCAGCACGGGTTCGATCTCCTGGGCGTAATCCCTGGGATATGGTACCTCCTCCTGCTGGTAGGGTATACCGAAACCTCCCCCTATATTGATGTAGCGGATGGGAATGCCTTGCGCCTGCAGCCGCTCGACAAGGATAGCGATGATCGAGAGGCTCTCCCGGAAGGGTTCCACCTGGGTAATCTGGGAACCGATATGCTGGTGAACACCTACGACCTCGACGTTGGGCAGGGAAGATGCGCGATCGTAAACCGATAATGCCTCGTCAATAGCGATGCCGAACTTCGCTTCCTTTAGCCCGGTAGCGATATAGGGGTGGGTTTCGGCGTTTACATCGGGGTTCACCCGCAGCGCGATGCGCGCCTTGACCCCATGCTCTCCCGCCACGCGGTCGAGGGCCGCCAACTCGGTGGTCGATTCGATGTTGAACATCAATATGCGCGATCTCAGCGCGTAGGCCATCTCCTCTTCCGTCTTGCCGATTCCCGCATAGACTATCTTATGCGCCGGTATACCTACCTTAAGGGCCCGGTACAGCTCTCCTCCCGAGACCATATCAGCCCCGGCGCCTTCCTCCGCCAGGGTCGCAAGCACGGCCAGGTTGGAATTGGCCTTGATGGAATAGCATATGAGGTGCGGCACGCCCGAGAAGGCTTCCTCCAGGGCAAGAAAATGCTCCCTTAAGGTATGGCGGCTGTAGACATATGCGGGCGTCCCTACTTCTTCCGCTATATGTCGGAGCGGTACGCCCTCGCAATAGAGTTCGCCGCCTTTGAACTTGAAATCGTGCATACGGCCCGAGCACCTGCCTTATTCCCCGATGAAGGTGATCAGGAGCGAGCGTGATCTGGGCACTTCGTCGAAATCGACGAAGACCACCTGCTGCCATCTGCCGAGGCGAGCAGCGCCCTCCGCAAAGGGCACGGTAAGGGACGGCCCTAACAACCCAGCCCGCACGTGAGAATGGCCGTTGGAATCCACACCGCGCCGGTTATGATGATAATCGCGGTCCACGGGAGCGATAAAATCGAACAGGGCGCGAAAATCGTGGCAGACGCCGGGTTCGTGTTCCAGGGTGGTTATCGCCCCCGTCGCTCCCGGGACGAATATATTCATGATGCCATCCTCGAGGTCGGTCTCCCTGAGCATGCGAGCGAGCTGTTCGGTGATCTCCACTATATGGGCGTTGCCTTCCGTCTCGAAATCGAGCTGCTTATGTATTACCGCCATCGCCTCATTCCTTTCCCACATTCATTATAGACACTAGTATGCCGCTGAGGGGAACCGAATAGTCATTTTCATCATCAAGGCTACCATCTGAACATCCTACATAACAGCCTATACCCGCTCCGCGTTCGTGCTCCGCCCCATTGCGCCGAGGCCGCGGAGGCGGCGCAGGTTCTAGAGGTCCCTGCCGGCTGACATCCCGGGGATCTCGAGTATCCAGGGCAAGCCGCTCAGCACGCGATCGCCCGCCATGAGCGCAAAAGCATCCATTCCCTTCCCCGACCCTGCAGGCCGCTTGCTTTGCTCTTTCCCACTGCTGCCATCATAATGCTAAGGAGACGGCGTGAGATCCTCCGAGCCACCCGGGCAGAGGACGATCCCGATGTGAAAAAACAGTGTGGATCGAGAGGAGCGGGTTTGAAGCCGTTCAAGATAACCGAGGGGGTATACCAGGTCGGCGGGCCCGACATCACCGACCCCGAAGACTGCTGCTTCTTCCTGGTGGACCTGGGCCGTGCGGTCCTCATCGACGCCGGGGCCGGAGGCCAGCCGCGCAAGCTTGTGAGGAATCTGGACGAACTGGGATATGCCCCCGGGGATATCAAGCTCGTCATCCTGACTCATTGCCATATCGACCACGTCGGCGGAGCGGTATTCCTGCACGAGAAATACGGCCTGCCGCTCGCCATCCACGAACTCGACGCTGCTCCGCTGGAGGAAGGCGACAACCGCAGGACCGCGGCCAACTGGTACGGGATGGATCTTGCACCGACCGAGGCCAAATACCATCTCGAGGGGGACGGCGGAAGTATCGACGGAGGGGTTTCGCACATACGCTGGATCCATACGCCCGGCCACACCCCCGGCTCCATAGCCCTGCTGGCCGACAACGGCATGTACAAAGTCCTCTTCGGCCAGGACATACACGGCCCCTTTTATGCCTCCTTCGGCTCCGATCTCGATGCATGGGGCGAATCCATGCGCGCGCTGTTGGAACTCGAGGCGGATATCCTCTGCGAAGGCCACTTCGGCATTATCCGTCCCGCCACGGAGGTCAGAGCCTATATAGAAGGCTACCTGCGTAATTACAACAAATTATAGGCCACCGCCACGAGGTAGTTGGCCGAAAAGCAACAATACCACTATATCTAGGGGCTTGATGAAATAAAAACGATACCTTAATATATCGAATAGATATATCGAATAGATATATCGATGCGATACACATAGCGGTATCAAAGCGATTATATGCATCTAGGAGGAGGCTGTAAAGTGCTGGAACTGGCCATACTGGGGGCCCTGAAGGAGAAGCCCATGTACGGCTACGAACTCAAGAAACGCCTCTCCTACCTCCTCGGTCACCTCTGGAAGATAAGCTACGGCTCCCTCTACCCCGCCCTGAAAAGGCTGGAAGCGAAAAACGCCGTGGAGAGAGCTTATACGGTAAAGGCCAAGACACGCAATCGTTACGTATACCGCATCACCCAGGAAGGCGAGGATACTTTCCAGAGGTTGCTGGTGGACACGCGCAAGAGCTCGGAGATAACCGACGCGGACAAATTCAGCATCCGGTTGGCCTTTTTCCAGTACATGGAACCCGAGATGAGGCTCTGGCTGCTGGAGCGCAGAAAGAACTACCTCGAGGAGAGGCTCGACGAGATGAACGGAACGGGGAAGAGCCGTGACAAGGACACGGACAGTTACCGCCAGGGCCTTTACCGCCACCGCCAGGAGCTGCTCAAGAGCGACATAGTCTGGCTGGAAGACATGATCGAACAGGAGAGGAACTATATACAGGAAGGCAAGAAAGACAAGGATCAACACGAGGTTAAGGGCAAAGGAGGTGGGAATCTGGTTATTGAAGAAGGGCCAGTTAATATGTCGCCTCTGCAGGCTTAAAGGATACGAACTTTATCCCGCTTCAAGGCGGGATGGATATATAGGTTTTCACGGGAGGTTTTTCGATGAGCGATATAAGAGTAGCCCTAGTGGGCGTAGGTAATTGCGCCTCCTCCTTGTTGCAGGGCATCGAATATTACAGGGAGGCAAAGGAGGGTGACCGCATACCGGGACTGATGCATGTCAACGTGGGTTCTTACCATATCAGGGATATCGATATCGTCTGCGCCTTCGACGTCGATGCCGACAAGGTCGGCAAGGATGCCGGGGAAGCCATCAATTGCGGCAAAAACAATACCATCAAGATATGCGACGTCCCCTTCCTGGATGCGCCGATCTACAGGGGACATACCCTGGACGGACTGGGTAAGTATTACAACATGGTCATCGAGGAATCCGGCTCCGAACCCGTCAACGTCGCAGAGGCCCTCTCCCGGCACGGAGTAGACGTGCTCGTAAACTACCTTCCCGTGGGCAGCGAAAAGGCCACGCACTTCTACGTCGAGGAAGCGCTCAAGGCGGGATGTGGTATCGTCAACTGCATACCGGTTTTCGTGGCCAAGGAGGAGATGTGGCAGGGAAAGTTCCGCAAGTACGGCCTGCCCATAATCGGGGACGACATCAAATCGCAGGTGGGCGCGACGATCCTGCACCGTGTCCTGGCCAAGCTGTTCAACGACCGCGGCGTGGTCCTCGACCGCACCTCCCAGCTGAATATTGGCGGCAACATGGACTTTATGAACATGCTCGAGCGCGAACGCCTGGAGTCGAAGAAGATATCGAAGACGGATTCGGTGATCTCCCAGCTGAACCATAAAATCGACAAAGACGATATACATATCGGCCCCAGCGATTACGTGGCCTGGTTGAACGATCGCAAGTGGGCCTATATCCGCCTCGAGGGCAGGGAGTTCGGCGACGTTCCCATGTCCGTCGAATTCAAGCTGGAGGTATGGGATTCTCCCAACTCGGCCGGCATCGTCATCGACGCCATACGCTGCTGCAAACTGGCCATCGACCGCGGCATGTCGGGTGCGCTGCTCGGTCCATCCGCCTATTTCATGAAATCGCCACCAGTGCAGTATTCGGATGACACCGCACGCCAGATGGTGGAGGATTTCATAGCGGCCATCCCGGCCGGCATGCTCACCACCGCGGAGTTCGGAAACGGCAAGGACCTGGAGAGCGAAGAGAAGCTGCTACAGTCCCGCCCTCCCATGTACAAGGAATAGGGCAGGCTGGCAATACTTCAGGTCCTTTTCGCAAGGCTGGAGCCCGCCACCGCGACACCATCGATGCCATGATACGATAGGCACCCTGACGGCTGCACATGCCTTACGTGTGAGCTGCCGTCACCAGGGTACACCCAGCGATGGATTTCCAGGAAGTCGGGGCTTGCTTTAGCCGTGCGTCTTGATATATATTCTAGGAAGCATACGATAAGAGCTTGTTTGTTCGGGAGAATCGCAATTGATAGACGTAGGGCAATCATTTTCCGTCACCTCGGAGGTGGCGGACCAACCCGTAAAGGTGAAATGCTATTCCGGCTTCAAGGCCAACGAACGGCCGCTCAGCTTCACCCTTAACGAACGTGAGTTTTCCGTCATGGATATCGAGGGAAGCTGGTTTGAAGAAGGCGAGAACAGCTGCGCGAGAAAGGTCTGTTTCCGCGTTCGTGCCGACGATGGAGACCTATATCTCCTGAGTTGTGACGAGGACACCTGCGTCTGGGAGCTGAAGAGGATCTGGAGGCTTGGAAGCCTGGGTTAAGAACCCCCGGCCTTCTCCCTTATCATGAAAGTGGCCATGGCCTTGGCCAGCAGCCTGCCTTCACCGTCGTAAACGCTCGCTTCCCCGACCGCAACGGACCTTCCTTTCTGGATGATCCTGGCCTCGCATGCGATGTCACCACCGCGCACGGGAGCGATGTAATTTATCTTCATCTCCACGGTAGCCATCAGTTCCCGGGCATGATCGACGAGGGTGGCCAGCGCGGCGGCTATGGAGGCGTCTGCTATGGAGGCCAGGACGCCGCCGTGGACCACGCCTCCCGCGTTATAGAACCCGGACTCGATGGGCAGGATGAACCGGGAGGTCCCTTCGCCGACCTCTTCGAGACGCATCCCCAGTAATGCGTAGAAAGTGCAGGGGTCCGAACGCGAACGCTTTATCTCCCGGTAGCGGGCTTCCCGTTCTTCTGCGCTTTCACCGCCATCTATGCCGGGTTTTTCTGGAACCACTCCGCCACCCTTCTGAGTCCCTCTTCGAGGCCCACCTCGGGCTCCCACCCCAGGATGTCCCTGGCCTTCTCCAACCTCGGCCGGCGTCTCTGGGGATCATCTTCCGGAAGAGAGAGGTAAGCCATCGGTGAATTTGAACCGGTTATCTCCTTGACCTTTTCCGCCAGGGCCAGGATAGTCATCTCGCCATCATTACCCAGATTGATGACCTCGCCGCATGCGGCCTCGATGGTAAGCGCCCTGTATATACCCTCGACCAGATCGTCCACGTAGCAGAAACTGCGCGTCTGGGAGCCATCCCCGTAAATGGTGAGTGGCTGACCCGCGATGGCCTGCAATATGAAGTTGGGGACTACCCTGCCATCCTCCCGGCGCATACGCGGCCCGAAAGTGTTGAAGATACGCAGGATAACCGCCCGCAGCCCGTGGATGCGCTGATAAGATGAGGTCAGGGCCTCGGCAAAACGTTTCGCTTCATCGTAACAGGCGCGCGGACCAGTGGGGTTGACGTTGCCGTAATAGTCCTCCCCTTGTGGCGCCTGTAATGGGTCTCCGTATACTTCCGAGGTAGATGCCAGCAGGAAGCGGCCTCCGTTCTTGCGCGCCACCTCCAGGGCCTGGAAGGTGCCCATGGAGTTTACCAGCATGGTCTCTATCGCCAGGCGGCTGTAATCGATCGGGCTGGCCGGGCTGGCCAGGTGCGCTACCCTGTCTACCTCCAGGTTTATCGGCTCCGCGGCATCGGCCAACACGAAGCGGAAGCGGGGGCCGCCCTGGAGCCGTTCGATATTGCGCAGATCTCCCGTGCAGAGATTGTCAAGGCAGGTAACGTCATGCCCCTCCGCCACGAGGCGATCACACAGATGGGAGCCGATGAATCCCGCTCCTCCGGTTACCAGTATCCTCACCTGACCGCTACCTCCTTACCGACGAGGGACAATCAATTATAACAACACCGCCGTTGCCGGGAAAACAAGCGGCCCCGACCCGAAAGCACCGTAAGCAAGTAAAACTGCCCTTTCGCCTCGCCGTATCCCGCCTAGGCCTTTGCCTCTCCGACGAGAAAGCGCACGCCTGCACGCTGCAACCATGTGAAAACCGACGGCTCGTCCAATACTTTCTCCGCGCCATACACGCCTGGCGCCCATCCGGCCCTGCCCATGCAATCGGCGGCGGCGGCCATGACCAGGCCGGAGAGGCGATAGTAATCGCCAACGACGCATAGCGTCCTGTGCGATACCACCCCATGCGATTTGCCGCTGGCAGTTACCCGCACGGCGGCCAGGCAGGAACCGTTCGTGCGGCGGGTTATGCCGATCGCCGCCGTGCGCAACGCCGTCATCCACAATTCCGTCCTCTCACCCTCTCCCAACCAGGCCAGAGAATGCAGGGCAAGCTCTCTTCCCTTGCCACCCACGCCGGCTTTGTACCATATATCCCTTGCTCCCATCACGGCGGCAGGCAAGGTGATGGGCTCGGGGTGACGGAGATATGAGACTACCTGTTTGCCCACGGGGGGAGGGAACTCGACCAGTTCTCCCCAGCTTCCCGCCCTCGCCGCGGCCATCTTTCCGCCCCGGCGGGCCGGTGCTTTTCCGGCGAAGGAATGCAGCAGGTGCTCCAGGGTAGCCGATCCGAGGTTCGCACTCAATTCCAGGTACAGGGAACATGCTATGGTATCTATCCTGTCCAGGCGCGAGCTCGCACGGCAGGCAAGAAGGTTGGAGAGTCCGGGTGTCAGGCCGCAGCCGCAGAGCACCCTTACACCATTCTTTGCAGCCTCCCCGTTCAGGGCGAGAACGTCCTCGACCGCTTCCGGGTCATCGCAAAGGGAGAGGTAGTCCCGCCCGGCCGCAATTGCCGTGCGTACGATACGGTTTTCATGGCGGTGAAACGGCCCTAGGCAGCCGAGGACAAGGTCCGCTTCCCGCATGCGCTCGTACAGGCTGCTATCGTTATCCGCGTCCACGTAACGCGGGCTTACCGGAAGGTGCGCCAGGTCCGCGGATATTCTGCACAGAGCCTCTGCATTGTTATCTGCCAGGTATATGCGTTCAACTCCGCCGAGAAGGTGCAGGGCCGTGATAACCGCATGCGCCGCCTTTCCCGCCGCTCCCAGGATGAGGAGCCTCATGCCCGCACCCGGAAAAGATCCTCTACGCCGGCCTGCCTCCATACCAGCTCTGGAGCATCGTCTCCATCCGGCACAGCCCTGATCCCCCTCCATGCCATTAGGGCGAGGACCAGGGTCATGCCCATAAGAGCCGCGAGCGCGGCCGTGCGCGATTTGTTTACTGACATGGCTCGATTATATCAGCCCGGGACTAAGGTTAGCGGTCTCGCTCCGCTCTGAAGGCATGCCACATATGTTCTTCCGGCCCGAGCCTTGAGGTAACGGTCTCGCTCGACTGCGCCCGCGGTCATACGGCAATAAGAAACCATGTATTGCGCGTCGCTGCGACCGCCCCCATAGTTCTCGGGCCAGTTTAGTTCATTTACAGCCTGAGCCTGCTAATAAATTGTTCGCTCTGCTCGACTTAAACCGCTGGTCCCGGGCGGGAATCTTCGCATGTCAGGTGGTTTTATTCAGGCTATGCCCGAGTGCGGTTACGTTGTCACTCGGCACTTGAAAACCGGCCAACTTGAGCCGTATCCATAATCTACTACAACAGGGCTTTTCTATACAAGGGGAGTAATAACTATAGCTTAATCTCTGCAAGGCCAGACAACACTGATTCAGGGTTGCTTCCAGGATGCATAACCTTCTAGCAAGGGGATTCTCAAGTTCTTAGTTCGAGGGGCATCCAATCAATACTTGACAGGGGGGGGCTTTGTTAGACACAATCCATATAGGGTGGGGCTAGTTATGCTAAATAGAGTTAAGCAGAGTTAGCCCAAGGGGGGTAGAGATCACCATGAGGATCTGTCTGGAACATATCTTTTTTCAATTGCATCACAGGACGAGGAGGTACTCCTATGGGCAGATGGGTCAGGAGGGGCTTCTTAATTGCGTCAATATTGCTTGCGTGTTCGCTTGTGCTTACCTTTGTTCTCACGAACGAGAGAGAAATATCGGCAAATAGCCACTACTGGGCTGATTGTTACGGATTTGAAAACGCGACGGGCCAAGATTCATGGAGTTATTATTCGTATGGAGGTCGAATACACTCAGGTATCAGATATAAATGGAGTGCTTCTGACCCCAGCACGTACCTATCTCTACAAACCAGGGGTTGGCCTGGAAGCGCCTACAATATGACTGTAGTATACTATGCCAACCTCTACCTTCCGGGCAATGCTCTTTTCGCATTTTTTGGACATGGCAATATTCATTATTTAGACTTCTTCTATTACAGGCAAGATCACCCATACAACGGACAACTTACTGGTAGCTTCTTGCTTGATTATCGCCCTAATGATGCGGGCACTCTGAACAATGTTAAGCTATGGCTAGAGGACCCTTGGGCCAACAACCAACTCGATGACTTGCTCTTTGCAGGATTAGTATCATGCAAATCCACAAATGGAGATACCCATAATTCTAGTATAGGTAGTTACATGCGTTGCTGGCAGAAAGTAGATGTTGTACTCGGATTTGATCAAGGTTTCACGGATCCTGGCGCCCATTCTTTTAACGAGAGGTTTTATTATTATGCAGTTACCTGTAATTGGACATGTGGGTCTGCAGTACAACAAGCACTAACTGATACTTATAATCAAACAGGTTTTTGTGGCACGAATACAGCAGAAATATGGAGCAAAGACTGGAACCCAAATACATGGAGTAATATTAGGTTAGGAACGCCAAGAAACGGGGAACCGGGATAGGCTAGAGGGGGTGGAATAGATGTGGGATAGAGTAAAGGTTTTGCTGAAGAGTAAGAAATATCTTCTTGTATTTGTCATTATTCTAATTGCTATTGCCACTGTTGTGGCCTTGTTAGTATCTGCACCCGTAAGCGCGGAACAACAGAAGGAGCAAGAAATAAAGAGGGAGCTTGAAGGGGAATTGCAGAAATTAAATAAGGTAAATTATGTCACTAGCATAACAAACCTCGAAGGCTTCCCGTTGGGCAATTATGAATTATTGGATAGCGAGGGTAAGCAAATAGCCTTAGCAACATACGATGATACATCTGGTGAGATTGTCTCCATTACATATGCTGAGATTGACAGGATACCGGGTGATCAAAAAATGTCACAAGAAGAAGCCTTGACGAAAGCTATCAGGTATAACAACAGAAGGGTCAAGGACGAGGAACAATATACGCTAACAAGCGAACTTCTACACAGTGATTGGACTGATGGTCTGGATCGTGAATTCTGGCAGTATCAATTTCTATGGAATAAATCGATCGGGGATGTTTTGCTACCGGATTCTGTTTCGGTATTTGTAGATGCGGGAAGCGGAGAAATTATCTCTTGGAGAAAGTATGATTCGAGATGTCCCCTTCCCGAATCTAAAGAGGAGTTAGAAGCCAAAATATCATATGACGAAGCAGTAAAAATAGCTAAAGGTAAAATACCCTCTCCAGAAAAATGGTGGGAGGAAGATCGCATCTCAGCTTCTTGTGTTTCGGAGACGGAGTTCAATGTTAGCGAAGAAGCTCTGAAGTATTATAAGCAGTTAAATGCAGAGGGTAACCCAAGATTGATGTGGGAGGTAATGATCGAATACACGTTATTGGCAAAAATAGTGGCGGCGAATGATGCGGGGATCCATGAAGGTGATGAGATGGGAGGGACATTCTATATAGTCACTATAGATGCGAAAACAGGAGAAGTTCTAGATATTAAGTCTTGCCTGTAATCGCATCATTGTATGAACTAGATAGTTGTTTCATTTGCGCCTACTAATAGACTTGAGGTTTAAGAAACTGGAAAAGCTGGTCGAAAAGATCACCCCCCCCCCGTGCCTGGATGCGGGGGGTGATTTGTAGAAAGCAATTCTAATTAGGAAATTCCTCGATTTTAAGTTTTAAGTTCACCTCCTTTTCTGCATCTACGATGTTGAGGGCTCTCCGATCCTCATCTTCACTTAGAAGCGCCTTTTCAACGGAAAGAAGTGGGCTTCTCGTCTACTCCTTTATCTCCGGTATCTCCAGACCTTTTCTCTTTCTTTCATGCAGACGGTAGCTGGGGCCGGTGATGGATATCACCTCCGCATGATGCAGGAAGCGATCCAGGATGGCCCCGGCGGCAGCGGCGTCCCCCAGCACCTTTCCCCAGTCCTCAATGGGGCGATTGGTGGTAACGATGGTGGAGGCGCGCTCATAGCGGCGGAAGAACATCTCCACCAGGTATTCCGCACATCCCGCGGGGAAGCGCTTCATCCCCAGGTCCTCGAGGACCAGAAGGTCGACGGAGGAAAGGCTGCCGATGAGTGAGTCCCTCTCCCCCGTGGCCTCCGCCTGGCGCAGGTCCGAAACCAGGTCGAAGGCGGATACGTGCAGCACGGTGTGGCCGGCTGTGATGGCGGATACCGCCAGGGCGATGGCGATGTGGCTCTTGCCCACCCCCGAGGGGCCGATGAGCAGAAGGTCCCTTCTCTCGCGCACGAACCTGGCCGTGGCGAGCTCGAGGATCACCCGCTTGGGGATCTTGGGGTTGAAGGAGAAGTCGAAGTCCGAAAGAGACTTCTCGCAGGGGAGTTTGGCCCGCTTGAGGCGGCGGGCATACAGGCGGTCCCGCCTCACGCAGAGTTCATCCTCGGTGAGCAGCTCCAGAAACTCGCGGCAGGAAAGCTCCCCCCGCTCCGCCTCGAGCAGCCTGGCTGCGAGGCTCCCCGCCATCCCCGAGAGGCGCAGGGAGCGCAGCCTCCTCTCAAGCTCTACGCTCAATTGTCCTCACCTCCTCTCCTATCTCGGATAGCGGCCGGATGAGCTCGTGTGTCTGGGAAAGCTCGGGGAGCTTCTCCCCTTCTGCCGCCCTCTCCACGAGCTTTTTCAGGGACCGGTAGTGGTAGCAGGAGTTCTCATGGGCTATCTCGCAGGTCCAGTTCACCGCCTCCGCTGCATGTTTGCCGGTGAGAGCGAGCATCCCCTGCATGAGGCGGTAGGAGCGGGGCCCCCGGGCGGCGATGGCGCCCCGGGCCCAGGCGAGCGCGCCCTCTCCCACCCGCTGCGCCCGGGCCAGCAGCCAGCGCTCGTACCCCTCCGCCTTGGCGGGTTTTTCGGCCGGGCGGTGCTCGTCTGCGGTTACAAACATCCCAGCTGAGGAGATGGCGTGCACCGCCACCAGCTCCCCTGAGTGGTAGATCTTTAAGATACGGTCGGTGAATCTCACCTCCACCTCCTCCCGCAGCAGGTGATGGGGGACGGAGTAAAAAGCGTTCCCCACCCGGATATGGCCGTCGAAGTGGACGATCCTCTTCCCGTAGCTGAAATGCTCGAAGGGAGAGGAAGGAAGGGGCCCGAGCTCCCCCTTCTCCGCCTCCAGGAAGTGGGAGATGACCTGCCTTTTCGTGGTGCCGTGGATTCTGAGTGAGGCGATGTTGCGGTTCCACCTCTTGAGATGCTCGTTCAGCCCGGTAAGCGATTCAAACCTCCTGCCCTTGAGCGCGTTGCTCTTGAGGTAGTCCCGGTAGGGGTGGGCGGTGCTCCTGCCCTCGGGTAAGCCGGCCGGCGGAATGGCCGCATTTGCCTCCAGGCTCACCGGCTCACTTCCTGAGCCGGTCGGCACTTTGGCCGCTTTTGGGTGCTGATTAACACACACGTTTCTTTTCTTTCTTCCTTTAGCTGCTTCCGCAGAGGGTCCCTGGACTCGGGCGGATGGCAGCGCAGATAGACGGCCAGCTGGCTCCTGGTCCCAGGTGGATATCTTCGCGTGTCAGGTGTTTTATATGCAGGCTATACCCGGGTGCGATTGCGCTGTCCCCCGCGGATAAAGACACGCGTTTCATTTCTTTCTTCCTTTAGCTGCTTCCGCAGAGGGTCCCTCGGCTCGGGCGGATGGCAGCGCAGGCGAATGGGCTACCGACCTCACAGATCCAGGGCAAATACGCCCAGGCCGCGTTCCCGCACGCCTTTTACTTCTAATTTAGCGCCCCGCGTACCCCGCCGAGTCGTGGGCCCAGGTCCTCCCTCCTCCGTACATGGCCCTCTCGCATATGACCTCGCCCCCGGTGGCCTCAACCTTGGTGGAGACGTTGTAGTCGGTCACGTAGGAGTTGACGTTGAAGGACTGGCGCGAGTTGGCCGGGATGGGGAAACCCTGGGGGCCGTCCTGGGGCCCGGTGGAGGTCATGAAGGTGAGGTCCACCGTCACCTCCGTATCCCCCGGGTTCTGCACCAGCACCCAGGTCTCGAAGTCCCCTCCGGTGCAGCCCTCTGCCAGGTACCACTCCGTTGCCGCGGGCGAGCCGTGAAGCACGGTGCTACCCTGGCCTACCGCCCAGACGTTGTTGGCGTCGAGGGCCGATACGGCGTAAAGGGTATCAGTGGTTCCGGAATGCTGCGCGCTCCAGCTCGTGCCGTCGTAGTGGAGTATGGTCCCCTCATATCCAACAGCCCAGACGTTGTTGGCGTCGAGGGCCGATACCCCGGAAAGTGTATCGTGATTGTAGGTTCAGACGTGAACCCCTACCTTGGCGGGTGGGGATTTACAGAACTTTATGGGCTTAACCGCCTCGTTTCCAAACATGGCAAAAAACCCGATCACCCCCAGTATGAGGATAAGGGCAAAGAACAGCCTCGTAAGGATTCTGCAATTCATCTTTCGCATGATGTGTCCTCCTTTTTGAAAGATAATAGCCGGTATTTATCGCATAATTTCTCATACGCTTTTCTATCTCACTCTGATCATCCTATCACATGGTCCTCATTCGACCGTTCGCTGATGCCCCGTCCCATCCCAAGCCCGAGGCTTAAAACCGCAATGGAACCGATGACAAGACCAGGTTGGATGTGAATTGGGGTGTTGCCTGTTTCTTTTCGTCCCTCTGGAAAGGGCTGGCTTGTAGAAAGCTGGTCTTGAGGGGACGAAAAAAAGCTGCAACACCCCTTTTCCGCCTACACGATATCACTTATTGCGGTTTTTTAAGCCTCGGGCTTTTTCTTCTCTTCCTCGACCAACACGCGCCTGAGCACCTTGCCCACCATGGTCTTTGGCAGCTCGGCGCGGAACTCCACCACGGTGGGGACCTTGTACTTGGACATCTTGTCGCGGCAGAAGGCGATTATCTCCTCCTCCGTCGCCGTCTCCCCTTCTTTCAATACCACGTAGGCCTTGACCGTCTCGCCGCGCCTGGGGTCGGGGACGCCGGCTACGGCAACGTCCTCCACCTTGGGATGCTCGAAGATGACTTCCTCCACGTCCCGGGGATAGATATTGTAACCGCTGGCGATGATCATGTCCTTCTTGCGGTCCACGATGTAGAAGAAACCCGTCTCGTCCGCGCTGGCGATATCCCCGGTGTAGAGCCATCCTTCGCCGTCCATGACGTTCTCGGTCTCACCGGGCATGTTCCAGTATCCCTTCATCACCTGGGGACCTCTTACGGCCAGCTCTCCGATCTCACCCAGGGGAAGCTCCCTGGTGCGGTCCTCGACGTCGACGATCTTCACCTCGGTATTGGGCACCGGCATGCCGATGCTCCCGGCCTTGCGTATCCCCTCCAGGGGATTGGCGTGGGTGACGGGGCTGGATTCCGACAACCCGTAACCCTCCACCAGCTTGCCGCCGGTGAGCCTCTCGAACTCCTGCTGTACCTCCACCGGCAGGGGAGCGGCGCCGGAGAGGCAGGCGCGGATGGAGGTAACGTCCATCTTCCCGCTCTTCACGCCCGGGTTGTTGATGAGGGCGATGTACATGGCGGGAACGCCCGGGAAGAGCGTGGTACGATGCTTGCTTATGGCCTTGATGACCATGTCCAGGTCGCGCGGATTGGGTATAAGCACCAGGGTCGAGCCGGAAAGTATGCCGAAGTTCATGTCCACGGTCATGCCGTAGGAATGGAAGAAGGGCAGGGTGCACAGGATGACCTCACGTCCAAGCCTGATGTCGGGAAACCAGGCCAGGCACTGGTGTACGTTGGAGACCAGGTTGCGGTGGCTGAGCACGGCCCCCTTGGATACGCCCGTGGTGCCGCCGGTGTACTGCAACACCGCAAGGTCCTCGGCGGGGTTTATCTCCACCGCCGGCTTGTGAGACGACGCCTGCGCCATGAGCTCCTTGAGCTCATGCATCCCCTTGAGGCCGTAGGCGGCGGCGTCCATGTTTACCTTGACATGCGTCCCTTCCTTCTTCGCCTTTATCGGCTCGAGGAGGTTGAGGGGGAATTTGAGGTAGTCCCTGACGTGGGTGACGATAAGATGGTCGGGCTTCACGCTCTTCAGTGCCGCCTCCACCGCGGGCCACATGAGATCGAGGATTAACATGACCTTCGCGCCAGAGTCGCGCAGCTGGTGTTTCACTTCCCGCGGGGAATAAAGGGGGTTGAACATCACCGCTACCGCCCCCAGTTTCACCGTGCCGTAATATGCGAACACCATCTGGGGCGTATTGGGCATGTCCAGGGCAACACGGTCGCCCTTCTCAACGCCGAGTTTCTTGAGTACGTTCGCGAATCGGTTGGCCATCTCGTCCAGCTGGGCATAGGTGATCTTGTTGTTGATAAAGATCAGCGCCACATTGTCGGGATATTCGGCCGCGGTTTTCTCCAGCATCTGCCCGATGCTTATATCGGGCAGGTCCACTTCTCTCGGTACTCCCGTCGGATAGTTGTCGAGCCAGATCTTTTCCATACAGCTCCCTCCTCCGCTGCCTTCGATCTAATAACGACAAAACCTCATATAGTCACCCGCCAAGCCACGAGCGGGCCGAATCCGTTTATGCAGGTATAGGATACGCGGTAGAGCCGGCTTCCGCAGCGGGGTACTGCAAAGAAACACGATAATAATACTTTTCAGACCGTACATACCCTCGAGCTGCCATTCCCGGCCAATCCGGGTTGCGGTTATTTCGAGAGCATGTCCTCCTCGACCTCCAAGCCTAACTGCTTGACCGCCAAGCTGAAATCGTGCGGGCTGGTCGAGGCCGCCACCGCCACCTTGTAATCCACGAGCCCGTAGCGATACAGATCCACCAGGGACTGGTCGAAGGTCTGCATACCGTAAAACTCCCCCTCCGAGATGATCTCCCGCATCACGTTGGTCGGTTCCTCGTTGATAAGAGCCTCGGCCATGCGCCCCGTCATTACCAGCACCTCCACGGCGGGCACGCGTCCGCTGTGGTCCTTGAGGGGCAGCAGGCGCTGGGAGACTATGCCCCTGAAAACGCTGGATAGCGTCAAGCGTATCTGTTTCTGCTGCTGGGGCGGGAAGAAATCTATGATGCGGTTCACGGTCTCAGTGGTGTCGATAGTATGGAATGTGGAGAGGACCAGGTGCCCCGTCATGGCGACGCTCATGGCGGCCATGACCGTCTCGGGGTCTCTCATCTCTCCGATGAGGATGACGTCGGGGTCCTGTCGGGTTATGTATTTCAAGGCATCTGCATAACCCTCGGTGTCGGTACCTATCTCCCTCTGATGCACTATGCTCTTCTTGTCTACGTGCAGGACCTCTATGGGGTCCTCTACGGTGATGATGTTCACCTGCTCGCTCGTATTTATATTGTCGATCATCGCGGCAAGGGTGGTCGTTTTACCGGATCCCGCCGGTCCGGTGACCAGTATCAATCCACGGCGCTCCATGCTGAGACGGCGCAGAACGGGGGGCAGGCCGAGTTCCTCGAAAGTCGGGACCGAGGTCGTGAGCACACGCCGGATCGCTATACCCACCGTACCCCTCTGTTTGAAGATATTGGCGCGGAACCTCCCCAACCCTGCGATGCTGTAAGCGAAATCCACCTCGTTGCGCTCGGCGAACTTCTTCGCCTGCTTTTCGTTCATGAGGGCATAGGCCGCCTCGACCGTATCCGTGGGGGAAAGGCGGGGGAAATCGGGTTTTACCAGCTGCCCGTCAACACGAAAATAGGGGGGGCCGCCGGCTTTTATATGCAGGTCCGAAGCCTGCTTGTCGACCATGTATTGCAGAAGATTCTGGACGTCCATAGTACCCCCTCGGGCAGCATTTTTCGCACTCTTTCAGCCTATCTAAATATACCATAGAAGGGAGGCCATCGTCCGGGTGTACACGTGCCAGGCCTGGACATGTCCAGACATATTGCAGAATAGTGAACCCCAGGCAAGACTTATCCAGGCGCTGGGATACCGCCGCACCGCCCTCCGGGCGGCGCTGTCGCTTTCGCGGTTCACTTTCAAGAACGCCGTAGGATCACAAGGACCAATAATTTGAGAAGGTCTCCCTGGTGGACTCCACAATCTCCATACCCCGGCGCGAGGATGGAAATATGGTATCGGCTCCCGTGTCTTCCTCGACCCTGATCTCCTCCCCGGCCATGACGGCGATGGTATCCGCCATGGAGATGGCTATGCCCGTCAGGTTATAGCCACCCTCCAGTGCGGCCATCATCTTCCCCCCGCTGGATTCCTCGGCAAGATCTTTGAGGCGGGCGGCCATCTCCGCGTAAGAATTGCCCCTGAGCAGCATGGAGCAGAGAAGGTCGCTGAAGTGCCCGTCGTACCCCGCCGATATCAGCACCAGCTCGGGTTCGTATTGCCTCGCGATGGGCATTATAACCTGGTCGAAAGCGGCCAGATATATCTCCTCCCCACTGCGGGCCGGAAGGGGGAAATTGACCGTATATCCCTCGCCGGGGCCTATCCCGACTTCGTCGGCGCCGCCGGTACCCGGATAATGGGGATACTGGTGAAGCGATATGTACAGGACTTTATCGTCGTCGTAGAAGATATCCTGGATACCGTTACCGTGATGGGCGTCCCAATCCAGGATGAACACCCTGGAGACACCGAACTCCTGCAGGGCGAACCTCGCCGCCACCGCGTTGTTGTTGAAGAGGCAGAAGCCCATGCCCCGTTCGGCGGTCGCATGGTGTCCGGGCGGGCGCACCATGCAGAAAGCATTGTCGATATCTCCCGAGAACATGCGCTCCAGCCCTTCCAGCAAGGCGCCTGTTGATTTCAGCGCGGCAGCGTAGGACCGGGCTCCTACATGCGTGTCCGGGTCAAGCCACCCGCCTCCGGATTCGGCAACGCTCTTGACCTTAGCGATGTAACCCCTGGGGTGTACCAGCCCCATCTCGTCCACGCCGGCATCGCGCGGAGAGATTATACGCACCTTATCGGAGAGGCCTACCTCCTCGAGCAACTGCATGGTCGTCTCCAGCCTCTCGGGCCTCTCGGGATGGCCGTGTCCGGTGTCGTGTTCGAGGTATATCGGGTCGTAGAAGACGGCGGTCGTACTCATTGGTTCAAACCCCCCGCTGGCCGCTTGCAGCCTTCGGTTATCAGCGGTCCTTTCACCTGGTATGCAACCTTATCTCAAGCGTGATCGATCAGTAGTTGATACGGACGGCGCCGCTGAAGTCCCTGCGCCTCCCCAGATCGGCGATGCGCACCACGTCACCGGTATGCGGTGCGTGTATGAATTGTCCATTGCCGATGTACATGCCCACATGTCCATTGCCATGGAAAAAGACCAGGTCGCCGGCGGCAAGCTCGCCGTATGACACCGGCACGCCGCAGCGCGCCTGCATGTAAGAGCTGTGCGGGAGCCTCACCCCCACCTGCGCGTAACAGTACATAACCAGACCGGAGCAGTCGAACACGTTCGGCCCCGAACCCGCGTATTTATAAGGTTTACCCAACTGCGCGTACGCTACCTGCACGACTGCCGGTGCATACGAAGGAGGTGGCGGCGCCGGAACGCTGGGGCGAGTTACAGGGTTGGTCCTGGGATTGGCGACAGGCTGGTTGGCAGCTTCCTGCGCAATGAGCTGATTGACCTCCGCCTCAACGCCCGCCATGAGATTTTTCCTGCGCTGCAAGGTCCCCTCGATGGAATTCTTCTGGGCATCCAGCTGCGCAAGCGTCGCATCCAGCCCCGACTTCTGGGCCTCGAGTTCCGCCCTGACCGCCTCGACTTCCCCGCGGGAGGAGAGGACGCCCGCTATGATATCGACGTCGCCGCCGCTGATGCGCTGGATTCTGTCAACGTTGGTGTACAGATCGTCTACGGTCTTACACTCGGTGATGACCTCCAGGATATCCGCGTTTCCGGCCTTGTAGAGCTCGCGCATACGCTGTCCCAGGATATCCTGGCGCTGATCGAGCTCCGCGTTGAGCGCGGCAAGCTGCTGCTCCTTTTCCGCGATGCTGGCCCTGGTCTGCTCGGCCCTGAGGTTGGTGATGTTGTATTGTTCGGTCACCGATTCCAGCTGTGCATCTATCCTCTGCACCTCGCTCTTGATGCTCTCCAGCTCGTCCTTCTTGTCCTGGATGGGATCTGCGTAAGAGAAACCTCCGCATATCACTAGGAGGACTGCGGCAAGCATCACGCTCAACGCGATCGCCGTCGCCTTCCTGGCCATTACTTCCTCCCGGTTCGTTTACTGCGGGCCCCCGCCGTCGCGGGTGACACCTTTAGACCGTATCCTGCTATAAAACAATTCAGGATAAATGATATCATACCCTTTTGGCGTTTTGGATTATGACGTCGTTGCCGACGTTTTGTTCCGCCTGTCGATCCAAGCGGGACAAGCGGCTATTTATCAGCCGTAAAGACCAGAGTAGCCTCGTTTCCCTCCCGGTTAAAACACAGTTCATCGGCGTAATGGCGGACTATGAGGAGCCCCCGTCCGCGCTCCGAGAGGACCTCGGAATCTTCGCCACCGTACCCTTCCCGATCGCTAAGATCGAAGCCCTCACCCTCGTCGCGCACCCTTATCGTAGCGCGCATGGGCTCAGCTTTAACGGTGATGTAGACCTTTTTGGAAACGTCGCAGCGGTTGCCGTGTTCCATGGCGTTATGCAGCAGTTCCTCGAGACAGAGACGCAGCGTGATGGGGTCTTTCAACCCTTCAAACCCGTGCAGGGTCTCCAGTACGCTGTTGATCACGTAGCGTATCTGGCGCACGTCGGTACCCACGGTCATGGTAAGGTCGTACAGGTCCTCCAGTTCCATGACCATCACGGCGATATCGTCCGGCTGTGGAGCGTCTCCAGAGAAGAGCATTATCTCGTCGGCAAGCGCGTCGAGGAAGGCCTCGATATCCTCCGCGGCGAGTGACTTCACCAGTTCTACCAGCCTCTTCCTCCCCAGTATCTCTCCTTTTGCGTTCAGGGCGCCCGTGAGCCCATCGGTATAGAGCAGGATGCGGTCCTCCCGCTGAAGCCTGATCGTCTTCTCCTGGTATGCGCCGTCCTCCATCAGACCAACCGGGAATCCCTCCCCTTCCAGGTACTCAAACTCGCCTTTTCTGCCTCTCAGCAGGAGCGGAGGCTCGTGCCCAGCCTTTGTATAGGTGAGAGTATTGTCGTTGTTGTCGTAAAAGGCGTAGAAGAGGGTGGCGAAACCGTATTGGGATTCATTAAAAAAGCGCCGGAAAGCGGAGTTGGCCTCGTTAAGGATCGTCCGCGGAGAGATCTGATGGCGCCCTACCTCGTAGAGTATCGTGGTGAGAACGGACATAATAAGTGCCGCCGGCATGCCCTTATTGGCGACGTCGCCGATCATCAGACCGAATTTGTCGGGACAGAACTGGGTGCGCAGTTTCTGACAGCGGTCCTGGACTTCGGGCGAGCAGTAGAAGCAGAACTGAGAGTCTCGATCCAGGGGTATGATACTGAAAAAGTCCCCGCCCACCGCGGATGCCGGCATCAACCTCGAGACCATGCGCACGGAAGCGCAGGGCACGTGCGTGGATATGATGGAGCGCTGGACGCGGCTTGCCATCCGCAGCTCCTTGTTCATCTTGTCCTGGTCTTTTCTCAGCGCTTCGTAGAGACGCGCGTTCTCTATGGCCACCGCGGCCATGTCCGCAAAGGCGCTGAGGTTCATGAGGTCCTGGCGCCCAAAACGGCGTTTGCGGGTTGCGTTGGAAATATTGAGGACACCGATCACTTTGCCCTCCACGCGCAATGGAACCGCCAGCGCGCTCTTGACGCTCTCGTCGGTCCCCGTGAAACGACGGTCCGAGACCGCATCCTGCAGGACCAGGGGCTCACCATGTTCGGCCACCCAGCCTGCTATCCCCTTTCCCTGGGGAACCCGGAATTCGCGTGAAGAACTCAATCCCCGGGAGGCTTTTACCACCAGCTCCTGGGCTTCCTCGTCGAGGAGCATGATGCTGCCTCGGTCGGCCTCCAGCAGTTCCATCGCCTGCTCCAAGACCCGGTCCAGGCGCGTAGCCAGGCTCAACGCAGAGGCAAAAAGGCGCCCGATGCGAAATGGGTCATCGTTGGATACGGTTTCTTGCAGCGGGTTATTCGTTTCCTTTCCAATGCTATCGATCATGTGAGTTGTCACCTGAAGCTCTTGACGGCTTCCTCCTCTTCCTCGTAGATATCGATAATCTTGGTAAAACGCACCACGTCCAGCAGCTCCTTGATCGCATCGCCCGCTCTGAGGATTTTCAAAGCACCCCTGTTCTGGGTCGATTTCTTGTAGGCGTCGGCTATTATGCTCAAGCCCGCGGTGTTGATATAGGTAAGACCGTCTATATCCAGGACGATGTTGTAGCAGTCCTCTTTGAAGACTCCTTCGACAGTCTCCCCGAATAGTTCTACCGTTTCGGAGTCAACCACCCCCGAGACCTTGACAATGGCGATCTCTCCCATGTCACCGACTCTCGACACCGCTATCTCCATGTACCTGCCTCCTCTCCGAACCGACCACCTGAATCCAACACGCCAATGAAGATATCGGCACAACTCCTGCGTGGTTTTAATGACTAACCGATCTTCGAGGAGTATGAACGACGGATCAGGAGCAAAAGACTACATGTCGTGTTGCTTGAAAGTAAAAATTACTATATATTGTACTAAAAAGATGGAAGGATGGTCGTATGAAGCAGGACTTCATCCTTTATCCCTTCTCGGCTATCGTGGGGCAGGCAAAGATGAGGCGTGCCCTGCTTATAAACGCGGTCGATACCAACATCGGGGGGCTGCTGATTAAGGGGGAGCGGGGCACGGGAAAATCCACTGCGGCGCGCGCCCTTGCCGACCTGCTTCCAGAGATCGATGTCGTAGCGGACTGCCCGTTCTCCTGCAATCCACACAACGAGGACGAGATGTGCTCTTCATGCCTGCGGCGATGGCGGGAGGGAGAGCCGCTGCCCATCATATCCCGGCCCATGCGTTTCGTCACTCTTCCCCTGAACGCAAGCGAGGACCGCGTGGTAGGTACCCTGGACCTCGAACGCGCAGTGAAAGAAGGGGTCAAAGATTTCGAACCGGGCATACTCGCCGAAGCAAACCGCTCACTGCTCTACGTAGACGAAGTCAACCTCCTCGACGATCACATAGTCGACATCCTGCTCGATGCAGCGGCCATGGGGGTGAACATCGTGGAGCGCGAAGGAGTGTCATATTCCCATCCCGCATCCTTCATCATGGTAGGGACGATGAACCCCGAAGAGGGGGAACTGCGCCCCCAGTTGGAGGATCGCTTCGGCCTGTGCGTAGAGGTCACGGGCGAGCGGGAGACCGCGGAACGCGTGGAAGTAATCCGCCGCCGCCAGCGTTTCCTCGACGATGCGCATACCTTCCGCGCGTCTTTTGAGCGCGATCAGCAGAAGCTGCGTAAGGATATCCTCTCGGCCCGTGAATTTCTGTCCCATGTCGAGGTGAATGATTCCAGCCTGGAACTGGTCACGCGCATCGCCGTGGAACTCGGGGCCTGCGGGCACCGTGCGGACATCGCCACCTGCCAGGCCGCCCGCGCTATCGCAGCGCTGGATAGGAGGACGGCGGTCGCGGACGGGGATATAAGAGACGCCGCAGAAATGGCGCTGCTGCACCGGCTGCGCAAAACGCCCTTCGACAATCAGATGGAGGACCTGGAGAGGCTGGACCGCATCATCGAGCGCAAGGGAAAGCTCATCGACCTTCCCCTCCAGGATGACCTGGCAACCGCGTGTTCAACGGGGGAACCAACCGTTACACCTGACAACGAAGCCGAGAGCCCGACGGTGAAACTGGAGAACAAACGCGCGGAGGCGTCGAGCAAAGAGTTCGAGATACCGCCCCTGCAGGGAGTGGCGTCGAAAACCGTGCGCACAGCGGGGGGGAAGAGGAACAGCGCGATAACGGAGGCGGGCAACGGCCGGCGCGTAGGGCACCGTTTTCCTCGCCCGGATGAGTCTCTAGATGCTGGCAACCTCGCAATAGACGCCACCTTGCGCGCCGCAGCCCGCAGGACGGCGGGCAGCGATAAACCGTTCAGCGTGCAGAAAGAGGACCTGAGAGCGGCGGTAAGGCGGCGCAAGACGGGAAACCTCATCCTCTTTATCCTGGATGCAAGCGCGTCCATGGGATGTAACGAACGTATCGAGGCGACCAAGAAGGTAGTCGGGCAGCTCCTCGTCGATGCATATCAGAAAAGAGACCGCGTTGGCCTGATATCCTTCCGCGACGAAGGCGCGCAACTGGTTCTCAATCCTACCTCCAGCGTGCAGCTGGCAAACCTGCGCATAAGAGACCTGGCTACCGGGGGCGCCACGCCCCTTAACCACGGTCTGGCCATGGGGCTGCTGGTATCCAGGCGGGAACTGCGCAGGGATCCCGATATTTCACCGCTGCTTGTCCTCATAACCGACGGATACGGCAACGTCGGCTACGCATCCGCTAACCCTCTACGCGAGAGCCTGGAGCTTGCCGATAAGATCCACGAGCAGAAACTTCCCTGCCTCGTATTCGATACCTCAATCGATACATCCCGCATTAGGTCAGGCAAGCCGGTTCCCACACATGCCCGCCGTATCGCCGATGCAATGGGAGCGGAATACTACCATCTTTCCAGGCTGCAGCCCCAGGAAATGCTGGACAGGTTGGAAAAGCACCTTTAGTTCCCGTGGCTGGGGGTAACGGTCCTTGCTCGTTTTCGCAATCTATGTGCCTGGGACTTGGGGTAACGGTCTTCGCTCGTGTTCGCAGGTTGCATATCCATAACTCAGCATTACTGTCGTTTGTGCTGCTCACAATGTCGCTTCAGACCGACCCCAGTCCCAGGCAGTGGGTTAGGTATTGGAGTACGACGTCGCTAGGACATCACGTCCGGTACTCGGGAAGTGGGTTCTGAGCAGGCGACACCCGGGCGGTGTCATCCTTTCACGGCCTGTGTAGATGCGCGGATGCTTGCGTGCTCGCTGCGACCGACCCGGTAGGTCCCCGGGCTGGGGGGGGCTCTTTCCCGATAAGTACACGAGCCAGGTTAAAACCTGGCACCGTTGTGCCGAAGACGGCACAATCGCTTCCGCGATGCAGGCTGCCAGACGGGGCCGCTCAGACGTAGGGGTTGGTCATCGTATGTGAGTGCGCAGATGAGTGGGGAGAATACCCTAAAAGGCGGCGCTTTCCTGCCGATAAAGAGGGAGTAGGGACTAGAGGTATGTAATGAAAGAAAAAGAAGGGCTCCCATCAGGCGTGGAGAGGAAAGAGCGTCGTAAGCCCGTGGGCACGCTTCTGCCTCTCCTGGTGGCCGTTATCGCCCTGCTGGTCGCGGGAACTATTTCCGCATCCGTCATCCTGTCCTCGCCTCACAGCATAATCGTGGGCGGGATTCTGGGCGCCTGCCTGATCTCCCTGATGATCTTCCTCGCACTCGAATGGTGGCATTACCGCGAGCAGAACAAGGGATATATAGATGAGATCACCGACCTGAATCTGAGGTTCGGCATCCTTGCTGACGCGGTAAGCGCGGTCAGTTCCACGCTCGACATCGAGGAGCTTGTGGCAAACATAATGGGCGTCATGCTCACGCTGACGAATTCCGCGATAGGGGTGGTGCTTGTCCCGGATGACAGCCTCAACCACCTGCGTGTACTCTCCCACCGCGGTTTCCAGGAGCAGGCGGTACGCGGCCTCAAGATCGCGGTGGGGAAGGGTGCTGTCGGCAAGGCCTTCCAGAACGGCCAGACCGTGATCCGTAAGAACCTGCCCGAAGACCCCCGAGCGGCGGAGACCTACGCCGAAGGGAAAAGCCCCAAGTCACAGATTATCATGCCTTTAAAGGCCAAGGGCCAGATGGTGGGTATCGCGGTGACCGCCTCATACGAAGAGCACGAATACAAAACGGACGAGATAGCACTGCTCTCGAGCCTCTGCCACGAACTGGCTGTGGCCATGATCAACGTCGACCTCTACCAGCAGAGCCAGAAGACGCTGGAATGGCTCGCCGATACCCAGGAATACACCGAGCATTTCATCCAGGAGATGCTTGCAGGAGTTGCGGTGATAAACGGCGAGGGAGACCTGATCTACTTCAACCAGGAGGGTGCGGAGATTCTGGGCATCGAAGCCAAAGAGGTCATAGGAGTAAACTACAACGACCTCGAGGAGGAGAGAGATAAGTTCAGGTCGCTGTCTTTCATGAAACAGATCTTCCGCTTGTGTATGGAGGAGGAACGGACCTTTCGCCGTCACGAGATGGCCGTAGAAGGGCCGGGGGGCAGAAGGTTGACTATCAACTTCAATGCCTTCCCCCTGCATCGCTCCAGGGGAGAGATGATGGGTGCCGCCATGGTTTTCATGGATATATCGGCCATCAGGGAAATGGAGTCGCGTTTAAGGCAGCAGGATCATCTGTCCATACTGGGGCAGATGGCCGCGAAGATCGCCCACGAGGTGAAGAACCCCCTCTTCGCCATCATCGGCCTTGCCGAAGAGCTCGGGGAAGAAGAGGGAGACCTGGACCGCAAGCACCTCCTCGAGATGATAAAGCACGAGGCTGCCCTCAGCAACCAATGGATATCGGGCATGTTGAGTTTCAGCAAGTCTCCTTTTCCAGTGGGGGAAGAAGCGGTCTTCGCCCTGCAGTCGAACGTACCCGAGATGATAGCGGACTTCCTGCGTACACACGAGCAGGACAACATCAAGGTCGTCAGGGATTTCGAGGAAGGCCTTCCGCCGGTGATTATGAGCCGGGAAAACATGCGGCACACCCTCTTCAACCTCCTTGAGAACTCCATGCAGGCCATGCCCGACGGAGGGGTGGTAACCGTGCGCGCTCACGACACCGGCAACGGCTTCGTAGAGATGCGCGTGGAGGATACCGGTACCGGAATCAATACTGAATTACTGTCCTCGGTCTTCGATCCCTTCTTCACCACCAAGGAAGGCGGTACCGGCCTGGGACTGGCTATCGTGCAGAAAATCCTCCTGGACATCGGCGGCGACATCGATGTACGCTCACAGCAGGATCTGGGAACCACCTTCATTCTAAAGCTGCCGACTCGGGGAGTCAGTCATGAACGGGATTGACGCCAAGCTGCTCATAGTGGACGACAACGAGGGCGTCCGCCACCTGGTATCACGCTGGTTGGAACGGGCGGGGTTCTCGGTCGAGGAGGCCAAGGACGGTGCGGAAGCCGTCGCTATGGTGAAGAAAGACCCACCAGACATCATCCTCGCGGATATCCGCATGCCCAAGATCGACGGCATAGAGCTGGCACGTATTATTAAAAACGATTATCCTAAGATCAAGATAATCCTCATGACCGCCTATTCATCACCCCAGACCATCGCACAAGCGCGAAGAGAAGGCGTCGACGACTACCTGGAGAAGCCCTTCACCAAGGACCAGGTGGAGAGGATCACCGTAGAGGTCCTCTCCGCTGGGTAAGGCTTGGGGAAGGAGGCGCCGCAGGTCAGCGGCATCATTCCTGCTCGTCCGGGAGGGCAAGGGATGCTCTCTTGCGAGAGCTGAAAACGGCTACTTCCCCGTATCCGACGCGACGCAGCATGCGCACCGCTTCCTCGAAACTGTCGCCTACCTCCAGAGGGTGGTGCGCATCAGAACCGAGGGTAACGGCGATACCCCGGTCGCGGCAGAGGCACAGGAAGTCCTCGCCCGGGTACATCTCTCCAACCGGTTTGCGCAGTCCCGCCGTATTCACTTCCACCGCTATTCCCGTCTCGGCCACGCGATCGAGGCATGCATGATAGATGGGACTCACGTCCGTGTCGGGTCGGAACCCGAACTTCTTGATGAGGTCGGGGTGGGCCAGTATATCGAAAAGGCCGCTCTCCGCCGCATCACCCAGGAGGTCGAAATATCTCTCCCACATGGCAAGGATATCGCGGTCTTTGTAGTCATCGAGATTGCGGGGGTCGTCGAATCCCCAGCCATCGACGAAATGCAGGGAGCCCATGATGTAGTCGAAGGGGTACGCGGAGAGCAGGGAAGGAAGGCTCGCCGCGGTCTCGGGAAGGTAATCCACCTCGATGCCCAGACGTATGGGCAGCCCGGCGAACTGCGTGCGCAGCTCCTCGACCTCACGTACGTATAGAGGCATCTCGCCTAAGCTCATGCTCAAGGTCGTATCCTCGATATGCAAAAGGGGGAAGTGGTCCGAGAAACCTATCTCCAGCAATCCCAACTCAAGCGCCCTCGCCGCGTATTCCTCCATGCGGCCTTCGGCGTGACCGCATCTCGCGGTATGCATGTGATAGTCGACCAGGTTGTACTTCTTCATAGGTACTTCATATTCTAAACGTACACGAGCCAGGTTAAAACCTGGCACTGTGACGCCACCCGCCGGGCGATGTTATCGCTTGCGCGATGCAGCCTGACGTATGTGGCTGCTCAGATGTGTGTGTTTGCCGGTAGATGCAGGCGAGTACTGCCTGCTTCTCGTAAGAGGGGCAGGATGGTATACTTCTCTGGTACGTGACTCGTGAATACTGCTGTTGCGAAAGGAGGACGTGGGCGATGGGCAAAGAGAAGAAGTTGAAGAAGGCCCAGAAGGCGGCGGACAAGGTCGAGAAAGCCAAGGGCAAGCTGGAGAAGAAGCTGGGCAAGCTGGAGAAGGAAGAAGCCAAGGCCCAGAAAAAGATCGAAAAGCTGGAGAAGAAGCTGGAGAAGTAAGACCTCTCCGGTCGATATACTCATCGATCCGTCAATACTTCAAGGATAACGGGGCGACTTTGCGGTCGCCCCTATTCCTGTTTCATCACGCTCGAGTCCACCCGGTCGGGCTCTTAAAGACTACATCTTGCCGAAAAGTTCTTTCTTGGCCCTTTGGAATTCCTCCTCCGTAAGCGCACCGCTCCTGCGCAGCTCGTCCAGTTTCTGGAGCCCGTCTACGACATCCAGTTCGCCCGCCTTTGCCGCGGTCTGCGGCGGCGCGGGGGCGGCAGGCCCCGGTGGCTGCTGCATGACTGTGGACATCTCCCTGGCCATCTCCTTACCGCGCCTGGTTTCCTGCTGTTCCTCGTAGATGGCACGCTGCTCGAAGATCTGCTTCTTGACCTCCAGGGGGTGAGCGATGTTGGTGAAAGGCTGCTGCCCGAACTCCCCTGCGGTCTCGATCACCACATCGCCATATCTGAAGACCCTCTCCCAGGCGTTCTGGCTCGTCCTCACGTCGTTCAACATATCCAGGGGCATGGCCATGGTGCTCTTGTTGATGATCCCCTGGGAGAGTATGAGGCGGCGGTCGGTGAGAATAAAATGGGCGAAAAACCAGGCGAAGATGGGATATACGAGCCAACCGATGATGACCACGAAAAAGGCGATCCAGACTACCGTGGTCCAGATGTCGGCGAAGTCCTGGCTGTTGCGGAACCACATCAGGGCTCCCCAGACGGCCGCCGTAAGGATCATGACGGATATGGGTAGGAACATCTGCCGCTCAACCATGTTCCTCCGCTTGAATATGGGCCAGGCCCCGTACCAGCCGATGAAGAACAGGGCGAGGATGGAGATGAGTATTATATAACCCCAGTTGGTCTCCCCTCCCGAGTCCCCCGGATTGAACCTGGTCAGCAGCAGTATGAGGGCGACGATGGCCCCGCCGCCGATGATGAAGTTCTTCCATATCTCCCACAGGGAATGCCTCCTGTCGAAGATGACCGTCTCGCCCGCCTCTATGAGCTGCTTATGGTACTGCTCAGCCATGCTGCCCCTCCTTACAACGGTCGATATCACCTACAAGCAAGCCGACGTGCGCAGATAAGAAAGCCGCTTTCTCATCCCGTACAGCTTCTATTCTCCCCCAGCATGAGCTGTTAGAAACATGTGATGTCGGTGAACGCGCGATACCTCGCCTCGATCTCTCCCGCAGTAAGGCTCCTCAGGCGGTCACAGGAAAAGGATTCCACGTCGAACGATGCGATAACGCTGCCGTAGACTATGGACCTGCGGATGTCCTCCTCTAACATCTCCGGGTAGCGCGAAAGGGAGCCGAGGAAACCGCCGCCGAAGCTGTCCCCCGCTCCCGTGGGGTCGAATACGGTCTCCAGCGGATATGCGGGCAGGGAAAAGAACACGTCCTCGCCCAGCATGATCACACCGTGTTCCCCTTTCTTGATTATCACCCTCTTCGGCCCCATGCCGAGAAGCTTCCTCCCCGCCGCAACCAGGTTGGCCTCATCCGCCAACTGTCGCGCCTCCGCATCGTTCAGCAGCAGGTAATCAACCCTGGAAATGATCTCGAGCAGTTGGGGCCTCCTCGTCTCTATCCAGAGATTCATGGTGTCGCAGACGACCAGCCGCGGGGAACGCACCTGCTCCAGCACGTGCAGCTGCAGGCTGGGCTCTATATTGGCCAGGAAGACGAATTCGGAATCCCGGTACTCCTCGGGAATCTCCGGGTCGAAATCCTCGAATACGTTGAGCTGGGTATCCATGGTATGTGCGTCGTTGAGGTCGTATTCGTAGTATCCCTTCCAGCGGAAGGTCTTTCCCGGGACCTTTTTCAGGCCCCTCAGGTCCACCTTGCGCGACGCGAGGAAATCGACATGTTCGGCCGGGAAATCCTCGCCGATCACCGCCACCAGCCGCACGCCTGCGAAGAAAGACGCTGCCACGCTGAAATACGTAGCCGACCCGCCGAGTATCTCCTCCACCTCACCGAAGGGCGTGCGTATCGAGTCCAGTGCTACCGAACCGACTACCAGTATGCTCATGTGAACCTCCACCGTTTAGGTTATTCTAGCAGCCGCTACCCGGGCACACAAAAGCACCCGTCTGAGCAGCCCACCTGCCCGGGGACCTACCGGGTCGGTCGCA
>CAZGWK010000004.1:0-25767 GCA_964529285.1 uncultured Actinomycetota bacterium
TACTGGAGAAGGAGTACTCGGCCAAGGCCGACATCGGCAGGGTGAAGACCCGGGTTCAGGCCTTCATGGAGAGGATCGGAGGTGGAGCGTGATGGATAAGGGCTTCGTTATGCGGGATGGAGAGAACGGCTTCGAGCGCGCCATCAGCATCCTGGACATGATAGGCAAGCTGGCCGGCGTCACCGATGCAGAGGTCGAGGGAGCGGCGGATTTCGTCTTCCCCGAGCTGCAGAGCACCGTGCTGGGGGTACTCGAGCTCGAGTCCTCCAGGGAGGTCGAGGTCTTCCTCTTCCAGAAGCTGATGGACATCTTCAGGGAGGCGCAGCGCGCCCAGCAGGAAGGAAAGAAGCTGGTCTTTATTCCCTTCACCTTTCCCCCGGAGATCTTATGGGGCTTCGAGAACGTCTTTCCCCTGTGTACCGAGATCGTAGGGGGGCTGATCGTCAATATATGTGCCGGCCAGGGTGAGCGTTTCTGGGATTTCGCCATGGGCATGGGGCTTCCGGACTCGTTGTGTTCCGCCAACACCATAGCCGTGGCCTCCCTGCTCATGGGACCGGGCTTGAAGCCGGACGCCATCGTCTCCAACTCCCCCGGCAGCTGCAACCCCAACGCCAAGATACACGCCTTCGCCTCCGATTACCTGGGCGTCCCCCAGTTCATCCTGGAGAAACCGGTGGACGAGACCAGGAGGGGCCGGGACCTCTACTACCAGTACCTCAAGAGGCTCATCGAGGACATCGAGGAATGGGCCGGCGAGGAGCTCAAGGTGGAGCGCATGCGCGAGGTGATGGAGAAAGCCTATAAGTGCGTGGAGGCCTATCACGAGCTGTGGGAGCTGAGGAAACCCAAGCCCTGCCCGGTCCCCAACATGTTCAACGTGACCCTGCTCATAGCGCGGAGCCAGATGTGGGGCAGGGACGAGGGCGTGGAGGTCATGCAGAAGATGGTCGAGGTGGCCAAGGAGAGGCTGGCGAAGGGCGAGTTTACCGCCGACGAGGAGATCGCGCGCCTGTACATGAGCTATATCTATTTTCTCTTCGACTTCGCCGGCTACTTCACCTGGATGGAGAAGAAAGGCATCACCATACTGGGGGACGTACTGGCCATCCATTACTTCCCGGAGATGGACTTCTCCTCCAAGGACAGCATGATCCGGGGCCTGGCGGAGACCGCCTTCGATTACCCTATGACCAGGCAGATGGGGGCCAATTCCATGTCGGTGAGATGGCTGGAGGATATCCGCTACGCGGCCACGGACCTGGACGCAGACGGTCTCCTCTACTGCGGGCACCACGCATGCAAACATACCGAGGGCAGCATCGCCTACTTCCGCCGCGAGATGATGAAGGAACTTGGCCTGCCTACGCTGATCATGAAGGGGGACGCCTTCGACAAGAGAAACCTCCCCATGGAATTGATCAAGGAGGAGATCGATCTCTTCGTCCAGCAGGTAGTAAACAGGAAAAAGAAGGCCAAGCGCGGCAGGAGGCCGGGCAAGGCCGCAGCGGCCGGCCGGGAGACGGCGGAGTAGGAAGGCGTGGCGAACTGCTGAGACGGCCCCCTCCTGCAGGAGGGGGCCGCGCCCCAGAGTCAACGGAGGATGTGCATGAAGGAATCGACAAAGCAGCTGTTCAACCTCAACGGCCTGCGGCTTGACCGCACCATACATGCATACGTGTATTTCTCCTGGATCGACCGCTACATAAAGACCTTGATGGCCATCGCCAGAAGATATATACGCGTCCTGCCCCGCGGCCGCTTCATCTTCGACTTTTTCTTCAACCGTTACCACTGCAAGGTACTCACCGAGGAGCAGGCGGTGAAAATGCTGCGGCTGGAGCAGGATATCGAGGTGGCGCCCGAGCTCAGCTCCCGCGTCATCCCCTACCCGCACGCCAACCGCATCATCCTCAACCAGCCCCAGAGCATCGTGGTCATGGACTGCGCGTGCAGGATAGAGCGGGGGATCGAGGATCCCGAAGACCTGAACGTATGCTTCGCCGTGGGGGAACCGGTGGCCAGCTTCTGGCTGGAACACGGGGAGCGATTGCATGCCCGCCGCATCAGCGCCGAAGAGGCCATCGAGATCATGCGCCGCGAGAGGGCAAAGGGGAGCATCCCCACCGCCTGGTTCAAGGACGCAGCCGGTGACCGCTTCTTCTCCATCTGCAACTGCGGCCCGGACACCTGCGACGCACTGGAGGCCTCCCGTATAGCGGGGATGCTTCAGGTCGATAGGCCACCCGATATCACCCTGGCATCGGGATACTGCGCGCGCGTGGACCGCTCCCTGTGCACCGGTTGCGGCACCTGCGTGAAGTCCTGCCCCTTCCGGGCCGTGGCCCTGGACGGAGAGGACAAGGCGGTGGTCATCTTCGAGTCCTGCATGGGCTGCGGCCTCTGCGTGGACAGGTGCAAGCAGGAGGCCGTGAGCCTGGTGCGCGACGAGAGGAAGGGCATACCCCTCGACGTCGACGAACTGTCCTAGGGCGATACGAGCCCGGCTAAGGAGAGAGCGCTTCCAGCCGCCATCTCGGTGCCGATTCCCCGCGCCTCCGCATCCGCCCCCACCAGGTACAGTCCCTCGACCGGCGTGGCATGCCCGGGCCTGTGCTTGCCCACCTGTCCCGGTACCTGGGCGAGGCCGATGCACTCCCCCGCGCGGTGCCCGGTGAGTTCCCGCACGTCCGCTCCCGTGGAGCGCGACTCCCACAGCATGGCTCCCTCCAGGTCGGGGAAGATCTCGCACACCTGGGCGTGCACCCGGTCCAGGATGGCGTTGCACAGCTCGTCCGAGGCCCCGGCGGGGGCCGCCGTCCCCGCGATCACCAGCTGCTTTCCCTCGGGTGCAAGGGAGGGGTCGTGGTTGCTGGGTACGGGCATGAAGATATAGGGTTCGTCCGGGGGTTCTTCATTCTCGATATAATCGAACACCTTATCCGGTGCGACGTGGGGCATGTAGAACACAACCGGGTAGGGGACGACCTTGCGTTCCAGGGCGTACTTGATGGTCACGTAGGCGTTGGAGTCCTTCAACCCCTCAGCCCTCTCCGCGTATTCCTCGCTAAAGTTCTGCTTTCCAGCAAGGTAGACGGTGTTGCGCATGCCCGCGTTGGAGACGATGAGATCGGCGGGGTAGGCACCCTCCTTCGTCTCGACCCCCGTTGCCCTGCCTCCCTCCACCACTATACGAGTGGCCTCCTCGGCGAAGAGAGCCCTGCCCCCCAGGCGCTCGGCGCTCCTCACATAAGAACCCGGGATGCCTCCCCCCGCTCCCAGCGGGTATCCGAAGCTCGCCCCCTTGAACATGCGGGAGAAGCTCCACAGGAACTCTCCCGCCGAGGACTGGCGGTAGGACTGGGCGAAATAAAGCTGCGAGATGCAGTTCACGAAGAGGTGTATGACTTCGTCGTCAGTGAACCTAGAGACGTAATCCTGCAGGATGACGTCGTCGTTTTCCTCTAACGCCTTGCCGGCCATGAGATTGAGGATGAGGCGGAAGGCCCCGGGGTAGTTTTTATACTTCACGCCCAGCTTGCGGGCAAGGTAGAACTGGCGCAGCAATGAATTGATGTCCAGGGGGAAGTCGAACTCCATCCTGCCCATGATGTGGCAGGGCCAGTCGTGCGTGACCCAGCGCAGGTCGCCCCCGGTGCGCCGGTTTATCTCCCCCAGGGGGCCCTTGTCCCCCCGGCTGAACATGTGCACGCCGAAATCGTAGCGGAATCCCTCCTTCTCCAGGGAAGCGCAGCGGCCGCCCGCAAAGGTCTGTCCCTCGAGCAGGGTGACCTCGTAACCGGCCTCCGCCAGCAATGCCGCGCCGCCGCTTCCTCCTACCCCCGACCCGATCACTACCGCCTTTTTTCCCATGATTCCCTCCTGAAGCCTTTTTCCACCGCCGTAAACACTTTACGCTTGCACCGCTAATATTCATACCCAATCGACCATTATTATTCTTTTTCGATGTCCGTTCCAAAAAGACTCTACATAGAGACCTGCGGCGCTCTGAAAGAACGCACAGATAACTCTGTGTATCGCATGAGACAAAGAGCTCCATCACATTCATGTTTGCCCGATCGCACGCGGGGAAATACAATGTAGTGCGTCATTGCAATTCTGCAGAGAATCGAGGAGGAGTTCTTGAAAGGATATCTCGGCGTGGATGTGGGCTCGGTGAGCACCAACCTGGTCCTGCTGCAGGAGAACGGCGAGGTAGCGGCCTCGGTTTACCTGCGCACCATGGGCCAGCCCATCCGTGCCGTCCAGGACGGCCTTAGGCAGCTCGGCGCCCAGCTACCCGCGGACGTGGAGGTGCTGGGGGCGGGCACCACGGGCAGCGCCCGCCACCTCAGCGGCATCATCGTCGGGGCGGACATCGTGAAGAACGAGATCACCGCCCACGCCGTGGCCGCCCTGCACGTGGTGCCGGATGTGCGCACGGTGCTGGAGATCGGTGGGCAGGACTCCAAGGTCATCATCCTCCAGGACGGCATCGTGGTCGATTTCGCCATGAACACCGTCTGCGCCGCCGGGACGGGCTCCTTCCTGGACCACCAGGCCGCCCGCCTGGACATACCCATCGAGGACTTCGGCGACTACGCGCTGCGGGCGGATAGCGGCGTGCAGATAGCGGGGCGCTGCTCCGTCTTCGCCGAGTCGGACATGATCCACAAGCAGCAGGTTGGCCACCCCATCGACAGCATCGTCCTCGGCCTGTGCGAGGCGCTGGTGCGCAACTACCTCAATAATCTGGCCAAGGGAAAGAGCGTAGAGGCGCCCGTGGTCTTCCAGGGCGGAGTGGCCGCCAACGTGGGCATGAAAAGGGCCTTCGAGGAAGCGCTGCAGGTGGAGGTGGTCATTCCCGAGCACTTCGCCGTGATGGGGGCCATCGGCGCCGCCCTTCTGGCACAGGAGATGGGCTCCCCCACCACGAACTTCAAGGGGTTTCAGGTCACGGAGATCGACTACCGTACCTCCAGCTTCAATTGCAAGGGCTGTTCCAACAACTGCGAGATCGTGAAGATCATGGTGGGAGGCGACGTGCTCGCCCGCTGGGGCGGCCGTTGCGGCAAGTGGGAGCTGGAACTCCCCGGTACGAAACCCAAGGCCCACGCGCATTGAAACAGCTGTTAGGCCATACAGTCTCTCAGCCAGGAGAAAGGGGATGTGCATGGCTGATAAGAAGTTCCTGAAAAAGGAGGCCATAGGCTTTGGCTGGGAGACCGCCAAGGCCAACATCGGGTTCTTCGTGTTGTTCCTGTTGGTGATCTGGCTGGCGCAGGCGGTCTTCAACGTGCCCTCCGGTTATTACTGGGGCAGGTATTATTTCTGGTCTCCCATCTTCTCGTTGCTGAGCTGGGTGGTGGGTGTTTTCGTCGGCCTGGCTGTCATCCGCGTCACCCTGCGCTTCAACCGCGGCGAGACGGCGGAGTTCGAGGACCTGTGGATGAGCTACCCGAAATTCCTCGAATTCCTGGTGGGCTCCATCCTCTACGGCCTGCTGGTCTTCGCCGGTATACTGCTGCTCATCATCCCGGGCATCTACTGGGCGGTGAGATACCAGTTCTACGGGTACTGCATCGTTGACCGCGACGTGGGTCCGGTGGAGGCGATGAAGATGAGCGGCCGTATAACCCGTGGGTCCTGGTGGAACCTCTTCTGGCTGGGTATCCTGCAGGCGCTCGTCATCCTGCTGGGGGCACTCGCCTGCCTCGTGGGCCTTTTCTGGGCCATGCCCACAGCCATGGTAGCGCATGCCTATGCCTACGTGAAGCTGGCCGCCTATGAGCCGCCGGCGGAGCAGATGCCGACAGCCGCCGTTCCTGTCGAGGCACCCCCTGCCGCGGCACCTCCCGCGCCGCCAGCGGAGTAGCCAGCCCGGCCGAAAAGGGATTTTCCGAGCAGACCTGGTGATATTATCCTGGCAATCGATAAGTTCTCATGCTTGTGAAGCGATAATCCCAGAGATAATAGACCATCCTTAAAAGGTATTGCTTCGCAGAGCCCAAGAGCTTCGAGGTTAAGAGACCAGGTCATAATGGCGTTCAAACGAGAAACTATCAGCAAGTTCGCCGATTTCTGGAGCGATAACCCCGTGGCCAAGAGCCTAAAAGCCCAGCATTGTGTCATGGGTCACTAGCGATAACCCGGATTTTCGGAAGCGGGGTGATGAAAGTAGGGCATGTTTAATCTCAAGGGCCTCGCTCAAAGGTTATCATTGCTATTTCATGGTAAGAGCCTTTTTATAACCAGGTTTATAGAACATGCGGCGCTTAATACTTATGCTAGAGAGCAAAACGAGAAAGGGGTCGCTGATGCACCCCCCCCTCGGCTTTAGTTCTTAGTTGTGATCTCTAATAGGAACCGTCGAATAAGACCTCCCCGTCTACGGCTGAAACTGCATAGAGACATCCACCCATATACTTTGCTTCCTCTGGAATGTCTGTATTCGCGAGATCATCGGAGCGATATCGGATGGTCACCTTCCAATAGGGGACTAATCTGCTATTACCTATAAGCATATACCTCAATTCGATACCGTCAGCTTGGATAATAGGAGTCATCCCGTCTTCGATCTTTCTGCTCTTGACCTCTTCTGAAGCTATTACAATGGCCTCTTCTTTCCCGATTTTGGCTTCATCAGTTGTTACGTTCGTCAATCTAAGAGAATCTCTCGGTAGAACATACGACTTGATGCTGCCATCCTCTGGAGAGAGTGAAATAGTAAGGGCGCCATTGCCGTCCTCGTAATCGTCAACGAATAACCCGTTCACCTGCATGCGATAGTTGAACTCGTAACTGTATACGGGTATGGGGTTATCGGGTGGTCCCTCCATGCCAACACAGACCAGGGGATCGCCTTCTAGTGTGTAATTCTCTAGGCTCACACCTTGTGTCTCGAGGAACTCTCTTACGATAACCATAGCCTCCTCGAGGCCTATATTCACCTCCGATGACGTTGTTGCACTTGGGCTATTTGTTGCAGTATATAAAAGGTCGATTCTTCCAGTAGCTTTATCAACCACAATCATCCCAAGGTCTTCTCCTTGATCATCTCTAACCTTGAAAGCAACGGTCAAGTCATTTCCATAATGCTGGCTCTCCTCTAAGGTTTCAGCCTCTGGGACGAATTCCTTTACGCTCATTAGTGCCTTTTCCATGAGATTGTTACTAGCAAGATTGTCAGTTGCCTCGCCTTCACCTGAAGGAAACAGCAAGAGGGCTACGATTACTACGGTCGCTCCTACTACCACTGTTAACAAAATAGCGGCAATAGACAGGGTAGTCTTTTTCATTGAAATCCCCCACCATGAAATAGGCTGGTTACTCTTTCTATCAGCTATTCTTCTACAACCTTCCCACCACGCAGCGCCTAATGCTTGTCTATGAGATGGTATCTCGACTTCTATGAAGTTCATCTTCTCGATATCATGTTCCAATATCCTTCGCCTCCTCCGCAATACTATCTATTTCCAATATCTCGTTCCGTTTCTTATTATTCAAATGCTCAGTCGTGCCAATGGGTTGCATTCTTTTTCTTAAAATACGTAATCCACGATGGCATTGAGCTTTAACCGTCCCGATAGGTCTTCTGAGTAGATCAGCTATCTCAATAAAAGTCATATCTTCAAAGAATTTAAGAAAAAGAACCTCACGGTACTTTGCCGGTAATTCTTTGAAAAAAGGAACGATAATAATGAAATCCTCACATCTATCAAGCTCTCTTGACGCAGACTCAATATCTTGAGGGGAAACTGCTTCTCTTATCTCTTCAGCAACAGATGATTCGAAGGTAAGATACTTTTTGTCCTTTGACAGCCTCCGAAAATACATTGCTATTTCTCTCGAAGCTATTTTATACAGCCATGCAACAAATGATTTTCTCCCATGATATTCGAAGCTTGAAAGGCCTTTCATGGCTTTTAGGAATGTCTCTGAAGTAATGTCTAGAGCTGTTTCTACGTCTCCGGTGCTGTAGAGTATATAGTTAAAAATTCTTCGATAATTATCCTCAAACATAGAGATTATCATTTTCTGATAATCTTGAAATTCCTCTTTAAAATCAGGGCTGATTTCATTCATAAGGAAGCCTCCGCCTCAATAAATGATAGCTATAAAAAATACCCCATACTGTACTGTACACTCTATTAGTATGCTGCTCCTTAAATAAAGGTTGCATCCAATATTATGGCGAATTTGTCATTAAGCATAAAACCGCCCCCCGCCCATCGAACAGGGGGCGATTTTATTCTTGCCTATTATTTCAGGCTAATAGGACTATTCTAATAGGAACCGTCGAATAAGACCTCCCCGTCTACGGCTGAAACTGCATAGAGACATCCACCCATATACTTTGCTTCCTCTGGAATGTCTGTATTCGCGAGATCATCGGAGCGATATCGGATGGTCACCTTCCAATAGGGGACTAATCTGCTATTACCTATAAGCATATACCTCAATTCGATACCGTCAGCTTGGATAATAGGAGTCATCCCGTCTTCGATCTTTCTGCTCTTGACCTCTTCTGAAGCTATTACAATGGCCTCTTCTTTCCCGATTTTGGCTTCATCAGTTGTTACGTTCGTCAATCTAAGAGAATCTCTCGGTAGAACATACGACTTGATGCTGCCATCCTCTGGAGAGAGTGAAATAGTAAGGGCGCCATTGCCGTCCTCGTAATCGTCAACGAATAACCCGTTCACCTGCATGCGATAGTTGAACTCGTAACTGTATACGGGTATGGGGTTATCGGGTGGTCCCTCCATGCCAACACAGACCAGGGGATCGCCTTCTAGTGTGTAATTCTCTAGGCTCACACCTTGCCCTCCTAGAAACCTTTTTACCTTTTCAGTAGCCTCTTCTCTCGCAACGCCCACTTCAGACGATTGTCTCTTGCCTGAGCTTTCACTTGCATCGAAGAAGAGGCATATCTTGCCTGTGGAGCAGTCTACACTGATCATACCAATATTATTTCCCTTCGCATCTATGAGAAAATAGGACGTCTCGTAATCGCTACTGTATTCCACAGATTCATCAAGAGCATTGGTCTCAGGAGCGAGCTCCTGTGCTTTTGAGAGGGTTACTTCTTTTACTCTATCTTTTTCTATATTTTCAGTAGCCTCTCCGGTACCAGAATATGCTAATAGCAGGCATACAGACACTGCAGATATGACAAACGATACTATTACAACAGTAATCAATGCTTTTATGGCTTTAGATCTGTTTGAGCGCATGTTAACCTCCCATTATCCTTCTGTATAAGAAATGCTGGGCATCATGGCCGACCTTCGTAAATACCATCTCCTGGAGTGTAGATGTAGTTGTAGCCATTCCCCCATATTGTTACAGAGTTAAGCCCATAGTAGTGATTCCCACAATGCCTATAGACCCACAACTTTGCCCATGCGCATGAGTCAGCAACATGATATCTATAGATTTGTGAGCCACGTGAGAACTCCTGAGTAAAGATATCAGCAGGATAGAAATCATAATATTGGTACCAATAATTCGTAGTAAAAGCAACTACGGTATCAACGCCTCTATCGCAACGGAATTCCCAGGCTAAGTGTCTGCCATCTCCATAGTGATTAGCTGCCGTCGAACACCCCTGCAATAGGGCAAATTTCATATCGTCCATGTTCCTTTGGTTACAAACATAGCGACGAGTACCACTATCGCCCGCTCGAGGCACATCATGCATGTAGCTTCCATTAAAATTCAATTGATGACCGTTATATCCATGCCCACGAAATCCAAAATAGGCATTGCCAGCTAGATTATTATAAGCGGTTATCGCCGATGCGTTAACATAACCGGTCGCTAGCCAGCCTCTATATTGCAAACCGTAATAAAGGCTCGGATTGTCGTATGTGTTCGGATAGCCAGCTCCAGCGACTAACATCGTTGTCTGATGCCAGGTGCTATAAGTGTAATTGCCATAATATGAATTATAACCACTTCCAGTAAAGCCATATACATCCGCCCAAGGGTGATCATTTGCAGATGCTGGCTCAGTGCTGAGAGATAAAGGAATTAGAACCAATGCGCAAATCAAAAACATGGAAGAAAGGATTGACAACCATTTTAGGACTTTATCCACAGTAGACCTCCTTAACTTGTTTAATAAAGACGTGAACTTCTAGATGTTTCTGTTATAAAGCGTCGTTCATAGGCACCGCCCCCCATAGCCCTATTGCCTGCAATGTCTTGCTTATTCCACAACCAATCAGCACAAGAGGTCTTAATTTGGCTCAGCACATGTTTTTATTATTAGCCATGATAATGTTATTTACGTTTTGAAAATGCGTCCCAGGCAGATCTTGGCGATGTTCTAAACCCCCTTTGGGCCAACTCTACCTAACTCCGTTAAGCATAGCTAGCCCCACCCTATAGGAATTATAACTCACAAAGCCCCCCCCCATGTCAATGAACATTAGGCGCATGCATTATCTGCACAAAGGCTTACTTGAGCAAGCCAAAAACAGGGTTCATCAACAACTATGATCGTATCGGTTTGGATAGATTCTCACGGGAAACGACAACAAACATAGCGCATAGTGAAAACGCGCGGGGCGGGGCAGTCATCTAGGCTGAATATGCAGGATAATGGGGGTGTGATTGCGAAAGAATAAGCGAAAAGGGCGGAAAACTACTAGCGATAACCCGGATTATCGCTAGTACTGGAGCACATATAAGACCCCCCGGCGTAGTCGACACGTCAGGGGTCTTGTCTGTAAGTTACTGCTGCGTTGGTTATGGAGGCATATAGGGCGGCCCGGCCTCGGTGGTGGCTGCTCTGCAGTAGAGGAGCCCTAAGGGCTGTTACGGAAGGCTCCGTTTAAGCGCAACCGGCGTGGGTACACTGACTTAAAGGAAGGGTCGCAAGAGGAAAGGAGAAGATGGCCCGGGTCAATACGGAAGTCTCGAGGACGGGCCGCTCGCTTCAGAGCATCGACTGGCGCAAGGGCTTGTGCGGCATATGCCCGGCGGGCTGCTGGGTGGAGGCACGCCTCAGAGACGGCGTACTGGTGGATATAAGGCAGGACCCGGACCACACCCTGGGTATGATGTGCCGCCGGGGTGAGCATGCGGCGGAGATCGTCTATTCACCTCACCGCGTGACGAGTCCCATGGTCCGCAAGGGTTCCAGGGGCGACTTCGATTTTCAGCCGGTCTCCTGGGACGAAGCATACAACGTGATCGCGCAAAGGCTCAACGCGATCAAGGAGGAACGGGGACCGGAGGCGGTGGCCATCTATACCGGCCGCGGGGCTCAGGAGCAGTCGCTGTGCGACATGTTCCAGCCCGAGGGAGTGGTCGTATCCTCCGCTTCGAACGTGCTCTTTCCCTTCGGTTCTCCCAACACCATGGGGGTGGGGGCCCTCTGCTACGTCTCCCTGCACATGATCGCTCCCCACGTGACCATGGGGCGCATGCAGACGGACATGTTCTCCGACATAGACAACGCCGAGATGGTGGTGGTGTGGGGCACCAATCCGGCGACCGACTCCCCGCCCGTCGACATGCTCAGACTGGAGGCGGCGTCGTGCCGGGGAGCGCACATAGTGGTGATAGACCCCCGCCGCACCGAGACCGCGACGCGCACCGGGGCGCAATGGGTGCCCATCAGGCCCGGGACCGACGGCGCCCTTGCATTGAGCATGATCCAGGTACTGCTGGAAGAGGACCTCTACGACGAGGACTTCGCGGAGAACTGGTGCCGCGGTTTCGAGGAACTGGTGACTTACGCGAACCACTTCCAGCCCGTCGTCGCGGAGGGCATCACCGGGGTGCCCGCTCATACCATCCGCGACATCGCCCGCAGGATATGCAGGGCCAACGGCGCCTCGCTGCTCATGTATACGGGACTGGAATATTCCAACAGCGGCGTACAGTCGGCCCGCGCCGTGCATACCCTCTTCGCCCTCGCGGACCAACTGGACGTCCCCGGGGGCATCGGGCTTCAGATGCTGAACGGCATCTTCCCCATCAACCGTTCCTGCAACCTGGAGAACCCCCGCCTGGATATCGCCGTCGCGCGCGACGATTTCCCCGTTTACAGCGATTACCGCGGAGAGGGGCATGCCATAGGGCTGGTCAGGTCGGTCCTGAAAGGGGAGCCTTATATGATCAGAGGCCTGATCATCCAGGGTTCTTCGCTGATCACTTCCTGGCCCCGCTCGTCCCTGTGGCGGGACACCCTGTCGAAACTCGATTTTCTGGTGTGTATCGACCGGCAGATGACGGCGGACGCCGCTTATGCGGACGTAATGCTACCGGCCACCACCATGTTCGAGAACTTCTCCTACATGGTCTACGGCCCCATCTTCCGCCTGCGTGAAAGGATGATCGAGCCCGTGGGGGAGGCGCGCAATGACTACCTGATCATGGCGGGACTGGCCGAGCATCTCGGTTACGGGCACCTCTTCCCCCAGACGGAGGAGGAGATGGTCCGCCTGGCGCTGCGGGGCTCGGGCTTGAGCCTGGAAGAGGTGAGGGAGGCGGGCGGATGGGTCAGGATGCCGACCCCCATGATGGAGTACAAGAAATGGCAGAAGGGAGGGCTGAGGGGGGACGGCATGCCGGGCTTCGATACGCCCACGGGCAAGTTCGAGATATCTTCCACCATCCTGGAGGATTACGGCTATGAGCCTCTTCCCAAATACATTGAACCCAGGGAGGGCCCGCTGGCCGCCCCGGACATGGCACGGGAGTACCCTCTCGTGTTCAATTCGGGCGCGAGGCCCCAGACGGATTTCCGCTCCCAGCATCACGGTATCGCGGGCCTGGTCAAAGACTATCCGGAACCCACCGTGGACATCAATCCGGAGGACGCCGAGGAGAGGGGAATAGAAAGCGGGGACCTGGTCGAGGTGAGGACAGCGAGGGGCGCCGTTCCCTTCAGGGCCCGGGTGACCGCCGACATCATGCAGGGGGCGGTGGAGTGCGTGATGGGGGGCGGAACCCCGGTCGGCCCGGAGGCATGGCGGGAATGGAACGTCAACGAGCTCACCGAACTGGGCAATTTCGACGAAATATCCGGCTTCCCCGTTTATAAGGCCTTGCTCTGCGACGTAGCCAGGGTCTCGCCCGGCAGCGAAAGCGACCGCAGGAGCGTGGAGAAAAATGTCTCTGCTTACGACGTGCAGGTAAGAGCCCGCAGCGAGAGCTCAGGCGCCAATCCCGGTATATACCTGGACAACAACGCCACCACGATGATGGCGGAGCAGGTACGGGAAGCGATGGAGCCCTTCCTGCGGGGTTCTTATGGGAACCCCTCCAGCATCCACACCGCCGGCAGGGAAGCCCGGGAAGCCGTCGAGAGGGCCAGGCGCCAGATAGCGAAGCTGATAAACGCCCGGCCCCGCAGGATCATCTTCACGGGAGGAGGCTCCGAGTCGGACAACCTGGCGCTCAAGGGTACGGCGTTTACCCGGCTCGGCCGGGGCGGACATATGATAACCACGAGCATCGAGCATCCCGCCGGACTGGGCGCCTGCAGGTCCCTGGAGCGGGCCGGCTTCAGGGTCACCTATCTGGCCGTGGACGAAGACGGCTGGCTGGACCCGGAAGAGCTGCGCAAGGCCATCGACGGGGACACCTTTCTCGTCTCCGTGATGACGGCCAACAACGAAGTGGGGACGATCCTTCCCATAGCCGAGTTGTGCGAGATCGCTCACGGCGCGGGAGCCCTTTTTCATACCGACGCGGTTCAGGCCGCGGGCAAGGTGGAGGTGGACGTGAAGAGTTCGGGTGTTGACATGCTCAGCCTGTCTGCGCATAAGATACACGGCCCCAAGGGTGTGGGCGCCCTTTACGTGAGAAAGGGCCTGGAACTCGAGCCACTGATCGACGGCGGCAAACAGGAGGGAGGGGTGCGCGCGGGGACCGAGAACGTCGCCGCCATCGTGGGCATGGGGAAGGCGGCCGAACTGGCCGCGTACAACCTCAACGGCTGGGAAAGGACCAGGAAGCTGCGGGATAAGCTCGAGTCGGGGATAAAGGATCTGGTACCCGGCGCTTCCCTGAACGGTCACCCCGACAAGCGGCTGCCCAACACTTTAAACCTCACCCTGCCCGGAATCAGGGGCGAGTCGGTGGTTGTGGCAATGGACCAGCAGGGTATCGCCCTCTCCTCGGGTTCGGCCTGCAAATCGGGGTCGCCGGAGCCCACCCACGTGCTCATGGCCATGGGCAGAACGGAGGAGGAAGCACACGCCTCGTTGAGGTTCTCGCTCTCGCGGCACACGGAGGAGGAAGAGATAGACGAGACCCTGGAAGCGCTGAAAAGGGTGCTGGAGGAGAAGGACAGGGTCCGGCTTATCTCCTGCAAGTAGGCCGCCCCCTGAACGCGGCCCTCATGCCCCGTCATTCAACAGGTATTGTACGCTGAACCACTGCCTGTCATCGCTCCAGGCCTGCAGCACGCGAAAGCCGGCCGCGGCGGCCAGCTGCTCGAACTCTCCCAGGCCGTACTTGTACGAGCTCTCGGTCCAGATGCTCTCCCCTTCATCGAAGTGGATCGCGGCATCTCCGGCATCTATCTCCTGCTCCTTGAGACTGACCAGGTGCATCTCCATGCGGCTGCGCATGGGATTGTAGAACGCATAGTGCTCGAAATCATCCGCATCAATATCCCAACCCAGTTCGCGCTGGATGCGCTCGAGCAGGTTGAGGTTGAAGGCGGCCGTCGCCCCCTCGCCGTCGTTATAAGCCTCGTGCATCACCCTGGGGTCCTTTTTCAGGTCCACCCCGATCAGGACCCCCCCTCCCGGCCCGCTTACGCCCGAAATGCCCTTCAGAAAGCGGACGGCATCTACGGGATCGAAATTTCCTATCGTGGAGCCCGGGAAATAGACGATCGTGCGCCCGCTTTCCTCGCAAGACAGCGGGAGGGAGAACTCAGTGGTGTAATCGGCGCAGACGGGCAGCACCGTCAGCTCGGGATACTCGTCATCCAGGTCGCTCGCCGTTTCCTGCAGCTGTTCAAGCGATATGTCTATGGGGATGTAGGCCGAGAGGCCCTCGAGATGATCGAGGAGCAGGCGTGTCTTTACGCAATCGCCGCAACCGTATTCCACGAGCCTGAGTTCGGGGTGGTCGATATGGCTTGCGATCTCCCCGATGTTGCCGAGCATGATCTCCTTTTCGACACGAGGGACATAGTATTCATCGAGGGTGCATATGCGTTCGAAGAGCAGGGAGCCCGCGTGGTCGTAGAGATACTTGCACGGGAGCCGCTTCGGTTCCCCCGTCAGTCCCAGCAGCACGTCTTCCCGGAAACCGTGGGAATCCGGCCTGGTCTCGGGAAGCAGGACCTCACTTCCCTCTATGCTCTTCATAGATCCATACCCTCCTCTATTGATGCCTGGGCGTCTCCAGAAAGTCGGTCTTCGTATTGCGGCGACCCCTGATACTGTCTGCCTTACCTCCGCCTTCTTGATAATATATATGATTGCCGCACGCTTTTTTCTAACCTGGTATAAGACCGGCCATGCCCTTAAGCGAACTGCCGTGCCAGCGTGGGCAGGTTCTCCGCGTAGGTGGGATGTATGTGCTGGGCCTTCTCGAGCACCTGCCAGGTGGCGCCGGCCTCGATTAGATCGACGAATATATGGACGAGTTCGCCCGCTTCGTATCCCACCAGCGTAGCCCCGAGGACAAGGTCGCTGTCTGCGTCTATGACCATCTGGTAGAAGCCGAGCTCGTCGCCCTGCTCGATGGCCCTGGGCATATCGCGGACCTCTCTTCTGGCCTCTCTGGCGTTGAAGCCCAGTTCCCGGGCCTGATCGAGGCTCAGCCCCGCCCTCCCGAGCTGGGGGTTGGTAAAGGTACTGTAAGCCAGCACGCGGTCGCCCTTCCTGCGGTCCTTTCCGTCCAGGATATCGCGTACCCTGCGGTAGTCTTCCCAGGAAACATGGGTGAAGGCCGGCTGGCCGGTCACGTCGCCGATGGCGTAGACGCCCTGCCGGGAGGTCTCGAGCCGCTCGCTCACCTTGACGAAACCCCTATCGTCCAAGTCGATGCCGGCCTCCTCGGCGTTCAGGGCCCCGGTGTTGGGCCTCCTTCCCGTGGCTACGTACAGGGCTTCGCCTTCCAGCGTTTCCCCGTTCGAGAGGCGCAGCCGGAACGACCCCTGCTCGTATTCGACCTTTTGCGCCTGTACGCCCAGGTGAAAAACCACTCCGTCGCGCTCCAAGGCTTCCTGCAGCACCTCCGAGACCTCGTGGCTCTCGGTGCTCATCACCCGGTCCTTCAGATCCACGATGTGAACCTTGCTGCCCAACCAGGCCAGGCCCTGCCCCAACTCCAGTCCTACGTATCCCCCTCCCAGGAAGATACAGTTTTCCGGTAGTTCCTCTATTTCCCAGAAATTGCGGTCGCTGAGGTAGGGGGTTTCCCGCAGCCCCTCGACGGGCGGGATGAAGGGCGAGCTGCCGGTGTCTATAACGATAATGGGAGCGCCGTACTCCTCCCCCCCTGCCTTCACGTGTCCTTGCCCGGTAAAGGAGGCCTCCGCCCTGACCAGCTCCAGGTTGGGCACATCCAGGCGCCGCTCGCTGCCCTCGCTCCAATCATCTCTTATGCGCCGTACCCGGCGCATGATGTAGGGGAAATCCACTCGCGTCTCGTTGTGGATTCCCAACCCGGCCGCCTTCGTGGCCTTGGCCGCGGCGCCGGCTGACGCGAGAAAGACCTTGGAGGGCGTGCATCCCCAGTTGATACAGCTTCCCGCCACCCGCGAACGTTCGAAGATGACCGTCTCCCTGCCGCGCTCCGCCATCTCGGCTGCCAGGGGCATGCCCCCCTGCCCCGTGCCGATAACCATCAATTCTACCTCTCTCAAGCGCGCTACCCCCTTTTGTTTCATCCGGAATAGCGGCCCCCGGAAGAAGCCGCAGCCGGGACCCTTACAAGATATACGTTTCCCCGGTCTGCTGCCGTATAAACTTGCCGGTGCGATACGGTGCGGTGGAAAGTATCCCCATGATCCCGCGGGTTGGCCACATGAAAAAGCGAGGCCGAGCGTACCGGTATATCCGAGCCTGCCTGTCGGCCTGTTGGACGTCACTGCCAGATATAAACCCCCGCCGGTCAGTCCAGCGGGGGCTGCAAGTCGCCTTGAGCGTTTCTACTGCTGCGGTGGGGGCGGAGGCGGGGGTGGCGTGTATGGTGGCTGCGGGCCCTGCGGCGGAGGGCCGTACTGTCCCTGGTACCCCGTCATGGGTGGCTGGGGTGCAATCGGAGGCCCGCTCCCCAGGCTGTACATTATGAACCAGTTGACGATGGGTATGATCATCAGGATGCCGTACCAGCGCTCCTTGCCGCATTTCCCCGCGATATCCATCCACAGGATGATCATCATCACCAGGCCGACGATCCCGCAGAGGAAGGTGCCGAGGAGCATGATGACAAAGAAGGTGATATCCCTCCCGGCCAGCTCGGTCATCATCCACAAGTTCAGAATCGGGACCCATGCATACCAGCTGTTCGCGTAGTTAAACCTCTTGCCTATGCGGTACAGCAGCCATGCCGAAATTACGTAGAAGACGATGGCCGCCAGCAGTGAACCCAGGATTACCCCCCAGGCGGCACCGCCGCTTACTTCATAGTGATACTCCACTTCCTCCGCCCCTTTCTCTGTCAGGTCTCCAAGTTACAGTTACTGTCGTTATTGAGCGCTCTCGCGCAGGATGATGCGGTGGTCCATGAGCTCCACCCGGCTTATCTTCGCCGATACCAGTTTCTGTTCGCCGAAGAGGTCCACGAGAAGGAGCTTGCCCTCCTCTGGCTTGATCTCCACCACGTCATCCATGACCTTTTCCAGTTCACCTTCCCTGTCCAGAAAGACCGCGGCCTCACACATCGCCGCCTCCTTCCCGCTCGTTTATCTCTCTTACCAGTTCCACGGCCTGCTCTATCAGCTTGGGGAGCGGCGTCTCGCTGGTCCCCATGATGTCAATACGAGGGTGGGTCAGGGGCAAGAGTATCTTACGTCCGGGCGCGACAGCGACGGCCCTGGCCATCTCCGCCGTCAGCTCCCCCATCATGGAATCCGGCACCAGGATGGATAAGCTGCCCATGATCACGTCCGCCTCGTTGATACATACGCGCACCGCGTTCTCGCCAGTGGCTCCGCGGTTAGCCCTCGCCTTCATCATGTTGCCGGTAGCGATAGCATTTGCTCCCAGGGCTATGATCTCCGTATCTTCCGGCAGGCCCTTCCTCAACTGCAGGATCATCTGATGGCCTATGGAGCCGCCCATACCGTCGATAACGGCTATCTTCATCTGCCCTCTCCCTTTATCAGAGCCAGGACTCGAATTCCTCCACGAACGCCTTCTTGGGCCGGGCGCCTATGATCTTCTTGGCCGGCTCGCCCTTGTCGAACAGTATGACCGTGGGAATCGACTGTATCTGGTAGTTACGCGCCACTCCCATGGCATCGTCGACGTTGAGCTTGCACACCTTGATCTTCCCGTCCCATTCGGCGGCGGCCTCCTCAAGGATGGGGCCCATCATCATGCACGGCCCACACCAGGGCGCCCAGAAATCCACCAGGGCCGGTATGCCGCTCTTCAAAACCTCTTCTTCGAAATTATCTTCGCTCAGTTCCGTGATCTTTCCCGCCACGGGCCACACCTCCCGTCTCTTCCGCATCTTATTCCTAAAAACCTCCGCCGCCCCCTGCCTCGGCAATCGCGTCACCGCTCATGATAGACTGCGCCGGGTGCGCCGGTAGCCTGTCGCCGATTTCTCTTAGCACCCCCCTCTTTATCGAATCGTTTTCCGAGTCTATGCCGCCGGGTATCTTCTATATATACGCCGTTCCTTTCAGGTTATCCACGTGGAACTGCGCTCTCAGCGCGGCCTTTACCGCTTCTCCCACGGCCGCGGCAACCTGCCATACTGCGCCGGAGCGCACGTCCCCCGCAGCAAAGACGCCTTTCATGTTCGTCTGCAGGGAATCGTCCGTGAGGATGAAGCCCCTGTCGTCCAGTTCTATTATGCCCTTTATCTCTTCCGTGTTGGGCACGTTTCCCACGTAGAGGAATACTCCGTCCACCGCTATCTCTTCCTCGCTGCCGTCCTCTACGTCCGAGAGGAGCAGGTTTTGCACCGTCTGCCCGCCCCTTATCTCCTTGACCGTCTTCTTCCACTTGAAATCCATCTTGGGATGGGAAAGCGCCCGCTCCTGTACGATCTTTCCCGCTCTCAGGCGGTCCCTGCGGTGGATCAGGATAACCTTGCTTGCGAAGCGGGTGAGGTAAACCGCTTCCTCCACCGCGGTGTTTCCTCCCCCCACTACCGCCACCACGGCGTCCCTGAAAAAAGCTCCGTCACAGGTTGCACAGTAGGATACGCCCCTTCCGTGGTAGGTGTCTTCCCCGGGCACCCCGAGGGTCGCCGGGCGCATGCCCATTGCCAGGACCACCGCGTGTGCTCTTATCTCTCCTTCCACCGTCTCCAGGACCTTGAAGTCTCCCTCGTCTCGCATGCCTTCCAGCGGGTTGTAAGGGCTGATCTCGAGCCCGAAGTTCTCCGCCTGCCGGCGCATGCGGTCCACGAGTTCCAGTCCCGGTATCGGCTCTGGAAACCCGGGGTAGTTTTCGATCCTCTCGGTGAGAGCCGGCGAGCCTCCGGGGGCCTGCTTCTCGATGAGCACGGCGTCAAGGCGAGCGCGGCAGAGGTATATGCCCGCGGTCAGCCCCGCAGGACCTCCTCCCACTATCACCGCATCGCGTTCCCTTTCGTCCATTGCATCCTCCGCTGTCAGCTTTTCACGCTACAGGCATATATGTTATCTCATCAACCATTAGATTATAAACCCGTCTGGCCTAGACAGCCTGCCCTATATCAGGGTAGGCCCATTTTTCAAAGATGGGGTCACAGCAGCAGGGAGCTGACCGTGTCCTCCAGGTCCTTGAGGGTACGGCACACCCGCGCCTCCTTGCAGAAGGGGATGTACTCCCCCATCACGCTGTCCCCGGTGTCCCAGAAGGGTTTAGTCTCCGGGTTGAGCCATATGATCCCCTTGGCCCTGTCCCGCATCTTTTCCAGCGCATGGACAGCGGGGTCGTTGTAGTTGTTGCGGGCGTCGCCAATGATGATGATGTATGTGCGGTAACCGACGTCCTGCAGGTAAAGGTCGCAGAACATCCTGAACACCTCTCCGAAATCGCTGCGCGCGTTGTAGGATATCTCCGCCTCGGAGAGGGCGCGGCTTACCCCCTTCTGGATGTCCTCATCGCGGAAGAACTCCGTCACCTCGCCCAGTTCGTCCACGAAGACGAAGCTGCGCACCATGGCCAGGCAGTCCTGGATGGTGTATACGAACTGCAGCATGAACTGCGAGACCCTGGCCACCGAGGACGAGATGTCGCATAATACCATGACCTCCGCCTTCTCTATCCTCTTGTGTTTCAACTTCAACTCGAAGGGCACCCCGCCGTGCTGCATGTTCTTGCGCAGGGTGGCCTTGACGTCCAGCTTGCCCCGCTTGAGCTGCTTTTCTCGCAGGTTGATCTTGTTGCGCAGCTTTCTGGCCAGGACGTCCACGGCCTTGCGCATCTCCCGCAGCTCGAGCCCGTCCAGCCCGGACAGGGGGCGGTTCATCAGCCTTTCCACGCGTTCGCTGCTGGGTACTTTATCGGCATTGCGGGCCTGCTCGCGTTCGACGTAGCGTCGCACTTGCTTGCGCAGGGCATCGCGGTTAGCGAAAAAGGCCTCCTCGATCCGAAGCAGGTCCTCCTCGTCCCACCCTTCCTCGCGAAGGTGTTCGAGCAGCTCCCGCAGCTCCTCCTCCATCTCCTCCCAGTCGAATACGTCATATATGCGGCGTGTGTACATGCCGATCTGCATGCGGGTCGCGAGCTGCGCCGTCCCCACCTCCCCCGCCGCCATGCGGATAAATGTCTCCCATTCCCCCGACCTGCCCGCGAGCAGCAGGGCCAGCATGGGGTTCATCTCCGTATCCTGAGCGAGCCCTCGCATCTCCTCCTCCAGGCGCTCCATCAGTTCATCTTGCAGTTTCTGTGCTTCCCCGCTGCCCTCCAGCCCGTAGAAATAGAGCGGGAAAAGTTCCTCGAAAACGGGATTGTCCTTGCTGCGCTTGACCACCGCCGCCCTCAGTGCCGCCTTGAACGGCCCGGGATCCTCCATCCCCACCAAGGAGATGGCGCCCATAGCATCGATGCTCTCGGCGGTGGAGACGGATACTCCGCGCCCCCGCAGGCCGTTGATGAAATCCAGGACCCTTTCCTCCACGGTTTTCCTCCGCGATATGTTATGGGCTCTTGCGCCGGCGTTTCCCTGAAGGCATGGACGGCGGCTCCCCTGCAGCGGTCATCCGTCCACTATCTGGCGCAGGTTGTCCTTGGCCTTCTGGATGTCTTTCTCGTACTTGAGGATTATGTTCAGGGTGCTTCTTACCAGTTCCTGGTCGAGGGTATCGGCGTTGAGGACCACCAGGGAGCGCGCCCAGTCAAGGGTCTCGCTGATGCCCGGGGTCTTCTTGATATCCAGCTTGCGCAGGCGCTGCACCGCCTTTACCACCTGTTCCGCCAGGAGTTCGTTGATGCCCGGTACCTTGAGCCTTACGATCTCCAGTTCCTGCTCCCAGCCCGGGAAGTCGATGAACAGGTGCAGGCAGCGTCGTTTCAGCGCGTCGCTCAACTCGCGGGCGTTATTACTGGTGAGAACGACCATGGGTATGTGCTTGGCCTTCAGGGTCTGCAGCTCGGGTATGCTCACCTGGAAGTCTGAGAGTATCTCCAGCAGAAAAGCCTCGAACTCCGGGTCCGACTTGTCCACTTCGTCTATGAGGATAAGGGCCGGTTTTTGGGAGATGACGGCTTTGAGCAGCGGGCGTGGCACGATGAACTTCTGGGAGAAGAAGACCTCGTCCTGCCTGGCGACCCGCTCCACGGCCTCCCCCAGGCTCTTTGCGCCCGCCAGCTCCTCGGCGAGCACGTCCTTGAGTATCTGCGTATACAGGAGCTGCTTGGAATACTCCCACTCGTAGAGGGACTTGGCCTCGTCCAGGCCTTCATAGCATTGCAGGCGGATGAATTCCCGATCGAGCGCTGCAGCGGTCACGTTGCCGAGGTCGGTCTTGCCCACCCCGGCGGGTCCCTCCACCAGCACCGGCTTCTCGAGCTTCTCCGCGAGGTAGATGACAGTTGCTATCTCGCTGCTGCAGATATATTTCTGCTCGGCCAGCTTCTTGCGTACTTCGTCTATGCTGCTGAACATCCTCCTCATCCCCTCCCGCGGCCATATACGGCCGGGTGTAGCCTCCCGTTGTCCCCCCCCGCGTCAATCCGGTAATGCCGTCTCCGTGGACTCAGGGAGTTTCCCTGTCTGTCTCGTAAGTCTTCGCCAGTTCCTCGTACAATCTCTCGCCTATCTGCAGGCCCTTGGCGATAAAATCCGGGCCGTATTCGCGCCCCGTGGGCGTACGGAAAGTGTCCTTGATCTTCGCGATTCCCCCCAGGCTGGTTTCAAAGTGGCCCAGCAGGGCAGTCAGCGGTATCTCGAAAGGAGCCAACATGAACCACACGGTTTCGGTGAAGTTGTCCGGTCCCCAGCGGAACTTATCAGCATCATAGAGAGCGTCGGACAGCAACTGCAGCGAGGGGTTGCCCATGGGCACCGTCGGCTTGAAGGCTTCATGGTTGCGGATCGCCTGTACTATCGCCGCGCGCTCTCTTTCCTCGAGGTCGAAATCCTCGAGTATGGCCTCCGCTTCATCGGCTCCCCGTTGTGCGTGGTCCGGTTGCTCCCTCCTGATGTCGTGCAATACGCCCGCCAGGTGAGCGAGGCGCAACGCCCTACTCCTCTCCTCGTCGCGGGCGCACTGGTCCATCTCGCTAAGGACCAGTGCGCCTGCGTCCACCGCTACCTTACGTACATGGGAGAGGCCGTGTCCCAGCGCGTCACCTTTCTCCTTCACGATAGCGATGGCACGCCTCACCATGGGGTCGCTTTCGAAAGCCCTGCGAGAAGCCTCGCACTCCTCTTTCCTGTCGACGTAGAAACGGGGCGGCTCCACCTCCGAGGCCAGGCGCTTGCAGAGCTTCTGTGCCTCCGCGTATTCTCCTTTCAGCAATATGCTTCCTTTCGCTGCATGAGCTCTTTGCGTTCAATTTTAACACCCCCATGTACAACCACAGGTTGACAAGGGGGCCCGGCGCAGACCCCGGGAGCGTGCGGCTCTTGCTGTTCCCGGGGTCACGTGGGCCGGATGCCGCCCTCGATATCATCCTTGCGGGGAGCGGTCTTGCGTGCTGTCGCCTCGAGCCGCACCCTCGCTCTTCCCCGCATCCTGGACCGGCGCCACCCCATGCGATTTGCTCCAGGCCTCCTCGAAAGCGTCATCGCGCATCCTCCCGGTCCGCCGTCTCCACAACGTCAGGGCGGCATAGTAAAGAGCGAGATTGGCGGCCAAGACCCACGACGTTAAGGCCAGCATTGCCACCGTACCCCAGCCGGCATCCAGGGCCCATGCGGTCAATCCCGCCCCGCTCAGCGCCGCCGCCACCGTAATACCCAGCACCCACCAGCGGCAACGCTCCAGCCTGGAAACCGCGGCGGCGGGATAGAGAATCATTCCTTCTGGCTCTTCCCGCTTGCTGAGATAATGCGACAGAACGACCAGCAAAGAACCGTCGGGAATATTGCCGGTCAGGGCTACCAGGGCTCCCGTCATGGTGAAGTTTATCAGTGTTGCCATTCCCAGCAACAAGGCCCAGATCGCCAACTCATCACTCCTTCGCCGCTTGCAGGGCGTGGTTGGCCGTTGGCGCCCAGCATGTTATCGACCCTTCTTCTTGTGAAACGCGGCCGGTTGCCCTAAATTTATCATGGTGATGGTGTGATGCTCGAGGATTATTTCTCTATCCTGGACAGAAAGACCGTGGCGCGCCACAGGGCGGCTTCCATCACGCCCGCCGGAATCCCCTCGCTGGATGGCCTGGCGGACGAAGAGCTCTGGGAGCTGCATGATGCGGCAATGCCGGCCTGGCGTAAGGTCCGGCGCGAAGAAAGCGCGGCAGCGCCTGCGGACGGCCCGTCGCTTCTCGACCTCAAGTCCACGCTGGCCGAGCGCATGCTGAGCTCCTGCCGTATGTGCGAGCGAAGGTGCGGAGCGGACAGGGCCGCCGGGGAGACGGGTTATTGCGGGGTAGGCGCCGTTTCGCGGGTCGCCTCCAATTTCCTGCATTTCGGCGAGGAGCCCGAGCTGGTCCCGTCCCACACCATTTTCTTCTCCGGTTGCACTTTCCACTGCGTGTACTGCCAGAACTGGGACATAGCCATGGACGCCCGCAGCGGCAGTCCCGCCGAGCCCGCCTACCTCGCCGGGACCCTGCGGGAGGGGATGCGCCAAGGCTCACGCAATGCCAATTTTGTGGGGGGTAACCCCGACCCCAACCTGCACACCATACTGCGCACCATCATCGCGCTCGGCGAAGAGGGCAGCTTTCTCCCCGTGGTATGGAACTCCAACCTGTATACCTCGCGGGAAGCCATGCGCCTGCTGGAGGGTGTCGTGGACGTCTACCTTGGCGATTTTCGTTACGGCAACGACGCATGCGCGAGGCTTTACTCGGATGTCGAGGATTACTTCGAGGTAGTGAGCCGCAATTTTTCCATCGCTTACGGGCAGGGAGACATCATGTTGCGTCAGCTCCTGCTCCCGGGCCACCTGGAATGCTGCACGGCAAGGATAATGGCATGGGTCGCAGACAATATTCCCGACGTTTATTTCAACCTCATGTTCCAGTACCGGCCGGAGTACCGCGCCCCGCTCTATCCCGAGATCGACCGCAGGCCCTCGCCGCAGGAAAAGGCGGATGCGGTCGCGCTTGCACGCCGCCACGGCATCTCGCTCTAGCTCCCCGATCTGACGGTGATTATGGGGAAAGGTATCTCGATGCCCGCTTTCTGCAGGCCCTGCTTCACCGCCGCTACGGCCGCGGACCTCGCCTCCAGGAAATTGCTCCGGGTCGGGTCGATCCAGAAATATACCTTGAGAACTACGGCGCTGTCGCCCAGCTCCTCCGCGATCACCAGCGGGGCAGGATCGGTGAGTATGCCCGGGGCCCCGGGCAGGGCATCCCGAGCCGCCTCTATAGCGGTGAGGACGTCCTGCGCATAGGCGATGCTCACCTCGAAGTCGAGGCGGCGCCTGCGGTTGCGGTCGTTGTTTATCACCTCGCTGGAGAAGATCTTGGAGTTGGGCACGAAAACCTGCCTGCCGTCGAACATGCATATCACCGTGTCCCGCACCCTGACGTCCTCCACCGTGCCCTCCACATCGCCGAAACAGACCACGTCTCCCATTACGAAAGGCTTCTGGAATATGAGTATGAGGCCGGCCATGAAGTTCTCGATGACGTCCTTGAGGGCAAAGCCTATGCCCACGCTCACCAGGCCGAGCGAAGCTACCAGGGCGCCGGCGTTTACGCCCATCACCCCCAGCGAGACCACGATACCTACTAGCACGACCGCGATGAAAATGAGGCGGGATGTGATCCTTGCGGCGTGCTCGGAAGTCTTCATCTTCTTCAGGGATTTTGCGCTAAGGTAGCGCACCACCCGGGCCAGGATATAGAAAATCAAGACCACCAGAAGCCCGGTAATTATGGAAGGTAGAAGCGTTAAGAAACCGTCCCACAGGTCGCGCAGAGAGTCGAGAAACAGGTTGGCCGTGATGTAGTTCATGGTCGCTGTTCCTCGCCCTGCTGCTCTTCCCCTGCCTGC
>CAZGWK010000004.1:25867-102417 GCA_964529285.1 uncultured Actinomycetota bacterium
CCTGCTGCTCTTCCCCTGCCTGCCGCTCTTCGTCCAGCATATCTATCATGTCCTGCAACACCTCGCCGGGCATGTCTTCCTCCGTGACCTCCGGTGCCGGGAAGAGTTCCTCGAGCCATACCCGCATGCTCTCCGGCAGGTTATCCTTCACCCAGCCCTGATCGGGATAATTATCGCGCACGTAAGCCCAGACGTTACCGCCGCCGTCCATCTCCTCCTGGAGGGTGTTCTGCAAGCCATCCTGCGCTCTCAGGAAATCGGTGCTGTTCTCTCGCATTCTGGCCTCGCTGGTATGTACCACTATCCAGACTTCTTCCGCACCCTTTACGGCCCGGGCCACGGTAAAAGACCTGCGGTAACCCGGGAGAAGAATGGCCAGGAGCACTATGGCCAGGATGATCAGGGTAACCACGTTTACCACGATCGCCCCTATCAGGCTTACCTTGCGCCGCTTTTTCTCGACCTCGGGAACCCCGGCGCCCGTAAAGCCCTCTCCTTCTCCTCCCGAGCCCTGCCTGCCGGGCATATCCTCCATCCCCGCCGTGTCGTCCTGTTTGTCCATCTACATCACCTCCATCCAGGAATCCTTCTCCGCACGTCCCTTTAATCCTTGCCTCCGGCCTTGTTGTCCCGGGATCGGCCAGCGCCCGCATAGGGGCGTTTTTCCGCAAGCGCCATACTGTCCCACGCCGCGCTGTTCGCCGTACCGTGCCCGGGCCGGAACCCGCCCGATACCCTGTCCCTGCTATATTATTATGTACAGCAAGCAGGGCACCAGCCACCCATAAGAGTTGCGAAAGGAACTGCGGGTTCCGAAACGCCGTCTGCTAAAGATGAACGTTTGGGGAATAATGGTGCTTGCAAGGAAGCATGCGAACGGTCCGGGAACTTGTACTATGAGCAGAGGTGATGATCATGACCGAGAACTATGAAATGCCGCCGCAACCGCCGCGCATCCCGCCGGAACCGCCTTTTTCCTCCCCCCCACCCGGTTCCCGAGGGGGAGCCAAGACCGTCGTCATCGCAGTGGTGCTCGCGATCGTGGTGGCGGTCGGCGCCGTTTTTCTCGTGCCCGTTATCTTCGGCGCCAACCCCGTAGACGTCCTGAGCGGCAGGGAAAAGGAGACGGTTCAGGAGATCAAGACCGTGGAGGAGCGCGTGGTCAAGGCCGGCCAGGAGGCAGTGGTGGAGGTGTCCCTGCGCGTCCTGCCCTCGGTAGTGAATATCGAGGTGGAGTTCGGCAGCTTGGCCGCGGGCATCGGGTCGGGTTTCATCTACAGTTCGGACGGGTACATCGTGACCAACAATCACGTTGTCGAGGATGCGACCAGGATAAAGGCGTCCCTGCGCGACGGCACCAGCTTCGAAGCCGAGGTCGTCGGGACGGACGCGGATACCGATCTGGCCGTGCTCAAGATCGACGACTCCGATCTCCCCGCCGTGGAACTGGGCTCGTCTTCAGACCTGGTGCAGGGAGAGCTGGCGGTCGCCATGGGGAGCCCGGAGGGCTTCGAGGGCAGCGTCACCGGCGGTATCATCAGCGCACTCAACCGCAACATCTACGTCACCGAAACCCAACCCCTCCTGGACGTGATCCAGACGGATGCGGCCATCAACCCGGGAAATTCCGGCGGCCCACTATGCAACAGCGTGGGCCAGGTGATCGGGATCAATACCGCCATTTTTTCGCAGAGCGGGGGCTACGACGGCCTGGGGTTCGCCATCGCCATCGACAACGCCAAGCCGGTGATCGAAGAGCTCATCGCAAAGGGGTTCGCCACCCACCCCTGGCTTGGCTTCGTAGGCAGCACCCTTGACCCGGAGACGGCCGAGAGTTTCGATCTGCCGGTGCAGGAAGGGGCCATAGTGCGCAGGGTGGTCGAGGGATCGCCGGCGGACCTGGCCGGCCTGCAGGCGGGAGATATCATCGTTGCCCTGGACGGGATGCCGGTGGCTTCCATGGACGAGGTGATGCTGGAGATCCGCAAGCGTGAGGTGGGAGACACGGTTACCATCACCTACTTCCGCAACCGGCAGGAAAGCGAGGCGACCACCGTCCTCGAGGAAAAGCCTTCCGAGCTGCCGCGGTGACCCCTTGCCCGCACGCATCCCCGTAAAAAGAGGTGGCGGAAGCGGGCGTTACCTCCCGCTTTGCGGTTATAATCTTTTGGGAGCCGCCGGGAACAGGGCCTTGCGGACGAGCTCGCCGCGCCGCCGGCATCGTCCGGCAGAGTGCCGTCCGCCCTTGCCGGGTCGCGCCGGCACCACAGGGCCTTGCGGCAGCGCCCTGACGCCGGTCGCGTCGAGGAGGGAACCTTGATCGCCAAAGAACTGCGGGAGCTGATCGCCGCCGCCATCAATGGAGCGGCCGACGCCGGAGAGATACCCCCGGCAGCCGCCCCCGAATTCGTCCTCGAGCGCCCGCGGCTCAAGGCCCATGGAGATTGGGCAACCAATGCGGCCCTGATACTGTCGCAGAGCGCCGGGCGCAGCCCGCGGGATATCGCCGACATCCTTGCCAGGCGCCTGCGGGAAAGCCAGCCGGACGGGGAGGGTACGCTGCAGGCGGTGGAGGTCGCCGGTCCCGGCTTCATCAACATCACTCTCGGCCGCGACCGCTTGCTCAAGGAACTGGCTCGGGTGGCCGGCGAAGGGGAGGCATACGGGCGCTGGAGCTTCGGCGAAGGCCAGCGCTTCAACGTGGAGTTCGTGTCGGCCAACCCCGTAGGCCCCCTGCACGTGGGCCACGGTCGCTGGGCGGCGCTGGGCGATGCCCTGTGCAACCTGCTCGAAGCCGCAGGTTACGCGGTCGACCGCGAATTCTACCTGAACGACCACGGCACCCAGATGGAGATCTTCGCGGCTTCCGTGGAGGCGCGCTACCTGGAGCTGGCCGGTGAGGACGTGGAGTTCCCCGCCCAGGGATATCACGGCGCCTACATAGCGGATATAGCCCGCGATCTTTTTGCTGAGGATGGTGGTAGTTCGCTGAACCTGCCGCCCGGAGAGCGGCGCGACGAACTGGGCGAGAGGGCTTACCGTGCAGCTCTCCGCCACATACAGGACTCCATGGCCTCCTTCGGCGTCGCCTTCGGCACCTGGTTCAGCGAGCGCGAACTGCAGGAGGCCGGCGCGGTGCAAAAAGAGGTGCGCGGCCTTATCGAGGACGGCCTCGCCTACGAAAAAGACGGCGCGGTTTGGATGGCTACCTCGCGCTTCGGTGACGACAAGGACAGGGTGCTGGTGCGCAGCAACGGTGCTCCCACCTATTTCGCCGCGGATATCGCCTATCATCTGAACAAGCTGGCGCGCGGTTACGATCGTCTCATCAATATCTGGGGCGCCGACCACCACGGTTACGTACGCAGGATGCAAGCCGCCATGGAAGCACGCGGATTCCCGCAGGTTCTGGAGGTCATCCTGGGTCAACTGGTCAACCTGAAGAGGGGCGGTGAGCCGGTACGCATGTCCAAGCGTACCGGCGAGATGGTCACCTTCGACGAACTGGTGGAGGAGGTGGGGCGGGATGCCGCCCGCTACCTCTTCCTCACGCGCAGCCAGGATACCGCACTGGACTTCGACATTCAGCTGGCAGTCGAAGAAAGCATGGATAACCCCGTTTATTATGTCCAGTACGCACATGCACGCATTTGCAGCATCCTTCGCTACGGCCTGGGGAAGGGGGTAGATCTTTCGGAAGACATTCCCGCGCTGGAGACCCTGCGGATGCTGGAATCGGAAGAAGAGGCGGATCTTGCCTTGAAGATCTTCGAGTTCGAGGAGCTGGTGAGGGACGCCGCCCTGGACCGGACTCCCCACCGCCTCACCCGCTACCTCGAGGAACTGGCGGCCGTATTTCACGTTTTCTACAACCGTCACCGCGTGATAAGCGACGATGCGGAGCTTACCTCTGCGCGCCTCTTCCTGGTGCGCTGCGCCCGGCAGGTCATCCGCAACGGGCTCGGCATCCTCGGCGTCTCGGCCCCGGAAAGCATGTAAGGGGTCAGGCCCGGACATGGGACATTTTTCATCGCACATAGCGGATTCTGTAGCAGGGTTAATTGAAAGTGTCCCATGTCCGGGCCTGACCCCATCTTCTGGCACCATACTCTAATTTAGAGGAGCGGTTTTAATCTGGCCAGCGTCCAGGCGACCGCCTTGTCCATCGCCTCGGGGTTCAGTCTCAGCTTGTGCCCTCCCCCCCTTACGATAAAGAGCTCCTTGGGCTCAGCGGCCGCATCGTACAGGCTTTGTGCGTCCCTCACGGGGACCGTTTCGTCCGCGTCCCCGTGTATGATCAGCAGTGGCGTGGGCGCTACGCGGCCTACGAAGTCTATGGGGTCGTGGGCGATCATATCCTCGTAATATTCATCCCTGGAGGGCGGGAACGAAGGGTCGCGGATGATGCCGATAGCACGCGCGTGGGCAATGAAACCCTCCATGTCCTCCCTGGTCGTCAAGGGGGAGAAAGCCGCGGGCGCGGAAAGGGCGGCCACTCCGGCGAACGGCCCGTGCCGGGCGGCACAGATGATGGAGACCGCGCCTCCCCCGCTGAAGCCCATGAGGGCTATGCGCTCGGGATCGCATCCTGCGAAGGCTCCGCTCCCCCCTCGTGCCGCGCTAAGCAGCGTCTCCAGGTCCCTTGCCCATCCGCCCAGGGAAAAATCGCCTTGCGAAAGCCCGGTGCCGCGGAAGCTGAAGTAGCATGACGCTGCTCCGCCTTGTACGCATCGCCTGGCCAGTGACTCGTAACCCGTATCGCCGGGAGCGGGAGCGGCACCGCTGGGTATGCCGTGGCAGAGGACGATCAGCGGCGGCTTCTCCCGCGACGCAGGAAACATCAACGCGCCCTCCAGCCTGACGCCGTTCGAGTCGAGTACCAGCTCCCTTTGCATCATGTACATGCCTCCGTGCGAACGAACATCTAAGCGCTTGAGGACCTCTCGCATGCCGAGCCCCGGAGCGTGCCTGTAAGCGTTTGCCGTTTACTCAGAGATGGTAGCAGAAACCCCCCGGACCTCGACAGGCCCGTGCTACACCATGTTTACCGCGAACAGGCAGCCCCTTGCGCTGTCGCTGCGCCGGAAACTCCCGCATCGAGCGTTTTTGGGTAGCCTGGTTTAAGCAACCATGGCCATGGGTATACCTTAGCGGGGGTACAAATCTCGGGTCGCGATTGGGGACAGGCCGGAACCTCCCGTAACACCGGCGGGATCGGGAGGAAAGGAAGGGCACCCGCTTCTTGCGGGGCCTTCTTTTTTACCGCGCTCCTCGTCCGGTATTAAAGCGGGCCTTCCCGCAGGTATACCGGATAATGGGTATCACGCTTGCACTCCGCCGGCCGTCATATGTCATTGTCTATAAACATCGCCGTCACTATGCTCGATATATAAATGGTGAAGGCGAAAGACTCGAGCGGAGGTGCGATGGATCCCGCAGACAGATCACAGGGCCTGGCTGGCCGCGCGCAGGCGCTTGCCGAAAACATACGCCTGGTCATCCGGGGCAAGGATCCGCAGGTGGACATGGCGGTTATCGCCCTCATCAGTGGGGGACACCTGCTCGTAGAGGACGTGCCCGGCGTGGGCAAGACCATGCTTGCGCGCTCTCTCGCCCTTTCCATCTCCGCTTCCTACCGCCGCATACAGTTCACGCCGGACCTTCTTCCCTCGGATATCACCGGTACCGCCATCTACAACCAGAAGAGCAGCGAGTTCGAGTTCCGACCCGGCCCGGTCTTCGCGAATGTTGTCCTGGCCGACGAGATCAACCGCGCTACCCCCCGCACCCAATCGAGCCTTCTCGAGGCGATGGAGGAAAGTCAGGTGACGGTGGACGGCACGACGCATGCCCTACCGCAGCCTTTCTTTGTCATCGCCACCCAGAACCCACTGGAATACCACGGCACTTACCCGCTGCCCGAGGGTCAGCTCGACCGTTTCTGCATGAGCGTGACCCTGGATTATCCCCAGGAAGATTACGAGAAGGAGATCGTGGAGAGCCAGCTGCTGGAGCACCCTGTAGCCGGGCTGCGGCAGGTGCTGTCGGCCGAGGAGCTTCCGGTGCTGCAGGAAGCCGCCCGCTCAGTGTGCGTGGATTCGGACGTACTCGCCTACGCGGTCAGCCTGGTAAGGGCGACGCGTGAAGAGGAGGGCCTTTCCGCGGGGGCCAGCCCGCGCGGCACCATATTCCTGGTACGTACCTCCCAGGCCAGGGCTTTTATGTCGGGGCGCGACTTCATCACTCCCGACGACATCAAGGCCATGGCCGCTCCCGTGCTCTCCCACCGGGTCATACCGGCCTCGCGCTCACAGGGTCTCGGCGAATCGCGCGCGGTCGTATCGCGTATCCTCTCGCGCCTGCCGGTCCCGGTATTGTAGGAGGTCGCATTGCTGTTCTCGCGGTCACTCATGGTATTCTTTCTCTCCGTCACCATGATCCTTATCGGCATAAACTCCCAGTCTGGATGGATGTTCTGGCTGGCGAGCCTTCTCCTGGCCGCCCTGGGCGTCTCCTGGTTACTCTCCCTTCTCCAGGTAAGAAAGCTGTCCCTGGACCGCCGCAATCCGCCCGAGATAGACGAGGAGGAGGCGTTGCGGGTTACCCTTGATATCCACAACCATGGACGCCTCTCCCGCAACCTCATTGCGGTCATCGACGAGGATCCCGCCTGCGGCGCCGCGCGCAAGCGCCCGCGTCTTAGGGCGAAACACAAGAAGCTGCGCGAACAGTTGAGAGACCCCAGCCCGCCCGAGAAGGAGTCTCCTGCCGAGGCAGGCGGCCGCGCCGCCTTCCTCGTCACGCACGTAAAGGGCGGGGGCGATGCCTCCTTCACCTACCGGCGCGGCAGGCTGCGCAGGGGGATATACGAGGACTGGCCGGGCTACTTTTACTCAGAGGGGATAATCGGTCTTGCCCGCCATACCGGCCGCGCGCACGCCGAGTCGCGCCTGGCGGTACTGCCCCACTTCGAGGAGTTGGGCAGTTTTCCACTGGTTGACTCGTTCCTGCACCACCAGAGGACGCCCCAGGAATATTCCTCCCAGAAAGGGGCCGGCATCGATTATTACGGGGTGAGGGAGTTCCGATCCGGCGATCCGCTGCGCCACGTGCACTGGAAGACCACGGCGCGCCGGGGCGAACTGGTGGTGAGGGAATTCGAGACGGAGACGGGCACCCCGCTGATGGTGCTCATCGACAACCGGGCTGAGGCCCATGTCCGCGAGGAGAACGGATTCGTCCTGGACGCGCAGGCGCGTCTGGCGGCGAGCGTGGTGCATTACGCCCATTATGCCGGGCATCCCGTTACGCTTGCCTCTTACCGCGGCGAGACCCCGGAGCTCCACGACGTGCGGAGCTTCCATGATGCCTTGAGGTGGCTGGCCGCCCTGGAGCCGGTGGCGGACGCCGGCCTCGAACGGCAGGCGGAGGGTTTGTGGAACGAGCTGTCGCCGGGATGCTTCTTCTGCTGTATCACTCCGGCCCGCAGCATCGATTGCTCCCGGCTAGCCGCGGCCCTGCCCCATATGTGCCACGCTGCCCTGGTGTTCGTCGATCCCTTGTCTTACGGCGGAAACGTCTCGGCGCCCCCCGCGGCCCCGAGCCCCGAGCAAGCCGTATGCGGCCTGGTCCAGGCGCCCTTTCCGGGGCTCTTCAGTATATCCCTGTTTCGTAAGGGGGACGATCTTAAGGCATGCCTGCAAAAACCATTGATTATCTACGGCGAATCAACGCCCCGCGGGAGATAGAGGATTCGTGGCGGCTGCGTGCGGCCGTCTGGGCGGCGGTCTCCATCTCCATCTTCGCCCTTGCCCTGCAGGGCGTTGTCAGCCTGGGCCTGGGCCTGGCCTCCATAGTCCTGATAAGCGTGGGTTCGCTCATGAGCTGGAGGCGCAGGTACAGGCCGAACCTGTCGGTCAAAGTGGTCATCATGGCCTTGACCTTTGCCGCCCTGGTCTCTTTCCTGCGCCAGGTCGTCCTGCAGCCTTACGACCCGCGCATACCGCTTGCGGAACTCTTCGTCTGGGTACAGGTGCTGCACAGCTTCGACCTTCCGCGAGGCAAGGACCTGCTGCTGGCGCTGGTTAGCTCTCTCATCCTGCTCGCCCTGGCGGGTTCCTACGCTCTTTCCGCCTCCTTCGGGCTGATCATCCTGCTCTGGCTCGCGGCAGCCCTGCCGGCGCTCTACTTCATCCAGCGATCGCGGCTGCTCGAGCTCTCGGCGGAACCCGAGAGGTCCAGGGAGGCCGGGCAGTCCGCGTGGCAGCTTACTACGGTCATGGTCATCCTGGTGGTCCTGGTTTCCATGGGCGGCCTCGCCATTGGGGCGTTTATGCCCCGTATAAACACTGCCTACCTGCGCGAACTGCCTTTCTCCATACGCAGGTCCTTCGCCTCCCCCGAAGGATACGCGTTCTCCAACCCGGCCTATCCCGACCTGCCCCTCGAGCCGCCTGCAAACGCCACGCAGATAAACCCGGAGGGCTATTTCGGTTTCGGGCCTTACCTGGACCTGCGCACGCGGGGCACGCTCGTCGACCTCCCGGTGATGAAGGTGCGGTCTACGGAACCCGCCTACTGGAGCGGCCTGTCCTTCCGGGAATACAACGGTTACGCATGGCTGGCACCGGACGAGGAGCCCAGGCGGTTGCGCGAGGCGGTGCAGCCCTTCGAGCTCGAGCACGATCCGTCCCAGGCACACCTGGACTCGCGCACGGTCATACAGACCTACTACCTGGAGGCGGAGCAGCCAAACGTCATATTCACCTGCTTCCGGCCTGACCTGCTCTATTATCCCTCCGATTACATCTATCAGGACGAATCCGGGCTGAAGAGCCCGTTTCCCCTGGACGAAGGCCTCGTCTACAGCGTCGTCTCGCGCGGCATTTCCTCCGAGAGCAGGCTCTCGAGCTCTACGAGGGAAGTACCGGAAGGCGCCCTTGTCCCCTACCTCGAACTCCCCCCGTTGTCGCAGCGGGTGCAGGACCTCGCGCGCGAGATCATCCCGGTGGGCGAGGGGCCTTACGCGCGCGCCCTTGCCGTCGAGGACTTCCTGAAGAGCGAGTACGAATACTCCCTGGACGTGCCCGCCCTGCCCCCCGGAGAGGATGCCGTCGACGTTTTCCTCTTCGAGCACCGCCGCGGATACTGCGAGCATTTCGCCACCGCCTACGCGGTTCTGTGCCGCATGGCCGGGATACCTTCGCGCGTTGTGACCGGATACTCCACCGGTGACTACAACCCCTTTACGGGACTGTACGAGGTGGGGCTGGATGACGCCCACGCCTGGGTCGAGATATACATGGAGGGCATAGGCTGGGTGACCCGCGAGCCCACCCCCGGCTTCGAGCTGCCGGAGTCCGACCGAGGTTCGGGTTCCCTGTGGGTCCTGCGGGATTTCTTCTCCTGGGTCGGCCGCAGCCTCTCGGCGCTTCTGCCCGGCCCCCTGCGCTCGGCACTGAAGGGGGGTCTCGCCGCGGTGGCCTCGGCCGCTGCGGCCCTCGCGGATGGGTTCCTCTATTCCGTAGGGGAGGCCCCCTGGCTGCTCCTCCTTCTTTTCCTGGTACTTTCGATCGTCCCCCTGGTACGCCTGGTACGGCTGCTGCGGCGCAGCAAGGGTCAACCCGCTGCGGCGCTGCACGGGCCCCTGCTCGACATGCACGACTTCCTCGCGGCACTGGATTCCCTGGGCTTGCGCCGGCGATCCAGCCAGACGGCCGGTGAATTCTTGGGGAACCTGGCCGCAATGACTCCCGGGCTGGACCTCTCCCGCGAGCTATTCCTCTTCGAGCGAGCGCGATACGGAGGGTCGCCCCTCGACGAAGAAGAAGCCCACCGCCTGCGGCAGGGCCTCACGGCGGCCCTTGACAGGATCAAAGCGATTGCGGCGCAACGCCCGCGCCGGCGAAGCGTCCCCGCAAGGCGCACCGGGGCCCGAACCCCTCCGCCGGGAGCGGCGCCAGGCGCCTGACCCGCCGTCCGGAGGGTGGTGCCATACTAAACGGATAAACGCGCGCTAAGGGGGCTTCTCTTCCCGAAGGCCTAGCGCGGGATGTCTTCCTCCAGGTTCAGCTCCATCTCCTGGCTGAGCGGCCTGGGTGCATACAGGGGGCGTTTAAACAGGTTGCGCATGTCCGTCCAGGGAGAATCACCGTCGGATACCTTGAACACGACCTCGCGGAAACTGTTTACTTTGGCGTCCAGGTTGTCCACGTGGTGAAGGACTATGGCTTCCAGTGTCTTGGGGCGTTTCGGCGAGCCCCATTCCAGCTCCCCGTGATGGCTGAGCACCGCGTGGCGCAGGCGCAGCGCCAGTTCCCCGGGGAACCCCGGCAGGGCGGCTATCCGCTCCCTGATCATCTCGTCCGAGAGCATCAGGTGGCCCAGGAACCTGCCGGCATCCGTGAAGTCGATCGCCCGATCGTATTCCAGTTCCTGGATCTTGCCGATATCGTGCAGTGCCGCGGCGGTTACAAGGAGGTCGCGGTCTATGTCGGGATAAAGGTCGCAGATCATGCGGCAAATGCGTACCGTCATGGCGGTGTGTTCCAGCAGTCCCCCCAGATAAGGATGATGGTAATTCTTGGCAGCGGGTGCGGCGGTGAACCTGCCCATGAATTCCACGTCGTTGAAAAAGGCGAACAACAGGCCTCGCAGGTGCAGGTTACGTACCTCCTCGAGTGCCACGCGCAGCTCTCCCTCCAGTTCGGCCCGGTCGGTTTCCACCACGCGCAGGAAATCGCATGCGTCCACCTCCTCTTCCCCGCAGCGCCGCAGGGAGCTAACGACGACCTGGAGCTGGTCGCGGTATTTCTCGGCCCTGCCGCTCACCGCCACGTAGTCCTTCTCCGCAAATGCGTCCTTGTAGCGGCTCGCGCCGTCCCAGAGGCGCGCGTCGACCTTGCCGCTCTTGTCGACCAGCTCCAGCGCCATGTATGGCGCTCCGGCTCTGGTCTTGCGCAGCTCCTTGCGCGCCACGATGAACGTACTTTTTACGGCCTCACCCGGCCTCAAATCCTTTATCAGCTGCTTGGGCAAACCTGCCTCCTCAATCCTCGCCACCCCCTTATTTCTTCTTTCCCGTCCCCTCTTTCTCCTTGATGATGGAGACAGCCGGACGAACGGCACCGCCGCTCAGCGCAGTCGGCCACGGGCTGCCTCGAGCGCATGTGATCTCGTCCAGACAGGAATCATTTCTCACCCTCGATACCCATACTACCCGCAGGCTGTGACAAAGCGCCGGAGCCGCCGCCATGGTGTATCGCCTCGCCTCTACGCATGCGCTTGAACCCACGGAAGCCGGGAGAACGGGAGAGCCGCGCCCCCACGCGTTTGACACATGCCCGAAGCCCCGGATATTTTATATGCAGAGCCATAAGCCTTGATGGCAGGAGATATCAGGAGTTCCGGGGGTCTTGCCTGCAAGGTAGCAGTATCCAGTGTTGCCAGCGGTAGGTGAGGTTCGGTTGAAGATCGTTTTTCTGGTCAGACATGCCAAATCGAGCTGGAAAGACCCTTCTCTGCCCGACAGGGACAGGCCGCTCAAGAAGCGCGGAGCCAGGGACCTTGAGTTGCTGAGGCCGGCCTTGACCGCACAAGAACACAGGCCCGAACGCGTGTTCTCCAGCGATGCCAGGAGGGCGGCGGATACCGCCACAACCCTGGCCGGGTTTTACGGCCTGAAGAAGAGCCGCGTCACTTTCTCGCATGAACTGTATGCCGCTTCCCCGGGGGAGATCCTCGATTTCATCCGCAACCGGGACGCTAAGCTACGCAGCATAATGGTGGTCGGGCACAACCCCGGGATAAGCGAAGCGGCAGACCTTCTCGGAGTTGAACCCCCGGAGGCTTGGCTGCCTACATCGGCCGTCGTCTGTTTCGGTTTCGCCGCAGATAGATGGGCCCGGCTGCGAGAGAACACCGGCGATCTGGAGTTCTACGAATATCCAAAGAAGTACAAAGAGGAGATATCGGGATAAACAAGTACATCAACCGGGAGTTGAGCTGGCTCTCCTTCAACGAGAGGGTCCTGCAGGAGGCGGAAGACACCGCCGTACCGCTCCTGGAGAGGCTGCAGTTCCTGGGCATATTCTCATCAAACCTGGACGAGTTCTTCAGCGTAAGGGTGGGCACGCTCAAGCGCCTCATCGCCTCGGGACAGAAACCGGCGACGCTTATCGGGGGGACGCCGAAAACGGTGCTGGAGCAGGTGTTAGAAAGGGCGAGGTGCCTGCGCGACCGCTTCGAGAAAGACCTCGCCACGGTCCTGGACGAACTGGAAAAAGAAAGCATCATCATGGTGGACGAGAAGGGCTTGAGCGCGGAGCAGGAAGAGTACTTGCAGGATTACTTCTCCGCAAAGGTCCACCCCAGGCTCATCCCCATCATGCTCGATAACGTGCATGACTTCCCTTATCTGCACAATCTCGTCATCTATCTGGCCGTCGTCATCAAGACGAGGGACAAGGGATCCGGGGAGCAGTATGCTTTGATAGAGGTCCCGGCTGACGTGCTGCCCAGGTTCAACAGGCTTCCGGGAGGCAGCGATAAAACCTACGTCATAATGCTCGATGATATGATCCGCTACGGCCTCAAGGATATATTTTCCATGTTCGACTCCGAGGACATATCCGCATACACCATCAAGATGACGCGCGATTCCGAGTTGGATATCGAGTCGGACATCACCACCAGCCTGTTCGAGCAGATATCGCGCTCGATCAAGAACCGCAAGTACGGGAACCCCGTCCGTTTCGTGTACGACCGTGAAATACCCGAAGGCCTCCTGGACTACATCGCCCGTAAGAACAAGCTCTCCCCCGAGATAATGATCTCCGGCGGCAGGTATCATAACGCGAGGGACATGGCGACCTTTCCGGATCTGGGCAAGCGCTTCAACAGGCTGAAATACAAACACCCCGAGCCGCTGGAGCATGCGGTATTGCGTGAGTATACCAGTTCTCTGCGGGCCATAGAAGACCAGGACGTCCTGCTTCACTTCCCCTATCAGTCCTTCCATTACATCATCGACCTGCTGCGCGAAGCCGCCATCGACAAGGACGTCGTCTCCATCAAGATGACGCTGTACCGCGTCGCAGATGAATCGCAAGTGGTCAACGCCCTGATAAACGCCAGAAGAAACGGCAAGGAAGTCACCGTGGTCGTGGAGCTCCAGGCCCGTTTCGACGAGGAAGCGAACATCCAGTGGACTGAGCGCCTGATCGAAGAGGGCGCGAACGTCATCCCGGAAATACCCGGAGTAAAGGTACACTGCAAATTACTGCTGATAACGCGCAAGGAAAAGAGGGGGTTCAAGCATTATGCGGGTCTCAGCACGGGGAACTTCAACGAATCCACCGCCAGGATATACGCCGACCACGCGCTGCTCACCAGCGACCCCAGGATCACCTGCGAAGCAGGGAATCTCTTCGAGTTCCTGGAGAACAGCTTCAAATCCTTTAATTACCGCCACCTTCTCGTCTCCCCCTTCAACATGACCAAGCAGCTGTATAAACACATAAAGAACGAGGTGAAGAACGCCCAGGAGGGGAAAGAAGCCTATATCTACGCCAAGCTCAACAGCTTCTCGCACAAGAAGACCATCAACAGGCTCTACCGGGCCAACGATGCCGGGGTCAACATCAAGATGGTCAACCGCGGCATCTGCTGCCTCTTGCCCGGCGTAGAGGGCCTGAGCGAGAATATCGAGGTGATCAGCATCGTGGACAAGTATCTGGAGCACTCACGCATCATTGTCTTCTGCAACGACAACGACCCCCTGGTCTTCATAGCCTCCGCCGACTGGATGACGAGGAATTTCGAACGCCGCATCGAGGTGGGGGTCCCCATATACGACGCGAAGATAAAAACGGAGCTGATCGACTACCTCAAGATCCAGCTGAGCGACAACGTGAAAGCGAGGATCATCAACGAGGGCCAGGACAACAGCGAGAGAAACGTGACGGGTAAGAAGAAGCTGAGGGCCCAGGACGCGATATACGGATACCTGGAGGACAAGCTGCGCAGCGGCAAGGGGTAGTGAACCAGGCATGAAGCCATTCTATTTCCGAACCGATGACGACAGATCACGGGCTTTCGCGCTGCTGGTCGAGGAGAGGTTCGAGGTGGAGCGAGGTCCTTCCTGTGTGGCGCCGGTCACGCTTTACGACACCTTCGACTGGAGATTGTACAGGAAGGGGTGTTTTGCTTATGCGGTGAAGGGCTCGTTCAATATCCAGGGGTCGAACGACCAGTCGCCGTTTATCACGTGTGCGCTCGAGAGCGTGCCCAGGTTCTGGTGGGAGTGCGAGGAGGAACGCCTGCGCGGATTCCTGGAAGACATCACGGGCATAAGGGCTCTCCTGCCGCTGGCAACGTTCGAGCTTCGCGAACAGCAATACCTGGCGAGAAACGAGGACGTAAAGATCGTGAGCCGGTTCTCGCTCCTGACCCACGCCGCACGCGGCAACGGTTCGCAGTCATACCTGTTCGTGAAACCCCTCAAGGGCTATCCGGAAGAGCGGGACCTCCTCCTGGCAGCGGCCGGGGAATCGGCCATGCAGGAGCTTCCGCACCCGCTAATGGAAGAGCTAATGCTCGCAGCCTGGATCCATCCCGGGGATTACAGCTCCAAGCTCGACGTACGCCTGAACAGGGGGCAGACCGTTACCGAAGCAGCCCTGGTCATCCTCAAACACCTTCTTTCCACCATCAGGTCCAACGTCCCCGGCATCATCAAGGATTACGATACCGAGTTCCTGCACGACTTTCGCGTGGCCACGCGAAGGAGCAGGGCCTGCCTTTCCCAGGTCAAGGAGGCCTTCCCGCCAGAGGCAAGGAGGAAATACAACGCTGACTTCAAGAGGACAGCCAAGGAGTGCAACCTGCTGAGGGACCTCGACGTATATCTCCTCGACAAGCAGCGTTACTACGATATGCTGCCGGAACACCTGCGCGCGGGGCTGGACCGCTATTTCATGCACATACAGCGCAGAAGAAACAGCCAGCAGAAACGGTTCGCAGGTTTCCTTCGCACGGAGGCTTTCCGTTCGGCCCTGGACGACTGGGAGGCGTTCCTGGAAAACCCGCAGCTGCCGTCAGCAAGCCCCCCGGCGTTCGAGATCGCAAGGTCGCGCATCAGCGCCAGCTTCGCGAAGATAATAAAACGGGGGCGCAAGATCACGGATGCATCCCCCGATGAAGGCCTGCACAGGCTGCGCATAGAGTGCAAGAGGCTGCGCTACCTCCTCGAGTTCTTCGCGTCGCTGTTCCCGCGCAAAAAGACGGAGAGCCTTATCGGGCATCTCAAGGGTCTCCAGGACGACCTGGGCGAGTTCAACGACCTCACTATGCAGCAGATCAATCTCAATGCCTATCTGGAACGCGCAGAGAGCAGCCTGCAGAAAAGCCGGCTGGAGGCGGCGGCGATAGGCGGCCTCGTCGCCATGCTCCACGAGCGCCAGGGCGAAGTCAGAGAGGGTTTTTACCGCAGTTTCGCGGATTTCGATTCCAAGCAGGTACACGCGATATGCGAGGAGCTTTTCGGGAAAGGGTAAAGTGCGCGTAATCTCCCTATACAGCATAAAGGGCGGCGTGGGCAAAACCACCGCTGCGGTCAATTTTGCATATCTGAACGCCGCGGGAGGAAGGAGAACGCTGCTGTGCGACCTCGACCCCCAGGCGTCGGCGTCGTTCTACTTCCGCATCAAGCCCCGGGTCGGGCAGAGCGCGAAGATGATGGTTTCCTCGGGCGGCAAGGCCGCAGGATTTATCAGAGCAACCGATTACGAAAACCTCCATCTTCTGCCTTCGGATATATCCTTTCGCAAGCTGGATATACGGATCGACAGGGCCAAGCACTCCAAGAAAGCCTTGCAGTACGCCCTGCGGCAGTTCGACGAGGACTATGATACCCTCTTCATCGACTCCCCCCCGAACATCACCATGCTCTCGGAAAACATCTTCCGGGTTTCGGACATACTGCTCGTGCCGGTTATTCCCACCACTCTCTCCAGGCGGACCCTGGAGCAGCTGCGCGCTTTCCTCTCGAGACAGGAAATACGCGTCGAACACGTTATCCCCTTCTTCTCGATGGTCGACGCGAGAAAGAGCCTGCACAGGCAGATGATGGAAGAGCTTTGGAGCGCCCAGCCGGATTTTCTGAAGCATTACATACCCTATCGTTCCGAGATCGAGAGAATGGGGATCTTCCGGGCTCCACTTCCCGCGGTGCGTCCGGGGAGCGAAAGCGCCAGGGGGATCGCGTTGTTGTGGCAGGAGATATTGGAAAGGGCGCCGGTTTGAACCATGGAGATCGAAAAGAAGTTTCTGCTCAAAGAACTGCCGGGAAAGCTGTATGGTTATCCGTCCGTGTTCATAGAACAGGGATACATCGTCATAACCGCGAACGAGGAGCTCCGCATAAGAAAAGGGAACGGTGCGCATATATTGACCTTCAAGAAAGGCACGGGAACGACGAGGCACGAGATCGAGATCGGCATATCCGAGGAACAGTACGATGAGTTCAAACCGTGCGTCGTCGGTACACCGATATCGAAAACGAGAGTCAAATATCCCTATAGGGAACATACGATAGAGATAGACGTCTACAAGGGGGGCCTGGAGGGCTTGATCACGGCCGAGGTGGAGTTCTCCTCGCCGCACGACATGCAGGAGTTCTCCCCGCCCTCCTGGTTCGGAGAGGACGTCTCGCTTGATGATGATTTTAAAAACAAGAACCTGGCGTTGCAGGGCTTTCCCGCATCCCTTCTCCGCAAGTGGAAAGAAACGGGCAGGCCCCCCTGGCACTTCAGGCAGTCCGGGGTCGTCCCATACCGCCATGCGGAAGCAGGCTGCGAGGTCCTGCTCGTCACCACGCGAAGATCGGGCAAGTGGGTGATCCCGAAGGGCATCGTCGAGCCCGACCTCTCGCCAGTGGACTCCGCCAGGAAGGAAGCCCTCGAAGAGGCGGGCGTTCGCGGAACCGTCTGCGAGGAGATAGAAGAGTCGTATTCCTACGACAAGTGGGGCGGACGATGCGAGGTCGAGATCTTCCCGCTCCGGGTGAGCGAGCAGCTCACAAGCTGGCCAGAAGGCGCTATCCGCCAGCGGGAATGGGTGCCGCAAGGACATCTAGACGAGTATCTAGAAAACGAGGGGTTGAGGGAGGCGGTTTTACGCATATTGCATCGGCTTCCAGAGATCGCAGAACGAAGCTAGCACAGGAGTTGTTATGTCCAAACTGATCGGAATACTGACCGCTGGCGGCGACACGCCGGGCCTGAACGCGGCGATCCGGGGTATCGGTAAGGCCGCGCTCGGCGAATATGGTTTCGAGGTCATCGGCTTCAAAGACGGCTTCCGCGGGATGGTCCATAACAGGTTCATGCGACTGGACAGGGGCGTTCTCTCCAATATCGTCTCCAGCGGCGGCACCATCCTCGGCACCAGCAGGGACAAGCCGCACAAGATGAACATCGGCGGGAAGATCCTGGATATGACAGACGTAATAGCAGAGAACTATTACAAGAACCAGCTGGAAGCGCTTATATGCCTGGGGGGAGGAGGGACCCAGAAAAACGCTTATCGCCTGGTGGAGAAGGGCCTGAACGTCATCACGCTGCCCAAGACCATCGATAACGATGTAGTAAAGACCGACGTTACCATCGGCTTCGATACCGCCATGAGCATCGCCACCGAGGCCATCGACAGGCTGCATACCACCGCCCACAGCCACCACCGGATAATCGTAGTGGAGACCATGGGGCACAAGGTGGGTTGGCTCGCGCTCGGCGCGGGCATATCGGGCGGCGCGGACGTGATACTCATCCCCGAGATCCCTTACGACATCGGCATTGTCGCCGAATCCGTTCTGCGGAGATACAGGACGGGCAAGGGCTTCAGCATCGTGGTCGTCGCGGAGGGCGCCGTGTCCCGGGAGGAAGCTCTCATGGCCGAAGGACAGCCTCAAACACCGGACGACGACCGTAACGGCAATGAAACGGGCAAGACGAAGGAAGAGCTCAGGTACATGCGGGACCGCATGAACGAAAACACCCTTCGCCTCGCGGAGAAGCTCGAGGGGATGACCCAGCTCGAATCACGCGTGACCATCCTCGGACATCTCCAGCGTGGCGGAGCGCCCTCGTCCGCGGACAGGCTTCTGGCAAGCAGCCTGGGCACCACGGCCGCTGAACTGGCCGCGCGCCGGAAATTCGGGGTCATGGTGGCTTCGAGGGCCAGCGAGGCGGTCCCCGTTGCCCTGGAAGAGGTCGCCGGCAAGAGGAAGCTCGTGCCCGCCGACCATCCCCTGATAGAATCGGCACGCCACCTGGGTACCTGCTTCGGGGACAAATAATCGATCGCATCGAGCCCCATCGAGGCAAGGAGGGGCTGCTGGATCTTCCTGCTCCGCTAAAGGCTGTATGGATGACGGGCCGGAGGGCATATCTAATCGACTCATTGCCTTCTTCATGTTTCCTTGCTCGGCTATCACCTCCATGAGTCCCGTTGGCGGCACACTATAAAAAGCTCCGGCATGCCGACCGGAGCTTGGTGAGGGCTGGTGGGCCTAACTGGATTTGAACCAGTGACCTCACGCTTATCAGGCGTGCGCTCTAACCAACTGAGCTATAGGCCCTCGCAAACAATGATTATATTCCCATAGCTTCATCCAGACAAGAAACACACCCGGACCGCCGTCGCCAGTCGGTTATGCACACTTTCAACAACATATTGTGCATAAAGCTGGTTACAGGGACGACATGTTGTGTTTATGCCTTATACCTGCGGCGTAAACCCCTCGGGCAACCGGAAGTTGGCGTCCGAAACCTGCCCCACTCGCCGGTACTCCCACCTGATCTCCTTCAGGCGCTTGCCCTGTGCTTCCGCGGTCCAGGCGCTGGGCAGGCATTGCGGCCCCCCCAGGTAAGCCTTTATCGACCTCCCGTCCGCGGTATCCATGCGGAACTCCGTCCCGTTCCAGAACTGCTCGAGGCCGAAATATGGCCTCATCACCAGTTCCGGCATGAACCCGGCTTTTAAGACAGCCTCGTCGTAGCTGATGGCCTCGTATGTCTTCGTCGCAAGGCTCAAGAGCCATCCTTCTTGCGTTTCGCCGTTGTAGATGATCATGCGGGGGGCGTTCTCCTCGACGATACGGAAGGAGCCGCCCGCATAGATGCCGACTCCCCGCGTGTCTCCGTCCTCGCTTCCCCTTACCTGGTAGCACCCCTCGAAGGTCACCTGCATCGACTTCTGGCGCGGGGACTCCCCTCCCCCCCCTCCACCACAGCCGGACAGCGCCGCCGCGGCCGCGAAAAGCAGGAACAACGTGAGGGGCAGCGCTTTTCTCATGCGATCACCCTTTCAACACCGCCAGCGGCCTCATGCGTGCCACCCTGCGCGAAAGGCCGGCGCCTTCGCACACCTCCACTATCTCCCTTACGTCTTTGTAGGCTTCGGGGGCTTCCTCCGCGAGGCCCGCGAGGTGGCCGGCGCGAACCATTATCCCGCTGTTTTCCAGCCTGTCCCTCAACTCATCGCCGCGCACCTGCTTCTTGGCCGCCTTGCGGCTCATGGTGCGGCCCGCACCGTGGCAGGTCGAACCGAAACTCTTGTGCAGAGCCTCTGCCGTTCCCACCAGGATGAAAGAGTGGCTGCCCATGTCGCCCGGTATGATCACCGGTTGTCCGGTCTCCGCGAACCTCTCCGCCACCTCTGGCCGGCTGCCCGGAAAAGCGCGGGTCGCTCCCTTGCGGTGAACCATCAGGGAGACGCTCCTCCCGTCCACCTCGTGCTCCTCTATCTTGGCCAGGTTATGAGAGACATCGTAGAGCAATTCCATTCCCAGCTTTCTCGCTGCCGACTTGAACGTCCTCTCGAAACATTCGCGCACCCAGTGGGTGATCGCCTCGCGGTTGCACATGGCGTAGTTCGCCGCGCAGGCCATGGCGGCCAGGTAATCCCGACCTTCGCGAGACCGTATAGGGGCGCAGACCAGCTGACGGTCCGGAAGCCTGTATCCGTAACGGGAGAGGGCCGCCCCCATCACTTCGATATAGTCGCTACATATCTGGTGCCCCGTTCCACGCGATCCGGAGTGTATCATCACCACTACCTGGCCCTCGAAGAGCCCCAGTCTTTCCGCGAGCGGGCCAGCCTCTTCCACCGTTTGTATCTCCACGAAATGGTTCCCGGAGCCAAGCGTTCCCAGCTGTTCCCGGCCCCGGGAAAAGGCCCTGTCGCTGACCTTGCCGGGGTCGGCCCCCGGGTAACATCCGTTTTCCTCCATGGCCCCGAGGTCTTCCTCCCACCCTATGCCCTTCGCCAGCAACTCTCGGGCACCCCGGGAAACGATGTGTTCCATCTCTTTGCGCTCCAGGCGCAGCCTTCCTTTCGTGCCCAGCCCTTTCGGCACCCTGGCGTCCAGCAGGTCCGTGACCTCGCGCAGCCCATCCCCCGCCTCGGCACGGGAAAGGGAGGTCATCACCAGGCGCACGCCGCACGATATATCGTATCCCACCCCTCCAGGCGAGATAACGCCCTCCTCGATATCGGTCGCCGCCACCCCGCCTATGGGGAAACCGTAACCCCAGTGGATATCGGGCATGGCCATGGAGGCCTTGACGATCCCCGGCAGGCAGGCCACGTTGACCACCTGCTGCAGTGCGTTGTCCCGATCCGCCCTTTCCAGGAGCTCGCGGTCCCCGAATACGATTCCGGGCACGAGCATCCCCTCCTGCGCATCCGCGCTTATCTCCCAGGTAAAATTATCCAGCTTCTTGGTGTTGGCGAGAAGGCTCATGGGTACCGGCCCTCCGAGCGCGCCGCGCTCTCTTTATGCGTTATACATCGAAGATGACCTGTGCCGTCCAGCGGCCGTCCTCTTCCTCCAATTCTAGCATGTGATAGGTGGGTGCCTTGATCTCCATCCCGACCGCATGCCTGTCCGGGTCGAGCGGCTCCCCCTCGCCCCATCCCTCTATCTCCGTGCCGGTGAGCCTCGAAACCTCGAAAGCCCCGAAGGCCCAGCCTTCCGACTCGACCTGGTACAGGATCTCGGAAAGCCATGCCACCAGCAGGGACTGGTGATCCCCGCCGCGCGCCTCGACCTTGACGCGCCGTTCCGGGCGGACCGCCTGTAGATCCAGCATGATGGACATCATGCCCAGGGCACAGCTCTCGAAGGCTTCGGCTTCGCTGGAACCATAAGCCCGGATTCCGACATCAGCGGTGTGTTCTACGATCTCGAATTCCTTCAGCCCTTTTCCCCCTGGGTTTCCGTTTCGGGCTCAGTCTCTTGCTCGGGACTGGGAAGTCCTTCCTGGGAGGCCAGGTGGGCGATGGACGCGACGCGGTCCTCGTCATCGAGCCTCATCACCCTCACGCCCTGAGTCGTGCGGCCCATGCGCGAGATGTCATCGATCGCCATGCGGATGACTACGCCTTCGACGGAGACGGCCATCAATTCCTGGTTCGGCTTGACCACCCGCGCGCCTACCAGCAACCCCCTGTCTCCTCCGGAGGAGATGGTTTTCACTCCCTTTCCGCCACGGCGGTGCTTGGGGTATTTGGAGATGGCCGTCCTCTTGCCATATCCCGACTCGGTGATCACGAAGAGATCCGCGTCTTCCGCGGCAATGCCCATGGCGATAGCCTCGTCGTCCTTGCCCAGGTTCATGCCCCTTACGCCGCGGGTGTCACGGCCCATGGGGCGGCAGTCGGATTCCGCGAAAAGGATGGCTTGACCGCCGCGCGACACCATTACCAGGTCGCTTTCGCCGCCGGTCAGCCTGGTATCTATGACCTCGTCTCCCTCTACGAGGCTGATGGCGATCAGCCCGTCCTTGCGGGGCGAGTCGTAACTTTCAAAGGGCGTCTTCTTGATCATGCCCCACTTTGTTGCGATGACCAGATAGGCATCCTCGGGATAGTCCCTGGTGGCGATGACCGAGCATATTTTCTCGCCGGAAGTAAGCGGCAAGAGGTTGACCAGGGCCTGGCCCCTGGCCGCCCGGGAGCCCTCCGGCAGTTCGTACACCTTCAAGCGATACGCCTTGCCGCGGTTGGAGAAGAAATGTATGTAGTGGTGCGTCGACGCTACGAAGAGGTGCTCGACGAAGTCGCCTTCCTTGAGGTTCATCCCCATTACTCCCCGCCCCCCCCTTCTCTGGGTGCGGTAAGTGGTGATGGGCAGCCTCTTTACATAACCGGAATGGGTGATGGTGACCACGACCTCTTCCTCGGCGATAAGGTCTTCGACCTCCAGGTCTTCGTAATCCGGAACTATCTCCGTCCTGCGAGGATCCGCAAAGCGCTTCTTGATAGCCTGCAGCTCCTCCACGATGATAGCTTTCAGCTTGGCGTCGTCGGCGAGGATCTCTTTCAGGCGCGCTATCTCCTTCTGCAGTTCCTTGTGTTCGTTCTTGACCTTCTCCCTCTCGAGCCCGGTCAATCTCTGCAGCCTCATGTCCAGGATGGCCTGGGCCTGGGCCTGGCTCAGCTTGAACTGCTTCATGAGGCCTTTCCTCGCGTCTTCCACCGTCCGCGATTTCTTGATCAACGCGATCACCTCGTCCAGGTGGGACAGCGCTACGAGCAGCCCCTCGAGGATGTGCGCCCTTTTTTCCGCCTTGTCCAGATCGAACCTGGTGCGCCGGGTCACCACCTCCACCTGGTGGTCGACATATCCCGCCAGGGCCTCCTTGAGGCCGAGGGTGCGGGGCACGCCCCCCACCAGTGCGATCATAATGATGCCGAACGAGTCCTGAAGCTGCGTGTGCTTGTACAGTTGATTCAGCACCACCTGGGGGGTGCTGTCCTTGCGCAGCTCCACCACCAGCCGCATGCCCGCCCTGTCGCTTTCGTCCCGCAGGTCGGATATCCCGACTATTTTCTTCTCCCGCACCAGCTCGGCTATCCTCTCGGTCAGGCGCGACTTGTTCACCTGGTAGGGGATCTCGGTGATTACTATGCTGGAGCGGCCCGCCTTGTTCTGTTCTATATGGGCCCTCCCCCTCACGCGAATGATGCCGCGGCCGCTCTGGTATGCTTCCCTCATGCCCTCGAGCCCCATCACCATGCCCCCGGTGGGAAAGTCCGGCCCCTTGACGTGCTTCATCAATTCCCTGGACTCGATATCCGGCTTCTTTATCATGGCGGTCGCCGCGTCGATGACCTCGCCGAGGTTGTGCGGGGGTATGTTGGTGGACATGCCCACCGCAATACCCGAAGAACCGTTGGCCAGCAGGTTGGGGAAGCGCGCCGGCAGCACCGCCGGCTCCTGCAGCGACTCGTCGTAGTTGGGCGCGAAGTCCACCGTCTCCTTGTCGATATCTCTCAGCACCTCCATGCTGATGGGAGAGAGGCGCGCCTCCGTATAGCGCATGGCCGCCGGGCTGTCCCCGTCCACGGAGCCGAAGTTGCCATGACCGTCCACCAGTTCGTAGCGCGTAGAAAAGCTCTGGGCCATTCTCACGAGGGTGTCGTAGATGGCGGCGTCGCCGTGGGGATGATATTTTCCCATGACATCACCAACCACCCTCGCCGACTTGCGGTAGGGGCGGTTGGGCGCCAGGTTCTGTTCGTACATCCCGTAGAGTATTCTGCGGTGGACCGGTTTCAGCCCGTCCCTGACATCGGGGAGGGCGCGCCCCACGATCACGCTCATGGCGTAATCCATGTACGAGCGCTGCATCTCCTCGTCTATCTCTACGGGCTTGATCTTCCCGCTCAGGGCTTGTACCATTTCTCCTCCTGGCTGTATGTGCAGGTCCGCCCTAAATGTCCAGGAAGCGGACGTTCCTGGCGTGCTTCTGGATGAAGTGGCGCCTGGCCTCGACGTCGTCTCCCATCAGGGTGTTGAAGATCTCGTCGGCCACGATGGCGTCTTCCAGGTTAACCTGCATGAGGATTCTCTGTTCCGGGTTCATGGTGGTTTCCCAGAGCTGTTCGGCGTTCATCTCTCCCAGGCCCTTGTAGCGTTGGATATCGCATTTCTTTCCGTTGAACCTCTGCGAAAGTTCCTCCATCTCGCCATCGTTGTATGCATAGTAGTCCTTCTTTTCACAGGTAATGCGGTACAGCGGCGGCTGTGCTATGTAAACGTAACCTGCCTCTATCATCTCTCTCAGGTAGCGGAAGAAGAAGGTGAGGATCAGGGTCCTTATGTGTGCGCCGTCCACGTCGGCGTCGGTCATGATTATAGCCTTGTGATATCGCGCCTTTTCGATATCGAACTCCTCGCCTATCCCCGTGCCCGAGGCCGCTATGATCGCCTGTATCTCCGTGTTGGTAAGGATCTTGTGCAGCCTCGCCTTCTCCACGTTGAGGATCTTGCCTTTTAACGGGAGGATGGCCTGAAAGCGCCTGTCCCTTGCCTGTTTGGCGGAACCGCCCGCGGAATCTCCCTCCACCAGGTATATCTCGCACATGGACGGGTCCTTCATGGTGCAGTCCGCGAGCTTGCCCGGGAGAGAAGTGCTCTCCAACAGGCCCTTGCGGCGTGTAAGCTCCCGGGCGTTTCTGGCCGCCATCCTCGCCTTCGAGGCCCCTATGACCTTATTCATGATGGTCTTTGCTTCGCCCGGGTTCTCCTCGAGCCATTCAGAAAGCCTTGAATTCACGGTGGATTCCACGAACCCCCTTATCTCGGTGTTGCCCAGCTTGGTTTTTGTCTGTCCTTCGAACTGGGGCTCTTTCAGCTTTACGTTGATGATGGCGGCGAGGCCTTCGCGCACGTCCTCTCCTATGAGGTTGTCTTCCTTTTCCTTGAGAAAGCCCTTCTTGCGCGCGTAATCGTTGACGACCCTCGTCAGGGCACCCTTGAATCCCGCGAGGTGCGTCCCTCCCTCGTGCGTGTTAATGTTGTTGGCGAAAGTGTAGATGCTCTCGACATAACCCTTGTTATACTGCATAGCTATCTCCGCTTGCGCATTCTCCTGCTCCGCGCCCATAAAGACGACCTTGTCGTGCAGCGGGTCTTTGCTGGCGTTGAGGTGAGAGACGAAGTCTACGATACCCCCCTCGTATCGGAAAGCCACAGCTTCGGGCGGTTCTTTGCGTTCGTCCGTTATCTCTATGCGCAAACCGCGATTGAGAAAGGCCATCTCCCTCATTCTTTGCGCTATTACATCGAAGTCGAAGTCCGTGCTCTCGAAGATCTCCGCATCGGGAGAGAAGCTGATTATGGTCCCGGTACGGCCGGTCTCACCGACAACCTCGAGCCCGGAGACCGGGACCCCTTTCTCGTACCTCTGCTGGTATACCTTGCCGTCCCTTCCCACCTCGAGGACGAGCCACTCGGAAAGGGCGTTCACTACCGATACCCCGACCCCGTGCAGGCCGCCCGACACCCTGTACACCTTGCTGCCGAATTTACCGCCGGCGTGCAGCGTGGTCATCACCACCTCCGCCGCCGATTTCTTCTGCTTTTTCATCATGCCGACGGGAATCCCCCTCCCGTCGTCCACTACCGTTATCGAGTTGTCCGGGTGGATGGTTATCCAGATGTTTCTGCAGTATCCCGCCAGACATTCGTCTATGCTGTTATCCACCACTTCGTACACGAGGTGGTGCAGCCCGCGAGGGCCCGTCGTCCCGATATACATGCTCGGGCGCTTTTTTACCGCCTCCAGCCCCTCGAGTACCGAGATCGAGCTTTCGTCGTATTTTTCGGCCTTTCTGGTTGCTGACATCTGTCCTCCGTCTCGCTTATTTACACGCGGCATTAACCGCATTTTTAACCAATCAAATTATATCATCCGGGGGTGTTAAGTTCGCGACTTTTTATGGCTGATTTTGTGTTTAGCTGCCCGCGTTGTCGCAGCCGGAATGAACCTTTACTTCAGGTTTATTTTTCTTATGATTACTTCGCTTATCTCTATTCCTGCGCTTTCTTTTATGCCTTTTTTAATATCCTCTATGCGAAAGTGTATTTCCTGGGCCCAGGCGTGTGATTGCACTCCGATAAAGAGCTTTCCTGCTTCCAGCCTGTAGGGCTTCGTCTCCGCCGACACCTTTTCTCCCACAATGCGTTCCCAGCCTTCCCTTATGAGGAGCAGGTCCTCGAGCGCCCCCATCCCCGACTGGGAAAGAAGTCCGTGCATCGCCTCTCTTATGTCCATTCCCCCGCCTTCTCGCGTTGGTTCTATTCCCCCCCGTCCAGCCATATCTTGTGGGTCCCATCGAGTTCCGGGCTATCGTCCGTGGTCGTCAGCAGTACCTGTTCCCAGCCAGCGAGTTCGTTCAAAACGATGCATCGGTTTTTATCGTCCAGCTCCGAAAGACAGTCGTCCATCAGCATAATCGTCTTTCTGCCCGTGACGACCTCGTTGAGTTTTGCCTGCGTTATCCTCCACATGATGGTAACCAGCTTCTGCTCCCCCTGCGAACATTCCCTCCTCACGTTCTTTCCCTCCAGAAAAAACAGTAGCTCGTCCCTGTGTGGTCCTACCAGGGTCGTTCCTCTTCTTATCTCCGCTTCCTCCATCCTCTTTATCTTCTGCATGGTTTTCTCTTCTTCTGTTATATCCTCTCCCATGGAGGTATAATACTTCATCTCCACTTTTTCTTTTCCCCACCTTGCTCCCAGCGCGGCCATCTCCTCGCTCATGTCAGCGAGGGTCTTTTTTCTCTCCTCCACTATCGACCTTCCCTTGCTATAAAGCAGTGGGTTCCAATTTCTTATAAACTCCCTGTCCTTAAACCCCCTCCTGACCGCCTTGAGGGCTTCGTTTCTCTGTTTCAATGCGCGCTGATATTCCCTCAATGTCTCCCGGTAACCTGCCTTTGTCTCTACTATGACCTCGTCAAGATATCTTCTTCTGGCCTCCGGTCCTCCCTTCACCATCCATATGTCGTCCGGCTGAAAAGAAACGGCCGTTATATCCTTTGGTGGCTTTTTTCCCTTTACCCCCTCTTCCCTGCTGATGACGTTCCTGACCTTTATGTCCCTTCCCTTGCGGATAGCGGCCTCTATTACGGCTTCTTCTTCGCCGTTCCTGACCAACTCTCTTTCGTCGCTGGTGCGCATCGATCTTCCCTGCAGCAGAAAAAAAAGGGCTTCGAGAAGATTGCTCTTCCCTCGCCCGTTTCCCGCGATAACCACGTTTATACCGGGTTCGAACTCTATCGCACTGCTTTCATAGTTGCGGTAGTCTTTTAATCGTATTCTTCTTATCACGGTCCTTTCTCTGTCCCCCCTCACAGCCTGATGGGCATAATAATATACATGAAGTCCGTTCCTTCTCTCTCCTTTATTGTTCCTGGCTTCAGGGCCTCCGTTATGCTGATAACCAGCTTTTCGCCATCGATGGAGATGATACCCTCTTCAAGGAACCTGCTGTTGAAGGCGATTTCCATGTCCTCACCTTCATATACCGCCGCTATTTCCTCTCTCCCCTCTCCTACTTCCCTGGACTCGCTAACCATGTTCATACCGTTGTTGCCAATTTTAAGCTTTACCGTACTACTTATGAGAGAGGCTCTCTTGAGAGCGCCCAACATCTCGTCTTTTTCCACTTCTACAACCTTCTCGAGGCTGTCGGGCATAAACTTCCCGTACTTCGGAAACTTTCCCTCTATAAGCCTTATAATATGGCTCGTTTCTCCCATCTCGAATCTTACCTGACCTTTGTTCTCGTCTCGGTACAAATTTATTTTTTCCGCCTTCCCCACGATCCTCACCAGATTTACCATCGCCGAGGCGGGTATTATATATTGCCCTTCCTCCTGCATTTTATAACCGCTTTTTATACTTCGTATTGCCAGGCGGTAGCTGTCCGTACTTACCATCCTTATTTCTTCTCCCTCTATCTCCAGCAATATCCCTAAAAGGGTCGGCCTTTTTTCGTCCTTCGATGCGGCTCGCGATACCTTCTGTATGGCAGGTGCGATAACCTTGGTCTCTACGTCCTCGAGTATGGGAATAGAAACGAGTGGAGCATTCGGAAAATCCTCCGCCGGCATGGTAAAGAGTTTGAATTCCGTTTTCTGCCCACTCAACACCATCTCGTTCCCCACCATCTCCACGTTCGTTTTCTCATCCTTTAAATCTCTGAGAAAATCCATGAGGATCTTCATATTTACTACGCAGGTACCCTCCTCTTCCACCTTTGCCGAGCAGCCCGTGACGGTATAGGATTCCAGGTCGGTCGCGTGCAATACCAGCCTGTCCCGCTCGCTTTCAATCTTGATACCCGAGAGAATAGGCATCATCCCCTTCGTGTTTGCCGAATATTGTACAATCTGTACTGCGTTTAAAAAGTCTTCCCTGAGAGCGCTGAATTTCATAATCTCCTTACCTCCTTCTACTTCTTATTCTTTATAAATATATCTTAGGAGTAGTAATAATAGGGGGTGTGTAAGATGTTGAAAAGTCCTGTTTTATGAGTGGGGCTGGGAAAAACGGTTGTAGAAAACGTTGTGAGACAGTCGATGAAAAGATGTTGAAAAAACAAGGTTGTTGACACCCCCGTACCCCCGCGATTTTTTCTGCACGCATTCAGGACACATACCCACAGGTTTTAGACAGGATTTTCACCCCTTACCCCAACTTTATTCTATTGGTGAGTTTCTGCACGGCATTGTAGATCTCTCTTTTCTCCTCCATAAGAGTCTTTATTTTTTCGACAGAGTGAATAGTAGTGGAATGATGACGGCCCCCAAAAGCATTGCTTATGGCGGGAAGGGACTGGTCGGTCAGTTCCCTGCACAGATACATACAGACCTGGCGAGCGGTGACAAGTTGTCTGGAGCGGTTAGGGCTCGAGAGTTGTGTAACGGATATGTTGAAATAATCCGCGGTCACTTCCATTATGCGGTCTATCGTTATGTCCCGGTTCTCTTCCTCGGGCAGTATATCGCGGAGGACGTCCTTGGCCATTGCAAGGGTGATCTCTTCCTTTGTCAGGCTTGAATAGGCAACAACGCGGATGAGGGCTCCCTCTAATTCCCGTATGTTTGAGTCGAAGCGCGAGGCGATATAGTTTGTGACTTCGTCAGGCACGTCCTTCTTGTCGAGAGCACACTTCTTTCTCAAGATGGCTATTCTGGTCTCGAGCTCAGGTGGTTGTATGTCGGTTATAAGGCCCCACTCGAACCTGGACACCAGGCGTTCCTGCAACCCGTCTATCTCTTTTGGAGGACAATCGCTGCTTAGGACTATCTGGCGGTTGTTATTATGAAGGTCGTTGAAGGTATGAAAAAACTCCTCGACAGTCCTTTCCTTATTGGCCAGGAACTGTATGTCGTCGATGAGGAGCATGTCTATGGAGCGGTATTTTTTCTGGAAGGAAGGAACCTTGCCGGACTTTACGCAATTGATGAAGTCGTTGAGAAACTGTTCGGAGGACCGGTAAATAACCTTGAAGTTGGGATATAGTCTTTTAGTATAATGCCCGATAGAATGGAGGAGGTGGGTTTTTCCCAGACCCACCCCTCCGTAGATATAAAGGGGATTATAGGAAGTAGGGTTCTCGGAGACGGACAGGGCGGCCGCGTGGGCGAAGCGGTTGCTTGCCCCGATTACGAAGGTATCGAAGGTAAAGCGCGTGATCAGGTCGCTGGAGGCATCGCTGCCCTCGTCTTCAGCGAGGATGTTTACGTCAAGATAGACGGGGCCGCGGGACCCCTTTTTGCGACGGTCTTTAAGGACGACCTGCACCTGCTCTACGCCCGGAAACACCTCAGACGCAACCTCCTGTAGAAGGTTAAGATATCTCTTATCGACCCACTCCTTCGTGAAGCTGTTGTTGGTATAAACGATGAGCGTTGAGCCCTCCACCTTATCGGCGTGCAGGTTTTTAAACCACATGGAGGAAGAATCGGTAACGCGCTCCTGGATGATGTCCTTGCACTTTTCCCATAAAAGGCTCGTTTTTGGCGACATTGGTTCATCCCCCGGGGAGGCTCGCGGACACGCTACAGCGCTATTCTATTACAGCGACAGAAGGCCCTGCAAGTAGGACCTTCCCAGCTCTGAAAGGAATCTTTTTCCAGTTGAATCAACGTAAATGAGTCCTATTTCCTGGAGTTTTACCAGGTCACGGTGGGCGGTGCTGACCCCGATGTTCAATTCGGAGGACACACGCGACGGGCCGAGAGACTCCCCTTCCGAAAGCAGGAAGAGCACGTTATTCTGGCGCTGAGTGAGACGAAAAGCGTCCGAACCCGCCCAGACGGGCGACGAGGGAGACGGGGCGAGAGAGACCTGGGCGTAAGTCCCCTCGCCGGGCCCGGAATCGATGCGCAACTCCCCGCCGAGAGAGCGCACCTCTTCGCGCGCCAGGAAAAGCCCTATTCCAACGCCGCGTATGTATGACCTGTGGAAGTCCGTGGCGGTTGAATAGCCCAGCTCGAACGCCAGGTCCATTCGCCGTATGCCCGGTCCGTTATCGGAAACAAAAAAAGTTTTGTTGTGAGCGTCGATCACAACCGAGGCGGAACATGGAACGGCGTGAACGAGGTTGTCGATAACCTCCTGCAGGGTGACTAGTGGAACGGCGGAACCGCTGCCGCTGAGTTCCTGGGCGATAAGGGCGGCCAGGTCCCCGGCATAATCGGGAAAAGAATCACCCCCTACGTCGACGATCCGGAAGGAGCCATCCTCGCCGAGCACGGCAACGCGGGTGTGCGGCGGCACAAGCGCCTCGGCACCTGACTCCTTTGCGCCCGGGGAAGCCAACTTTTCACCACCTTCTATAGCGTGAGGAAAATACCAGGAAAGAGGAGAGGAAAGGCGCGGGAAAGCGGAAAGACCGCGGCGTTTTGCACAAACCGCGTCCCTTTGGCTGATCTGCTGAAAGGGTAAAAAACGGGATATACGATACCACATGCAGGGGATCGAAAAGGCCGCTGAAGTGGTTAAAAAGGAGGTTTTGCACACTTATTTCCACAACTGTTGATAACCCCCTCCCGGTTAACGCAGCGATAATACGTATCGAAGGGACATGCGGACAATTCGATATTATAACAATGGCGCGGCGGGCGGTTAAGGGGGATTTCCGGCAAGGGCGGAAAAGGAGGGCGGAAAAGGAGGGCGGGGGCCACCTTAGTCGTCCCTGAAGCAGAGAGAGCAACCGCCGAAGGCGCTGCACGATGGCCCGATCGGGCGCGAAGCGGGTGCGGGAGAGAACTGCGAAAAAACGCTTCAACTGCGAGCAAGTGCGCATCAAATGACCGATTAGCAGGAGGTTTACTTGACACCCCACAAATGCACGGATATAATTTTCATGTTTTTTTGGAGGTAAAAACATGAAAAGAACATATCAACCGAATACCAGAAAAAGGAAGAAGAACCACGGCTTCCGCAAGAGGATGAGCACAAGGTCCGGAAGGGCTATTATAAAGAGGAGGAGGCAAAAGGGCAGGAAGAGGTTGAGTGCCTGAAAGCCCCATGGAATCCCTGAAGAAAAGCCGCGACTTCAAGAGGGTTATAGAGAACGGCTACAGGGAAAATATGGAAACACTCGCCATCTACAGGCTCCCCAACCAGGCAGGACAGACCCGCGTCGGAATCTCCGTTAACAGAAAAGCGGGCGGGAGCGTAACGCGAAACCTCATCAAGAGAAGGATCAGGGAAGCCATCAGAAGGAACGCCATATCTTTGCCTGCAGGCGAAGATATGGTCATCGTGGGCAGGCGCGGCATAAAAAACGCGAGCTACGATGATATAGAGCGGGACATAAAAAAGGCGGGCGGGGGCAACAAACATTGAAAACGGCGTTGCTGAAGGTCGCGCAGCAGGCGATAAAGACAGCGGTAAGGGCGTATCAGATACTGATATCCAGCTGGCTGCCGCCGACATGCCGTTTTTATCCCAGCTGCTCGCAGTATATGATCCAGGCCGTGGAGAGGTTCGGGCCGGTAAAAGGGTTGTGGATGGGATTGCGAAGGCTGGCGAGGTGTCACCCCTGGAACGAAGGCGGGTATGACCCTCTACCGGAGGGATAGGCTGCATGAATGTATTTATAGACATATGGAACGGAATAGTGGCGGGGCTGAACTACCTGCTGCAGGCGTTCTATGGCTTCACGGGAAACTACGGCGTTGCGATCATCCTGTTAACGGTGCTGATAAAAATGGTTTTGCTTCCCCTCACAATCAAACAGACGCGCTCCATGATCGCCATGCAGAAGATACAGCCGGAAATAAAAAAACTGCAGGAGAAATACAAGGACGACAAGGAAAAGCTGTCACAGGAGATGATGAAGTTCTACAAGGAGAACAAGGTCAATCCCCTGGGCGGATGCCTGCCCCTGATCCTGCAGCTCCCGGTGTTCTTCGCCCTTTTCACGGTGTTGAGAAAATACCTGCTGACGCCGCCGGTCATCATTATTGGTAATACTTTCCAGGTAATTCAGAACCTGCCGCAGGAAACGGCGGCGGCCCTGAACAACATACCATTCTTTAAGTCCGCATCATTCTTATGGATAGATAACCTGGCTGACTCCACGCGTATAGCCGACCCCTACTTTATCCTTATAGCCCTGCTGGCCCTGACGACATGGTACTCGCAGAAACAAGTCATGACGGATCCCAGGCAGAAGAACATGATGATAATAATGCCGATAATAACGGCGTTCATAAGCTGGAGCCTGCCCGCGGGTGTCGTATTGTACTGGTTGACCACGAACGCGCTGCAGATAGGACAGCAGTTCGCCATGGAATATTATGATAAGAAGCACCCCAAGGAAGTGCCGAAAACCAAGGCGGAGAAGAAGGCCGCAGCAGAAAAGGAGAAGACGCCCGTAAAAGGAAAAAGCCAAGCGGCGAAGAGCGGCGCGCCCGCAAAAGGACAGGGCAAGGCCGGCGCAGGCAAAGCCAAGAAGGAAAGCGATGCGACCCAAAAGGACAAGCCGGCGGGCACGCCTAAGCAAAAAGATACAACTCCAAAAGGAGGAAAACAGGGGCAACAGGCAAGAAAGCCCAAGGGCCCCCCTCCACAGCAGAAAAAGCCGCAGAAGGGCTCTGGAGGCAAGGGCGGAGCGAGGAAGAGATAGCAGAAGGAGAAACCGCGATGGAAACGGTTGAAAGGTCAGTGACCCCCAAGAGCGTGGTGGTGGATATCGTAAACCTCATGAACCTCAGAACGAGGGTAACCAGCTGGGAGGACGAAGAGGAGATACACGTAGATGTATGGGGCGAGGACTTGGGGATCCTGATAGGAAGGGGCGGGTCGACGCTGCAGGCCTTGCAGGATATCGTGACAACGATCGTAAGAAGGAGCCTTCCCGAGGCCAGGAGAATAGTCGTAGACGTGGAGAGATATAGGGAAAGGCGCCGGCAGAAGCTGCGGGAATATGCGGAGAGGATGGCGGACAAGGCGCTGGCTACGAGGAAACCCATAAAGCTGGAGCCCATGACACCGCGAGAAAGAAAGATAGTACATGATGCACTGAAGGATATGGCAGGGGTAGAGAGCAAGAGCGAGGGGGAAGACCCGCAAAGAAGGATCGTGATAACCCCCGCATAGGAAGTATATTGATTAGATTACCTGCGTTTCACGTGAAACGCAGGTAATTTTTCATAAAGGGTGCACAGCATGATGACCGCATATGATGCGGAAATGCAGCCCTAAACCCTGGCAACCAGGACAATTTGAGGACGATCTCTCCATTCGGATTAAAAGGCCCCGGTTTTACATAATCCACCCTCAAGGCAGCAATAAGTCTTAAGACAACTCATCTCCTTCGCAAGAAACGTAGCGATATCCACACAGTGAGCAATGACTTCACTGATTCGGGCGAGTTTTTTGCGATCATGAGCCTTTTGCATAAACCAACCGTCACGTTGGGGTCGTGTCTGCGAACCTTGGTTTTGAATACAAAAAAACGCTTATCCTGGCCTTTCGAAAGAACGGGAGATGAAAAAACGGGAGATCGCAGACACTACCCTGTTCCGATAACGAACTAGCGAGAAAAGGGGTTTTGTGCGATAGGCTCTCACGCCGCTTTTGCTGCGAAAATTGCGTTTAAAAGAACGGAATGACTGACTTTAAGCAATGCGCGATTGTACTCCTGCCAAATGTCATTATGAACGCAATTATCGCAATAAAGCGCAAGGGCGCCCTTAAAGACTCAGCCGTTACTATAGGTACAGGTTTTGCCATTAGAGAACGAGTGGGTGAATATGGCAGTAAGGCATGAGATATCAAATGGCAATAGGGGCTTTGACGGTTGTATTTATCAAGGATACACATGATTCCAATCCACAGGGCGATTTATTCGCAAACACAATCGTGTTCAGGATGGAATAATAAAAACATAGAACAGAAGCAGCATGGTAAAAATCCTTGCATGAGTTGAGTGAGGATTTGGGTGATGACAAAAAGAATTGCGTAAACTGTGAGGAATCAAGAAAAAGGTTGCAGCGTGAAGGCTTGAGGGAGATCTTAAACGCAAAGATATTGGAAAAGATGGCGATGTAAAGAATTGCGAAAAGTGTTTCACGTGAAACAAAAGGGAAGAATTACAGAGGCGATTGATATTAGAAAAAGCAATCTACACGGAGAAATGCGGTCGAGCTACAGAGAAAGAGTGTGTTTCACGTGAAACAAAAGCATAGAAACGTGTTGTTTGAGCAGTTCGGGTAAAATAAAAAAGGAAAGTATGGAAATAGAAAGAAAATTAGAACATAGTTATGAAAAGAAGAATACGTAAAACGATAAGTAGTCGAGGCCAGTGATTGAAAAAAAATAACATGAGAGAGAAGATAAAGACGGCCGTCGAGCGCGCAGCGGGAAGGATGGATATAGAGGGCTGGGAGAATAACCTCGAAAAGGCGATTAATTACGTAGAGGAGCTGCAGAAATGGAATAAGGCCTATAATCTTGTTGGAAGAAGGATAGGGATAGAGGGTATTCTCGATCTGTACGTTGACGCATTAACGCCTTTATCGGTACGTGGCCTATTTGATGGAAGAAAGGAGGTGCTTGACGCAGGAAGCGGGGCTGGAATGCCTGGAATACCGCTATATCTCATGGTTGGTCCATTCCCGCTCACTTTAGTTGAATCACAAAGAAAAAAAATCACGTTTCTCAGACACGTGTGCCGCGTGCTCGCACTGGATGATGTAGCCGTTTATCCGGGAAGATTAGAGGAAATTGCCCGAGATGAAGACCATCTCAGCGCATATGATGTGGGATTAGCCAGGGCCGTCATGGAACCACTGCGCTTGTCGAGAACCATAAAGCCGCTGCTTTGCAAGGACGGCAGGACGGTTATTTTCGTAGGCAAGAAGGACGCGGAACGGATAAAGAGGTCAAGCTTGGATCTGACAGAAAAGGGTATGCAACTAGAAGCCATAAGGTCTATGCAGCGCATTGTTGGAAAAGAGAATTACTTGGCGGTATTAAGAAAGACTGGACGCTGACTCTGTGGCGAAAACCTGGCGGCATAATAGCTGCCACGAGAGGCTAGTCGCGAGGTGAGGATCTATGGAAGTTGAGAACAAGGATTTTGAAGAGGGGCTGGAAACGGAGAGCGCATCCACTGCAACGGAAGAGGCAGGCAGGGGGTTTGTGGATGAAAAATACCGCAGGGACGAGGAAGATGAGCAGGACGCGTCGAATGTGGGGAGGATAGTTGCAATCGCGAACCAGAAGGGCGGTGTGGGCAAGAGCACGACAGCGATAAACCTTGGTGCGTATCTGGCCGTGGAGGGCAAGCGGGTTCTGGTCGTTGACCTCGATCCGCAGAGCAACTCAACAAGCGGTTTGGGTATAAGCCAGCAGGCAGACGGACATCAGATATACGATGTCCTCGTAAACGAAGTTCCCCTAGAGGACATAATAGTCCATACTTCAACTGAGGGCTTAGACTTGGCGCCTTCGTCGCTCAGGCTGGCGGGAGCTGAAGTCGAGCTGGTGTCGGTCTTCTCGCGAGAGGGGAGGCTCGCCAAGAGCATCGAGCCTATCAAGGCGGAGTATGAAATAATCCTGGTTGACTGCCCGCCCTCGCTGGGCCTCCTGACCGTTAATGCGCTAGCGGCAGCCGATGAGGTTCTGATACCTATACAGTGTGAGTACTATGCGTTGGAAGGCCTGGTGCTTCTGCTGAGGACCATAGAGAAGATACGCGTCTATCTCAACCCGAACCTGCGCATAGGCGGCATATTATTAACGATGCACGATGCGCGTACAAACATCTCCAAGCAGGTGATGGACGAGGTAAGAAAACAGTATCCCAACGAGACGTTCTTCACCGTTATTCCTCGTAACGTGCGCTTGAGCGAGGCGCCGAGCTACGGCCAGCCAATATCGCAATACGATCCGCTCTCGCGTGGCGCGAAGGCATATCAGAGTTTAGCGAAGGAAGTGATATCAAATGGCTAAGAAGGGTTTGGGTAAGGGGCTTGGCGCCCTCATTACCTCAAGCGCTGCCGCAGAGCAGCCGAGACACGAGATGATCCCGGTCGACAGCATCTCGCCTAATCCCCTGCAGCCCAGGAGAAGGTTTAACGAAGAGAGCCTCGAAGAGCTGGCCGAATCTATGAAAGAACATGGCCTGGTGCAGCCTATAATCGTAAGGCCTGCGGGCACCGGTTATGAGATTCTAGTCGGCGAGCGCAGGTGGAGGGCGGCCCAGATAGCGGGGGCAACGGCTATACCTGCCGTTATTAGAGATGCAGAGACATCGGAATGTCTTCAGATCGCATTGGTTGAGAACCTCCATCGAGACGATCTCAACGGCATAGAAGAAGCCACGGCCTTCAGGCAACTCATGGAGGACTTTGGCCTCTCCCAGGACGAAATTTCCCAGAAAGTGGGAAAGAGCCGCTCGGCGGTGGCCAACGCCCTCCGGTTACTTCAACTTCCAGTAGAGGTTCAGGCAGCGGTCGTGGCCGAGGAGATCACCCCCGGCCACGCCCGCGCCCTTCTCGCCCTGCAAGGCGACCCATATCAGGCTATACTTCTGCAGCGCATTATCGAGGAGGATCTCTCGGTGCGCCAGGCCGAGGAGATCGCGAGGAGGCGATTGGGCGGGGCTGAAGAGCCGGCTCGCAAGGAGAAACCACAGTCACTGGGTGAATATGAAGACCTGATATCTGCCGGCCTGCGCGCAAAGGTGCGCGTCATCCAGGGAAAGCGCAAGGGAAAGATCATAATCGAGTTCAAGGGGGAGAAAGAGCTGCAGCGGCTCATGTCGGATATGGGAATAGCTGCGCAGGAAGAAGGTTGATTGGTATGCATTTCCACATTCTCGTCGGGCAGAAGCTTCCCGGTGGCCAGGGTCGCGCACACTAGGTCTGATCCCCATCTCCTTGCGCAGCCATCTGGCCTCAGGGAGATGCGCCGCGTTGCCGTATGTACGGCCTCGAGCGGGTGAGAAGCGAAAAACGCCCTCGGCCGCTGAGGTTATCCGCCCCCCGCAAGCGACCGCGAACCGCTCAGGCGTATTTCTCCATGGCAAGACCGACCAGATGCCGCACCAGCTCGTCGAACCCCATCCCCGCCACCTCCGCCGCCATGGGCAGGAGGCTCGTCTCGGTCATGCCCGGGCTGATGTTCAGCTCCAGGACCTGTGGGGTGATCGACTCGTCGATGATAACATCTACCCGCGATACGTTCAGGCAGCCGAGAGCGCGATGGGTGCGCAGGGCTATCTCCGTTACCCGTCCTGATACGTCGGTCTCAAGCCGTGCCGGGCAGTAGTATTCGGTGAGCCCGGGGGTATAGCGCGAATCAAAGTCGAAGAAGCCGCTGCGCGGGACGGTCTCAACCAGCGGCAGTGCGCGCAGCTCTTCGTTTCCCAGGATGCTTACCGCGACCTCGGTGCCTTTTACATATTTTTCCAGAAGGACGCGGTCGTCGTAATGCAGGGCGGTGCGTACGGCTTCCGGGAGTTCATCCTGACTGGCAGCCATCTTGATTCCCAGCGCTGAACCCTGGGCTACCGGCTTGACCACCAGGGGAAAACCGAGCTTCTCTCCCACCGCGGCAAGAGCGTGCACGGCACCCATTTCCTGAAACGTTGCTTCGCTCAAGACGAAGAAGGGGGGCGTGGGAATGCCTTCGCGGCGGAATATCTCCTTGGACAGGGCTTTGTTGAACCCGATAGTGCTGGAGAAGACCCCCGGCCCCGTATAGGGAACGTCGAGTATCTCGAGCAGTTCCTGCACCGTTCCATCCTCGCCGAACTTACCGTGCAGCGCGATATAAACCAGGTCGGGCCGCTCGCTTTTAAGGGTGGGAACGAGGTTTACGTCCACGTCCAGGTCCAGTACCTCGTGGCCGAGCTCGGCGAGGGCGCGGGAAACCCTGCGGCCGGAACGAAGGGAGACGTCGCGCTCCAGGGACCTCCCTCCCATCAAAACGCCAATGCGCATACCGTTCAACCCCCTACTGCTCATCGTGAGACGGCCCGTCGTCCAGGTCGGGAACCTTGAAGCCCAGCGCCCGGGCGAGAGAGACCTCCCGCTTTATTACCTTGGAGAGCCTCCTGATGCCCTCTTGGACCGTCTCCACTTCCGAATAACTGAAATTGAGTCGCATGCAGCTCTCCCCCCCTTCGTAAGGGAAGAAGCCGTTCCCGGGAACATAGGCGACCTTGGCGTCTATGGCTGCTGCCAGCATCTCCGACGTCTTGATAAACGCGGGAAGGGTCGCCCACACGAAAAGACCGCCCTGGGGGTGCGTCCACTCGGCGATGCCCGAAAGATGCTCCTCCAGGGCGCCGATCATGGCGTCGCGCCTGCCGCGGTAGTACTCCACGAGCTGCCTGACCTGCCCCCTCCAATCCTCTTGCGTGAAATAGCTTTGAGCGACCATCTGGGTGAAGCTGGAGGTACAGAGGTCCGCCGATTGCTTGGCGAGCAGCAGCTTGTCGAGTATGGGATGCGGGGCCGCTATCCACCCGATGCGCATACCCGCGGAGAAGATTTTCGACAGGGTCCCCAGGTAGATGACGCGGCTTTCGTCCAGGCTGCGCAAGGTGGGCAAAGGCGCTCCTTCGAAGCGGAGCATCCCGTAGGGATTATCCTCCACCACCAGGCAGTCGTATTTGTTCGCCAGCTCGAGCAATGCGAAGCGCCGTTCCGCGCACAGGGTTATACCTGCCGGATTCTGGAAATTCGGAATGGTGTAGATGAACTTTGCGCGCCGGCCTTCGTCGGCCAGCCCCTTTAACGCCTCGTCGAGCCCCTCGATGACGATGCCGTCCTCGTCCATGGGAACGGTATGGACATTCGGCTGATAGCTGAGAAAGCTGCTGAGGGCGCCTACGTAACTGGGCGCCTCGGTGACGATGTGATCGCCGGGGTTTATAAAGATCTTGGAGATCACCTCCAGGCCCTGTTGCGCGCCGTGGGTGATTATTATGTCCTCCGGGAAGCAGGGCGTTCCCTCCTCCCGCATTACCTCGCACAGGCTGTGTTTAAGCGGCGCGTAGCCGTCGGTGGGGCCATACTGCAGTGCCGCGGCGTGATCCTCCGCAAGCACCCTGTTCACGACCCTCATGATGATCTCGGGGTCGAAGGCCTGGGTATATGGCAGCCCGCCCGCCAGGGATATGATATCCGGCCGAGCCGTGACCGCGAGCAGATCGCGGATCTCCGAGGAGAGCATGCTCGAGGTGCGTTGTGCGTATTGTTCGCTGAAGGGATCAAGGGTAAACCTCGGGGACATGCCAAAACACCTCTTCGATACGGGAAGCCCCAACTCTTCTATTATATATATGAAAAGTAGTATAAAGCATTGCAGGAAACCGGCATAGTTGGGGGAACCCGAAAAGCGGGGGAAGCGGTTAAGAAACGCCCTGGCAGGGTCGATAACTGCAGTGCGGGAGGCGGGTAACCTTGCATTGAGGCTTAAGCGTGCCGATGTGGGCGGACAAAGGAATATAGGGACAACAGCGCAGCAAGCCGCGGTGGCCCGGAGGCTGTCCGCGGGATTCTTGTGTTTAGGGAATCGCGATGAAGGTTCTTCTCCCGCAAGCGCAGGTGAACGGGTAATGAGAATCGCAGATGCGTGGTGAAGAGATGAACGGCAGTGGCCTTCGCGATGTTTCGGTGGACGGGGGCAGCAGCGAAGTGGGGCTGGACCTGCTTCTGCGCCTGCTGCACGGCGAGATCGGGTTGAACCTTAAGCAGTACAAGCCGAACTATCTTAAGAGGCGTATCGGGGTACGCATGAGGGCTACCGGCTGCAACGATTACATGCAGTACCGCGGCTACGTCAAGCAGCACCCGGAAGAAGGCGGGCTCCTTATAAACGATCTGACCATAAACGTCACCGAGTTCTTTCGCGACCAGGACGTTTACGAGGCGATCCGCAAGCAGGTGATCCCTCAAGTGGTGCAACACAAGAAGGAGTGCCGCATCAACAGCCTGCGGGCCTGGAGCGCCGGGTGCGCTACCGGAGAGGAGCCCTATTCCCTGGCCATCCTGTTCCTCGATGCGTTGAGCGGGGAGAGGGAGAAGGACTCGTGGGCGCTGCGCATCACCGCCACCGATCTCGACGACAAGGCCCTCGCAAAAGCCAGGGAGGGCAGGTACGAGACGGTAAAGGTCATGCCCGGACTGACTCTCGAGGACTTTTTCTTGCGCACGGAAGACGGCTACGAGGTGAGGGAGGAGGTAAAGAGGCCGGTAAGGTTTATGCTCATGGATATCATGCAGAACCCGCCCCTGCGCCGCCTGGACCTCATCCTCTGCCGCAACGTGCTTATCTATTTCGAGAGGGAAAAGCAGCACTATATATTGGATGTTTTTCAGCGTTGCCTGCGTCCGGGGGGATTCCTGGTGCTGGGCAAGAGCGAGGCGATTATCGGCACGGGCGACGGCGTGCTTGTACCGCACAGCAGAAGGGAAAGGGTGTATCGCAAGGAAGGGTAGTTGTATTGATGAGTCGCCGCGCCGGGCCTGGGGCGGGAACGTGGTGAATGCAGCCCGCTAAGCATGCAAGGGAGGCGGGGTACGGCAAAGGCCGTTCAGCAGATGAGCGGTGCAGTCGAAACAATAATGGGAGCGCAGCCGTTGTCCGGCTTTTTTCCGGGCCGATTTGCAGGCGGAATGGCACGGGGGAAGGGAGAACGGCCTGCCGGGGATAAAAATACTATGAAATAGTGCCGAAAACCTGAAGGAGGCGTTTCCTTGCTCCGGCAATACGCACGTAACACACCGGGGACTGCCGCCCCGCGCGGGCGGCGGTTTGGAGAGGTGGAGGGATAAGCTATGAACAAGACCGCTGACGTGAGCGAACAGGTTCCGGAAAGGAAGCTCAACACGCGCACTCTGGCTTATGCTGCGGCCGCAGTCTTTGTGGTTCTCGTCCTTGCTTCTGGCGTCATCTGCATAGCATTCCTCGCGGCGGGAGCTTCCAGGACCGGCGACGCCGCGAGGACGACGGATATCCAGGAGCAGAGAGAGCTCATAGATTCCGCGCAAGGCCTGATGAACGGCGCCCTGATCGCTGCCATTGTCCTGTTCGTCCTGGAAGTGCTGCTGGCGGTCGCAGCGACACTGTCTTTTTTCCACTGGCTCAAAGGCTCCATGAACGAGATGACCTGGCAGGTCCAGCAGGTAGCCGCGGGGGACGGCGACCTGACGCGGCAGATCGTGGTCAGCGACCGGCATACGTTCGGAGTTCTCGCTGATTCCATCAACGTGATGATAAGCGCCCTGCGTGGCTCTATCGCGGAGATAGGCAAGATAGCGGGCGAGTTGAACAACAGCGCGGAGCAGATGTCGGCGGTCATCCAGCAGATGAATGCCTCGAGCCAGGATATCTCGAGCACCATATCCCATATCGCGAAGGGCGGCGAGGAGCAGGCGCGCCGCGTACTGGATACCTCGCACGCCATGGAGATGATGAGTTCCTCCATGCAGGAGATGGCGGAAAAAGCGGACCTCTCAAACCAGGCCGCGATGGAAGCCATCGAGACCGCCCAGAGGGGGGCCGAGGCGGCCGTGGATACGGCGAGCGCCATGGACGTGATACGCGGCGCTGCCGAGATGGTGGTGGAGGCGAGCACGGGCCTCGAAGAACGTTTTATGCAGATAGGGATCATCGTAGATGTCATCACCAGCGTGGCCGACCAGACCAACCTGCTTGCCCTGAACGCCGCCATAGAGGCGGCACGCGCGGGAGAGCAGGGACGCGGTTTTGCCGTTGTGGCGGAGGAGGTCAGGAGCCTGGCCGAAAACTCGCGCAAGTCGGCCGAGCAGATATCCAACCTCATCCGCGAGATACAGTCCGGGGTCAACAAGATGAGAGGCAGTATAGATTCGGCTATCGACCAGGTGAAGGGCGGCACCGAGGTGGTGGAGAAAGCAGGAAGGGCCCTGCAGGAGATATCCGTCTCCATCCAGAGCACGTCTCGCTATGCGAACGAGATAGCGGATACAACCCGGGAGCAGGTCTTGGGGAACGACGAGGCCCTGAAGGCTATTAACGAGATAGCAAGCATCGCCGACGAAACCGCGGCTTCCTCCGAGGAAGCCTCGGCTACGGTCGAGGAGCAAACGGCCTCAATGCAGGAAATGGCAGCCGCGGCTGCGGAACTTGCGGCCATGGCTGAAAAGCTGAATCAGCTGGTTAGCGGCTTCAGCGTTTAGGCGGGGGGTGTGAATGGAAGACGAGCGATCCAAGGTAAGCGAGGAGACACTGAAGATACTTGCTATAGCCGCGGCGATAGCCTTACCTCTTGGCGTGGGTGGTTGTATCGGGCTGGCCTACGCCGCGAACAGCCTGTCCTGGAGCCCGGCATTGACGGGGCTGATCTTCGGCGTGGGCCTGGTCACACTGATCGCGTCCGCGGCGGTCTTCTATATTGCGCGCGTCTACCTGTTACCTATCCAGAAAATGGAGAACGCCATTAGGAAGATGAACCAGAAGGACTTCACGGCAAGAGTAGATACGCCGTTCAAAGAGGGGATGTTCAAAGACCTGCTGGACGGATTGAACACGCTCTCCGATTCCATGCGCGGGATGATCAGCGATCAGGCGGAAACGGCCGACCAGCTCACTTCCGCCAGCGACATGATGTCCAGCGTGTCCCGGGAGACTACGGAGACCGCACAGGAGACGGCAAACACCGTATCCCAGTTGGCCCGCGGGTCCGAGGAGCAGGTTCACGCGATCCTGCAGGCGCAGGGAACGGTGAACGAGATCGTGGACGAGATCAACCTGGCGGCGGAGAGGAGCCAGGAAGCCAGGCAGTTCAGCTCCCAGGCCCAGGAGACGGTGGAGAAGGGCGTGATCGCGGTACAGAGAGCGACCGAGAAGATGCAGCAGATAAAGACCACCGTCGATTCGTCCGCTAACGCCGTCAGGCAGCTCGGAGAGCATTCCGCCCAGATCGGGCTCATAGTGGACGTCATCACTTCCATAGCGGACCAGACCAACCTGCTCGCGCTCAATGCCGCCATCGAGGCGGCTCGCGCGGGGGAGCAGGGGCGGGGCTTCGCGGTGGTCGCGGGCGAGGTGCGGACCCTGGCGGAGGGTTCGGCAAAGGCCGCGTCGCAGATAGCCAACCTGGTGCGCGAGATCCAGCGGGGTATAGAAAATACCATAGACGGCATGGAGGGCGGGACCCAGGAGGCGGAAGAGGGCAACCTGGTCGTTTCCGAGGCCCAGTTCATGCTGCGGGAGATCGACGAGGCCTCCCACAGTATCGCGGAAAGGGTAACGGCGATATACGAGGCGACCCAGCAGGTGTCCGCCAAGAGCGGCAAAGTGGTGGAGGTTATGAGCTCCATCGCCGGCATATCGCAGGAGTCGGCGGCTTCGACGCAGGAGGTCTCGGCATCCATAGAGGAACAGACCGCGGCCATGCAGGAGGTCACGGCCGCGGCGCAGGAACTGGACGAGATCGCCAATCGCCTGCGCGAGATACAACGGGAGTTCAGGATATAGAGCGAGCGCGCACGCTTCGTTGTGAGCGGGTAAGAGTTGGGATATATTGAGTTTATGGCGGTCGGAAGACGGTCTCGGCTCGGGAGGAAATATTATGGCGGAAGATGTAAAAACGGCAGAGGAGATGCAGCTGGTCGTCTTCAGCCTGGGCCGTGAGGAATTCGCGGTGGAGGTTACCCAGGTACGCGAGATTATGCGCATGGAGGAGATAACGCGCATGCCGAAAAGCCCCCATTTCGTGGAGGGCATCATCAACCTGCGAGGCCAGATCATCGCCGTGGTAGAGCTCGCGAAAAGGTTGAACCTGGAGACGGGGGAGAGAAGCGACGATACCCGCATTATCGTGGTGGAGGCGGAGGATATCAAGGTAGGCATGATCGTGGATTCGGTCTCCGAAGTGCTGCGCGTCGAGGCGGAAGAGGTCGAGCCGAGCCCGACGCTGGCCACGGACATCTCTTCCGCTTTCCTGCAGGGTGTAGTGAAAAAGGATAACAGGTTGATCATAATGCTTGATCTCACCAAGGTACTCTCCTTGCAGGAGATGGCGAGTCTTGGCTTCTAATGCGACGTAAGCGGAGCTGTTACAGGGAGGACAAGGAAAGGAGGAAAGGATGGCGCCGACCGTGCTGATCGTCGACGACGCCCTCTTCATGCGTATGATGATCAGGGACATCCTGTCCAAGGACGGCTTTGAGGTGGTTGGCGAGGCCGAGAACGGCCTTGAAGCGGTGGAACGTTTCAAGGACATTAAGCCGGACCTCGTGACCATGGATATCGTTATGCCGGAAATGGACGGCATCGAGGCGGTCAAGCAGATAATGAAGATAGACCCCGATGCCAAGATCCTGATGTGTAGTGCGATGGGGCAACAGCCTCTGGTGGTGGAAGCACTGGAGGCAGGGGCGAAGGACTTCATAATCAAGCCTTTCCAGCCCTCGAAGGTAATCGAGGCGGTAGAGAAAGCCCTCAAGGAATAAGCTGGGTCTCCCCCTGGTGGGGAGGAGGTGAAGCTGTTGCCCCAAAAAATCCGGGTGCTGATCGTCGATGACTCCGCTCTGGTGCGCAAACTCCTCAGGGATGTCATCTCCGGAGATTCCGGCATGGAAGTCGTAGGGACCGCTTCCAACGGCATTGAGGCCATACGCGCGATAACGGAGCTCGATCCCGACGTGGTGACCATGGACATCCACATGCCGGAGATGGACGGACTCACTGCGCTCGAGTACATCATGCGCAAGCATCCCCTGCCCGTGGTAATGCTCAGCGCGCTTGCCCAGAAGGGAGCAAACGCTACCCTGAAAGCGCTCGAGCTGGGGGCCGTTGATTTTATCGCCAAGCCATCTCATTACCCGTCGGCAGTAAAAGAAGTGCGCGAGGAAGTGGTTCTGAAGATCAAAACCGCATCGCAGGCACGCGCCCACTTGCTCAAGGCGCAAACGAAAAAGAAGACGAAACAGGGGCTCCTTGTCTCCAGAGGCGTAAAGGCCGGAACAAAGCTGGTGGTGATAGGCGCTTCGGCGGGCGGGCCAAAGGCCCTGGCGGAGATAATGCCCCGCTTCCCGGAGGACATGCCGGCCGCCATCATCATAGTGCAGCATATGCCCGGGGTCTTTACGCGTTCGTTTGCCGGGAGGCTGAACAACATTTGTCCGTTAAGCGTTAAGGAGGCCGAGGAGAACGAGGAGTTGCAGCCCGGCAGAGTGTTGCTCGCTCCCGGGGGCAAGGACCTCATCGTGACTTCCGACAACCAGGGGTCGGCGAGGGTGGAATTGATGGATTCGCAGAATCGCGTCGGCGCCTCTCCACGCATAGATTCCGCCATGATCACTGCCGCCGAGGCGTACGGGCCCATGTCCATAGGCGTGATCATGACGGGGATGGGCGCCGACGGCGCGAACGGCATGGAGAAGATCAAGAAGAACAAGGGGAACACGATCGCGCAAGACGGGGAAACATGCCTGGTATTCGGGATGCCAAGAGTGGCCATAGAAAGGGGCTTCGTGGACCATGTGGTTTCCCTGGACTTGATACCCGACAAGGTCATGGAGCTGTTGTAAGGATTCTGCCCGCTGCAGGACGCGGAGGGAATGCCAGATAATGGATATGGATATTTCTCAATATAAAGAGCTTTTCATAAGCGAAGCCCAGGAACACCTGGAGGCCTTGAACCAGTCCATGGTAGACCTGGAGAAAGACCCGGGAAACCCGGATGTGCTCACGGAGATCTTCCGCTCCGCTCACACCCTGAAGGGCATGTCGGCGACCATGGGCTTCGACCAACTCACGGAACTTTCCCACGAGATGGAAAGCGTGTTGGACGGACTGCGCGGCGGCGACATAGAGGTGAGCACGGACACCGTGGACCTGCTCTTCGGCTGCTTCGACATGCTGGGAGCCATCGTGTCGGACATCTCGCTGGAAAGCGGCAAGGTCCTGGACACGAGGCCGCTCATCGAGGCCTTGCGGGAGGTATATGTGGGAGAAAAGGGCCCCGCGGCCGGCATGGAGGCACCCGCAAGGCCGCAGAAGAAGGCGAGGTCGAAGAAGAAGCCCAAGCCACTGCCAGTAGAGGACCAGGAAGAAGAGGTCGTGGTCGCAGAGGCCGCAAGGTCGAAAGAGCTCGAGGTGGCGGCCGCAGGGGGCGTGGAGATATCAGGAGAGAAGAAGTGGAGGTTGCTGGTAACCCTGGATAAAGACTGCGTGCTCAAGTCGGTCAGGGTTTTTATGATCTTCAAGAGGCTTTCGCAGATGGGGAGAGTCGTAAGCTCGCGACCCTCGGTTGAGGACCTGGAAGACGAGAAATTCGACCGCTCTTTCGAGGTGGTAGTGGCCACCGAGGACAGCCTTGAGTCCGTGCGCGGGGCGCTGCTCACCATCGCCGAGGTATTCGAGGTAGGGGTGGTGCACGCGGAAGGTGCGGAAGCGACGGTGGAGATAGAGACCGCGGGCGGAGAGGCCGAACGCGAGCCCGAAGCGGAAGAGGCTGCCGAGGAGGAGGTCCAGGAAACCACGGGCATAACCGCCGGTCCGGTGCGTACCCAGAGCGTCCGCGTGAACATTTCGCGCCTGGACAACCTGATGAACCTCATAGGCGAGCTGGTGATAAACCGCACGAGGCTGCAGGAGATCGCATCTTCCATGAAAGTATCGGAATTGAAGGAAGCCTTGGCCCAGACGGCACGCCTGACGGCGGAACTGCAGGACGAGGTGATGAAAACCCGCATGGTGCCGGTGGAACATATCTTCAACCGCTTTCCGCGCATGGTCCGGGACCTGGCGAAAAACCGGGGCAAAGAAGTCGACTTCGTAATAGAAGGCAAGGACATCGAACTGGACCGTACCATCCTGGACGAGATAAGCGATCCCCTGATGCACCTGCTGCGCAATGCGGTGGACCACGGCATAGACACCCCCGAGGAGCGTGAGTCGAGAGGCAAGCCGCGGCGCGGCAGCATAAGGCTGGTTGCGCGGCGCGACCGCAACTACGTATCAATAGAGATCAATGACGACGGCAAGGGGGTAGACGCGCAAAAGATATTCGACATCGCCGAAAGCGCCGGCCTTGTATCCGCGGAAGAGAGAAATGCGTTGAGCGAAGGTGACAGCTTGCGCTTTCTGGTCATGCCGGGGTTCTCCTCCGCGGAGGAAGTGAGCGGCGTCTCGGGAAGGGGCGTCGGCCTGGATGTCGTGAAGAACAAGGTGGAGTCCCTGGGCGGCATGCTCATCATGCAGAGCGTCAGGGACGAGGGTACCACGTTTGCCTTGAAACTGCCCCTCACCCTGGCTATCATTCAGGCACTGCTGGTCAAGGTCCAGGGAGAGATATACGCAGTGCCGTTGGGGGTGGTCGCGGAGACCGCCGTGATCTCGTCACACGAGATAAAATATGTCTCCAACCAGGAGGTGATCTTCCTGCGGGACGAGACGTTGCCGCTCATGCGCCTGAGCGATTATCTCGGACTGGGAGGCGAGAACGGGCAGGGCAGTTTCCCCGTGGTCGTGGTGGAGGTGGGCTTGAAGAGCGTGGCCATAGCCGTTGATGAGCTGATGGGGCAACAGGAGATCGTCATCACCAGCCTGGACCGCTTCCTGAAACAGGTCAGAGGCTTTGGAGGTGCGACTATACTGGGGACGGGAGAAGTCGCGCTTATACTGGACATCCCGACTCTGTTATCCTGATAGGGATTTGATGTCGAGCAATCCCCGAAAGGAGGAATGATGGCAGAGAGGAAAGGGCTTACCCCCTTGCAGCTCGATGCTCTCAGGGAGGTGGGCAATATAGGCTCAGGAAATGCCGCCGTGGCCCTTTCCACCATGGTGGACAAGAAGGTGCTGTTGAGTGTGCCCAGGGCTTCACTGGTGCCCCTCGTAAAGGTGTCCGACCTCGTGGGCGGCGCGGAGACGCCCGTGGTCGGCGTATACCTCCATATAAGCGGTGATGCATCGGGAAGCATGCTGCTCCTGCTCGCGGAGACCAGCGCTAACGAGCTCGCCCAACTGATGGTCTCCAAGGACAACGAAGACGAACTGACGACGGTCGAGCAGTCCGCCTTGCAGGAGACGGGAAGCATCCTGGCAGGCTCCTATCTGAATGCGCTGTCGCAGATGACCGGCATACTGTTGCGGCCTTCGGTCCCCGGTTTCGCGATGGATATGGCGGGGGCGATAATCGACTTCATACTGGTGGAGATAAGCCAGTCCGATGACTACGTCCTGGTGATAGAGACGGAATTTGACATCATGGAACAAGTGATCAAGGGGCACCTCATTCTATTTCCAGACCTGGGATCCCTGGATATCATACTGGGAAGACTGGGAGTAAGTGATTGAGGAAAAGAGTGCCCGGTGACGGGCGCTTGCGCGGAAAGCTCGATCATATGGAAGCGGATCGAGGGTTTTCCGCTCTGCTCAACGTCAGGGAGGGTCCTGCTCATGACCAGGAGAAAGTGCGGGGTGAAGGACCTGTGTCGCTGGAAGTCGTTAACGTAGGAGTCGCGGAGTATTTCGTGACGCACAATCCACATATCCTGGCAAGCTACGGCCTGGGCAGCTGCGTCGGAGTGGCCCTATATGACGACAAGCACAAGATCGGAGGCCTGGCCCACATCATGCTTCCCGATTCCAGGTCCATGACCAAGAAGGGCAATGCGGGAAAATTTGCGGACACGGCTATCATCGCCATGGTCGACGAAATGGAGAGACTGGGCTCAAAGCGATGGGACATAAAAGCCAGGATTGCCGGGGGAGCGTGCATGTTCAGCATACCGGGCGCTACGAACCCGCGTAACGTCCCCGGCCCTTGCCTCGGCATGCAGATAGGGGAGCGCAACATAGAAGCAGCCAAGGCTGCACTCGAGGAGCTGAAGATACAATTGATCTGCGAGGATACGGGCGGGAGCTACGGCAGGACGATGCGCTTCGATATCTCCAACGGCAAGGTTACCATAAGCTCGATCAAACACGGAGCGAAAGAACTGTGAAGGAAGACTATAAGGGCGAAAGCGTGGAAGTCTCCAGCGAGGCGATCGCGGCCCTGGCGGCCCAGGCCACGAGCGGCGTTGAGGGAGCAGAAGTGATCCAGCAGTCCCCGGTCGAGAACCTTACCTCGCGCGTGAAGAGGGAGTTCGTGCACATGGGCGTGAAGGTCAGCCGGGAAGAGGATTCCTGCCGGCTGACTTTGTACCTGAAGGTCGCTTACGGCACCAGCATTCCGGCCCTGGCGAGGGAGGTAAGGAGCAAGGTCAAGGAATACGTGGAAGGCCTCACCGAGACGAAAGTCGAGGAGGTCGAGATAGTGATAGAGGACGTCGAACCCCCCTCCGAACCCTCAGCCTGAGCAACCACCTCCGACAGCCTGAATCGCGTAAGCGACAACGGCACCCGAAGGGTGACGTGACGGTGTCCCAGCGCCTCCACGTTTCCGAACGTGGAGGCCTGGCACGTGTACGCATCGGTATTGAGCCCGAAGGGTGACGCGACGGTGTCAGGTCTTTTGCGTGAAGCTCGGGTTCGCGTTGCCACTGTGGTTTCTCTGAAGCCTGAGGCCTGGAACGTGTGCGCTCGGAAGCGTGCCCTATTCACTCGGAGCAAAGTAGTTGACGATGGACTTTGCTATGGCGGTCGCCAGGTCGCTGCCGGGAGCGGTTCTGATGCCCGATTCCAGGATAACGCAGGGCATGCGGGTTTCCCGCAGCAGTGGGTAGCTCTTCGCCTGCGGCGGCGGCAACTCGGCGCCGCTCAGCGAAGATATCTCGGCCAGCAGGAGCTCGGCCAGGCGCTTGCCGCGCGGCGAAGTGTAACCCTTGCTTCCGAAGAAATATATGCGCACGGCGCTCGCCGAGGTTGTTCTTAGACCGAGAACGAGGTCCGCATTGCGGTCGTTGGCGAGACGCGCACGCCGGCTTTCCGGCAGCGGAGCAGAAGTGCCGCCGGTCAGGAGTGATTTCACGCCGGCGGACAAAAGCTCTCCGCTGGCGAGGCGCAAGATGCCTTCGGCACCCGCGTCTTCCTCGGCCGCGTCGAGGACCACGCTCCTTCCCTCCAGACCCCGCGTGGCGAGGTCCTGAAGCGTTTCATGCACTTCCGCAACGCTGGTTTCTTTCAAGGCGTGCTTAAGGCGCTGCAGGCAGGAGATGGTAGAGGAGCCCGCGATGCCGTCGACGGAAAGCCCCGTGTTGTGCTGAAAGGCGCGGAGCGCGCGATCGGTGTCCTGTCCGAAGATACCGTCCTCGCGGCCGGCGTTAAAGCCGAGACGGTTGAGGTAACGCTGTACCTCGCGAACATCGTCGCCCCGGAAGGGAGGGACGCGAAGATAAAGAAAGCGGTCGCCCAGGCGGATGGAAGCCTCTACCAGTTCCTGCCAGGTGGTTTCGTCGACGCTCCCCTCGACGCGCAGGCCCCGGGCCTCCTGGAACTCGCGCACCGCTCGAGACGTGTTCTCCCCGTAATAAGCCTCGCTCATCTCCTTCTCGAAGACGGGCGAGGAGAAACCGAGGTCGTGCAGCCTTTTCTGCACGTCGCTCACTGCCGGGCCGCGGTCGCCGGGAACTACGGTCCTCACCGTTACTCCCCCCTGCTCGCGGGCAGGGTGAACTTGAAAGAAGAGCCGGCGCCGGCCTCACTCTCCACCCATATACGGCCACCATGACCCTCGACGATGCCCTTTGATATTAACAACCCGAGACCCAGGCCTCCCGCGGAGCGGGTGGAATCGGTTTCTATCTGGTAAAACATCGTAAACAGCTTTCTTTGCTCGCCGGCCGGGATGCCCGGCCCCGTATCCCTTACCTCTATCTCCACCATACCGGGTTCGCTGGCACTGCGCGCCGCTACCTCTATCAGGCCTCCCTCGGGAGTGAACTTGATGGCGTTGCCGATGAGGTTCTCCATGACCTGGTGTACGCGCCATACGTCCACGCTTACCGGTGGGAGGTTGTCCTCGACGATGCAGCGGAGCTCCTGGCCGCAGTTCTGGGCACGGCTCTTGTATTCCGACACGGCGTTGATTATAAGCCCTTCAACGGGAGCCGGCCATTTCTCTCCCACCAGGCGGCCCTCATCCAGGCGCGTGACGTCCAGGAGGTCGTTGATTATCTTGGTCATCTGGTCGGCCCGTGAATTCATGATCTTTATCTTGTCCAACTGGAAAGTTGACAGCTCTCCCAGCTCGCCGAACTGAAAGGCGTCGGAATATCCTTTTATTATGGAAAGCGGCGTGCGCAGTTCGTGAGATGCAATGGCGATGAAATCAGACTTCATCTTGTCCAGAACGGACAGCTCCTCGTAGGCTTTCTCCAGGTCCTGGTGGCTCCGTTCAACCATCGCCTCCAGCCTGCGGCGCTCCCTGAGGTCGTGTGCAATGCCTACAATGCCCATGAACTTGCCGGCCCTGAAGAGCGGAGCTGAGCTCACCTGCACCGGGAGAGAGGCGCCGTCCCGTCCCTTCAACAAGGTCTCGAAGAAGACTTTTTCCCCTCGCTGCCGCCGCTCCAGCATACGCTCCACTTTTTTCCTCTCGCCGGGCATCACGATATCCGGGGCCTCTTTCTGAAAGAGCTCGTCGGAGTCGCTCATGCCCAGCATGTCCAGGAATGCCTGGTTACAGAAGGAAAACCTGCCCCTGGCGTCCATGGCGTAGAAGCCGTCGTTGAGGCTCTCGATGAGAAGGTTGAGGTAATCCGTAGTCTCTGCGAGGCGGCGTTCCAGCCGCACGTATTCGGTCACGTCTTCGTAAAGGAGCAATGCCTCTCTCACGTTGCCGGTTTCATCCGTCAGGGGATGCAGGCGAACGCGATGAAAATAATCCGCTCCCCTTACCTCCTGATGAACGCGTGGCTGCTCAAAGGCCCGGCCCTCGACCAGCACGCGCCTGAGTATATGCTTCCAGTCGGCGCGGAACTCCTGGGGCATGATGTCCAGGGCGGGCAGGCCGGCGAGCGCGGGTTCCTCCGGGCCGCCGGTCTCGTAGATCCATTGCATCATCAACTGGTTGCAGCGTACCAGCCGGAAATTGCGGTCCAGGACCGCTATTTTTACCGGTACGCCCTCGAAGATCCCCGCCTCCCGCTCCGAGGCCTCGAGCAGGGCGGATTTTTCGGCAGCCTCCCTGCTGACGTCCTCGACAATGATCAAGAAGCATTTGCCCCGGGATGCTTGCGCCTCGACTGCCGAGACCCAGACGCTGCAGACTCCCGCCTTGTTCTCCATGAAGAACTGCTCCGACCGGCGTTCCAGGGGCTTTCCCTCGCCCAGCGCCTGCTGCAGCACGGGTCGCCAGTTGCCGAAGTAGGGGGGGAGGAATATCTCGTCCAGCCTCCTGCCCGAAAGGCTTTTGATTCCCTCTCCCGCGTCGATGCCGCGCAGGAAGTCCCCGGCCAGGCGGTTGCAGTAAAGGACAACCCCATCTTCATCGACGAGGAGAGAAGGCGATGGCAGTTGCTCCACGATGGAGGCTGCAGCCTCTTCGGCCCGGGCAGAGAGCCGCTTGAACTCGCGCAGTTCCGGCAGGACCGCTGCCAGGGAAACGGCTGCCGTAACCAGGGTCAGTGCGGCGAAGAGGATGGAGAACAAGCGCCAGCCCGCTACGCTTGCCAGGACGGTGACGCCGGACATGGCCATAACGGCGGCGGACACGAAGAGAAAACGCCGCACGGCGCCGCCGGGCCTCATGCCCCCCCGCCCCCCTTGTTCGAACGGCCCAACTCTCCCCATATCCACCCCCAGTACTTGGCGGTAGCGTAAAGGGCGAAGGTGATGGCGATGGCCATCGGTATCGAGGCAACGCAGATCTTTATTATCAGTCCCGTACTGGCGGCAGGCTCGGGAAGCCCCCACGCCCCGGTAAGCAGCAGGATCCACGCTGCCGGAAGCGGGAGCAGAAAAAATACGAGGGAAAGGTAATAGAGCCTGTAATATGGCGGCAGCTCGAGGGCTTGACCCAGGCGTTTGCCCAGTGCCGTCAACAGCAGAAGCAGGACCGCTACTGCCAGGGGGCCTATAATATATAGTGTTGAAGCAAGGTAATTCATCGTCCCATCATAAGCCGGTAAGAACGGTATACGACGACCAGCAGAAGCACTCCGGCTACGGCCGGCCACACCGCATACCAGAGGTAGATAGCCACAATGGAGTCCGCCATCGAGTAAATAAGCGTGCTGGCGCCCATGAGCACGAAGAAGAACGGCAACAGGAAAGTAAGGGTTTTCCCGTTGAACCTGCGCTCCGACAGGCGGCAGACGCCGTAGAAGTACACGAGGAGCAGGCCTGTCGCTGCGGTGTTATAGAACCAGAGGAACAAGGAAAACACCTTCCACCATTCGTTGGATGTCAACCGTCCCCCCTCCTGCGTCCAAGCTCGGCGGGACCGGCTCCTTCTATGCGCCGGTACTCCGCTTGTTCTCGTCGATGATGCGCTTAACCTCTGTCAATAACTCCTGCTTGCTGAAGGGTTTAGTGATGTACCCCGCCGCCTTCATGACCGACAGCCCGATCATCTTGTCGATGTTCTGAGTGCGTGCGGTAATGAACGCCACCGGCGTGTTCTGGACCTCGGGGTCGTTCTTGATACGGCGCAGGACCTCCCAGCCGTCGATCTTCGGCATCATGATATCCAGCAAGATCAGGTCGGGCTTTTCCTTGAAGGTCTTTTCCAGTGCTTCTTCCCCCGAGAAGGCGGACAGGGTCTGGAAGCCGGCGTTGCTCAGGAAGAGCTCTATGAGCTCGACCATCTCACGATCGTCGTCAACAACGAGTATTTTTTCGGCCACTCAATCCACCTCCCCTCTTGCGGGGGGCTTTGACTTCTTTCCGAATACCTCCATGAAGGCGTCTATCTCTTTCTTGCGCGGCAGCCCCGACAGGACCCCTTCACGATCCGCGAAGGGATCGCCGACGGCTATCCCTTTCCCGGTCACGCGGAATTCGCGGATCGACTTGTCGTTAGAGCTGGCACGCTGTTTCAGGACCAGTATCGCCCTGCTGACGGAGGAATCAAGTTCCACGTAGCGGAGGATGATAACCGCGTCAACGAGGTACGAGATGCCGTATTGGGCCGCGGTCATGTCCCCGGTGATGTCGGGGTCCTCCTGCGTTACAATGGCCGTCAAGTCGTGCCTCAGCAGAGCGTTAATGAAAGTAAAAGCCACCTCGCGCAACTTGACCGGGTCTTTCGCCAGGCGCTCCAGATGGGAGATCGAGTCGATGAGGATGCGTTTCGCCCCCAGTTCCTGCACCATTGTGTCGAGCAGTCCGCCGGGGGTCTGGGCCTGTTCGAAGAATATCTCCGGAGACGTGAAAAGGATGCGCAACATGCCGTTCTTCTCCATCTCCTGCAGATCGAATCCCAGGGATGCCGCGTCTCTGAGCAGCTTTTTCGGGAAGTGTTCGAAGGTGACGATCAGCCCCGGCTCTCCCACCTTTACGCCTTGGGCGATGAACTCGATTCCCAGGCAGGTTTTACCGGTTCCCGGCGCCCCTATCACCAGGCTCACCGACCCTGCGAGAGGACCGCCGTCCATCATCTCGTCGAGCTGCGCGTTGCCCGTGGAGGCTCTCTCCCTCAGCTCGCTGTCGTTCATGTCTCCTCCCATTCCCGTCGGCCCGTTTCCCGCCCAGCCGCCGCCTCGCGATCTATCGGCTTGAGAGCGTTGCGCGGACCGTATACGGGCTCTCCCCGGAGATGCTTCCAACTGCATTATTATTATACACGTTGACCCGGAGCCCCTTGTGGTTCGACCTGCGCCCCGGGTCGGCCGCGCGTGCTATACTGAGTTTGTGATCGTGCTAAGCGGGGAGCTAGCGGTGCCCTGAACCCGCAATCCGCTACAGCGGGGCCGAATCCCCGACTGAGGCTCTCCGGTCTTGAGTATCGCGCACAGGCAAGTGGTGTTGAAGGTCGGGTCCTGCGCAACGGGAACTTGTGAACCCCGTCAGGTCCGGAAGGAAGCAGCGGTAAGCAAAACTTCTCGTGTGCCGCAGAATAACCTGTCCGGAGCCGGCTACCTGTGTAGCGCTTGGGGTCGGGAGTCAAGGAAGGGTGCACGGTCACTCTTTTTCGTTTATGTTAGGGAGGAAGCACTTCTCCGCGAGGAGATGACGAGCAGTCATCGGGAAGTGGTAGACATTGGCTTACATCTCTCTGTACAGGAAATGGCGTCCACAGACTTTCGATGAGGTCATCGGGCAGGAGTATGTGACCCGTACGCTTTCGAATTCGCTGCGTAAGGGAAACCAGGCACATGCTTATCTCTTCGCGGGCCCTCGCGGCACCGGCAAGACAAGCACTGCGCGCATCCTGGCCAAGGCGTTGAACTGCGAGGAAGGCCCCACCCCGAACCCCTGCAACCACTGCCGCTCTTGCCGGGAAATAACGCAAGGGAATTCGGTCGACGTAATAGAGATAGACGCGGCATCCAACAACCGTGTTGACGATATCAGGGACCTGCGCGAGCGCGTTATATTCTCCCCCGCGGCGGCCCGTTTGAAAGTGTACGTTCTGGACGAGGCACATATGATAACCTCCCAGGCTTTCAATGCCCTGCTGAAGACACTCGAGGAGCCGCCGCCGCACGTGGTCTTCGTCCTGGCCACCACCGAGCCCCACAAGATGCCCCCGACCATACTCTCCCGCTGCCAGCGTTACGATTTCCGCAGCGTACCGGTGTCCATGCTCTCCGAGCACCTTGCCCGGGTTGCGGGGGCGGAGGGGATAGAGACAAACGAGAAAGCGCTGCGGCTCATTGCGAGGCGGGCGAGGGGCTCTGCACGCGATGCCCTGGTCATCCTGGAGCAGGTCATGAGTTACGGGAATGGCGTGGTGGACGAAGCGGGGGTTGCCGGCTTCCTCGGCCTGGTCGAGGACGAGATACTCGCCCGTCTCGGCGATTGCCTCGCCGGAGAAAACGCCTCAGGAGCCGTCGCCATGGTCGAAAAAGCATACGAAGAGGGTAGAGACCTGGTCCAGTTCGCAAGAGAGGCCCAGGAACACTTTCGCCGCGTATTTCTGCTGCAGCACGCGGAGCTGGGGCCCGAGGACCTGGAGGTGGACGAGGCCGCCTATGCCGCGATACGCAAGCAGGCGGAGATGCTGCCTGTCGACCGCACCTTTCACTTTATCGTCTCGCTGCGCGAGGCGTGGAGGGAGATGCAGGCCACCGCTTCCGCCCGCCTGGTGCTGGAGGGGGCGCTGATCGGCATGGCGCGCAGCGAGTTGGACGTCTCGCCGCAAGCCCTTTCCGCCCGAATGGGAAAGCTGGAGATCGAGGTGGAGAAGCTGGCCAGGAAGAGTTCCGGCGGGACAGCCCCTGCAGAGGCTCGAGCGGCTCGGCCCGCAGATGAGCGCGAGCCCGAAAGAGCGGGCACAGGAACCCGTGCCGCGGGCGCTGAGGTCGCGCCTCCTCGAGATGATATCGATGCGGGGGAGGCGCACGAGGCGGCGCAGGCGCCGTCCGCCCCCCATGGCGCGGCAGAGGTAACGTCGCAGTTCGATCTCGCCGCGGTGAGGAGGGCATGGCCCCAGGTAAAGGAGGCGGTCAAAGAGAGAAAGATCACCACCCATGCCTTCCTGCTGGAGGGAAAACCCCTCGAGGTCCAGGGAAACGAGCTGTTTATCATCTTTCCCGCGGACCGTTCCTTCCATCGCGCGGAGATGGAGAAGGAAGATAACCGCAAGGTGCTGGAGGAGGCCGTCGAGGAGGTCCTGGGGATAGCGGTAAACGTGAAGACCAGGCTGGAAGAGGGCCAGGAGAAGACGGAGACGGCGGTGCAGGCGGGCGCGCGAATAGAGAAGCCGCCGCGGGAAGCGCGGGATACGGTCCCGGGCGGGCCGGAGAAGAACGGCCCTTCGCACGCTGATGGCGAGGCGGGAGCGGTCGAGGTGGAAGAGCGGGCGGCTGTGGATAAGAGCGGAAAAGGTACGGAGGAGCCCGCGCGGGAAAGGGGCAAAGCGGCGGGGGCGGGCGCGGAGATTCACGACGCGGGCTCCGTCAAACTGGTAAAGGACGTTTTCGGTGCGGAGATGATCGAGGAGATAAAGCTGAACGAATGATGGACGCATGCGCCGCTGGCGCTTTATGCGGAGATGCCCGTACCGACTTGAGCGGAGGTGAGTATGAACGGCAACGTGCAGAAGATGATGAAACAGGCCCAGAAGCTTCAGCGGCAGATGATGGAAGCGCAGGAGGCCCTGGCGGACGAACGCATAGAGGCCACCTCGGGGGGCGGTATGGTCAAGGTTATCGCTGACGGGCAGCAGAACATAGTAGAGCTGAAGATAGACCCCGAAGCGGTGGACCCCGAGGATGTCGAGATGCTGGAAGACATGGTACTGGCCGCGGTCACTGAGGCGATCAGGAAGTCGCGCGACCTGGCCGAGGAGCGCATGGGGGCCTATACAAAGGGCATGAAGATCCCGGGCCTGATGTAGGAGAAGCATTGCTGTACACTCCCCCAATCGCGCGCCTCGTGGAGGAGCTCTCCAGGCTCCCCGGGGTGGGCCCCAAGACGGCGCAGCGCCTGGCATTTCACCTCTTGAAAGTGCCCCGGCAGGAAGCCGCTTCCCTCGCTGAGGCTATCCTGGAGGCGAGGGAGAAGGTCACCTTTTGTACCAGGTGCTTCAACTTCGCCCAGGGAGAACTGTGCGAATACTGCATGGACGAGCGCAGGGATCCCGCCCTCGTGTGCGTTGTCGAGAGGCCCCAGGATATCGTGGCCATAGAGCGTACGGGAGAATTCCGCGGGCTTTACCACGTGCTCGGCGGCGCCATATCTCCCATCGACGGCATCGGCCCCGAGGAGCTAAAGGTCAGGGAGTTGATAGAGCGGATACGCAAGGACGAGATCCGGGAAGTCATAGTGGCGACCAACCCCAGGGTGGAAGGCGAGGCAACCGCTATCTATCTCGCCAACCTTCTAAAACCGCTCGGGATGAGGGTGATGCGCATAGCCAGCGGGCTCCCCGTGGGAGGAGACCTGGAGTACGCCGACGAAGTCACGCTCGGCCGTGCGCTGAAAGGCCGCCTGGAGCTTTGACGCCCTCCTTGACAGGGCATAGACGCAAGCGTAAAAGAAGGATATCAAGCCCGTTGTTGCTGCATGGAAGGTTTTTCCGGCGGTACGGTGAAGGCGGTAGATAGTGAACATAATCGTGCAGAAATTCGGAGGCACCTCCGTGGCCGACATAGAGAGGATAAAAAATGTGGCGCGGAGGGTATCCGAGACCAGGAAAAGAGGCGACCACGTAGTGGTGGTCATCTCGGCGCTGGGCGATACCACGGATCGGCTGGTAAAGCTGGCCTACGAGATAAGCGAATCGCCGCGGGAACGGGAGATGGACATGCTCCTGTCAACCGGCGAGCAGATATCAGTCGCGCTGCTCAGCATGGCCATGCACGAACTCGGCTACGAGGCCATTTCCTTCACCGGCGCACAGGTAGGGATCGTAACGGACAGCTCCCATACCAGGGCGAAGATCCTGGACGTCAAGGTCGGCCGCATGCTGGAGGAACTGGATAAAGGGAGTATCGTCATAGTGGCAGGATTCCAGGGCGTATCCCTGGACGATCAGATAACGACCCTGGGAAGGGGCGGCTCGGACACGACGGCGGTGGCCCTGGCGGCGGCGTTGGGGGCGGACGTGTGCGAAATATATACGGACGTTGAAGGCGTCTTCACGGCCGATCCGCGCATGGTCCCGGAGTCGCGCAGGCTCGCACGCATCTCCTATGACGAGATGCTGGAGATGGCGGCAACGGGCGCCAGGGTGCTGCAGCTGCGCAGTGTGGAGTTTGCGAGGAATTATGGGGTGGTGATACACGTGAGGTCCAGTTTTTCGGAGGAAGAGGGGACGTGGATATCCGAGGGCGACGAGCGTATGGAGAAAGCCATCATCAGCGGCGTCACCCACGAGACGGAGGAAGCCAAGGTGACGGTTTTCGAGCTCCCGGACCGGCCCGGTGTGGCAGCCCGGTTTTTCCAGGAACTTGCCGCGGAGAACATAAACGTCGATATGATCATCCAAAACGTGAGCGAAGACCAGAAGACCGATATTTCGTTCACCGTCGGCCAGCACGACCTGGACAAGGCGGCCGGGATCAGCGAACGCATGGCGAAGGAACTGGGAGCGGGAGGAGTGGTTGTAGACGAAGACATCGCCAAGGTCAGCCTGGTGGGTGCGGGCATGCGGACCCATCCCGGTGTGGCGGCGGATATGTTCAGCGCCCTGGCCGAGAACGACATCAATATAGAGATGATAAGTACGTCTACCATCAAGATAAGCTGCGTTATCAGGACCGGGGACGTGCAGAAGGCGGTAAGGGCCATCCATAAGAAGTTCGGCCTTGACAAGGGCGTGGTGATGAGAGCTTAAGCGGCGGTGCCTGCGTTGACGATCAGATGTAAGAAGATTCAGGCAAGCGGCCCCGGTTGTTCGCGCAAGGCTCCGGGGCGCGGCGATAGGATCTTTGGGAGAGAGGTTTTGAAGGAATACAGGGTAGCGGTAGTAGGGGCGACGGGCATGGTCGGTCGTGCCATGAGGGAGATCCTCGAGGAGAGGAGCTTCCCCGTGTCCGGGATACGCCTGCTGGCGTCGGAACGCTCGCGGGGGAAACGCTTTGTCTTCCGGGGAGAAGAAGTCGAGGTCGAGGTGCTCGACGAGGGTTCCTTCCGCGGCATCGACCTCGCTCTTTTTTCCGCCGGCGGGTCGATCTCGCGCCGCTACGCGCCGATTGCCGCGGAAGCGGGTGCGCTGGTAGTGGACAACAGCAGCGCTTTCCGCATGCATGAGGAGGTGCCCCTGGTCGTGCCGGAGGTCAACCCGCAGGACGCCTTCGACCACAAGGGCATAATCGCCAATCCGAACTGTTCGACCATACAGATGGTGGTGGTGCTCAAGCCCCTGCACGACCGCTCGCCCATGCGCAGGGTGGTCGTATCCACCTACCAGTCCGTTTCGGGCACCGGCAAGGACGCCGTGGAAGAACTCGAGGTCCAGACCAGGGCAGCCCGGGAGGGGAGGGAGCAGGTGCCGCGCGTCTATCCCCACCCCATCGCCTTCAACTGCCTGCCGCATATAGACGTCTTCCTTCCCGGCGGGCATAGCAGGGAAGAGATGAAAATGGTGGAAGAGACGAGGAAGATAATGGGGCTACCCGGCTTGCCCGTATCGGCTACCGCGGTGCGCGTGCCGGTCTTCGTGGGGCATTCCGAGTCCGTGAACGTCGAGTTCGAGGAGGCTGTCGAGCCCGATGAAGCCAGGGAAATACTGCGGGCAGCGCCGGGGGTCGAAGTGGTTGACGACCCCGGGAACGCCCTCTACCCGCAGGCACTGCATGCCGCCGGGAAGGACCCCTGCTACGTGGGGAGGATACGCGCGGATACCTCCTGCCCGCGTGCGTTGAACCTATGGATAGTCGGCGATAACCTGCGCAAGGGCGCGGCTTTGAACGCTGTGCAGATAGCGGAACTCGTCTCGGGGTCATAGATGGCCGACGCAAGCGCCGGTAAGAGTTCCGGGCAAGGATCCGGGTTGCCCTCTTGCGCCTGGCATCCGTCGAGGCCGGCGACGGCCATGTGCGTGTACTGCAAACGGCCGGTCTGCACTGAATGCGACCGCCTGATAGGCTTCCGCCATTACTGCCCCGTATGTGTTGCTGGTGCGCACGCGGTCTATCCTTACCCGGTACCTCCCCCTCCCCAGACGGTATCCCCGCAACCCCCGGAACCGGCGGACGAAAGAGAGAAAAGGTGGTGGAAGGCCGATTGGGGGCTTCTGGAGGTATTCGTCGCATGGCTCTTGGTCTTCGGTCTCTACAATATAGTGGGAATAGCGCTCTACGTCACCACCGATAACCCGCTTTTCTATAACTACATCGCCTACGCGTTGCTCTTCTGCCCGCTCGTCGCCGCAAGCGTCTGGTTGATACCTCACCGCCGCGGGCGGGGCAGGGAGGAAATGGGGATAAGATGGGGGAATCCCGGCAGAACACTTGCCTTCGGCGGGCTCGGGGCGCTTGCGGCGATAGCCATGAGCTACGGCGTTTTTTTTCTTGTCTACTTCATCTTCTATCTCGCGACAGGGCGGAGTCCTGTCTCAGCGGAAACGGAGCGCCTGCAGGACCTGGGAGGCGGTTACCTCGCCTTCATCATACTCGTCGTAGTGGTCCTTGCTCCCATCTTCGAGGAGCTGTTTTTCCGCGGGCTTTTCTATCCCGCGCTGCGCCGCCGCATGGGCCCTTGGCCTGCCATTATCCTCAACGGAACCATCTTCGGAATTTTGCATCTTCAACCGCTCTTCGTGCTGTCATTGGTCCTGGTGGGGATCGTGCTTGCTTACCTGTACGAGAAGACGGATTCGCTCGCCGCTCCCATGATCGCCCACGGCCTCTATAACCTGGTAGTTATCCTGTTCAGCCTGCTCGCAGGATGGTGACCCTCCTGCCGATAAATATTTTAGGACATCAGGCCGGGCCGGGAGGTACGGGTGAACGGCTGAAGAAAGCGTTGACCTGAGACGGTGCGGCTCGAGGCGAGAAGGTCCGGGAGCGTGATCGGCGGAGAAGGGACAGAGGGGGGAAGATGCAGAGGCCTTATTGCGAAAGGCACCCGCAGAGACCGGCCGTGGCCCGCTGCACCCGTTGCGGCAGGTACCTTTGCCACGACTGCATGGTGGAGATGTCGGCGCGGGCCTACTGCGCAACGTGCGCCGAGGCGGAGATGCAGGAGCGTGAACGCGAGAGAGCCGACAATGCCGCACCGCTGGTACCGCCTCCCCCGGAGGGCGCGCCCGTACGGCCGGCCCCCCGGCCACATCAACAAGAGGCCCCGGCGGCCGCAGCCGGGGGGCCGGTCGGGGCGCGCGTGGTAGCCACTTGTGCTTTCCATCCCGGGGTAAAAGCGGTGACGAGGTGCAGTTACTGCGGAGCCATGATCTGCTCGGGATGCCAGAGGGTAGTCGGCGGCAAGAGGTTCTGCGAGCGCTGCTTCCAGACCGCGTACATGCCCGGGAGGGGAGGGCAGAGGGTCGGCCCGCCTTCCACCTGGGCCCGAGAGGCGCCCGCCCGCGCCGTCACGCCGTGGAAGCTGTGGCCGGGCCTGGCGTTTCTTCCGGTCCCCTTCATCCTCAACGGAGTGATGACCTATATGATGCGGCAGGGAGAAGAGGTATCCGTGGGGGCGGCGCAACTCCTGATCTCGCTGCTGCTGTATTCCTCCACCCTGGCCTTTGCCTTTATCGCGGTATCGCGTTACGGCAACGCTTTCGAGGAGGTAGGCCTGCACGGCCGCAATCTTCCCGCGAGCCTGGGCCTCGGTTTCATCGGCGGCTCCCTGACCTTCTGGCTCGCCGTGGCGAGCGGCCTCGTGTCGCAGGCGATGTTCGGCAGCCTGGGTGATATAGAGAGATGGCTGGAAGGTTTCTTCGACGTCAACGTCAAGGACGTGACCGGCATAGACATGCTGATCGTGGGGATAATAATCGTCGTCGCGGCGCCCATATGCGAGGAGATATTCTTCCGCGGCTATCTCTACCCGGCCATGCGCGGCAGGCTCGGCCTGTGGGGGGCGGCGCTGCTCAACGGCTTCCTCTTCTCCATCGTTCACTTCAGCGTATTCGGCCTCGCCGGGAGGACCATAGCCGGGATCATATTCTGCCTTCTTTACGAATACAACGACAATCTCTGGTCTCCCATAACCGCCCACGCCGTCAATAACTTCGTGGCCTTTTTCCTGCCCCTGGTAGCCATCTGGAGTTCGTGGTAACGGCTCGATTCCGGGCAAAGAGCCCGTGCGGGGGAGAATTGTATGCCTGTCCGCTTTACGCAAGGACGAAAGGATATTGGGAGGGTAAGGGATAACCATTTAAGAGGGAAGGCGGGCGGCCTGTCGGGGCGAAGACGCCTCGCGGGATCATTAACAGCGGAGGCAGGCGGGGTATATCATTGATTAGAGAGAATATCGCGACCGGGGATTAATAAGAGAAGGTAATCTGGATATGGAATGCCCATCATGTGGTGCGGATAACAAACCCGACGCCGTTTTCTGCATGTCGTGCGGCGCACCCCTTCCCGACGTCCCCTTTGCGCAGCTCAAGAAGGAAGATGCAACAAGGCAGCGGGAGGGCGCCGCACCGGGAACGGGTCCGGTCCCCGGCCCGCCGCCTGCGTCGCAGCAGGTCGAGGAGCCCGTCCCGGCCCCGCCTCCCCGGGCGCCCGCCACACCCGAAGCCCCGCCTGCGGCTGGGACACGGCCGCTCGTAGAGGAGCCCGGGGGCGAGAGAAAACCCCCGTCCACCGAACCGCCGCCGGATGCGCGGTTGCGGGAGCAGGAGGACGCCGCGGCGGCTCCGCGCCCGTCCATGGAACCGCCCGCCCCGGCGCCGGCTGCGCATACCCAGGCGGCTCCGACCATCCCGCCTCCCCGCGCCGAGCCCCGGGAACAGGGATCCGCCCCGGCGACACCGCCTCCGCACACCGAACCTCCAACCCCGGCTCCGGGGAGCGAGCAGCCGCCCGCCCCGCCGCCGGCCGCACATACCCAGGCTGCCCCGCCACCGAAGCCCGAGTACTATATACCTCCAGAGGTAGATTACGATATGGCTTCTCCGCCAACGCGAAGACCTGCTGCCTCCCCGCCGCCGGCCGCGCATACCCAGGCTGCCCCGCCCATCCCGCCTCCCCGCGCCGAGCCCCCGGCGCAGTCGCCGGCCGGCCTCGAGAGCACGCAGGAAGTGGCCGCGATCATCGCAGCGGGAACGGCGGCGAGCAGGGAGAGGAAATTGATCTGCCCTGAATGTTATGCTCCCAACCCCGAGGGCAACAGCTTCTGCCAGGAATGCGGCAGCGCCCTGCCGGTGATTACCGGGAGGAAGCCCGAAGCGGCCGCCGCGGCGCCGGGAAGACCTGCGCATGAGAAGACCGCCGTCCTCGCTCCCGCGACACAGGAAGGGGCGGCGGGAGCGGCAGCACAGCCGGCATACCCGGCCCAGCTTCCGAGGGCGCGCAGGGCATACGGCGACAAGGCCTTCGGGGTCGCGGATATTCTGGCCTTGTTCTCCGTGGGAGCGGCCGCCATCGCGATAGCGCTTTCCTATGGCCTGGATTCTTTCTCCTGGAAAAAAGGTGTGGATATAAGCATGTTCTCACACCAGGGCGCATATTCCCAGGGCCGGACCGACCTCCTTGGCGGGCCCGGCCTGCTTCCATACGAGGGTGCGGAGTTCCTGACCGTGGGGCTGGTCGTAGCGGCAGGAGTGGCGCTTGCCTTGGTATTCCTCGCGGTGAGGACGGGAAGGGGCCCCATGTTCATCCTGTCCGGCTGCCTGCTCCTCCTGCCGGCGGCATACCTGCTCTTCCAGGCTATCCTGCCGCTGCGGCAGATGGGAATACAAGTCGATCCCTCGCTGGGTATCAGCGGGATCTTCTTCGGCAACGCCGCAAATCCCGGCGTGGGTCCTCCCCTCTGGCTCGTCACCGGGGCGGGAGCGCTGCTCGTATTGGCCGGTTTCATAGCGCCTCCGCGGGGGTGGGGAAGGCTTTTCACCTTCCTGCTCTGCTTCAGCGTCGCCGTGGGAGTCGCTTTCTTCTGCGCGGCATGCTTCAACTGGAACCTTTTCATCAGCGATACCGCGGCGGCAGCCCGAGCCGCGCAGCCGCTCCGGGGAGCGCTCGCATACCTCCCGCTTCTCCTGCTCTGACGGGCACGGTCCTGGATCCATGCCGGGACAGCGGCCTTAAACTGCCAGTTTGTTACATTGACGCCTATCCCCGGCGGTTATATATTAAGGTGCACGAAGTTTTCGTTGAACGTGACGAGAATCCATAAAATGCGGATGAGGATGCCATGAGCACAGCCAGAAGGACGGCCGTTTTCTTAACCCTGCTGCTGATCGTGTCTCTCTGCTCGGGTTGCTTCGGAGGCTCGCTCGAAGGGGTGCGGGTTGCGGAAATCACCAGGAGCGACGTGAGTAAGATGACTTCGGCGGTAGGCGCCCTGGAGGCCTCCGAACCCACGGACGTGGTGCCCCCCGTGGGGGGGACGATAGCCGCGCTGCCCGTGAAAGAGGGGGATTACGTCAACGCCGGGGACACCCTGGCCACTCTCGATGAACAGGAATTGCAGGCACAGGCCGCCCAGGCCAGGGCCGACTATCTGACCAGCGCTTCCATCGGCGATATCCTCGAGGGTCAGTGGAACAACTCCACGGCTCTTTACAAGGGGGTGGAATATGCCTCGCAGATATTCGTGGAGATGCAGGGGCAGATAGACCAGTTGGTGCTCGATTTCTATGATCTGATGCCGGTGATCGTGCCTTACCTGCCGCCGGACAAACAGGAGTTCCTGAAATCGCTGCTGGCGGAGGAGAGGGCTGATTATATAGAGGCGGCGGCAACGAGGCAGTCGCTGCCCAGCATAGGCTATTCGGGGTACCCCTCTACCGCGGCTGCCGCGGACGCCGCCCGCGTGGAGGCGGCGGGCTATGACTACCAGCGTATCATGGAGGGGACAAAGAACCCCAACATAATAGCGCCCGTATCGGGCTACGTGGTATTTGCTGCTCCCTCGGGGCTCGATCTCAGCGACCTTCTCTCGGAGGCGCTGGGCGGGCTCGGCTCGCTCACCTCCAGCCTGGGTTCCCTCAGCGGTTTCCTGGGCGGAGATATCTCCGGCCTGCTCGGAGGCGATTCGGACGCGGGGGCCGAATTAAAGGTCGGTTCGAGAGTGAGCGCCGGGAAGACGGCGTTCCAGATAATAGACCTCCAGGATATGCGGGTGATGGCCCAGGTGGAGGAGGCGGATATTCCCGCCATACAGGAGGGGCAGGCCGTCGATATCTACCTCGACGCTTACCCGGATATCACCTTTACCGGCGAAGTGGCACAGGTAGGCGTGAAGTCGCAGACCGGCTCGGCGGGTACCACGATCTTCCCCGTCGTGGTACATATGGACCGCACGGATATCCCGCTGCGGCTGGGATATAGCGCTACCGTGGACATAAAGGTCCTCAGCAAGACGGACGCGATCGCCGTACCCATCACCGCCCTGCTCCGAGAGGATGAGTCCGAATACATCTACGTGGTCGAGGACGGTAAGGCCTACCGCAGGGACGTGGAGACGGGGGACAGGACGCAGGAATGGGTAGAGGTGGTCTCCGGCCTCGACGCGGGAGAGCGGGTAGTGGTCGAAGGGGTCGGGAAAGTAAAAGAGGGCGCGAAGGTAGAGTGAGCGCATGAGCGCCGCGCCGCGCTGACCCGGAACCAACGCCCCGCTGCCACGCTTCACGAGGACCATCGTCCGCGTCCCGCAGTGGAATCACCCCGGACGCTTGCCCGCAGGCCCCCTATCCGGAACCTTTAAGCGGCTCGCCGCCACGTTGCCGCATTGCCGCGCTTCCGGGGCCGGCCTCGTACCCGAACGCTCTGCCCGGCGGCGATAACGCTCTCCTCACGCGATTGCGGGAATGGTGTGTCGCAGCTCCCCGCTAGAATCTAGTGTGGGCGGTGGCGCGGATGGCGGCAGATGCGCTACCCCGCGGCCAGCGGGGCGCGGGGGATAGTCGGCTCGCGGCGAGGAACGCGGCAAGGAGAGGAACGCGGCACGGCGGGAGAGGTTACATGAAGGCGGGTTTCGAGGAGGTATTGCAGGAGATAGCGGCGGGCTGGGGGGAGGCGGGGCGCATGACCCACCTGGAGGTCATCCCCGCACGAGCCGCATCCTACGTGGACATGCCGCAGCACCTGCATCCCCGCCTGGTGGAGGCGCTGGGCAGCATGGGGGTGAGCAGGCTTTACCCGCACCAGGCCAGGGCGCTCGACCTGGTGCGGGAGGGCCGCCACGTGGTGATATCGACGGGAACCGCCAGCGGTAAGAGCCTCTGCTACCACCTGCCGGTTTACGAGGAGATACTGCGGAACCCGCCGTCGCGCGCTCTCTATCTCTTTCCCACCAAGGCCCTGGCCCAGGACCAGCTGCGCAGCCTGAAGGAGCTGCAGGGAAGCGAGGTCCGCTCCGCGACCTACGACGGCGATACCCCAACGGAACTCAGGAGCTGGATAAGGCGCGAGGCGCAGATCGTGCTCTCCAACCCGGACATGCTGCATTTCGGTATCCTCCCCAATCACCGCCTGTGGAGAGGCTTCTTGAGCCACCTGCGCTACGTGGTGGTTGACGAAGCCCACGTGGCCCGGGGGGTCTTCGGCTCCCACGTGGCCCAGGTGATAAGGCGGTTGCGGCGCATCGCCGCGCTCTACGGCTCCCACCCGCAGTTCTTCTTCACCAGTGCCACCATCGCCAATCCGGGCCAGCATGCCGGCAGGCTGGCGGGGCTGGAGGTCGATGGCGTAGAGGACGACTATTCGCCCCGGGGAAGGAAGGTGTTCGCGCTCTGGAACCCTCCGGATATCCTGAGCATGGAGGGCGGCGAGATCCACCGCTCCTCCAACCTCGAGACGGCACAGCTGCTCTCCCGCCTCATGCGGCTCGGGGTGCGCACGATCGCCTTTTCGCGCTCGCGCAAGGCGGCGGAGCTTATCTACGGGTACGTGCAGCGTATCCTGGACTCCAGCGAGAGAGAGCTGGCGGAACGGCTGGCTTCCTACCGGGGGGGCTACCTGCCGCAGCAGCGCAGGGAGATAGAACGGCGGCTCTTCGCCGGAGATCTGCTGGCGGTGGCCACCACTAATGCCCTGGAGCTGGGAGTCGATGTCGGGGAGCTGGAGGCATGCATCATGAACGGATATCCCGGCACCATCGCCAGCACCTGGCAGCAGGCGGGGAGGGCGGGACGCAGGCAGGGGGAGTCCCTGGCTATGCTCGTGGGGGCGGACGACCCCCTGGACCAGTACCTCATGCGCCACCCGGACTTCCTCTTCGGCGCCCCCTGCGAGGAAGCGGTGATAGACCTTCGCAACCGGCGCATACTCGGAGCCCACCTGGCATGCGCGGCCTACGAGCTGCCGCTGAGGGAAGTTGACGAGGAATACTACGGTGAGGGCATGTGGCGCATCCTGGAGGAGCTCAAGCGTGACGAGGTGCTGGGGAAGAAAGGCAACCTGTGGTATTATGCGGGCCTGAGCTCGCCCGCCCAGGAGGTGAACCTGCGCTCCGCTTCCGGCTCGCTGGTCAGCATCGTCGAGGCGGACACGGGTGGCCTGCTGGGGACGGCGGAGGAGGCTAACTGCTTCTTTCACGTCCATCCGGGAGCGGTCTACCTCCACCAGGGTGAGTCCTACCTGGTCGAGCAGCTGGACCTGGAGCGCAAGGTTGCCCTGGTGCGCGACGAGGACCTCGATTTCTACACCAACCCCATGGACAACACCGACGTCTGCGTGCTCTCTGAAGAGATGCGGCGCGACCCGGGCCCGCAGGCATGCTCCATGCATTACGGCGAGGTGGAGGTGTCCACGAAGGTGTACGCATACCAGAGGCGGCGCCTGCTGACCCACGAGATCCTCGAGACCCTGGGGCTCGACCTGCCCACGCAGGTATTGAAGACCCGCGCTCTCTGGTACACGTTCCCACTGCAGCGCCTGGCGGCGCTGGACCTCGAAGAGTACGGCCTCGCGGGCGGCCTGCACGCCATGGAACACGCAACCATCGCCATGCTGCCCCTCTTCGCCATGTGCGACCGTTGGGACATCGGGGGCATGTCCACCGCCTTCCACGGGGACACCGGCCACGCCACCGTCTTCATCTACGACGCCTATCCCGGCGGAGTGGGTATCGCGGCCCGCGGTTTCGAGCTGGCGGTCCCGCATCTCGGGTCCACCCGGGAGATGGTGCAGAGCTGCTCCTGCATGGAAGGGTGCCCCTCCTGCATCCACTCTCCAAAGTGCGGCAGCGGCAACGAACCCCTTAACAAATCGGCCGCGGTCCTTCTGCTTAGGCTGCTGGAGGAGGACCTTTCTTGAGCCTTTTGCCGCCGCCAAAACGCTCTGCTTTCCGGCTTATATTATGGTTAGAGAGGGAGCAACAACTTGGGGTCAGGTCTCAAATGTTGACCTTATATGTTGATTCTATAATTGCAGCATCACTGCATCATTGGTTTCTTCGAAGAAAAGGTCAACATTTGAGACCTGACCCCATTGTGTTGATGTGTGGGCTACTTTAAATGACAGGGGTCATAGCTTCGTTTTTCGGTCACCTGGGGTCGGAAAAGAACGAACCGAGTTGTTCATTAAGGCTGCAGCGGCTTGTTTCTGCTACAGTAAAAAGCATGAAGTTCACGTGGGGATTCGGCAAAGGAGAACAGGAGTTCGAGGTCCCGGATCACCTCTATCTGGGCTCGCTGGAGGGCGTGGCGGTAGAGCCCCTGCCCGACCTGCGGGAAGCCCTGGAGGAGGCGTTGCAGGACCCCATCGGCTCTCTGCCGCTGGCGGAGCTGGTCCAGCCCGGCGATTCGGTAGCCATAGCCTGCCCTGATTTCCACCGCCTCTGGGTGCAGTCACGCCGCTGGCTGCCCCTGGTAGCGCAAGCCCTCAATCGGGCGGGCATCGCCAACCGCGACATTACCGTGGTCATCGCCAACGGCACCCACGGCAAACCCGGCTACGATGGGATAAAGGCGATCGTCGGCGACGATTTCCCCCACGATATCCGCATAGTCAACCACGAATGCGGAGACCCGGCCGTGCTGCATTACCTGGGAAAGACGCCCTACGGGACCCCGGTCTGGGTCAACCGCTACGCGGCAGCGGCCGATCACGTCATCCTTACCGGGGCCGTCGTGCCCCATACCTTCGCCGGTTACGGGGGAGGGCGCAAAGCGGTGCTGCCGGGCATATCCGGCCTCTCCACCATCCTGGCTAACCACAGCCGTGCATTGAGCGACGAGCCCGGCGGCGGAACCCATCCCATGGCCCGCCCCGGCGTGCTCGCCGGCAACCCGGTGCACGAGGACATGCTGGCCGCGGCGCGCCTGCTCGGACCGCGCTTTATCGTCAACTTCGCCCTGAGCGAGGAGGGAGAGTTCCTGGGGGTCTTCGCGGGCGACCTGGTGCGCGCCCACCAAAAGGGATGCGCTTTCGTCTCAGAGGCCTTCCGGGTGGAGACCCCCGCCAGGGGCGACATCGTGGTGGCCTCGCGGGGCGGTTTCCCCATGGACCTCACCTTCTACCAGGCATTCCAATCGAACGCCAACGCGCGGGCGGCCCTGCGCGAAGACGGCGATGGGGTCCTGATCATGGTGGGGGAGTGCACGGACGGCCTGGGGCCCTACGAATTCCACCACTGGTTCGACCTGGGGGGAGCGGACGAGATCGAGGCAGAGCTGCGGCGCGCTTTCACCGTTTCGGGTTTCGTGGTCTTCCGGGCGGCGCTGCTTCACCGCCAGGCGAAAAAAGTGATGCTGGTCTCGAGCCTCGATCCGGAGGTGGTGAGCCGCATCGGCATCGTTCCCCATGCGAGCATAAGCGAGGCCCTGCGAGATGCCATGGATACGGCTCCTGGCGGCAAAGTCCTGCTCATGCCCCATGCCTCGCAGACCATCCCGCAGCCGGTCTGTTAACGGCTAGCGGGGTGAGCTCACGATGGCCTCTACGGCCTGCGCCGGTTCCTCGCAGCGTACGATCCTTTCGTCGGGTACGCCCTTGCTGGCGATATCCCAGCTGGAGAGGGCTACCACCCTCTTGCCCATCTTGAGTGCCATGGCGATCTCTGAGAGCGTTCCGTATTCGCCCCCCACCGCGATGACCGCGTCCGCCGTGCGTACGATTATAGCGTTGCGCGCCTGTCCCATGTCCGTTGCGAGCGCGTAATCCACGAAGGGATTGGCGTCGCCGCGGAAAGGGCCGGGCAGTACGCCGATGGTGGTCCCGCCCTCCTCTTTGGCTCCCCGGCACGCGGCTTCCATGACCCCGCCCAGACCGCCGCATATGATTATCGCGCCGTTTTGCGCCAGACGGCTCCCCACTTCGAAAGCCAGGCGCTCCTCTTCCTCGCTGCAGAACTGGCCGCCTATGACTCCCACGTACATGCTGCGATTACCTCCTCCAGACTGTGAGCATCCTGGTCATTGCGGTTTTTCCCGCTCTTCCCCCCTGCGCTGCGCCAGCAGGTCGCGTGCCGCCTCCTCGGCGGCTGCATAGACGTCCTTGAGCGGGACGCCCGAAGTCACCGCGGCCTTGCGGCAGTCCTCGTATTCGGGAGCGATGTTCACCTGTTTGCCCTCCTGCCGGGCAAGTTTCACGCGCAGGCGGCCGTAGGGCGTCTCCACCTGGACGATCTCGCGGTCCAGGTACTCCTTGTCGACTTCCGAGATGCGCATGCCCAGCGTCTTGGTCTCGGCGAAAACGACCTCTTTTATCTCTTCCTCCCGCGCGGGCGGAGCGAGTACCTTCAGGGTGACCGCGGGGCGTGACTTCTTCATCTGGATGGGATAGAGCCACACGTCCTCGGCGCCCGCCTCGAAAAGCTTCTCAACCACGTAGGGATACAGCTCGGGGTTCATGTCGTCAATATTGGTAGATAATACCAGGCGACGCTCCCTGGAGCGGCCCCGCACGGCGCCCTCACGCTCTCCCAGGAACGCCCGCAGGAGGTTGGGTATCTCCAGGTCCCTGTCGCCGGCACCGTAGCCGATGGACTGAATGCGCATGGGCGGGAGCAGGCAGAATTCTGCCGCGAGCGCCGCCGCGATGGCCGCGCCGGTGGGCGTGACGAGTTCCGTGGGGATGCCGCTGGAATATACCGGCACGTCCTTCAATATCTCTACCACGGCGGGAGCGGGTACGGGCAGTATGCCGTGGTGGGTCTTGATCATGCCCGTGCCCATGGGCAGTGGCGAACAGAGCAGTTCCTCCACGCCGAGATGCTCGAGCCCCACCGCCGTACCCACCACGTCCACCAGGGTGTCCGCGCTCCCCAGTTCGTGGAAGTGGACCTGGTCGATACTGCGCGAGTGGATGCGGCTTTCCGCCTCGGCGATGAGGGCGAAGATGAGCTGGCTCTTCTCCTTTACGCCCCCGGGCAGGCTGCTTGCCTCGATGAGGCTCTTGATGTGGGCATAAGTCCTGACCACCCCGCGCTCCGGCGCCCTGACATGGACCTTGACGGCGCCGATGCTCTTGCGCTCGGTCCGGTTGGCGCTCACCTCCACCTCGCTGAGTCCCAGCTTGGAGGCCACCGAGCGGTACGCCTCCAGGGGAACGCCCAGGTCGGCCAGTGCGCCGAGCATCATGTCGCCGCTTATCCCGGCGAAGGCGTCAAGATAAAGGGTCTTCATGTCTCTCCTCAACCCCTGCCCCCCCGCGTACCCTCTCCGTCGTCGTACAGGGTACGACATCTGCCTGCGGGGCCGCTCCCGTCCATGCTGCCGCTGCGATAACCCTCCAGGTCTAGCATTATGCGCCGGAAACCCAGGCCCCGCAACTTCTTCACCGCCGACTCGCGCTTGTCCTTCCCCTCGAACACCTTCAACTCTTCCGCAGCAGCCTCGATGCGGGCAGTGCGGGGGTCGTGCAGCCTTACCCTCACCTGGCGCAGCCCCAGGCCCTCCAGCGCTTCTTCCGCGGCGTCCACCCTGCGGATAAGCCCTCGCTCCAAGGCCATGCCGTAGGGAAAGCGCGTGGCCAGACAGGGCCGCGAGGGTGCGTCCCAGTTGGGAAGGCCCGCTTCCCTTGCCAGCTTGCGGATATCGTCCTTGCTTAGCCCGGCCTCTTCGAGAGGGCTGGATACACCCAGTTCGGCCGATGCCCGCCGCCCCGGGCGGTGGGCTCCCGCGTCATCCAGGTTGGAGCCCTCGAGGACGGCCTCCCACCCCTCCCGCGCGGCCATGTCCTGCAGGAGGCGCAGGCGGAATATCTTGCAGACATAGCAGCGGTCGGGGGGATTGTTCTCGAATCCGGAAAGGGAGAGCTCGTCTGCCTCGACGACTTGCAGCGGAAATCCCACATACCCGGCGATGGAAACGGCCCGCTCCAGTTCCCGCGGGGGGAGCAGGGGTGAGTCTAATACCACCGCTTTCATGCGGTCTCCCAGTGCCTCGCGGACCTGGTGGGCCAGGAGAGTGGAATCCACCCCGCCGCTGTATGCCACCAGCGCCGAAGGGAAGGAAGAGGCTGTTTCCCGCAGCCTCCGCAGTTTGCCCTCAATGGAACCGTCCATGGCCACACCTCGATTTTATATGAGTATATCACCCATGGGGTCAGCCCCGGACATGGGACATTTCTGTCCCGATCATGGGGTCAGCCCCGGAAATGGGACAAACGCGGTAAAGCAAAAGAGCCATGCGTGGCATCAGGCCCGAGACATCGACCCGGGTCCTGATCGGTCTTGTTTGCGTATAATGTCCCATGTCCGGGGCTGACCCCATTACGGCTTTCGAGTGTGGTATCCTCTTCTTTGAAAGGAGGCATCACTCCCGAAATGGATACCTTGAGAGACAATGCCGGCGTGCTCATAACCCTGTTGTTCTTGGTGGACGCGCTGCTCGTAGCGGGCATCTTCGTTCTCTTTCGCCAACTTTCACTCATGCGCCGCAACGTGACCATTCTCAAGCGAGGCGTGGAGGGCAGCAGCCTGGTGGACAAGGTAGCCTCCCAAGCAGTTCAGATAGAGGACATCTACACCCTGCTGGACGAACAGGCAGCGCAGAAGGACTACCTTACCGAAGTCCTCGCGGGCACGCTGCAGCGCATCTCCGTCGTTCGTTACGATGCTTTCGATGATATGGGCGGCAAGCTGAGCTACTCCGTTACCATGCTGGACGAGAACGGCGACGGCGTCATATTCACATCCATATACGGCCGCAACGAGAACCGTACCTACGCCAAGGCGGTGCGTGCCGGGAACTCGGCTCACGTACTCTCGCGGGAGGAAGCCGAGTCCCTGCACAGAGCGCTGAGCGTGAAGCCCCCACTCATCCGTTCCAGGAAGGGACGGGCAAAGCCATACGACATGCAGGCTTCGCCGGATGAGGGCGGCATCTCCTCCAGGGAGGAGGACGGTTCTTGGGTGATCTGACCTCGCCCTTCAGCTGCCGCAGCGTTTCGTACCTGGGGCCGCCGGGCACCTTCACCGAGGAGGCGCTGCAGAACTGGCGCGGTCTTGACTACGAGGAGGCTATCCCTTTCCCCACCGTGGAGGAAACCATCCTCGCCGTGGAGGACGGGGTGACGGACAAGGCCGTGGTGCCCATCGAGAACTCCATCGAGGGGTCCGTGAACGCCACCCTGGACAGCCTGGCTTTCGGGGACGGGGTGCTCATCCAGGGCGAGAAGGTATGCGGGGTAAGACACTACCTCCTTGCCCGGGACGGCACGGGCCTGGACGCCGTGAAGAAGGTGATCTCGCACCCCCAGGCGGCGGCGCAGTGCCGCAGGCACCTGGCGGAACTGCTGCCGGGCGTGGAGGTGGAGGCGGCCAACAGCACTTCCGAGGCGGCGATGCGAGCGGCGCGGTCGGAAGAGCCGGCTGCCGCCCTGGGCAGCAGGCTGGCGGCGGAACTGTACGGGCTGGAGGTGCTGCGCGAAGGCATAGAGGACCACTCCGGAAACAGCACCCGCTTCGTCCTGTTGGGCAGGGAAAAGATGCCCCCCACCGGCAGCGACAAGACCTCCATGGTATGCTTCATCTTCCAGGACCGTCCGGGAATGCTCCTGCAGATACTGCAGGAGTTCGCCTACCGTTACATAAACCTGACCAAGATAGAATCGCGCCCCACCAAAGAGGTGCTGGGCGAGTACTGCTTCTTCATCGATTGCGAGGGCCACGAGGAGGACGAGGGAGTGGCATCGGCGATGAAATGCCTGGTGTGCAAGCTGCCCCGGGTGAAGCTCCTGGGGTCTTATCCCGCGTACGCAGAGGAGAGCGAGGATGCTTGAGCTGAGGTTCATAAGGGATCACGCGGACGCGGTACGCAAAGCCGCGCAGGACCGCGGGCTCGATATATCTCTGGACGAGCTGTTGGAGCTGGACCACGACCGCCGCTCACTGCTCACGCAGCTGGAGGAAAAACGCGCGCGCCACAAGCAGGGCAACAAGGAGATAGGCGAGCTCGTAAGAAGCGGTAAGGATGCCGGCGCCCTGCGCGAGGAGATGGGCGCGCTGAGCGAGGAAATAAAAGCCCTGGAGTCCGAGGTAGACGGACTGGACGGGCGCATGCACGAGATACTGATCTGGATACCTAACATCCCCCACGAATCCGTTCCCGTGGGGCTGGACGAGACCTTCAACCAGGAGGTGCGCCGCTGGGGGGAACCACCCGAGTTCGCCTTCCAGCCCTTCCCCCACTGGGAGCTGGGTGAGCAGCTGGACATCCTGGATTTCCAGCGCGGGGTCAAGATAGCCGAATCGCGCTTCACGCTGCTCAAGGGGGCGGGCGCCTTGCTGGAGAGGGCGCTGGTCAATTTCATGCTCGACCTGCACACCCGCGAGCACGGCTACACCGAGGTTTTCCCCCCTATCCTCACCAACGAGGAGAGCATGTTCACCACCGGGCAGCTCCCCAAGCTTAAGGACGATATGTACGTATGCAGGGACGACGTGCTTTACCTCATACCCACCGCCGAGGTGCCGGTGACGAACATCTACCGCGACGAGACGCTTGCGGAGGAGGACCTGCCCATCTATTGCTGCGCCTACACCCCCTGCTTCCGCCGCGAGGCGGGCTCGTACGGCAAGGACACCAAGGGACTCATCCGCCAGCACCAGTTCAACAAGGTGGAGATGGTGAAGTTCGTACACCCCGACACCTCCTTCGACGAGCTCGAGAAGCTTACCGCCGATGCCGAGGACGTGCTCAAGCGCCTGGGTTTGCCCTACCGCGTGGTAGTCCTCGCCACCGGCGACCTCTCCTTCTCGGCCGCCAAGTGCTACGACCTGGAGGTGTGGCTGCCTTCCTACGCGGATTACAAGGAGATCTCCTCCTGCTCGAACTTCACCGATTTCCAGGCCCGCCGGGGCAACATCCGCTTCCGGCCGGCGAAGAAGGGCAAGTCGCGACACGTCCACACCCTCAACGGCTCGGGGGTGGCCATCGGGCGCACGGTAGCCGCCATCCTGGAGAACTACCAGCAGGAGGACGGCAGCGTGGCGGTACCCGAAGCGCTGCGTCCCTACATGCACGGCATGGAGGCCATCTCCCTGCATTAGGCGCAAAGAAAAAACCTGGGCATGTTGATCAACCATTCGATTTACTAAAGCTATCCTCGCCTTTAAAATGAACCACGGAGGGGTGGCAGAGCGGACTATTGCGATGGTCTTGAAAACCATT